>JAXMAQ010000070.1:0-33409 GCA_046350335.1 Planctomycetota bacterium
GGCGCGGAGATCGTCGCCTGCAGGTCCGCCGCGTAATAAACGAGCGCCAAGACCGCCTGGATGGAATAGCCAAGATAGTTCGCCGCCAACGCCGCCACTTCCGCCGGCCCTCGTTCCCGATGCGCTATGAGCACGCGAACCACGGGAATCCGCCGAACGATCGGCACGTCAAAGAGATCCACGTAACGAGCCACCGACTGAACGAACGTCGGTCCCATCACTTCCACCAGACGGGTGGGGGTCATTTCGATCAACCTTTCGACGACCTGTTCGACTGGAATGTCGCGCGCCGTGCGTAGCGTAACTTCTTCCTCTTCGGCAAAGGGAGGTGTCGGCGTCCGCGCCGCAAGCCATTCCAGGTCGTCGAGTCCGTGGCGCAGCAATTCTTGACGCTCCGCGCGCCCGAGTTCCGCGTGGAGCGCTATCGTTTGCCGGGAATAGCGCTCGCGGAGCGTCACCAAAGCAAGGTGATAGCGACGAAGCGAAGAGTCTTCCTTCTCCGGCTCGAAAAGGATGATGTTCCGGTTGATGACGCCTCCGGATCTGCGAACGAGATGATCGGTGAAGCGCATGGCGAACAGGATAAGTCGACCGAACCGAATGACCGGCTGCGCGACGCGAACGTATCGAGCGATGACCGGGAGTCGCAGGAAGCGGAGCAGGCGCAAAAGCTGGGGCGTGCTTTCGACGGCCGCCTCTCCCACCGAGAGTGAGTAAGTGATGAAGCCGAACGGCAGCGAAGCAAGGAAGTCGACCAGGAAATGCCTGCGGAAATACAACCATCGCCGCTCAACGAACCACAGCTTCAAGCCGAACTCGGCAAGAAACACGCAACAGATGGCCAGGTCCACCCAGGCAAAAAAGCGGAGTTGACCGGGAGTCGCGCCCACGCTCCATTCAATCACCGATTCCGTGACGATGAGGACCGTCATGGCGAGAATCAACAGGAGTACGAGATTCTCGAGAATCGTCACGAACCTTCGGCCGAGGGAATTCTCCAGGGCCCACGCTAATTGCCGCTCTTGAAGCTCATTGCGCATCCTGCGGGAAAGTACGCGGGCGCGTCTCGACTGCCGCCGAAGGCGCGTGACGTCAGATTCCTCCGCCACCCCCTTGGCAAGGAGCGCGCGGGTGGATCGATCGAGTTCCCGAAAGTCTTGACGCGAGGTCTCCAACATGCGCACGGCGCGCGGCAAGGGCGCGTCTTCGACTCGCGTCACTACCTCGTTCGCCTCGCCAAGCGCGTGGTGAATAATGTTATCCCACGCCTCTTGGCGAACCGCAGGGGGCGCCTTGAAGATCCGAACGACCGCCAGATGCGCGACCTTCTCGCGCATCACGTCAAGGGCGTCGATCGTCGCGTCAAGCCGGCCGGCAAACTCGTCGGATCGATTCTCTTCGCGGAAGGATAGCAGCTCATCGCGCAAATGGGATAAATGAAATCGGCGCGTCCAAAGACGCTCCGGCGTGACCTCCGCGTCGGGCGCCGCCAACGCATCCGCCACTCGCCGTTCCAAAAGATTCTCTTCCAACTGCCGCACGCGGCGTTTCAGCGAGGCGGAAGTTGCCGCCTGGTCCGGCGCAACGTCTTCGGCAAAGGGCGCGAGGCGATGTAATTCCACGCGCAGTACCGCGACGGGATCGGGGAGCGGCTCACCCTCCAATAAACGCGCTACTCCCTGCCACCATTCCATGTCGCCGCGAAAACCCGCGAGTAGCAGCGACCGCGTGAGGACGGATGTCTCCACGTCCGCGAGAATCGCATCCAACACCCGACTCTCCGCTTCCACAATCCTCTCGAGGCAAGTGGACGGGGCTTCGTGTTCCGGCATGAAGGGACGGATCGAAGTGAGCTCGTCGGCCACCAATTGCTGTAGACCGCGGAGTGGTTCCATGACCTGCTTGCGCAGGTCGGCGGGACTTGAGGCGGCGCCTGCCAAATCCGTCGGCAGGTTGCGCTCAACCTGCCGTCGGAGTTCCATCCCCTCCGCAATCGACTGCAGAGAATCCACAAGCGGAAAAGGACGAATCTGCCCAAGGCATGTGACCTTCGCCATCCATGCGTGAATATCGGCCGCGGAACCCATCAACGTCGCTTTCCCCTTCCTGGAGGACTACACCACTTCCTTATTGCCACTCAGACAAGTAATGTCGGGCCTGGTACAAACTCATGGACGCTGTAAATGCGGCTAACGCCAAGGCTCTCCAAGCAACCAGGCCGGGGAATACGACATTACTTTTCTGGTGCTCCATAGGTAATTCGACATTCGGCGGGCGTTCTTGTTTTCCATGTCCAGGGAGGCACGCCGTCTGGCGGGGCCAAGCAATATTATTCCTCTGCTTCCGATTGATAAAAGGTGTACTTATGGGGCAAGCCACGAACTCTTTCCGCTGGGTATTTCAACTCGGCGAGCGCCACCTTTTCCTCGAGCGCGGCACTCAGATCAATGCCGCAGACATCGGCCAAGCGGAGCAATAGCCACAAACCATCGGCAAGTTCGTGCGCCAATTCTCGCTTGTGATTCGGCTGAACCAGATGCTCGCGAATCTGGTCATTGCTCCTGTACCGGAAATGTTCGAGGATTTCGCCAACTTCGATGGCCAAAGCGACGCCGAGGTCCTTCGGATGATGGAATTGTTCCCAATCGCGGGCAATACTAAAGTCGCGAACCAACTCCTTGAGTTTCGCCACGGTCGTCTCCTGGTCGTTCATGACGTCACTCCTCTTAGTGGCTCTGGGCGAAGGAATTCGAGACTCCATTCCTCCCGTTTCCGACCTGCACGCATGACGCGTTTCCCTTCACGTGGCGAATCGAAATTCCTCCCGATGGAAAAATGGTATACAGAGCTTAGTCGGCGGGAGAAAACTCCAGGCCGGCCGAACAAGGCGCCCCCCCCTCTTCGCCAGGTTCGTCCGCGGGGCAAAATCGCCCGAAAACAGTAGCGATTGAACCGAGGAAATGAGCGAAGGGAGGCGACGGCGTCTCCAACACCTGTGCGCCACCACGAGGAAACCCGACATGAGCGCGCCGATCGAATGTGTCGTCTATACGCGAGACAGCCATCCCGTGAACCATTGCTCCTTCCGTTCCCAGGGAGGCCCGTGGCCCGATCACTGCGTCGTCGGAACCCAAGGATGGGAATACCATCCTCGTCTGACCATTGTGCGCGATGCGGTGCACCTCAACAAGGCCATGGAAGTGGACCGGGATAGCTTTAGCGCATTCGAAGAGACAGGGCTCGCCCAGCAACTACGGCATCGCAACGTGCGCCGTTGCCTGGTTGCCGGTCTGGCGACCGAGTATTGCGTGAAAGCAACGGTTCTGGATGCGCTACGGGAGGGTTTTGACACCTGGTTGGTGACCGACGCCATTGCCGCCGTCAACGCCAACGCGGGTGATGAAGAGCGTGCGATCCTTGAAATGAGAGGGGCAGGCGCATGCCTGGCGGACTCGGGACGATTGTCGACGATCGTCGGTCATCATCATCGCACCACGGCACTCCTTGTGGTTGACGCGCAAAACGACTTTTGTCCCGGTGGGTCGCTTCCGGTCGCGGAAGCCTTGCGAATCTTCGATCCCATTGAACTACTCTGCCGACTTTCCCAGAAACCGACCTTACTGTCACGCATGACGGGGGGCCATTGACGGTAGGCGGAAACTTCGCCGGGTCTTGCCGAGGTGCTCGCATTCACCGCGTGATTCCTTGGACGATGTATGGGAGACACATCTTATGACCGCGGATTCGAACCTTGCCTTGCGTACCGACCTTTACGAATTGACGATGATGCAAGGGTATTGGGCGACGGGGCGATCGAGCGAACTTGCAAGTTTCGAGCTGTTTTTTCGCACCGTTCCCGAAGGGGGCGGCTACGCCGTCGCCGCGGGGATCGAAGCCGCAATCGATATTTGCCTCAACGCCCACTTCTCGAGCGAACAGCTTGACTACCTGTCCGATCTCGGCATGTTTCAAACTTCCTTTCTCGAAGCCCTTTCAAAGCTGCGGTTCTCGGGGAACGTTCGCGCGGTCCCCGAAGGAAGCGTGGTTTTTCCACACGAACCCATGCTCGAAGTTACCGGCCCATTGCTCGAATCGCAGTGGCTGGAAACCCAGCTTCTCAACTGCGTGAACTTTCAAACCTTGATCGCGACCAAGGCAAGTCGAATCATTCAAGCGGCGAAGCCCGCTACCGTCGTGGACTTCGGTCTGCGGCGCGCGCACGGGCCCAACGGAGGACTCTGGGCCTCCCGCTCCGCCTATCTCGCCGGCTGCACCGCGACGAGCAACGTGGAGTCCGGCTTTGCTTACGGAATACCTCTTCAAGGAACGCACGCGCATAGCTGGGTCATGAGCTTTCCCACGGAAGTGGAAGCATTCCGCGCTTATGCCGAAGTCTTTCCGGACCACACCGTGCTCCTCATCGACACCTATGACACGCTGGACCAGGGTCTAAAGTCCGCGATCCGCGTGGGGCTGGAGATGAAGGCGAAGGGGCATTCGCTCCGTGGCGTGCGACTGGATAGCGGCGACTTGGCGTATCTTTCCAAAGCATGCCGTCGCGAATTGGACGAGGCGGGGCTGAACGACGTCCAGATCGTCGCCTCCAGCGACATCGACGAATACGTCATCGAGAACCTTAAAATGCAGCAAGCGGAGATCGACGTCTATGGCGTCGGCACGCGGCTGGCGACCGCCTTTCAGGAACCGGCGCTCGGTGGCGTCTATAAGATCGTCGCTCTCGAAGCGGACGGCCAATGGATTCCCAAGCTCAAGGTCTCGTCCAATCCCGCGAAAACGACTATTCCAGGACGCAAACAGATTTACCGCTGGGAATCGGGGGGTCAATACCTCGGCGACGCCTTGGCGATGCTGGACGAAAAGCCCCCGGAACGGATGCGGCATCGTGACTTGAGTTATAAACAGACGGAATTTCGCGATGGGGAGCTGCTTCCTCTGCTGGAGACGCGAATCAGGGATGGCGCGAGGTCTCGGCCCGCCGACTCTCTGACTACCGCGCGCCGGGCGCGTGCAACGAGATCTGGAAAAGCTACCGTCGGAACATCAGAGGCTGTATCAGCCGCACACCTATCGCGTGGGTTTATCTGACGCTCTTTGGCAGCTGCGACATGAACTGATCGACGAGGCGGTCCGACGGCGAACCACCGGAGCATCGGGCTGATCGTCCATTAGTCACTGAGAGGCGCGTGCACCTCCAGCGAGCGATAGCCGAGCCTGGCGAGAAATCGGACCTTTTCCTTGGTCGAAAGCATCTTGATGCACTGACCTTTTGCCGCGCCAATCCAACGACACGGACGGTTCGCGTAATTCACGTGAACCCGACAGAGAACCGGTTCCTGTCGGCCGAGAATGGCGGGAAGAGTGTTCTCCAGTTCTTCGTTGGACCGGATTTCGTCGTAGCCAACCCCGAACCCCGTCGCCAACGCGGCATAGTCCAATCGGGCCAAAGCCGTGGCCGTCGTACGCAAATATGCCGCCTGCTGTAACACCTGCATGTAGTGATACGCCTGATCGTCCAGGACGAAAAACTTCACAGGCAAACCTTCACGCGCCGCAGTCGATATTTCCATCGCCGACATCAGGAAACAGCCATCCCCCACGATCGCGACCGTCTGACGTCCTGGAAAAATCCGCTGCGCGCCGAGTGACGCGGGAATGGACCATCCCATGGACTGATTGTCCGTGGGATTGAAATAGGTGCGGGGCTGCTCGACGGTGAAGGCCTCGGCGGCCCAATGTTCCGTCATCGTGACGTCCACGAACGTCAGAGCGTCGCAGGAAAGCGCCTTGCGTAGTTCCAAAAGAAAGAGCATCGGATCGACGCCGCACTGGGCATAGGCGTGTCGATGCTCGTTAAGATCCGTTGCCTTCCGTTTCACGATCTTCGAGCACAGATGCGGATTGGGTTGGCGGCGAATCTGATCCCTTGTTTCGAGTAGACGGCTTAGAAAGAGTCCGGCGTCGGCATGCACGCACACGTCTGGCTTGATCACGCGGCCAAGGTTGTTCGCGTTGGCGTCGACCTGAATGGAATGTTTGATCTCGGGATTGGAATAAACGCCGGTCGAAACTTCGCTAAAACGTACGCCTATCGCCAGCAGCAAGTCAACGTCCTTGAACGTCTTTTCCGCTGTCCGAGTCCCTTGAGGTCCAAATCCCCAGCCGACAGCCAACGGATGGGAATCGGGAATGACTCCCTTCCCGGAAACGCTTGTCGCAACTGGGGCTTGAAGTAGTTCCGCCACCTGGCAGAGTTCGGGAGAATGATCCATCGCCCCCATGCCGGCATAAATACCGACCCGAAGATTGGGCTTGCGCAAAAGACAAAGTGCGGCCTGAAATGCCGCCTCGTCAAACGGCAAGACACAAGGCGCCGCCGGGGGGCAATCGAATTTCCCGCTTTCCGTCAGCAAGTGGTATGGGACGACGACGGCGACGGGGCCGGGTTCACCTTCCTTCGACCTCTGGAACGCGCTTCGGATCAGTCCGGGAATATCCTCCAAACCAGTGACTTGTAGAACCTCCTTGGTCACCGGCTTGAGTAGTCCCAACAGATCCATCTCATGGACTTGGAAAGGATGGTAGTGCTCGCCGCGCGCGACGTCGCCGATCACGCAGACCATCGGCACGCTATCAAGTAACGCTTCACCGATGCCGGTAAGCGCATTCGTGAGTCCGGGACCTGGAACGACGCACAGAACGCCGGGTTTTCCAGACGCCCGGGCCGCTCCATCCGCCATGGCGGACGCGGAAAACTCGTGCGTGACAAGCAGGTAGGGAACGCCTTTCTGCTTGAATGCGTCCCATAGCTCGTTGAGTTGGGCGCCTGGGATTCCGAACACACAGTCGGTTCCCTCGACGATCATCGCCAAGGCAAGCGCCTGCGCTCCGGACATTTTGCCGCTGATCCAGGCTTCCGAGGCATTCGGAACGATGTCCGCGCGGGAATCGGTGGCCGCTGATTCCGACGCGGCAACCGCGATCCCCTGGCCGGCGGCAACCTTCAAAAACGCGCGACGTCCGATTCGTTCTGCCATGCCTGCTTCACCGCGTCCTTGCTGATGGCAACGAGCATACGTTTTGGCGCGCGGTCTTAGACCGTCACTCGGAAGTGATGGCGACCGACGCCTCGATCACTATCGGGCACGCGGCGGCATTGCTTGACGCTCTTGGAAGCAAGTGGAGGGTACGGCGACCGAGTCCACGTCGGTTTACCGGCGCAACTCGGTCCAAACGTTACAATCGTTACGTCGGGACGATAGGCGCGAACGGATCAGTGAAGCAAGCGGCGGTATCGCACCCGGTGTGGTTGATCGGCATCGACGCCGAGCCGTTCTTTCCGCTGAGCCTCGTAGGTCTGGAAGTTTCCTTCACACCAATAGACCGAACTATCCCCTTCGAATGCGAGGATATGGGTCGCAATGCGATCGAGGAACCAGCGGTCGTGACTGGTCACGATCACACAGCCCGGGAAATTCAATATGGCCTCTTCCAGAGACCGCAGTGTGTCGACGTCCAAGTCATTGGTCGGTTCGTCGAGCAGAAGTACGTTTACGCCTCGTTTTAGTAACTTGGCCAGGTGAACTCGATTGCGTTCTCCACCAGAAAGGTTCCCGACGAGCTTCTGCTGGTCGGTTCCCTTGAAATTGAATTGTGCAACGTATGCGCGGGTATTAATCCTCTTCCCCGGGAACTCGAAAAACTCTTGTCCTCCAGAGATTTCCTGCCAAACCGTGTTGGCGTCCCCAAGTTCATCCCGACTTTGGTCAACGTAGCCAAGTTTGACGGTTTCGCCAACTTTAAGATTGCCGCTATCTGGCTTCTCTTGACCCACGAGGATTTTGAAGAGAGTCGTCTTCCCCGCGCCGTTGGGTCCAATGACCCCCACAATCGCGCCCGCGGGGATCCGAAAACTCAGATTCTCGAACAGGATGTTCTCGCCAAACGACTTGGTAAGGCCGTCCGCTTGCACCACCAGTTCCCCCAAGTGGGGTCCCGGCGGAATCTGAATTTCAAATTCCTCGATGCGATCCTCCGCGGCCTCGGCGGCGAGCTTTTCGTACGCTTGAATGCGCGCCTTGTTTTTCTTCATTCGCGCCGGCGGTGACATGCGGACCCATTCCAACTCGCGCTTCAGGGTCTTTTGCCGCGCCGTCTCCTTCTTCTCCTCCAGCAGCAGCCGAGCTTGCTTTTGCTCCAGCCAGGAAGCGTAGTTCCCCTTCCACGGAATGCCCCGGCCCCGGTCCAATTCGAGAATCCAGCCCGCGACATTATCGAGGAAGTAACGGTCGTGGGTCACGGCGACCACCGTGCCCGTATATTCCGCGAGATGGTGTTCCAGCCACGCCACCGATTCCGCATCCAAATGGTTCGTGGGCTCGTCGAGGAGCAGAAGGTCCGGGCGTTCCAACAAAATCTTGCACAAAGCCACGCGCCGGCGTTCACCGCCGGATAACTTCGTCACGTCCGCGTCCCCGGGGGGAAGACGCATCGCGTCCATGGCCACTTCGATTCTTCGATCGAGGTTCCAAGCGTCGGTGGCGTCGATTTCATCCTGAACTTTCGCCTGCTCGGCGAGTAATTTCTCCATCGCGTCGTCGGACATGGGTTCGGCGAACTTCGCGTTGATCTGATCAAAGCGGTCGAGCAAGTTCTTGATCTTCGCCACGCCATCCATGACGTTCCCCAGAACGTCCTTGGCGGGGTCAAGGCGCGGCTCCTGAGACAGGTAGCCGGCGGTATATCCCTTGGTCAATTGCGCCGTGCCGTCGAAATCCTTGTCTTGGCCCGCCATGATCCTCAGCAGCGTGCTCTTGCCCGCGCCGTTGCGACCCAGTACGCCGATCTTCGCGCCCGGATAGAAGGAGAGATTGATGTCCGTGAGAACCTTGCGATCGGCGTGTTTTTTTGTCAGGTGCTCGATCGTGAAAATGTATTGCTCGGCCATGTCCTACCGTGTGTTGTGCCTATTGCTGGGTCCCCTCGGTCCCGTCGTAACGAATTACTTGCGCGGAGAATCTCGACGGCTCTGGAGCCCATGGAATGCGTAATGATCCTAAGGCCTCCTGCGACCGCGACTCGGCGACGCTTATCGAGCATCAGAAAAGTAACGTCGTATTCCCCGGCCCGGTCGCTTGAATAGCTTTAGCGCTAGCCGCGAGTAGCGGCGTCCATGGATTAGCACCGGGCCCCGAAATTACTTTTCTGAGCGGCAATAAGCCGCGCACGAGGGGTTTACTTTCGATTGAGATATGAGCATGGAGGCAGTTGACAAGCGGGAGACAGGCCCCTTGAACGGCTTAAAGGGAGAGGGGCCGGCCTCGATCTCTCAGTCCCGGACGCGAAGTCGCTCAAAGCTGACGAGATCTACTCCAGGCAACTCATTGAGCCGATAAGCCAGATCGTAAAGCGAGTTCGCCGAGGGGATTTCCCCAAAAAGGACCAGCTCCCCCTTGTCCATGCGGTAGTTCACGCCGCAAGCGGCTGGATCGGCGTTCAATACGGCATCCACGTCCGGACGCAACCCTCGTTGGGAAGCGACGTTGACGGGCGTTGCCGTCATGCCACTCGTCGCATGGCTAGCGGGCTGGAACGTCGCGTTGTCCAGTTTCGCGGTCCGTGTCGGTCCGCGCATCGAAGGGGCAGGGATCACGAACCTGGCTGTCGGCTTCACCCATTCTTCCTGACCCTCCGCCGAAGGCGCATCCAACGTCGCAGGTTTGGTTTCTGGAACGGCGGCAGGCGGTGCGGCCGGGCCGTTGTCCCAACTTCCTTCACCCGCCCTGCGGATCAAATACGTGGTCACGGTTGGCAGTCCCGGACGAGTGGTCAGAACCTCTGGCTGCCCCAATTGCACCGGTGCCGCGACCGGTCGAGTCGGCGCGTTAGGCACCCAAGCCTGCGAAGTCGCCGGAACTGCCGCGACCAAAGAACCCGTCGTTCCCTCCACCGTCGATTTCGGCGTGGAACCCTGGGCAAGCGGTGACGGAGGAATCATGAACTGATCATCGGAACCCTGAGGCATCGCGGCCATCGGCGCGGCGGTATTGGCAACAAAGGACGGAGATTGACCACCGAGTGGCGCGTTCGCTGGAAACCCTTGGAGCGTCGACATGGGCAAGGCGGTGGCTGGTGGAACCACCGGCGATGGCAAAGGCTCCCCCGTCGCGGTCTGGGGCGCGGACAATGTTACTGCGGAATGCTGAAACCAGTTCCCATCGGGCATGTGTACACGAAGCTCGTTGACAATTTCCTGAGCGCCGTCCGTCTTGCGCGCAATTTGTTCCGCGCGGTGGCGCAGAACTTCCGAGGGAACGGTGCCGCGCAAGTACAAGATTCCACGATCCGCATGGACCTGAATCGTCGACCCGCTCAGTTGTTGGTCCTGGTGAAGAAGGGCCCGGCAACGACTAAGAAGAATGCCGTCGCTCGCCGGTTCCGAAGGCCTGCTCTCCAATAGCGTCGAAGGCATGCGGTCGCGTACGCTTGGCGCTTCCGCCTGCGACTCTTCGCTCTTTTTCCAAAGTTCGCCTCGAAACAGCCGAGGGAACCAACCTTGTCGTTTGGCAGGATCACTCGTGCCGCGAAAACCCGCGGGTTGAGCCTGAAGTTCACCCACGGGCGCCGATGCAGGCGTTGAAACGGGATGCATTTGCACGACGGCAATCGGCTCTTCCACGGGCGCGACGACCACTGTGTTTCCCACCGGAATCACTCCCGCGTTGGGCGGTCCGCCAACCGGCACCCAGCCGCCGACGGCGTCGGCGAGGGGCAACAAAAACAGGGTGGTTAGAAGAGGCGTCAGCATTCGGTTACTCCAGGTCGTTCCTGGCACTCCCCCGCTTCGCGTCGAATAACCTCGACGTCCGGACCGAGGGGACCGATAGAACTATAGCAGTGCATTGGTGGCGGCAAAGTAGAAGAAATGCCAAGAAAACCGCAAAAAACCGCACGCGTGGCGGACCTAACGATCGAACGCGTCAGCGAAAGTCTGACGATGCCAGGGGAGCCGAACGCATGGGTAATCTTTGCCGTCCAGTCAAGGAATAACGGTCGGCTAAACCCTGACTGCCGCGCGCGGTTTACGGCCCGCCGCGAACACCAAATAGAGAGATGTTTCGAGGCAAAGACAAGAATGTCGACGGGACAAGCGAAAAAAGGCGCGGAGGAAGTCCCTCCGCGCCTTTTCGTAGCTTTTTGATTTTCGCGTTCGAAAGGCGTTACTCCCCGATCTTGAGCAACTCAATATCGAAGATGAGAACCTGGTTGGGTCCAATCGCCGGCGGCGCTCCACGTTCCCCGTAGGCCAACTCCGCGGGAACGTAAAGGCGCCAACTATCCCCTTCTTTCATAAGCTGAAGCGCCTCGGTCCATCCCTTGATCACGCCGTCAACGGGAAACGTGGCGGGCTCACCCCGTTCATAAGAGCTGTCGAACTCCGTGCCGTCGATGAGGCGACCGCGATAGTGGGTTTGAACCTTGTCGCTCGACTTGGGGTTCTTTTTGCCGGTTCCGGCTTTGACCACTTCGTACTGCAGTCCGGAGGCAAGGGTTTTGACCCCTTCCTTCGTCTTGTTCTCGGCGAGGAAGTTAGCGCCGGTTTTGGCGTTGGTCTCCGCCTCCATCTTCCGCTTCGACGCGATCTTCGCGGTCATCTGTTTCTCGAGCGCTTCCAGGGCCCCTGCGAGTTCTTCGTCCGTGAATCGGGGCTTTTGCCCTTCGAGACCCGCGGCAAGACCTTCCGCGAAGATCTTGATGTCCAGCTCAATGCCTTCTCGTTTCAAGTTACGACCGATATTGAGACCGATTGCATAGCTCGAACGCTCCTTGACTGCGGCTGGATCCAAAACTACCTCCTTCGCCTCCGGAGTTTTTTCGGGAGCCTTGGGCTCCTGCGCGAACGACATCGACGCGACCGCAAATAAACAAACTGCCGTCCAAAGGTTCCGCTTCATGGTTCAATTCCTTTCACCCGGCTCACCGACGAACGCTGTAATCTGGCATGTCATGAACCGGCACGATGGGATCGGTCGAATCCGCTCGCGACGGAAATGGCCTCCAAGACTCCGTTTGGCATTGGAGACGACATTCGATTCCCGTGGCCCGCGGGCACGCCGAGTGTTGGCCCGCCGGACGCCACCAAAACCATCGAGTTCGTTTATGGGAACCTCGACAAATGACAACGGAGACTCATCGGCCCGATTTTTCTCCCCGCGTTTTTCTCTGGGAAAGAGGGATAATTCCACAGCGGTTTCCCTTTGCCCCCTCACGGAAGTTTCTTGAAAGATTTTCCTTCCACGAACCAACCCAATCCCCGTAGAATACTCGTGGTAATTTCGCGTCCAAGGGAGCGTGTTTATGCGTAATGTGGATGAGCTCATCGATCTTCGGGCCGAAAGGCTCGAATTGCTGCAACAACTGAACACCAGCAGCAATTCCAAGCGTCAGATGATCAACAAGAAACTGATGCGGGTCAGCAAGAAGATCCAGAAACTGAGTGGTATTGCCTTAGTGTCCACCTCGAAAGAAGAGATCTAGATTCCAAACAATTCCCAAGGAAGCGGGAGGGGGGGGCGAAGACCGCGCCCCCTTCCGCTTTTTGCCATCCCGAAACGCTACGACCCCATTTCCCCTAAGTTCTTTACGCCAACCCATCGATTCCCTTCCTCGGGAGCCGGTCACCTATTTTGTGGAAAAGTATCGCGCGGATTCTGCTCCCGATTGAGCTTCAGGAAAGTAATGACATATTTCCCGGCCCAGTCGCTTGGAAAGCCTTGCCGCTAGCCGCGAGTTGTGGCATCCATGAATGGGCACCGGGCCACGGCATTACTTTTCTTGGCGGGAATATTCCAGAACGTGGCCACTGGACCTCGTTCAAAAACTCTCCGGCAGCAACGGCAATGTTACTCCTCCGTTCCCTCCCGTTTGCCCGACCATTTTCCGCTCGCTTGGCCGCCGTAGTCCGCTTCTCCTTCCATCGTGTCACTGGAAATCTTTCCCTTGTAGACGATCTTGTTGTTCTCCATTTCGAAGGAAAACTCCACTTCGTCGCCGTTCACCGAACCCGTGATGTCCGCTTCCCCGAGCTGTCCCTTGTACTTGCCCGTAAGTTTGTCTCCCTCCTGCTTCAGGACAAAAACGGGAGTCCCCGAGTTGCCCCCGAGGTCGATTTCCAGATTCCAGGTCCCGGACACGTCGATTTTCGTTCCCTTCCAAGTTCCCGTTGCCTGACCGGCGTAGTCCGCTTCGCCTTCCATCGACCCTTTCTTGATGGTCCCGGTGTAAGAGACTTTTTGTTCTTCCGGCCCAAAGGAGAACTCGATTTCATCCCCCGTCACCTTGCCCGTGAGTTCCGCTTCGCCGAATTGGCCCTTGTATTGGCCGGTAAGTTTTTCTCCCTCCTGTTTGAAGGTGAACGTGGGTGTCCCTTTCATGCCACCAATTTCGACTTCGAAATTCCATGTTCCCGTGACATTGATTCGCGTGCCCTTCCAGTTCCCCGTGGCCTGCCCCGCGTAGTCCGCCTCTCCTTCCATACCGTCATCCTTGATGGTGCCGGTATAGGTCACTCGTTGCTCATCGGGCCCAAAGGCGAACTCGATGTCTTTGCCCGTCACCTTGCCGGTGAGTTCCGCTTCACCAAACTGCCCCTTGTATTGCCCAGTGAGTTTCTCCCCGTCCTGTTTGAAGATGAAAACGGGCGTGCCGGCCATGCCGCCGATCTCGACCTCGAAATTCCAGCCGCCACTCACATCGACCTTTTCGTCGGCGGCGACGTGCGCTGAATGGATGAAGCCCAAGGCAAGTCCAAGAACCGCTCCCAGCACCGTTCGCGACATGACGTCCCTCCCATCGATTGGATACTCGACTTGCGATCGTTCGTTTACCCCAGCGGCGTTCATGCTAATCCAGCCAACGAGCCCTTGTCAAAAGCGGATGTTGAGACGGTTAAAGTTCGATCGAGCAGCCGTAGACGAATCCTAACCTACTTGGTTCCGCCGAACTGCAGCACATTTTACAAAGTAATAAAGTGCTCAATCTCTCGGTTCGGGCGCCTGGTCTCATGCAATCTTGCAATGAGGGAGGTTGATGCCATTGTTGGCGAGAACGAGTCGGTAAACGCCGGTCGGATTCGACCACGAACCTTCAATTGTCATGGTCAATCGAATGCTCGCGCGAACTCGAATACCTTTAATCTAACCGAAAAGTTCCGCGATCGGTTGGCCTCGATCGGTGATCGGGACGGGTCGATCGCCGTCGTAGAGGTTTTTCGAGCAGTCGATTCCCAAGGCGGCGTGGATGGTGGCGAAGAGGTCGGGAACGCTCACGGGATCCTTGACGATTCGCTTCGCGAGCTCGTCGGTTTCGCCGAGCGCACCGCAGTGCCTTAGCCCGCCTCCCGCCAGGACGCAACAGAAGGCACTCCCCTGATGACCGCGGCCGCCGCCGCTATCGAACTCGGGCGGTCGTCCGAACTCGGTGGTCACGACGATCAGCGTCTTGTCGAAGAGTCGTTTCGACTCGAGGTCCTTGATGAGGGCGCTCATCGCGGAATCCAACTCCTGGATCAACGCGTGCTGTTGCAGAATCCCCGCGTTGTGGACGTCCCAGCCGGCGCCGTTGAGGAAATTGAGATTGTGCGAGACTTCGATGAATCGAACACCGCGTTCAAGCAGTCTTCGCGCCAATAGACAGCGCTGACCGAATTCTCCGCCGTATCCGGCGCGCAGATCGGCGGACTCTTCGTCGAGTTGGAAACTTCGCATGAACTCCGGACCACTAAGCTTCAGACTCTGCGCGATGGCTTCGTCATAGTCGCGAAGGCGTTGGTCCTCGCTCGGCGCTTGCGCGTTTCGCAACTGCTCGAGCAGCACCTGCCTTCGCGACTGCCGGGCGATCGAAATGCCGTCGGGACGCGTGAGCCCCGCCGGTCCTTGGCTCGTATCCGTCAGATAGAGATACCCGGCTCGCGCGCCCAGGAATCCCGGTCCACGCGAAACATTGGGATAACCGATCAGGACGTAAGGGGGCGCCCCGTCTTGCGCTGGACCACGCTCATGCGCGATCACCGAGCCCAGGGACGGATAAACCACGGTTCCGCTGACAGGCCGACCGGTGTGCATGCGATTTGTCGCCGCCGCGTGCTCGTCGATCACGTCATGATGGACCGTGCGAACCGCGGTTACCCGGTCCATGAGGGGCGCGAGCCGTCGAAGATGCTCGCAAACGCGCACGCCCGGGACGGCGGTCTCAATGCCGTCGTAGTACGAACCCGCTCGTTTCTTCGCCGGATCCCCTTTCCTTTTGGGGTCGAAGGTATCGCAGGCCCCCATGCCTCCCCCCAACCAAATGGAGATGACATGTTCCGCTTTTCCCAGCGGCGTCGGAGCCCCCTTCGCCACTCCGCCGATCGAAGCCAAGGCGGCCGCCGAAGTGGTGGCTTGAAGAAACTGTCGCCGATGGATGTTCCGTCGAATCATGGAGTACCCGTCGAAGGCCAAGAGATCGATCGTCGTTCCTATCTCCACTCAGTCGCCTGGCGACATTATCTTTTTCTCGCTCATCAAGGGAGCCAAACGAATTCGCGAATATTCACGATGCTCCACACCACGTCCTCATAAACTTCGCGCCATTCCGGCCGAAGGCGCGGATCGGGAGGTGGACCACTGCGGGCACGGCGTTCCAATTCCAGGGCGATCGTCGATGCCTCCGGACTCAAATGATTCGACCACGTCACCCGCGGCAGCTCGGGCAAAGTGCGAGGGGGCTTGACTTCACCAGGAGATAAAAGGCGTTCCTCAAATCCGACCGCGAGTGCCTGCGCCAACGGCGTTCTCTCTGTCGTGCTGGGGAATCGACTCAAATAGCGCAAAAACAGGCTGTCGACAAGCTGTTCGGGGGAGTCTGCGGTCGTGGCGATCTCCGCGATGCCGCTTCCCTGCACGGCTCTGGTGAGCAGTACCGACGCTGTACTGTTGGCCAACACGCCCGGTTGCAGAACGTTGGAATCGGTTTCACGATCGGTCCGTGGATTCTGCCGCGCGCCTTTCCATCCAAACGCCTCCATGAGGTCGGCAATCGCGCGCGCACGTGGCAAGCCAAGACTGGGGCGATCACGTTCATTCGCCAAATCGGCGAGCATCCAGGCGCGCCGCGGTACCCCAAGACTCAATCGATTGCTGGCAGGCCGACGTCCATCGGGATCGAACGTCAATTCCTCCACGTCCAAACCCTGGCCCGACGCGGTGCAAAGCGAGTCCACGATTTGCTCCGCCGATAGCCTCCTTCGATCGGGCGCCACGAAGAATCGCTGCTCCGGAACGGCCGTCGCATTCCGACCCGTGGCGTTTCGTTGATAAACCCGCGACGTGAGAATCCAACGGGCGACGTGTTTGACATCATAGTCGTGCGTGATGAGTTCGTGGGCAAGCCAATCGAGAAGTTCGGGATGACTGGGTGGGTGCCCTTCCCAATCGTCCGCGGGTTCGACCAACCCCGCTCCCAACAGCCGCCGCCAAACACGATTGACGACGACTTGGGCGAACCGCGCGTTTTGCGGCGCGGTGACGAAAGCGGCGAGTCGCTCGCGCGCATCACTCGGATTCTGCATCAGGGCATGCAACGAATCCTCGTCCATGCCGCCGGTCAATGAACCAAACGGCCAATCGGGCGTGATCATCTCGTCCGGCTTGAGGGTTACTTGAATAAGTGGCGTGCGTGCCTTCTGCTCAAAGAACGCGGCTGGCACGCGGCTTGACTTCGGTATGGAAACGCTTTTTCGCGCGAACATCGCCGCGAGTGAATAAAGGTCCCGCTGCGTGGTACTGTGATAGGGGGAATCGTGACACCGGGCACACTGCAATTCGATCCCCAGAAATGCGGAAGCGACAATTTGCCCCTTGGCGGCCAAGGGAGCGTCGTTGTCCGCCGCAATCCCGAACCCTGCACTTCCCCCGGCATGGGCGTCTCCACGCAAGAGTATCAGTTCCGTGACCCACCGATCGAAGGGCTTGTCGTCCCTCAATGAGTCGTGAAGAAACCAGCGAAATGGACCGGTCGTATTGAGACTGGCATTGATGAGCGTTGGATTCTCGGCGAGCACGTCTTGCCAATAGCTCATCCAATGGTCGGCCCAACGCTCGTCCGCCAAAAGTCGGTCGATCAGGCGATGCCGTTTCTCGGGGGAATCCTCATGAAGGAACTCGCGTACTTCGGATTCCAACGGTGGCTCGCCGACCGTATCGAGGTAGGCCCGACGTAGAAAGAACGCATCCCCCAAGATCGGTGGAGCAGCGACATCCTCGGGCGTCACCGGTGGCGCGGGCCAATCGGCTCCGGACTCGATCCACCCTTCGAGTACGGCGATCTGTTCGGCGGGCAGCGGAGTTGCGCCCGGCGGCATCCGCACGTCGGGGTCATCCGCTTTGAGGCGACGAATCAGCTCGCTTTCGGAGATTTTGCCCGGCGTGACGGCCGCCAAACCGGAATCGCCTCCTGCCCGAGCAGCCGCGAGGGTGTTGAGTCGCAAGCCGCCATTCTCCTTGTCCCCATGGCACCTGAGGCAATGGTTTCGAAGGATCGGAAAGATCTCACCATGAAAGAGCCGAGCCTCAACTACCGGCGTTTTCGCGGATTCGGACAATGCCCTGTCAATCTTGGCGACCAAAAACGCGTCCACGGGATGCGATTCCAAAGATGGCACTTTCGCCACGGGGTGCCGACTGGCCCAATCCCGGGCCACGTCGTGTCTCTTTCGCCAAAATGAATTCTGACTAGCCGCCGCAGACCGGCGATGTTCGTCATCCAATTTTGATAGCGCCACCTCGCACCGCGCGAGCGCGGCAGCGACATCCTTGTCCGTGAGATGAATTGAACCACGAGGGAACGCGCGCGGCTTCACGTGCGTTTCCATTACCGGCAGAACCACGAACGATTTTCCGTCGGTGGATTGCACCGCGACGCACGTTTCTCCCGGATCGGGCCGAAACCCTTTTCCCCCGATGAGAGTCTCCAGCACCACGCGGCATTTTCCATCGCTTGGAATCGCCACTTCGCCAAAGGCCTCTTGCTGCCGATGCTCGGCAATCCGCAAACCCGGCAAAGGAGGCGTTGCCACCGGAGTTATCGGCTCTTCGCCACTTGGCGAACCAGGAATCCCCTTCCCGCGCGCCACGACAACACCGTTGACCCATAGTCGACTGAGACCACGCACGCGAATCAGGAAGCGATACTTGCCCGGCGATAATTTAAACTCCGACGCCATCCGCGTCAGCACCGGCGCTTGCCATTGATCGCGTATCCCCCAGTCGTCGAACCGGAGGGGCAAGCGATCCATTAGCATCGCCTCCGCATGCCAACGCATGGTCTCCACAGGCAGTTTTTCATCGTCATTGAGCCACCGGTCGTGCGCCGGCATTCCCTCGTGACACGTCATCAATACCTGGCCGGTCGGCAAATCACCGAGGTCAGGCATCACCTCTTTTGCCGGCATCGAGGCGACTTCCGCTCCCGTGAAGCGGTATCGCGATTTCAGGGCGGCATCACTTACGATTTGTCGATGCACGACGATGGAATCGAGCGCGCCCCGAAAACTGTTCCCCGCCGCTCCCCCCTGCGAAGAGCCGATCCAGATCGCGTCGTCATCGACGACCGGCGGATCCACCGTGCTTCCCCCCATGTCCCACGCACCGGGATGAGATTTGCCGTCGATCCAGCCCCGAATGCTCTTGGGTTCGCCAAACCGGTAAGAAACGGCGATGTGGTGCCACGTATTGTCAGGCTTAATGCCCCCTTTCGTCGTCCAACGATGCCAGTGATCGTCCTTCTTTGCATTACCGGCGCGCGCCGTCGCGAACAAGAAGCTTATGCCCGCCAGCCCCCTTGTTTCGCGCAGTCGAAGCGCCCAATTTTGATTATCTCGGGCGAATCGAGGATCTCCCGTGCGGCCTTTGCCGATCACATAAACGTTTTCCCCACGCCCCAGTTCCGCAACTTGCACCCAGGCCTCCAGCGTGATGGCGTCCCCGGTGGTGAAATCCAAGGGGCTTTGAGCGCCCGGGTCTTCAAAGGAGAGGTAGGCCCCTCGGCCGTCGAGCTTGACGGCGGTGTTGTTGGGTTCGAAGTCCGGATAGTCGGGGGGGCGAGGTCCCGGCACGTCGCGATGGATTCCGCCATGCGGCTGGAGGGGCGTGGTCTCTTCAGAGCCGAAGTCCCAGCGTGCGGCCACCGGTTCCTCGGCGGCCGACGTCGACCACCCGAAGGGACCGACGGACACAACGAAGAGAACGAGATGCTGCAGAAGTTGACGCGCCAAGGGAGCGATCCGATTCATGTCGTGCTCGGGGCTTTTTGAAGGAGATTTCCGGTTCGCGATCCGAGGGTCATCGCTGGAACAATATTTTGGCAACGGGACGATTCCGGGGAATCAATAACGCCAACGCTTCATTCTAACTGCCAAATCGCGAATCGAAACGGCAAACCCGAGGTTTCATGCCAATCCATTTCAAGCATGGATCGAGGCGGGCTGGGGTAGGAAAGAAATAGGAAAGGAAACAAAAACGTCGGTCGAAAAAGAAGCGGACCCCGAAAGGGTCCGCTGGGATTTTCGAATCATCGCGAGAGCCGACCGGAGCAGGCTCTCGCGATCCGCGAAGGCGTCCGGGAAACGTTCGCGACGCCGTTTGAAGAGATTCCATTCGGCGTCCCGGACGTTTGCATCTCGCTTTAGCGGTTGGAGGTGTCGATGAGTGGTCCGCTGCCGGACCCGATACCACCCTTGAGCTCGCGAGGAGCCTTTGTTTTTTCGGGCGGGGTCTCGTCCGATCCCCCCTGCTCTCCTTCACCGCCGCTCGTCTTGCGCGAGAGGCCGATTTTTCGTTCATCGGTGTCGACGCGGAGAACGCGGCATTCGACGGTGTCGCCGACCTTGACGACATCTTCCGGCCCGTTGATCTTGTGATCAGCGAGTTCGGAGATGTGCAACAGGCCTTCAAGCCCAGGCTCCAGCTCGACGAAGACGCCGAAGTTGGTGAGCTTGGTGACCTTGCCGGACACAACCTGCCCCGGAGCATAACGAGCCGGGATGTCGCCAACCCACGGGTCGGGCCGAAGTTGCTTGACGCCGAGCGCAATGCGCTTGCGGTCCTGATCGACCGAGAGGACCTGGCATTCAATCTCCTGGCCCTTTTCGAGGATTTCGCTCGGATGGCCGATCTTGCGAACCCAGGAAATATCGCTGACGTGCAGCAAGCCGTCGATCCCTTCTTCGATCTCGATGAAGGCACCGTAGTTGGTGAGGTTACGAACCGTACCCTTGACGACCGTGCCGGCGGGATACTTCTGCGCCACCTCGTCCCAAGGATTCGGCTGGGTCTGCTTCATGCCCAGCGAAATCTCTTGCTGGTCCTTGTTGATGCCGAGCACGACGACTTCGATCTTGTCGCCGACCGACACCAATTCGTTGGGATGGTTGATGCGTTTGGTCCAGGACATCTCACTGATGTGGACCAATCCTTCGATCCCTTCCTCGAGCTTGACGAACGCACCGTAGCTCATGACGTTGACGACTTCGCCAGTGACCTGGTTGCCGACCGGGTACTTGGTCTCGACATTGTCCCAGGGGCTCGGCTCTTTCTGCTTGAGACCGAGGGCAATCTTTTCCTTGTCGCGATCGACGTTGAGGATCATGACCTCGATCGGCTGGTCGATGTGGACCAGTTCGCTCGGGTGGCCGATGCGTCCCCAGCTCATGTCGGTGATGTGCAACAAGCCGTCGATGCCGCCGAGGTCGACGAAGGCGCCGAATTCGGCGATGTTCTTGACGACACCCTTGCGGATCTGGCCCACCTCGATCTCGCTGAGGAGCCGACGCTTCATTTCTTCGCGTTCGCGCTCGATAAGCTGGCGGCGGCTGACGACGATATTGCGACGTGCTTCGTCGATCTTGAGGATCATGCACTCGATCGTCGTGTTGATGTAGTCGCCGATATCGTTGGGACGGCGGATGTCGACCTGGCTGGCGGGGAGGAAGACGTTCACGCCGATATCGACCAAGAGTCCACCCTTGATCTTGCGGGTGACCAACCCCTTGACGACGTCCCCTTCCTTGTGCTCATTGATGACCCGTTCCCAGCCACGAATGCGGGCCGCCTTGCGTTTGGAGATTGTGACGACGCCACCCTCTTCTTCGACCGCTTCGAGCAGAACTTCGATTTCGTCTCCCGGTTCTGGTCCACGGGGATCTTCTTCCCATTCCCGCTTCGAGAGAACCCCTTCGCTTTTAAAACCGATGTCAACCACGACGTCGTCGCCGACCACCTTGCTGACCCGGCCGACGACGATATGGCCAACCTCGAAACTCTGGCCGGACTTGTTGTAAAGGGCGGTCAGGTCCGCGACGTCCTCGGAACCAAACGCGAGTTGAATTTCTGATTCGAGCTCGTCATCCGAAATCGACAGCTCACGCATCAAATTGCGATTCACCATTGGAAAAGATTACCCAGACCTTTGGAAGACAATGGCTTCAGATCACTCCGACCACAATACCTGGAAACCGGCCGGGATTTGGCACGCCATCCTGCTTCACGAAAAGAGACCAAGCATTGCCCTCCGGGGCCACCCGAGACCCCAGATCCATCAAGGCAACGCGAATCCGTTTGTTATAAGAACATTGGACCTTTTGACGATGTCCGATTCTGGGGAAATCGCGATTTTCGCGGAAACTTATTGCCAACGCGGCAGGACCTTGGTTGCTCCCGCCGTGAACGACATGTTTCGAGAATAGGGAACCATTTCCGACGATCCGTGGTCTCTAAGGCGGCATGAAACTCGACAAAATCCGCAAAGTACGGCAAACTTTGCACACGGGAAGAGCCCAGTCAGAGCTTGATGCAAATTTCATAAAGTGGTATAGTTTAGTTTGGTGGCCCACACCACAAGCTGAGTATCCTTGCCTATTCCGCGACGGGTACTGACCAGGGGCCTTGGTGGCCGTCGCGAGAGGACACGAAGCTTCTTCCCAAACAAGGCGCCCGGTTCGCCAGCGGGTAGGCGAGCTCGGCGGAGATGGTACTTAATGGACGTTTGTAGCGTCTACGTTGAAGGTGAGCTCGAAGCGCTTCGCCATAAGTGGATCGAAAGCGAACGAGCCCAACGCGACCTCGGCGAGGCCGCCATTCGACAGTGGGTACGGGAACACTGGAATGGCTACCTCAGGGCCCGGTGGGTCGAGCACATCCAGGGGATTCGCTTCTGGAAAGAACTCGATAGGGGCGACTTTGGAATCCTTCAACGAGAATTTCACGCCGACCGCGTCCTAGTCGACCGCATCATGGATCGACTGAAATCCGGTCAAGAGAACCTCGACGTCATCCTCTGGGCTCAACATTGGCACCTGCCGATGGACAAAGTCATCCTTATCCTCGAAGCACTCGACATCAACAGCCGCCGCCTCGCTCACCAGTTCGACGACTGAACCCTTTCCACGACAACGCCAAGCATCGATTTTCGCCGTCCACTCATTCATTGCCGACCCGGCCGCCTCACTCAAGATCTCCCAAGCATCCCAAAGTCCCTATTTTTTCGAAATTCGCAACGATTTGTGACGAACGTGGCACCTTTTAAAGGGTTCAAGAAATAATTAGGGGACCGGGCGCATCATAAACCCTGACATGACGGACGCCGATGCCGTGGGCGGAAACCGCGAACCAGTGGAAGGATCGGACCCGCCTTGGGGATCGGGCATGGATCGCGCGCTTCTCGCTTCCTTGCTGGAGGAACATGGCCAGGAGTTACGTCGCTTCGTTCTAGGCGTCGTTCGCGATCGGCATCTGGCGGACGACGTACTGCAAGCGACCTTCGCGAAGGCCTTGGAAAAAGGTCATTCGGTTCGTGAAGGGACCTGGAAAGGATGGATCTTCAAGGTTGCTTTTCACGAAGCACTCCTGATTCGGCGGAAGGCAACGGCGGAAAAGAGGGGCCACGAGCACCTGCGTGACATTCTCGAGGCCAGGCATTCGGGTCCCAAGGATCCTTTGATCGACGTGGAGACGGTTCATCGGATGCGCGATGCCCTCGCCCGCTTGCCCGAGGAACAGCGTGCCGTCGTGGCAATGCGGATCTTTGACGGGAAGTCCTTCGCGACCATTGCCTCGGAATTGAAGGTTCCCCTGGGAACGGTTCTGACCCGCATGCGGCTGGCACTGCAGAAGCTTCGTTCGCGACTGCAAGCGGGAGAGTGAGGAAAGCGATGACGGACAGTACCAATACATCGTGGAACGCCGACGAATTGAGTTGGCTGGCGTTCCGATACGTGAACAACGAGCTTGCCGCGGAAGAACTTGCGGCATTCGAGCATCGGTTGGCC
Organism: Planctomycetota bacterium; assembly: GCA_046350335.1. Classification (GTDB taxonomy): domain Bacteria; phylum Planctomycetota; class Planctomycetia; order Kolteriales; family Kolteriaceae; genus JAXMAQ01. The sequence continues at coordinate 23,381 of JAXMAQ010000070.1, forward strand.
GCCGACCTGACGGCTCAAGAGGAGGTCGCCAAGGCGGTCGAATTGACGTTATCCGTCGCGGCATTGAGCCCCGCGAGCGGGCCGATTCAAACATCGAGGTCGACTCTACCGGCGTTGAGGACATCCGCGGGTTGGTCATCGAAAATGACGACTTGGTGGTCGGCGATCGCCTTGGGGGTGGGTTTGATCGGGGTCTTTTGGCGGATTTTGCCGACCGGATCTCCCGACGCCGTCGAGGTCGCCTGGGCCAATGACTCCGAAGCCCTTTCGGCCGTTGCCGATCACTGGGCGGAGATTCGCCAATCGGCGCGCCAGGCCTCGGAGGCCGGAGACGAGGTCCAAAGCAACGAACTGGTGATTCCGACCTCCGAACCGATCTTGGCGGAAGAGGAAGAAGTTGGGTTGCCGCATTGGCTGGTGTCCGCCGTCGCCGCCGACGACCCATGGAATCCGGACCAGGAGTAATGCCAGTGAGTCGAGCCTTTCTGGGTGCCTGCCTGCTTGTGATGGTCGCGGTCGTATGCGCTACCAGCGGCGCGGACGAACGGGAGCCAACCACGGGCAAACCGCCGAATACCAAACTTGAGAAAATGACCAAGCGGACTCCCCTGCCCGAGTTTTCCCCCGAACGCGAGAAAACGGCGCTCGATTTCGTCGCCAAACATCACGCCAAGTTGACAACGCTGCTCGAGAAGCTGAAGGAAAAGCAACCCAAGGAGTACCAGAAGGCGATTCGCGATCTTTTCCAGACGAGCCAGTTTCTCACGGAACTCGCGGACAAGGACCCCAAGCAATACGGCATCGAATTGGACGCATGGAAGCTGAAATCGCAAAGCGAGCTCCTCGCCGCTCGGCTTCGACGCGCGCCGAACGCGGAGCTCGAAAAGGAACTCAAAGAGATTCTCGCTCGGCAAGTCGACAACCAGATCACTCGCAACACGGCGGAGCGCGATCGACTGGCGGCACGCCTCAAGCGCGTCGATGCCCAGCTCGATCTTCTGAAGAGCGAGCGAGAATCGACGATCCAGTCTCGCTACGACCGCCTGGTGCAAGGAAAAGCAAACAAGAAGACGACCGAGAATTCGAAAAAAACGGCGGCGAAACCCGCGGAGAAGTCGAAAACCGAGACCGCCACCGGTCCTTGATGCAAACCACGGCCGCCAATGAGTCGAGCTCATTGCGAGCCATGCGTCGAAACGAAATCGATAAGAGAACGGCAGATTGAACATCGTCGGCCAGATGGCCTAGGCGAGGAGAACGTGTCCATGATCCGAACGGCGATGCGACGACTGGGCAGATCCATCACTGCTTGGAGTTTGACTCTTCTGGCGCTGGGCATGGCCCAACATGCGTCAGGCGAGGAAGGGAAGGTTCTACCGGCGGCGAGCGAGCGATTCGCGGCCAAGGGAGACTCCGTTCCCGACTTTCAACAGCACGTCTCCCCCTTGCTCGGCCGGATGGGTTGTAATGGACGGGCATGTCACGGGTCGTTCCAAGGCCAAGGGGGATTCCGTCTCTCCCTTTTCGGCTACGACTTCGACATGGATCACGAAGCCCTCACCAAGGGTGACGCGCCGCGCGTCAATCTCGAGGTCGCGGAGTCGAGCAAGATCTTGGAAAAGGGGACCTTGGAAGTTCCGCATAAAGGTGGCAAACGAATGGAGCCTGGTAGTTGGCAATACCAGCTACTTGTTCGGTGGATTGAATCTGGGGCCAAAGGGAGCAAGAAGCCCAAGGACATCGGCGCTCTGGAGGTTCATCCCAAAGAGATCGTGTTTCGCGAAAAAGGGGAGCAAATGCCGCTGCGGGTCGTCGCGAAATGGGAAGACGGCACCGCGGAAGACGTCACCTGCCTCTGCCGATTCAGCACGAATAACGAGGAAGTCGCCACCATCGACGAAAACGGTCTCGTAACCGTGCAGAACCCAGGCGACACGCACGTGATCGCCTACTACGACAACGGCGTCTCCTCCGTGCAAATCATTCTTCCGGTGTCGGAACAACATGGCGAGAAATATCCCCAGGTTCCCACGCCGACCAAAATCGATGAGTTCGTCGTTCAAAAGCTGTCAAAACTTGGCATCGTACCGTCCGAGCTCGCCGGCGACGCCGAGTTCCTGCGTCGCGTGAACCTCGATATCACGGGAACGCTTCCCACCCCCGCGGAGATCGAGTCCTTCCTCAAAGACACGTCTGCGGACAAGCGGTCCAAGAAGATCGACGAGCTGCTTGAGCGGCCGGCGTACGCCGCGTGGTGGGCAACAAAATTTTGTGATCTGACCGGGAACGCCGAACGCCATCACGAACAATCATTCCGTCCCGAAATCGCCAAGGAATGGTATGAGTGGATGCGCAAGCGGTTCGCCGACAACATGCCCTACGATGACATCGTCGCGGGAATCTTGCTAGCGACCAGCCGGCAAAAGAACGAGAGCTATCCGGAATACGCGGCCAAGACGGGAAGTTTTTTGCGGAAAGACAATCCCGAGGACTTCGCCAAGGAACCGACCCTTCCGCACTACTGGGCTCGGCGGAATTTCCGGCAGCCGAATGAAAAATCACTCGGTGTCGCCCACGCGTTTCTCGGTGTTCGGCTGCAGTGCGCGGAATGCCATAAGCATCCGTTCGATCAGTGGACGCAGCAAGACTTCAAACAATTCACGGCCTTCTTCGATCGGGTCAGTTATGGCGTCTCGGCGGACGCACGCCCGGAGTTTCAGAAACTTCGCAAAGACCTCGACCTTCTGGACAAAACCAACGACGTGATTCGCAAGAAGATTCGCGAGACGGGTCTCGCTGGCGCGCCGGTCCCCCTGCAAGAGGTGTTCATCGCGCCGGCTCCCAGGGGCCCGCGCAAGAAGGACATGCCCAACAAGGAAGCCAAAAAGGCGGCAAAGGCCGGCCGCGCGTTCGCTCCCAAGCTGCTGGGGGGTGAAGAAATCTCGGAAGCCGAGTACGAAGATCCAAGAGTCGCCGTCATGGAATGGATGCGGAGCCCGGATAACCCCTACTTCGCGACGGCGATCGTGAACCGAATCTGGGCGAACTACTTCGGCGTGGGAATCATCGATCCGCCGGATGATCAAAACCTTGCGAATCCGCCGTGCAATCCGGAGCTTCTTTCCTATCTCGCCAAGCAGTTCGTCGAGCACGACTATGACCTGAAGTGGCTACACCGCGAGATTGCGAACAGCCGAACCTATCAGCTCAGTTGGGTTCCCAACGATACGAATCGGCTGGACAAACGCAACTTCAGCCATGCACAGGTTCGCCGCCTCCCCGCGGAGGTTACTTACGACGCGTTGATGCAAGCGACCGCCAACGACAAGAAGGTGGAAACGGAGACGGAAAGCACAACGAGCCGAACGATCGCGGCGAACACGGCGGCGGAAATCGGCAAGGCGAACTATGCCCTGCAGGCCTTCGGACGCCCGCAGCGAATGACGACCTGCGATTGTGAAAGGGAAATGGAGCCAAGCCTGGTTCAATCGATCTACCTGCGAAACGACGACGATATTTTTCGCTTCCTCGACCGCAAGGACGGATGGTTGGTGGAACTGGCACGACAGTACCATCAACCCGCACCCGAACCGATCGTTGCCGAACAAGCATCCCCAAATCCAAAGAAAGGTCCCAAGGGGCAAGAGGTGGATGTTTACGAGGCCATTTCCAAGCTGGAAAATCGCATCAGCAAGCTGAAGAAGCAAGGGGCCGAGGGGCAAGTGGCGGAACTCCAGACACGGCTGGAAAAACTGAAGAACCGCGCCGCGGAGGAAGAAAAGGCTCAGAAACTCGCGGAAGAAGCGAAGAAAACCGAGTCGGCCAAAGCAGATCAGAAACCGAAAAAAGAAAACAAAAAGCGGGTCAAGGCCGTTCCCGTCGCGAAGCAACTGGACGTCATTCGTGAGGCGTATCTGAGAACGGTGAGTCGGCCGCCAACCGAAGAGGAGATCGGCAGGGCGCGCAAGCATCTCGCGCAATCCGACGACTTCGTCACGGGAATGCGCGACGTGATGTGGGCCCTGTTAAACACGAAGGAATTTATCGTGAACCACTAACGGGTACTTGCCCCGGTCACGGGCATGGCCTCGGACCAACAATCGGCTGACGCGGCAAGCGCCGCTCGGCCTCGAAACCATCCAATGGCTACGGAACCAACATTTTCTCGAAGGATAAAGGAAGCGGTACCCATGGCGCGAAATCAAGATCGACGGTCGTATTGTGACGGCGTCACGCGACGCGATTTTCTCCGGGCGGGAGTACTGGGCACCGCCGGACTCGGTTTATCGCAGTACCTGCAGCTGGCCGACGCGGGAGAGGTGTCCGGCGCCAAGGCGAAGTCGGCGATCTTCATTTACTTAGGCGGTGGCCCCAGCCACGTCGACTCGTTCGACATGAAGCCCAACTCTTCTTCGGAGATTCGCGGCGAGTTCAACCCGATCGACACGAACGTGCCGGGGATTCAATTCTGCGAGCACATGCCTCACCTGGCGAAATGTGCCGACAAATTCGCCATCCTTCGCGGCGTCAGTCACAATCTCGCGGCTCACGAGTTCGGCACGCAGTACATGGTCACGGGAAATCGCCCCATTCCCTCACTCAAGTATCCGGGCTATGGTTCGATCGTGGCGAAAGAGATGCCCGGAAAGGACGAACTTCCGCCGTTCGTGGCCATTCCAAATTCTCCCCAAACGCCCGGCTATTTGGGAATTGCGTACGCTCCGTATTCGACGAACGCAATGCCCAAGCCGACCGGCGAGTTCGCGGTGCGCGGCATTTCGCTAGGACAGGGAATCACGGTTCCGGAATTGGACAAGCGCGAAAAGCTTCTCGCCGATCTGGACACCGCCTTCCGCGGCTATGAAGAGAAAGACGAGTTGCTCATGGGTCTGGACCGGTTCTCCCAGCGCGCCCATGACATCATTCGCTCCCCCGAAGCGCGTCGCGCCTTCGATATTGGCAAGGAACGCGCAGACGTTCGCAAACAGTTTGGCACCGACGGTTTTGGCCAAAGCTGCCTACTGGCTTGCCGACTCGTGGAAGCGGGGGTTCGGTTCGTCACCGTGACCTTTGGGGGTTGGGACACGCATCGGGAGAATTTCGCGCGACTTCGCGACAAGCAGCTCCCCGTACTCGATCAAGGTCTTGCCGCCCTCTTGGACCAACTAACGGTCCGAGGCCTGCTCGATTCCACCACCGTCTTTGTCACGGGCGAATTTGGCAGAACACCGAAGATCAACACGCAACGTGGCGGCCGAGACCATTGGGCTCGCGCGATGTTCGTGTTACTCGCGGGAGGTGGAATCCGCGGCGGACAAGTGCTCGGGGCGAGCGATGACGAAGGGATGGGACCAAAGGAGAAGGGATACTCTCCGGAGGATGTCGCCGCCACCTTCTACCGCACGCTCGGCATTGACGTGAGCAAGGAATACCACACCAATACCGGCCGGCCGATCATGATCGTCCGCGATGGCAAAGCGATCGAGGAAGCGTTCGCATAATCGGCCATGTCACGAGCCGGCGGTTCGATCAGTTGGATCCGCGACGTCGCCGAATTTCATCCATGGCATCCCGAAACCCGGCGAGATCGTCCTCGTCGGGAATCAGGAACCACAATGCCACGTAGATCGCGATCATCGGCACGAATCCCGTAAACACGTCGATGACGACAAAAAGTATCCGAATGATGGTCGGATCAACCCCAAGGTATTCTCCCAGACCGCCACAGATGCCCGCAATCGTGCGGTTGACCCGCGATCGATACAGTCTCGTTTGCAACATCGAAGTGTTGGTCAGGCGGCTGCCACAATGCTTGCACTTGATGGCGGCCTCTTGAATCTCTTCGGCGCAATAGGGGCAAAGCTTGGTCGCCATTGTGTGGCCTCACTTCTTTTGATCCCGTGGCCAACCGCTCCCTGCGATCAGCTCCCCAAGGCGTCGCGGAGGGAACGGAACTCCGCCACCAGGTTTTCGTGCGCCGACGAGAGATCTTGGATCTGTCGGGACAAATCCGCCACCTGTTCCCTTAGGTTGGAGAGTTCGTGTTCGAGATTTCGACCGGCCTGCTGCGGAGAAGTCGATTCCGCGCGGGGCATGGCGGGAGCGGCGCGTGGGGTGTCCGGGGCAGGTTGCCGAACGCCGCTAGCCGGAACCTCTTCCTCCTCGTCCCCTCCTAAATCGACATAGCTGGAACGAATGCGCTCGAGCTCGCTTTCCGAACAAACGCAGTGAGTCCAGGTCACGCCCCGCCGGCGCCCCTCGGGACTCAAACGCAGGGCAAATCCGCGGCTCGCAAGTTCTTCGAGAACCACGCGAAGTTCCTCCAACGTGGGAATCTCGACCATTCGAGAAACGCGCGCCCGCAATTCACCTTCCGCTTGCGCGCCACGGAGCAAGAGCTCGGCAAGCACGGCTCGCTGCGGACGTTCGAGCTGCCAGGCCTCCTTCATGCTGTGCTTCCAGCGCTCCGTTCGACCGGTCGCGGGCAACACGCGAATCGCCAAGCCAAGATCCTTCAGTTCCAAGAGTGCCGTGTCGATTGCATCCGATTCGAGATTCAGGACAGGGTCGCGATTACTTTTTTGGTTGCAGCCCGCGAGCAAACTGTTGGCCGTCAACGGATAGTTTTCCGGCGTGCAAAAGGCCTTTTCCACCAGTACGCCGAGCACTCGACGCTGGATTCGATTCAAGGGAACAGGACCCTTACCACCCGCGTTACCGCCAGCTTCGCTCATGACAAACCTTTCCTCGGTATCGTATCGAATTCCATTTCTCGGCTCGTGCCCGAGCGGCAATGATACTCGCTGGATCCCGGCCGACCAATGTCAATTGTCTCTACCCCTGCTCCAGAATTCCCCGTTCTCAACGCTGCCTCTTGGGCGATCGATAACTTGGCTTTCGCGGAGGAACCGACGAGCGGCGGAGACCGAAAACTTCACGATTCCCCTAACGCCAATCGCCGATTCGAGGGCAGTATATTGGAGTTCTGGCAGCCCATCGGTAATGTTGCGTCTCCCTTTTGGGCTTTCCACGTGGGAAGGTGGCAACGGAAATCTAGTGGGCAAAGGGACCCTAACGGCTACCAGTCCGGGATAAATTTCTTATCATTGAGGCGACCGAGTCTATCCGCGTGGTTCGTGGTGGTCACGTGAATGGCTGGTCAGTGGCTCGCGTCATGAGGAAGGATCGTCGCGCGTCGGAAAAGGATTGTCATCTCCTCGGGCGGAGGCCCGACAAGATTTTTCTGAGCGCCATTTGCGTGCTGTATCTGCTTCGCCTAGGCAATCCCTCCCTCGATCCGCGGGTCGCCGTGTTCCGAGAGATCCTCGTGGGGGGGGACGGCGCCCTTGACACTCTCCACGAATCGTTCTAAAGTACGGCGAGTTCTATATCTGCGTGTGCCAAACCAAGGTAGGTCTTATCGGAATCACGTTTTCTCGCGATTCATCACTTCTTGTGGACTCTCCTTATGCAACAAGCACCGCCGATTGACCTGGGAAGGTTGGCCCAGGATCTGCAACTCAAACGCAAGCAGGTCGAAAACGTCGTCCAGTTGCTTGACGAAGGGAATACCGTCCCGTTCATCACGCGTTATCGCAAGGAACAGACGGGTAACCTGGACGAGGAGCAGATCCGCGCCGTGCAGCATCGCATCCACCAACTTCGTCAGTTGGCGGATCGTCGGCAGACCATCCTTCGGACGATCGAAACCCAGGGAAAGCTGACCGAAGATCTCAAGACCGCGATACTCTCGGCGACCACCGCCAAGCGGCTCGAAGATCTCTACCTTCCCTATAAGCCAAAGAAACAGACGCTCGCGACGATCGCGCGTGATCGCGGCTTGGGCAATCTGGCGGATGCGATCTGGAATCGGGACGAAGCCGCGCTCAAACTCGACGAAGTTCTTCCGGGCATGCTCGATCCGGAAAGGCAACTCAGCACGGTCGAGGACATCATGACGGGGGTGCAACACATCCTCGCCGAACGGATCGCGGAAGACGCGGAGGTCCGCGACGCCGCGCGAAAGGTGCTGTGGGGTGGCCGCATCGTCGCCACTAAATCCGTCAAGGAGTCCGAAAGTCCCGGCCCCCTATTCCCTACGCCCCCCGCGGAAGAAAAGGAGAACGAAGTCCACGCGGAGTTCCGCAATTACTTCGATTACTCGGAACCGGTCCGCCAGGTTCCCCCTCATCGCGTTCTCGCGATCAACCGGGGAGAGAAGCTGGGCGTTCTCAAGATCCGCATCGATATTCCCCGCGACCGTCTCAATGAAATGGTGGTGGAGCGGCTTCCCCTCGTCGATCACCCGCATCGCGACTTCTTGTTGCGCTGTGCCGCGGACGCACTCGATCGATTGGTGCTCCGAAGTCTGGAGCGTGAAGTTCGCGGCGAACTGACCGACAATGCCGAACATCACGCGGTCGACGTATTCGCTCGAAATCTCCGCAATCTGCTTTTGCAACCCCCCGTTCCCGGCCGCCGGGTCCTCGCGATCGACCCCGGATACCGCACGGGGTGCAAGTATGCCGTGCTCGACGAGATCGGCAACCTGCTGAATCAGGGGGTCTTTTATCCGCACCTGAAACGGAAAAAGAAGCGCAAGGCGAAAGCCGGCGCGCCCGCGAACCAGAAGGTCGAGGACCATCCCGAGGAGGAGGAAGCAGAAACGCCGGATACATTCGCCGCCGAGCTCATCGAGGACCATGCGAAGTCGGCCGATGCCCCGGACGAAGCCGTTTCTGAATCCAAACCGGCAGCGGCGGGAGAAACATCCTCGGACGTTTCTTCGGAAGATCCGCCGATCTTACCGGCCGATGCGTTGCACCGATCGATCGGGCCCGATGACATGGCCGGTGACGCTTCTGAGGAACCCGCGCCGACTCCGCTCAGCGACCTGGCGGCTGCAAACCCGGCAACCGAGGAATCCACCTCTCCTTCAGAAACGCAAGAGGCAGGCCTGACGGACGCAACGGCAGCCGCTCCAGAAGCTCCGGCGCCAGCAATCGCGCCCAAGCCTCCCAAGGCGCCCGCGGAACCGCAGATTTCGAAGCGGGATCGGACCAAAAAGACGATTGCCGAGCTCTGCCGACTACACGGCATCACGGTCATCGCCATCGGCAACGGCACCGCCTGCCGCGAGACCGAAGAGTTGGTTGCCGAGGTCCTCAAGGAGGAGCTGCCGGAAGTTGCTTACTGCATCGTCAACGAGGCAGGGGCAAGCGTCTATTCCGCCAGCCCCGTTGGACGAGAAGAGTTTCCCAACTACGACGCCACGCTCCGTGGCACGATCTCGATTGGACGCCGATTGCAAGATCCGCTGAGCGAACTCGTGAAGATCGATCCGCAAAACATCGGCGTCGGACTTTATCAGCATGACCTCAATCCGCGGCTGCTCAAGGAAACGCTCAGCGAAGTGGTGGAATCGTGCGTCAATTATGTCGGCGTGGACCTGAATACGGCAAGCGTTCCCCTGCTTCAGTACGTGTCCGGCCTGAATCAACTTCGCGCGAAAAACATCGTTGAGTTTCGCAACGCGAATGGACCATTTCGCAATCGGCAGCAATTGCTAGACGTCCCCGGCATCGGCACGGGTGTCTTCACGCAGGCGGCCGGCTTTCTCAAGATCACGGGGGGCGATCAGCCCTTCGACACCACCTGGATACATCCTGAAAGTTATCCGGCGGCGCAGCGCGTTTTGGAGCTTCTCGGCTACGACTCCGAAGTCCTCAACAACCGCGCGGAAATGGAGCACCTTCGTCAAAAGCTCGCGTCCCTTAAAGTCGAGGATCTCAGCACCCAATTGGAGACTGGGATTCCAACCATCCAGGACATCCTGGACAATTTCGAACGACCCGGTCGAGATCCGCGCGACGACCTCCCCAAGCCGATTTTCAAAACCGGCGTTTTGCGGCTGGAAGACCTCACCGAGGGAATGCTGCTGCAAGGAACGGTACTCAACGTCGTCGATTTCGGCGTCTTCATCGATATCGGGCTCAAGGACAGTGGGCTGGTGCACATCAGCCAATTAGC
>JAXMAQ010000071.1:0-33198 GCA_046350335.1 Planctomycetota bacterium
CGTCCTCGATCGGCTCACGCGCCTTCATGGAGATCTCGACGTGAAACGGTTGGCCCGGCTGGAGGGTTTCGACCTCCCTTTGAAATGCTCCCAAGATTCGCGCGTCACATTGGCAAGCCGATCGTGAATGAAGCTGAGAATCTTGCTGGTGGCGAAACGCCTGGTGGTAACGGCGGATGGCGTCGTCGGGGGACCCCACGAAAGTTAGCCGCCCGCGTTCGAGCAATGCCACCCGATCGCAGATCATTCGCACGGCGGCAAGATTGTGACTGACGAAGAGAACCGCCGCCCCGCCGGCTAGGATCTCGCGAATCTTGTACTCACATTTGTCCGAAAATTGGCGGTCGCCGACGCTCAAGACTTCGTCAATGAGCAAGACGTCGGGATCCATGAGCGCAGCGACGGCGAACCCAAGTCGAGCGAACATGCCGGAGGAATAGCGTTTGGCGGGCGTATCGATGGCGGGTCCGATGCCCGAGAAGTCGACGATACGATCGAATCGTTCCTTCACTTCTCGCCGGCGCATGCCAAGAACCGCGCCATAAAGAAAAATGTTCTCTCTTCCCGTAAGGTCCGGGTGAAACCCCGCGCCCACTTCTATTAACGCGGACACCCGTCCGCGAACCACCACCGTTCCCGCGTTGGGACGAAGGATTTTTGACGCACATTTCAGCAACGTGCTCTTTCCCGCGCCATTGGGACCAATAATTCCCAGACACTCGCCCGAGCGCACCTCGAAGCTCACGTCATCGAGGCTGAGGAATTCGTTTTTGGAGCGCCGCGGTCCCCGACCGGTCACCCGCCGCGCCAACGCCGGCAACGCGTCCCGAAGGGAACCGTGGTCTTCTCCTCGGCGGAAAACCTTGGTCACTCCGCGAAACTCGACCCGTACGTCTTCATGGATGCCTTGCTGGTTCAAATCTTCTCCGCGAATAAATGTTCCGATGCATGAAACGAACGGACGCCGATCCAAAACGCCGTAAGGGACACGGCAGCCGCGAATCCCAATCGGTAGGGATCGGGCAACTCACTCCGAAGGATCAAAGCGCGATAAGACTCGATAATCGGCGTCATCGGATTGAGCATGAACAGCCAACTCCAACGCCCCGCCGTGGGAACGTCATAAACCACCGGCGTCGCGAACATCCAGAGCAGCACCAGAACGTCAAAGACATACTTCACGTCCCGATAAAAGAGATGTCCCATGCTGACCAGAAGCGCCAGACCGAACGACAAGGTCACCTGGAGAAGCAGCACGAAGGGGACAAGTACAACCGTCGCGGAGGGAACAACGTCGTACCACGCCATGAGCCCCACGAGCACCAGCGACGCGATCGCGAAGTCCACGCCACAGGCGAGTACCTGCGCCAAGGGAAAGACTTCGCGAGGCATGTAGATCTTGGTGACGAGCAAACGGTTTCGCGTCAACGATTCGACCGATCCCTTCAAGCTGGCGGCGAAAAACTGCCAGGGTAGCAATCCGCAGTAGGCAAACAACGGATAAGGGATGGAGCCGTCCGACTCCTCATGACGTGCGGCAAAGATTTGCGTGAAGACCACCATCATGGCGACGGGGAGAAACAACGCCCAAGCGGCGCCCAGCAAGGTCTGTTTGTAGCGCACTCGCATGTCGCGACCGACGAGCTCTTGGAGCAACTCGCGGTAACGCACGATCTCACTGAGGGCCTCCCACATTCACGACCTCTTTCTGAACTCAGTAGGCGGCGCTTGGTTCGTGTCCCACGACCGTCTCGTCCGGTAACCAGTCCCCAAGTTCCAGGTTTACCCGTCGCGCGAACTCGTCAAGTCGCGCTCGATCGGGATGCTCGGACATGCTGAACAGTTCCACGGTCATGCTGCCATTTCGACGTCCGCGCAAGAAACCGCGGGCTCCGCGTCCCATTTGCCGCATCCAGCGATCGATCGGCTCTTCGCCGAGCAAGTAGTACCAGTAGTACACGACCTGTCTTTGAGCATCGCGAACGAACTCGAATCGTACGGCGGCGTCACCTTCACTGATTCCCACCAACCCGCGGGAGGCCTCTTCTTCGGCCCACCCTTTCCCGCGCATGCACACGGTCGGATAGTGATACTGATCCGTGGAACGAGTCGAATAGCTCATCCAGAGCATCACGCGCTCGCCGGAAGAATGCACGTAAGCTCGCTGCAGGTAAGCGTCGATCTTGATGTCGCGGATCATCAGCGGATCCGCGTCAACGTCCGTGCCGTACCATTCGCCGACACGAGCCGGAAACGCCTGGAGTGGCCGATGCAGAGTGACGGTTTCTTGGCGCGGTTCCAGGATCCAATGGGCGAACGCCCATCGTCCACCAGTTCCCGTCGCCAAGAGTAGGGCCGCGGCGAGCAACGACTGGCGCGTGGCGTTCATGACATCACTCTCCCGAAGGGATGCGACCAGGCGGGAACGGAACCCCAACTTCGAGAAGCCGGTAATTCACCGATCCAGTCAAACACTTTGCAAGCGGCCGTTAACGACAACAGACCGAGTCCGACCATGATCAGTCCTTCCAAGTCGTGAAGGACACCTTGAGTCCAGGTGTCCTTGCCGGCATGCACGATCAGGCCCGTCGCCACCACCCGAAGCACGTTCAGCGCGACGGCGATCGGAACCGTCGTCAACAATACCGCGGCACGGTACCAAATCGGACGTTGCAACAGGAGCGCGCCACACACGCCGATTGCAAGGAACGCGGTTAACTGGCGTAGACCGCTGCACGCCTCCGCGACATGCATGGTTTCGTTGGGTAAGTGAAGTAGGTTTCCTTCCCGAAGTACGGGAACGCTCAGCAGATCCAGAATCTCTCCCGCCACGACGCAGACCACCTGCTGCAAGGGAAACGCGATCTGGCTATGAATTGGCGCCGGCCAAGGAACCATGAAAATCAGGAACAGGAGTGGAGCGCGCGCGTGCCTCCAAACCAATGGCCCACCAACCAGGCGAACGCAGCCCGCCATCGCCAAGAGCATGGAAACACCATCCAGAAAAAGGGAAGGGACAAGTACGGTGGCCAGTCGAATACCCATGGCGACGGCAATGGCCCCAATGCTCCAGAGGACGCCAACGGCTCCCCGTCTCGATGCAACACCGACGCTGCCGGCATCAAGCAGTACTCGCTGGCGATAGATCAGGTAACTGACGGCGGGTACCACGAAGCCATGACTGTAGTTCGGATCGTCGCACCAACGTTCGACCAATTCGAGCAAGGTGTCGCCAAAAGCGAATCCGAAGACGGAAAGCAACAATAGCAACGGCAGCTTTTCTGGTCCCAATAATTGCGCGCGCAATCCCGGCGAACTCCCCGAGGAGGGTTGGACGACGTCGCCATTCCGCTTCGCTCGGCTTTCGTCGGGGTTCGCATCATTGAGAATCATCGTTGCTCACCACGCTCGTTGTGCATTCCATCGATCAATTCGAAAGGGGACGAGTCCCCTTGGCGCCACGCCCCGGCCGAGAACTCGCGAGCTCGATCTTTTCGATAAGCAGCCGCGCCTGTTTGGCTTCGTCGCTGGCCGGTCGTTCGCGCAGGATGTCTTTCGCGAGACGCCCACTCTCCTCGTATTCCTTGCGGTCGTAGCGCAACTGCGCGAGCTTGAGCTGCCAATCCTGCCGGCGCGGAAACCTGGCCAGTCCCGCCTCCAATACTCGGGTTGCCTGATCTGGTTTGTTGACGAGCTCACAAAGTGAAAGCGTTGCGGCCAACTCCGCTTGCGATTGACCGCCAACCTGTTCGATAAGTCGATCCATCGCTTTTTGCGGATAGGTCCACCAGTCCGAGTGCCCCGCGGACTTCAGAAACCGCGTCGTCTCGAGCATCGGCATGGGAGAATCTGGAACGATCTCCAGAAACTCTCCACGTTTGATTCCGGATTCCGCCAGGCGCGCGAGTACCGGACCGGTGCGCTCCGGCAACCCCTGTAGCACCGTGCCGTAGATCGTTAGAGCCCATTCCTTCTCGCCTAACTGCAAGTAATGATCCGCTAGGGCTTCGCGGAAGAGAGGCTCGGCACAGGCCACGTCCACGATCGGTTGCCACACCCGGTCTCGTTCTTCCTGATGGATCTGAAGGCGATCGGCAATGCGGGCCAGCGTCAATCGATTCCACACGCTTGCCGGCGATCGCGTGACGGCGCGGCGAAGATTTTGGTAAACGGCTGGCTCCGTCGGACTCGTGGACCCGTTCGATGACGAGCCGGTTAGGCCTTGAAGGCGTCGCATCGCGCACGCGACGACGTAGTCCCTCTCCCCGTCATGGCGCGCCAACGGAGATTCATGACGGGAGGCAAGCAGCTTTTCAAGTTTCTCGGCGCTGGTCGCGGGATCCTCGACTTCCATGGCGACTTCCAGCTTCGAAAGATGCGCGCGCAGAAGATCGATGCTACCCCATCCGACTCCGAAGACCAGCAGAAGACTGAGCGCGACCAGTGGTCCGAGATTCCACCATCGGACGGGAATCTCCCATTCTCCATCCAACATCCCCGCTTGCGTCCCACCGTTCTCGGTGGTCAACGAGGTCATCTTCAAGCTCGACGTTCGCGCACGAGTAAGCAAACTCGCCGTCGGCCTTCGAACCTCTTCGGCAAGTTTCGGGGTAACCGCTGCCGAATCCACCTTCTCCAACATTGTCCCTAGCCCGCTCGGGGCGGGGTCATCGGCAGTGTCCTCGTTACAATCCGTTTGCCCGCCGGGAAAGGATGGAAGCGAAGGTGATTGCGATAATGTTTCCGTAGCTTCAATTGCGTTCGGCTCGCTCCAAGACGTGGCTGTCGAATCTCCCCTCAAGCGGCACGCGCGCGGCAGAGCGTCCTTAGGCGTGGGATCCGCGACGTCGCATTCTCTCGAGACGTCCGGGGAAATCTTCAAGCGTTCCCCTCGATTCGATTCCGCTTCGAGCTCTTGGTTCTCGGACCTAGGCGCGACGTAGCCGATCCTACTACCCTCGGGAATCGCGTGTTGCCGACGGAAACGCCGAGCCGCCTCAAGCAACTTTTTCTCTCTTTGAATTTCGACGCGAACGGCCAGAAGCTGTTCCCGTAGCGCATCCCGTTGCGCAAACAGCGTCCTCTCATGCGCCTCGACATGTTCGGCAATCTCTAGCAAACGCTGCCGAAACTCATCCATTCGTTCACGCGTCGACGACGCGTCCTTGGCATCCGATTCGGGGAACTCGAAAGAACGAAGTTCGTCCACGAGATCGGAGGCATCGGCCAGTTGCTCTCTGGAACGCCATGAATTTGAGTTCATCGCCGTGCCTCCCCCTGAAAGACAAACTCGCAGCCGGCCAATCCGCGCGCCAACGTTCCGAAGAGAAGCGTAGCGACGCACCAGGTAACCGGTGCTTCCAATCCAGGTCCAATCAAGCCGGCGACGAAAAGGGCACCCAAACCCGCGACCATGCTCCCCGTCAACGCGCGGGAGACTCCCGAGAGATGGACGCGGATCCGTTGCCAACGAATAAAAACGTATGACGTGGTCAGGAGGATGAGCAATATCCCCACGAGGCCGGTTTCTCCGAACATCGCCAAGAGGGAACTCGCTTGATTTGCCTGGCTGGCGGCGACGGTTCTGTAACGAGGCCAGACGTCCCCGAGCGCTCCCAGCCCGCACCCCACCCAGAGATGGTCACCAAGGACGCGAAGAAGCGAACCATTGTCGGACCAAGTGGAACGCCATGGTTCGGCATCCAGAAGGCTCGGAGTTCCTGGCCGCATCCGTTGGCTGGCACAAGCCGCGGCCATTGAACTCGCGGCGAGGAATGCGATAACCAGGAACTTTTTTCGTCCTGCGCTACCCACCAGGAAAACGCCGATCAGGAGGCTCGCAATGGCGGGGACCAACTGCCGCACCGGGTCGGCGTGGAAGCCTGCCACCAGGGACAAAAGAATGGCCAAGGTCGCGAATGCCAGGCCCGTCTGTCCTTCAAGTTGAGAAGGCCAGCGTTTACCGTGCAAATCTTGCGCGTGCATGAGCCGGGTGACGCCAAGACCAACGAGCACGGGGATAAGTGCAAGGACGCAGATCGACCACTGCGACGATCTCCAGAATCCCGCCACGGCAAACTCCCCGTCTGCCGGTTTGGCCGGAACATACCAAGTATTTCCGTCCGCGGAATTCCCGGGAAGTTGCAGCTCCGCGCGCGGCAGATAGGCGAAGGGACCGATGGCGGAGTCCGCGCGGGTAAGATCCCTCCCCATCGCCGGCGAGTTTTGCTTCACCGATTGCATCAAGGATAGGAACTCCGGCTGGCTGCGTGGCGCCTGCACTTTGGCGAGAATGCCGCTCATGAGAAGCAAGACCGCCAGCGCGCCAATTGTCGCCTGTAGCTGGCGAACCGTGCGCAGTTGTTGCAGGGCGACGAATAGGAGCATGCAAGCGGACGTTAACCAAAGTAGCCCCTGGAAAGTGGCATGGCGATTCGCCGAGAACGCCACAGCCTCATTGTCGGTTTCCCAGGTCTGCTGAACTCTCTGAACAAGCCCCGCGGGCAAGGACTGGCTCTGAACCACTACGAGAGCGAACAGAACCATGGGGAGCAGCCACAAGGGAGTGCGAACCATTCGCCAGTTTCCCTCCATCGCCATGCTGCAAATCGTGGCGAGGAACGCGCCAAGCGCGAGCACTTGGAAAATCGCGCGCGCGGTGGTTGACACCCCACTGGCAAGCAACATCCCGCTGGCGGAAGCGAGCACCAGGAAGGCAATGCTCGCGAAGTTGAACCACCGCACTACTCCGTGGGATCTGGTCATCACCATTGCAGCCACCTCTCGGAATCGATCGTCACGAAGCCCGCCCGAAGTCCATGGGCGTCACTTGGTGAACTTTCAAGCCGCCCGGCGTGTTTCCGCCGCACGATGGATAGGGCGGCTCGCGGTCGTTCGCGTGGTCAAGAGGTCCAGGTCGGCAAGGTCCTCGTGATTTCCCGCGATACCGTTGAACACGATGCCGACGGGGCGCAGTCCTTGCTGATCGAAAAGCTGCCGGGCGCGAAGCAAGGGTCTTCGATCCGGAGACCCCGCTTGCACGACGAAGACGACGCCGTCCGCAAAACGCCCCACCACCCGCGCATCCGCGAGGCCCAATAACGGGGAAGCATCCAAAATCACGCGATCGAACTTCTCCGACGCCTCGCGGAGCAGGTCGAACATTTCAACAGTCCCCAGAATGTCCAAGGGAACCGCTTCCGCGTCCCCCGCGGGAAGTAGCGAAAGGTTGGGAATCTCGGTCGGCAGAATCGCCTTCTGCCAGGGCATTTCTCCCTGCAAAACGTCAACGAGCCCGACCGCGCAAGGAGGCGTTCCAAAATACCCGTGAAGCGCCGATTGCCTCAAATCGATGTCCAGCAATAGCACCGATTCCCCCGCGCGCGCACAGGTCGCCGCCAGGTTGACAGCGATGGTGCTTTTTCCTTCCTTGGCGGAAGCACTGGTGACCAGCAAGGATCGGAACGGATGCCCGCTCGACTCCGCCCCCAAGATCCCGCTACGAAGATTCCGAAACGCCTCGCGCGCGATCGATCCCGCCTGTTCACTGGCGATGGGAACCCGGCCCCGATACTCGCGTAAGTCCCGGCGATGAAATCGGGGCAGGACCGCCAGCAATGGCCAATCGAGCGTCGACAGAGCGTCATCCGGAACGCGAATCGATTGGTCCGCGTGTTCCAATCCAAGGACGCAGAACGCGCCGAGCAACAACCCACAGGCGAAGAAGAGAGGTATTTGAACTTCCTTGATCGGACGAATGGGCGCGCGGGGCACTTCCGCTCGATCCACCACCTGAATACGTGGGGTGACCAACCCTTGGTGTAGCTCAACTTCGAGCTTCTTCCGCGCGATGAAATCGCCCAAGGACTGTACGCGTATATGTTCCGACTGCAGCGACGTTAGCTTGTTCTGTTCGTCCTGCTGATTGATGACCGCCTTGCGTTGTTCGGCAATCACGTTGTCGAGATGCCGATCGTCCGTTTCCGCGAAACGAAGTTCTTGCCGCAAGCGTTCGAGTTCAAACTGCGCGTCTTCGTTCCCGAGCCCTTCCAGCGACTTGGCCAATTCGTCCCGCTTCTCCTTCAATCTCTTGATCGCGATATCGGTGTCGAAGAGTTCCGGCCGGATCACGGAACGCTGGTGCTCGAGTTCCTCGTCGTAGAACTGGACCTGTTCCTTCACTTCAGCGAGTTTCTGCTGCGTGAGGGGAGTCAAATAGGGAATGCCGGCGGCGCGCAGGGCCTCGAATTGCTCGACGGCCCGTTTGGCGGCGTCGACGCGTAACTCAGATCGTGCCTTCGCCTCTTCGAGGACCGTCAGCCGGCCCGCCTCCAAGCTCTCGCCCGTCAGGAGAAAGTTCTGATGTTCCTTGTGAAAATCGCCGAGCGCCTGCCGCGCGGAGCTAACCAGACCCTCCAAGCCGCGGAGCTCCGAATCGATTCTGCTCCGGCTGAGTTGGTCGAACTCTTGCATGCTTTCCTGCTCGTAGCGGAGAAACTCCTCGACGGTCGTGTTGACGATCTTGGCCACCAGGTTCGGATCACTCGCCGCCAAACCGACGTCGACCAGGTTGCTGTTCTGCACCGGCTTGACGTTGATCCACCCCTGCAATTCGGCAACCGGATCCGCCAACCCGTTCAATTCTTCCCAATCGCTTAGCTTGAGGGCCTGCATGACGCGCTCGGTGATCTGGCGACTGGCGATCATTTGCATGCGCGTATTGAAAAAGTTCTCCGCGTTCGCACGATTGGTGTTTTCATCGTTGAGCCCCTGGACGATCGCACGCGGGGGCTCGATCAGGATGCGCGAACTGGTCCAGTAGACCGGCTTCTGATGGAGCGTCAACGCCGTTCCCGCGCCACCGACGATCAGGGTGACGAGCACCACGACCCAGAAGCGACGCTTGAGGGCGCGAAGGTAATCCCTCATGCCCTTCGAAGGCCGCTCCTTGGGCAAGCGCGTCGGCATGCCGGGACTTATTCCATCCCACGACAAGATGCTGCTCATATGCGATTCCCTCCGTGGGTCACCGCCAAGGTGAATCTCAGGCAAAGCTCGGGATGATTTCCGAAATACCCTGGAAAAGGATGATGGAAGAGTCGAAAGCGGAGGACGACGCGAAGTCGGGATTTGCGAACGTGCCGCTGGGGAAACATAGTTAGCGCCATCCTGCATCCATGGGTTGCGGCCGAGCCGGATATCCATTCCGCTCGGTTGGCGGCCCGAGTGTTCCACCCCGGCGCGCACCAATTCAACGTTAGGCTCGCGAAATCTAAAACGCCCCCCAGGACCTGTCAAGATGGGAAGCGAACGCCTCTCGGGTTCCGAAGGTTAACCCCAACGGACGGAGTGCCAGAAGCCGTTTCAACAAAATACTTTACGGCCGTGACAGACAAATTCGAGACGTGTGACGCGTTAAATGAAGTCGGAGCCGTCCGGAGGATAGGGGGGAACACCGAAAAAGTGGGCACGCCGCCGGATCCCGGATCGTCCCGCGGTCGCGTACTTGAACTTCAGGATAGCAACACCGGATCAGCCATCCGACGTGGAAGGTTGTTTCTTCTTGGCGGCGGGCTTCTTCTTGGTGGAAGCCTTTTTCGTGGCCTTCTTCTTGGGGGCTTTCTTTTCCGTGTCGTTTGATTCCGAATCCTCGGCTCCCTTGCCGGCCCCCTTCTTGGTGAACTTCTTGCGTCCGCCTCCCCCCTCGCGTGGCGGGAACTCGAACTTATGTTTGCCCGTCTTGGGATCCATCTTGAGCTTCGCCTTGAACGGGCGGCCAAAGCGGGAGATGAAGTCCTCGATCAAAGGCGTTTCACCCGTTTGAACGTAAGTCAAGGCATCGGCACGGGTAATCTCACGTTTGCAGACCAAACGTGGAAGGACGCATCCGACGGGCTTTTTCTCGCCCGAATCGATCTGTTTCTGTCGCTCCTGGCAGATGAACATCGTCGACGTTTCAACCACCTGGCATTCCGTATCCTTATGGATTGGGCAAGGACCAAGCGGCTCGGGATTCACTTCGAATTCCGCGGGAGCGATTTCTCCCTCTTGTTGAACCTCCGATCCGACGATGGGCTTGAGAACGAGGTCTTTGCCATCGAGCGCGAGGATTCCCTTATAGGTCCGGCCTCGGATGTCGCGGAAGCTGTCGAGCTCGCCAGTGGTTCCATCCGTCAGCAAGGTGCGCACGGTCGCGCGGTCGATGTACCTCCCTGACTTGTCCTTCCAGATCCGAAACGGGCAATCGTTCTCGGCATCGATTTCGTCCTGATGTTCCTCGCAGCGATAGAACCACGCGCGCTCATACACCGGGCGTTTCTTCTCACAGGGACAGGTCCCCAACGATTCCGTGTTCGGGTAGATGTCGTTGTAATCGAAGGTCTTTGCGCTCTCGACGATCGCCTTGGTGTAGTCGATGATCTCGGACATGAAGCTCTGCGGCGCGCGTTCGCCATGCTCGACTTGTCGAAGATGCAGTTCGAGTTCACCCGTGAGTTCCGCGGAGGTGATTCGATCGGCACGAATTCGTCGGAGGAGGTCGATCAGCCGCATCCCCTTGACCGTGGGACGCAGGCCCCGATCGACATATCCCTTGGATTTGAGATTCTCGATGATGTCCGCGCGCGTCGCCGGAGTTCCCAACCCTTTTTCGTGGAGCGCGGCAGCGAGATCTTCGTCCTCGATCTGCTTGCCGGCGTTCTCCATGAGCGTGAGCAATCGTCCTTCCGAAATCGGTGGGGGAGGGCGCGTCACGTCCGCTTCCAACTGCACGTCCGAAGAACGGACCTTGACACCCTGTGCCTTGTCGCTCCCCGGGACGAGAGGTGGCAAGCCCTCGGCGGCGGCGTCCGCGACCTCTTGTTCGAAGACCGCGCGCCAACCCGGCTCCTTCAAGGTGCGCGCCCTGCTGGAAAAGTGATGCTTTTCCACCACGGTTTCCCGATCCACCTGTTCCCAGACCGCGGGTGGATAAAACGCCGCGAGAAATCGGCGGACCACGAAGTCATACAGCCTCCGGTCGTCTCCCTCGAGATGATCGCCCGATTGTCCCGTCGGAATGATCGCGAAGTGATCCGAAACGCCAGCGTCATTGAAAATCTTTTCGTCGTTCTGGCGACCCTTTTGTTGCAGGTAGCGAGCGCTTGCCTGATAGGGAGAGCCTGCGGCGAGGTTCCCGATGATCTTCTCGACTTCTGGAACGTAGTCGCCCGGCAGGCAGCGGGAATCGGTACGGGGATAGGTCAACACTTTGTGTGCTTCGTAGCAACGCTGCGCCGCTTGAAGCGTGCGCGCCGCGGACCAGCTGAATCGTTGGTTCGCCTCCCGCTGCAAACTGGTCAAATCGAAGAGCGGCTTGGTCGACTCCCGCGAAGGACGCCGGGTTTCGGAAGCGATCGCCTCCTTGCCCGTGACGTCCGCCACGATCTGCTTGGCGAACGCTTCGTCAAAGATGCGGTCCGCTTTCGCATGCGGGCGGGAGTCGTCCGACTTGAAATCGGGATCAAACCAATTCGCCGAGTACGTCGTCCCGTTGACGTTGAACTGGGCATTGACGCGCCAATAGGATTGCGGGACGTGGCCAAGGATTTCCAGTTCGCGCTCCACCAGCAAGGCAAGGGTCGGCGTTTGCACCCGGCCCGCCGACCAGGCCCCTTTGTTCGCCCGACTCCGGAGGCGGATGGTGAGCACTCGAGACGCGTTCATGCCAATGAGCCAATCGGCGAGGGACCGGCACTCGGCGGCGGCGGCAAGCCCTTCGAATTTCTTGCCTTCCTCCAGCGAGTTGAAGCCGGCACGGATCGCCTGTTTCGTCATCGACTGCAGCCAAAGCCGCTTGACCGGTTTGTCTGAGCCGATGAATTTCACCAGCTCGCGAAAGATCAATTCCCCCTCGCGACCAGCGTCACAGGCATTAATCAGTTCGACGATGTCCGAACGCTGCATGATCTTTTTAATGGTCCGGATTCGGTCGTTCTGCCCCGATTTCGGCTTGAGCTTGAACTCCTCAGGAATGATCGGCAAGGTGGCGAGCGTCCAACGCTTGTACGCCACGTCGATCTCTTCCGGTTCAAGCAGTTCAAGGACGTGACCCACCGCGTAGGTGCAGACATACTGGCTATTTTCCCAGTAGGCACCGTCGTCGTGACTCGTGAATCCGCCGATCGCCTCCACGATATCGCGCGCGACACTCGGCTTTTCGGTGATGACCAGCGATTTGCCCATCGATTGCTCCATCCCTCGCGATCGCCAGCATCACCCAGCGAACATCAACGATACACGGAATCAGGGACCGGCGCCCGGAAAACGGGGCGAAACCGTCACCTCCGGCACCCCTGGGCGCCATGCCGCCCGTCCTACGGCAATCCCATTCCTACTTCAGGCAACTAAGACTCGTTCAACTGGCTCGCTAGGCAAAACCAGTAGACGGGGCGCAGCGGTAAACCCGCGCGCGCCTGCGCCAAATGTATCGACTATGGATTTGGGGACAAGCCTTCCAGTTCGACGCGGTAACAGGTCGAATTACCGTTCCCCGTGATCAAGGCACTCCCGTCGGGCGCGAAGGTTACATCCTTGACGCAGGTTTCCAGGTCGTAGGTGGCGAGCAAGGACCAATCCTTGCAGCTCCAAACTCGGAGGCCGAAATCGTCGCTTCCGCTCGCCAAATAGCGGTTGAGCGGATCAAAGGCGATGGCGTTCGTGGAGGAATCGCGTCCCGCAAGTTCGCGAATCATCACGCCACTCTCCAGATCCCAAATCACGATCGACTCATAGAGGCTGACGGCGGCCAGTACCTTGCCATCCGGACGGAACGCAATCCGGGACGCCCCCCCTTCGAACAATTTCTCCAGTTTCCGCGTTTCCCAATTCCAAAGCGCGATGACCCCGTCGGCATCCCGATCCCCGAGCCAATTGATGCCGGCGGCGGCCAAAATCTTCTGCGTCGGATGGTAGGCAATCGCTTCGACCGTGCAGTTCTTCGTCGCCTGCGGAATCACCAGCACGGCTTCCCCATCCGCGGGATTCCAAAGCTTTACCGTTCCGTCCGTCGCCGCCGACGACGCAAGCTGCGTACCGTCGGGACTGAACTCGAGCAAGCGAGCCGCGGTGGCGTGCCCTTTCCACGCAACCTTGGGGGTTCCCAATAAATCGCCACCGACGTCAATCGTTCCATCGGTCCAGGAACTTGCCCAGGCGCCTCCGCTGCTGGTCGCAACCGCGAGACGCACCTTTCCCGGCGTCTGCGCTTCGCGATAGTTCCCGTTCGACAGGTTCCACAATCGGAGACGACCTTCCGTATGCAAGACGGCTAGCTCGTTCTTGTTCGACACGCGAATGGAGTGCACCTGGGTCAACGGACCATGATCATCGACGGCCGCCTTGCCCGTCTCGATGTTCCAGAATTGAACGGCTCGATCGGTGCCGCCAGTGGCGATCTGCTGGCCGTCCCTTCGGATCGCCAATTGTTTGACCGCCCCCTGGTGCCTGCGGAGTTCGTGGATCTTTTTGAGGTTGGTGTAGTCCCACACGCGGACCACGCAATCGGAATCGCCACATACCAGCCGGTTGGTGCCAGGCACGAAAAGTACGCAGTGAACGCACTCGCCTTGACCATTGAGCATTGCGAGCAGTTCACCGTCCTCCGGATTCCAAACCCGAACCGACGTATCCCAGCCGGCGGACGCGATCCGCGTCCCCTCGGCATTCCAGGCGAGACAATCCACTCGATCGGTGTGTCCGGTTAGTTTCTTGATGAGCTTGCCGCGCGCCACGTCCCAAACCACGAGCAAGCGGTCTTCCCCCGCCGAGGCGAGTCTCTTGCCATCCGCGCTGAACGCGAGGGCACACACCTCATCCGAGTGGCATTCGAGCGAATGGAGGAGTTTTCCCGTCTCCGCGCTCCAAAGACGCACCGCATGATCATCGTGTCCGGACGCGATCGTTTTGCCGTCCGGACTGAATGCCAGTGTCAACATCCATGACGGCTGGCTCAGACGCGCTAAAAGCGTACCGTTGGTCACCTCCCAAATGGATATGCCATTACTTCCCGAGGCAAGCAGGCGGCCGTCGGGACTGAAGGACCAACACGCTTCGACTTCGCTGAGCATGATGTAGTCGAGCTGTTCGCCATTCTCGGAATTCCATCGCCGGAGGATCCCTCCTTCTTCGACGGTCGCGACCGATCCGTCGTCCGCATAGCAGATGGCCTGCAAATCGCCATCGATTCGCCCGCGAAGTTCGCCGTAGACTTTGGTCACGGCGTCGGGGAAGGTCTCTGGTGTCACTGGTCGCCGACTGTGAAGGTAACAATGATTCCGCCATTCGTCTCATCCGACTCACGCACTATCCGACCTATCAGGCGATGTCCACTGGGCAGTTATCTTAACCTGGAACCTAGTGTAACACGAAACGAACTTGGGGCAGACGTGAGAAAATCCCCCCATTTAAACCGCAAACTCGTTAATCCCATCGGCCTTCGATTATTGTTCCCCGACTTCTGGACGGTTCTACCAGACCTATGGTTGCTCGGTAAACAAAAATTACGGCCCGGCGGCCTTTACGTTTCTGTCATTTTGCCGGACATAATGGCAATGTCGAAAGCTGGCCTGCTTACCGCCAACGCCCGCCAAGTGACCGGCCCTCGCATTGAAACTTCGCTCTTCACATACTTCTTCGATGCGGTTTATCCTGCGATCTCCTCATTCCCTTCCTGTTTTTCGATGCTTGTGAGCCGGCGGGTCGACGAGAGCGTCGGCGGACCGAAGAGCGCCAAACCCGAATCTCTTGCGAATCTCGTCGACCGCTTCATCCACTTTCTCATCGGGCGGATCCTCCCCTTGTTCGAACAATTCCCTTTGGCGATGTTCCGTTGGCGTTTGGATGCCACCGAGTGCCACGCCCAAAAGCCGAAGGGGCGCTCGCTCCCACCATAGTTCCTGATCCCAAACACGCTTGACTTGTTCCCAAATCTCGGCGGTCGAACCGGTAGGGTCCTTCCAATGACCCGAACGTGTGATCGTTCGAAAGTCAGAAAACCGAATCTTGAGCGTGACGGTATTGGCGCAAAATCCCGCTCGTCTCAACCGGGTGCAAACCTGATCGGTTAGCTGGTGGAGCTCCGCGCGGAGGGCTTCGGGATCTCGAATGTCGGAAGAAAAAGTCGTTTCATGACTTATGGATTTCGGATCGCCGCCCGGCTCGACGGTACGTGGGTCAATTCCCTGGGCAAGGTTCCAGAGGTGCCTTCCCTGATTCCCGAGCGCATGAGAGAGGATTTCCATCCGGACCGCCTGCAACTGCGCGATCGATCGAAAACCGAGGTCGTGCAAGCGTTTCAGTGTCGCCGGCCCAACCCCCCAAAGTCTCTCGACCCCCAATGAAGCGAGAAACCCGCGGACCTCGTCCTCGGCCACGACGACGAAACCATTGGGTTTACCCAAGTCGCTGGCAAGCTTTGCGACGAACTTCACCGGTCCAATCCCCACGGACGCGACCAACTGAAGTTCTCGCTCGATCTCGTCCTTGATCTTTTGACCAATCTGTGGAGGAGAACCAATGCTGAGTTCGCAGCCGGCGACATCAAGAAACGCTTCATCCAGTGCCAAGGGTTCTACAAGCGGGGAATACCTCGAGAGTATTTCACGCATCTGGGCAGAAACTTCTCGATATTGGCGAAATCGAGGAGGCCGGACGACTGCATCGGGGCATAGCCGAACCGCTTGGGCCATCGGAATCGCGCTTCTCACGCCGAAACGCCGCGCTTCATAAGAAGCTGCGGCCACCACGCCGCGACCCTTCGGATCCCCACCCACCACCACCGGCTTTCCCTTCAGCTCGGGAAAATCCCGCTGTTCCACGGAGGCGTAAAAGGCGTCCATGTCGACATGGATGATCAAAGGGGAAACGAGCTCCTTCGCCTAACGAGGTCCTGGGTTTGAAAACGCCCTCCAGCCTACCGCGTCGATCCCTTGTTCAAAAGACGACTTTGCCTAAACCCCCGATTCCCGGCGGAGCAAACTGGAAAAGGGTCAACTGAGAAGCGGTCGGCGCGCCGATATCAAAGAAGCACGAACCCGCAACACCGGAAACTCAGGAAAGCTAGGAAGAATAAGCCAACTCTGATGCCAGCCCCGCCGAGGGAGCGGCAACGGCAGGCATGTTGATTTTCGCATGACGGATTAACTTTTCCGGGGGATAGGATGTCCACCCAGGCAGCGACCGCGATATTGACCGAAGGACTGACCAAGATCTACTCTGGTCGGCAAATCGCGCTTAATGGCGTGAATTTGGAGATTGCGCCTGGGACTGTCCTTGGGGTACTCGGCCAGAACGGCGCCGGCAAGACGACGCTCGTCAAACTTTTGCTGGGACTTCAAATCCCGACGGCAGGTCGCGTTTTCATGCTCGGTAAGCGAATGACTCCCAATGCCGCCAGCTTGCGTCAACGGATTGGCTATTTGCCCGCCGATCCTCGATTTCCCGATGGCATGACGGCGATCCAGTACCTCGACTTCGCCGGCCGGCTCGGAGGCCTGCGCCGCGCCGTGCGCCGACCTCGATTGGCGATGCTCTTGCGCGCCGTCGAACTCCTCAAGGCTTCGGGCGAGAAAATCCGCGAGTTTTCCACCGGCATGAAGATTCGCTTGGCGATCGCCGCCAGCCTGATCAACGACCCGGAAATCTTGATCTGGGACGAGCCTTCCCAAGGATTGGACCCCGAAGCGCGGCGCGGGCTCTTGCAACTCGTACAAAGCCTCGCGGAACACAAAACCCTGGTGCTTAGCAGCCACAACTTGACCGATGTCCAGGAGGTTTGCTCTCAGGCGATCGTGCTCCACGAAGGTCAGGTGATCTACAACGGCAGCCTCGAAGATCTGCGGGGAAAACTCAAGCCCGACGTCGTCGAGATCCTGATCATGGGGGACAAAAAAGAAATTGCCGAGGCGGTCAAGTCGATCCAAGGATTCGAAGAACTCGAAAACTGCACGCACAACAAGAACCTGCTTCGGCTGAAGATCAAGGAGGGAACGTCGCACGCAACGGCGATCGCGAACGTGCTGGTTACGCTCGCCGATCACAACATCGAAGCGACGGACGTCCGATTCATCGGCCAACAAGCCGAGCAAGCGCTCGTGAACCTCAAGAGGGAAGAGGGAAACCGTGGATTCACCCGCGCCTACCAACCGTCAGCTGCTTGACCGATTCCTCCCGATCGGGGCGGTCATCGAAGAGGACTTGCGCCAGACGATTCGCCATTGGGCCTTCGTTGCTTGGGCTGCCGTTGGTCTGCTTTTAACCATCGTCTGGTTCGCGATTCCCAAGGCAACGCCGGCGCCCCATGCACCCGTCCCAGCCGCGAATGCCGTTCCCCATCACCCTGCCGCTGGAGCGGTCGAGGCGGCCCCTTCTCCGACCGCTTCTCAACTCGCCGGGAAGTTGCTCCGCGTGCATTTGCTCCTCTGGACTAGCTTCGTCATCGCCTTGGGAGCCAGTTCGATATCCGGAGAAGCGGACTCCGCGCCGGAATCGATCCTTTGCCGCGGGATCTCACGGTGGGAATACTATCTCGGCAAGTGCTTTTCTCGAATGCTCGCCGTGGTCGGGCTCTTTCTTCTTTTAACGGTTCCTGCAATCGGCGTGAGTTGCTTGAGGTTGGAGAACGACCTGACCTGGCTGGGGGTTTGGCGAAGCGTATCCACGGTCGCGATGGTACTGGCGGGAATCGCCGCCATCAGTGTCGCGGGAAGCAGCTGGTTTCGAAACCCCCTCGCGGGGGTCGCCGTCCTCTGGATGCTTCTGTACGGTTTGGGAATCGTGACGGCCGTGCTGGACATCGAGGCTCTCTCGCCTCTATCCATGGTCGAACAATTGCCGGACATGCTTCGCGGAATAGCCGAGGAATCTCCCCGCCACCGGCTGGTGAACGGTATCGGACTTGCCGCCTTGATCTCGACGGTGATCTCAATCGGCGCCTATTCGTTCCGCGACGCATAAACGAGATCCGCGGACCACTTCGGGTCCGCGGCTTTGTTACTACCCTCGTCGCTTACCATGGATACCACACGCCGGCACCGTAGGTGGACATGAAATATCCTCCCGCGCGCCAAGCCGGAACGCCCGGGTACATGGGGGGCGGGAAAACGCCCGACGCCGGACTCAAGTAAGAGGCTGGGAAATAGTACGCGGGCGCGCCATAGCGAAGCGGAGGCCGCAGACCGACCGCTTCGTAAGACGAGGACGGCGGCACGAACAAAAATCCGTTATGGTATGGATGCCCGCCGGAAAAATAGCGGCCACCACCCGCGTGAACCTTGCCACTAAGGAGCGTGAGCGACAACGTCGCGAACGCCACCCATCCCATGCGTTTGATGCTTTGCCTCATGTTTCCCTCGCCGAGATATTGCCTTCCGCTGTCCCTGAACCGATGCCATGACCAACGGACCGGAAAACTCATCGTAATCCTCCTATTTTACCAAATCGACGTTACTTCACGAATTGCGATCCAAAGTTCTCGACCGGAGTCGTCACAATCGGCAAGTTCCCTAGGACGGGAACTGGCATCTGCCATTGGTTTGGGAGATCGCAACCGCGAGGGTTCTCGGCCGCTAGATGAGATCGAGCATGGCAAGCCGGGGATTCACTTCCCTGAGCACGCCATCAAGGAACTTGCGAATCTGGTCGCCCGAACGTCGGCGGAGGAGCTGAGGCAATAGGGCGTGGATGTCGTTGGCCTTTACCGAGTGAACCAGTTCCTTGATGATCGGCACGAAAGCCGGACTCATGCTGAAAGACTTAACACCCAGGGCGAGGAGCGCGAGGACGCAACGGGGCCGGCCGGCCATCTCTCCACAGACGGAAAGCGGAACGCCGTTCGCGTCGCAGGCCTCGACGGTCTGGCGAATCAGTCGAAGGACGGCGGGGCTCAACGGCTCGCATAGGTGTGCAACTCGGGGATTATCCCTGTCCGCCGCCATGAGGTACTGGATCAGGTCGTTGGTGCCGATGCTCACGAAGTCGGTGTGCTTGAGCAACTGATCGATGCAAATGGCCGCGGCAGGGACTTCGAGCATCATGCCCCGATGGACGTTCTCTCCGTAGGGAATGCCGGCGCGTTCCAACTCCTCGATCGCTTGCCAAACGAACCGGTTGGCACGGCGAAGTTCTTCCACCGTGCTGATCATGGGGAACATCAATCGGACATTGCCGACGGCGCCGGCGCGAAGAATAGCGCGAATCTGCCGACGAAAGAAATCCGGATGCGCCAAGCTAAGGCGAATCGATCGCCAACCCATGAAGGGATTGGCCTCTCGATGGCTGGCAAGATAAGGAACGGTCTTGTCGCCACCGAGATCCAAAGTACGAATGGTCAGGTTTTGGTTTGGGCTCGCCTCGACGATCTGACGATAGGCTTGAAATTGTTCCTCTTCATCGGGAATGCTTGGATGGGTCATGAAGAGGTATTCGGTGCGGAATAGTCCGATCCCCTTGGCGCCGACTTCCCCGGCGGCCTTCGCGTCGGTGACGTTGTTGATGTTCGCCATCAGGTCGATCGGGACACCGTCCGTCGTAATGGCGGACTGATCCCGATTCTCGATGAGATAGTCTTTGAGGTCGAAGAACTCTCGTTCGAGCTTTCGATAGGCGGCCTCCGCTTCAGGACCCGGATTGACGATCACGAGCCCTTCGCGACCATCGAGAGCAAGATGGTCTCCCGTCTTGACCACCTGAAGAATGTCGCTGATGCCACTGACGGCGGGAATGCCCATCGACCGCGCGATGATGGCGGCGTGACTGGTGCTACCCCCTCGTTCCGTGACGATGCCGACGATTTTCACCTTGCCAAAACTCACCGTCTGCGACGGATACAGTTCTCGTGCGACTAAAATCACCGGATCATCAAAGTCGACGACCTTCGCGACCGCGTCCGTCGAAAGGTGACTCTGGATGCGACTGACCACGTCCCGAAGATCGACGATTCGTTCGCGAAGGTATTCGTCCTGAATCTCGGAGAAGAGGGCCTCGTATTCGTGCATCGCTTGGCGTAGCGCGCTGGCGGCGTCCAAGCCGCGGTCGATGATGAGTGCGGTCACCTTGCTAATGAACGCGCGATCGCGAAGCATGAATAAGTGCGCGCGAAAGATAGCAGATTCTCGTTCGCCGATCTCGAACGACACTTTCTCGATAAGGGAGCCAAGATCCTTCGCAGCGTCATCGCAGGCACTTTCAAATCGAGCCAGTTCCGAAGAAAGGTCCCCGCGCGTCAGGTTCGACGATTGAGCGCGCCCGATCACTTCGTCCAGGCAGTACGCTGGCGCGACGACCACGCCAGGACTCACCGCGATCCCGTGGTACATGAGGTATCCCTATTGCTTCTGTAGGCTCCAACGCCGTCTTGCCGAGGGCGAATAGTCGAAGACCGAATATCGCGACTCTCTCGGTCCCCGGAATGGGTATCTTCAAGCTCATCCGTTGTCGGCGGCCAGATGGCGAACCAGGCTCCACAGACCAATAATGGTCTTGCCGTCAATGATTCGACCGTCGTCAATCATGGCGAGTGCCTCCTGCAGCGGAACGACTTCGACTTCCATTTCCTCATCCACCTCGCGCCGCGGATCTCCTGGCTGGAGCTGCGTACACAAATACACCACCATCCGCTCGCCCGAAGCTCCAGGGCAAGGGTAGAACTGCATCAGTCGCTCGATTTTCCCCGCGCGGTATCCCGTTTCTTCCGCCAATTCCCGAATCGCGGTTTCCTCGAACGGTTCGCCAAGGTTGGCGGTCCCCGCCGGTACCTCCACCAAAAACTGGTCGATCGAATGCCGGTAATTCCGAATCAACACCACGCGGCCGTCGTCGAGAAGAGGCACGAGAACCACGGCGCCGGGATGATCGATGAACTCCCGCTCGAACTGTTCCCCCGTTTTCGACTGCAACGTATGGACGGCTATGTCGAACTTCTTCCCCTTGCGAACCGTCTCTTTCCTGACGATCTTCACTGGCTGGTCTCTCCACGACGGGGTACCTACCCGCGATGGCACCGCGACTTCGATCCATCTTGAGCAGGAATCACTTCCCTTGGCAAGTACCATTTAACCCGCGGGATTCGAACTCCCATGCCGTCCGCGGACCGGAAGGTGACCGGTAGCTCCACACCCTTTCGCCCACCTCTTCAGCTTCAGAAGCCTAAAGCGACGAAGCCGCAATGGATCCACGATCCCTCAACCAACGGGTATTTTGGTTCGGGATTGTCGCGAACCGATTGTCCCTTACAATATGGGCTAATCCCGCACCCGTAGCTCAATTGGATAGAGCATCGGTCTACGGAACCGAAGGTTACTGGTTCGAATCCAGTCGGGTGTACTTCCATTCTACGCGCGGCGAACGCCGATTCCCGCTCCACTCCCTCGGGTTCCATGGTTCTCCCGTCGATAGCTTGACGTCGAGCGCGTTTCCCCGTCCAACCGCAACTAACCCTTTATCCTCCTCAAGAAACGTCTAAACAACTACGAAATCAAGATTTACATGCGGTGTCGTCCGCGCCGACAAGAGAAGTAATGACGCGGATCGAAGTGTGCACGATCGCTTCGGCTTCAACATCCGGCGATCCGAAAGGAATCTGGAAAGTAGAGAGGCCCCCCGTGTTAGTGTTTGGGCCCGGGGGGCGAGAATCCATGAATGAAAGCCGGCTTTGGGTTTAAAGGGCCAAGCCGGCGCATGCAAGGAGAAGGAGTGGCGAGTTATTGGCCGCCGGCGGGGGGGGCTGCCGCGCTCGCGGTGGCGGTCGCCGGGCCATTCAGCTTACTCGTCTCCAGGAACGCGAAGAGGTCCGCGATCTCCGCCAACGACAATTCGTCGAGCAACCCCTCGGGCATGACCGAAAGAGGCGAAGCGGCTTGTTCCTCGACGTCCGTGGCGGCAAGCTCCAGTTTCGTCGCGTTGGACTGCCAAAGAACCATCTTGTCGGATCCAGCCTGCTTGGCCAACAAACCCGTGTGCACCGATCCGTCCGTCATCACCAAAGTGACGCTCTTGTACTGATCGGAGACCACCTTCGAGGGATAGACGAGGGAGTCGATGATCTCCTTGCGCTGGAAGCGGCGACGAACGCTCGTCAAATCGGGTCCGATCCCCTGTCCTTCCTTGAGGAATTGATGACATTTGACGCAATTCGCTTTGGCAAAAATCTGCTTACCCCGTTCGACATCCCCTTCCTTACCCCGCGGATCCTTCTCGAGGTAGTCGAAGAGTTGCTCATAGGTGTATTTCGACTTGGCGGGCGCCTGGACCAATTCCGGAGCCGGCTGTTGGGGATACTTCTCCTTGAACCAGCCCTGGTAATAGGCGATCGGGTCGGCGTCGGTCCACTTTTCGAGAAGCGCGGTGGCGGCGGGCCGCTGCTTCTTGTCCAAACGCAACGCCGCCACGATCGCCATGCGGAGGATGTCCGCTTGATCCGGTTTCTTGTCGATCTTCAGCAGCGCCTTGACGACCGCCTGCAATGTCGACGGATCGTCGGAGCTTAGCGAGCGAATCAAGAAGGGGAAATTCTCCTCGGTGGGCCGGTTTGCCAAGATGCGGACGATCTGGTCCCGGCGGTCCGGCTGGGTTTCGAAAAGTCCGCGCAATAGCTCGTGGGCCTTCGGAGAGGAGCTGGTCGACAGGGCGCTGATCGTCATTTCGAGCATCTCGCCACTCTTGTCGAGCTCCGGCCGTTCCGTGATGCCGGCGAGGATCCGCTCGATGAGACCGTCATAATCCTCGATGAGAGAGGCATTACTTCGTCGAAAGACCATCCGCGTGGCATAGGGACGCTCGGCCCAACGTTCGAGCAATTCCCTGCGGGTCTTCGGATCGTACCGGTCGACGCTGCCGCCGACGATGTTTTCCAGGAAGGGGACGAAGCTATGTCCACCCTCCCAGCCGCGGGTCTTTTCATACCAGTCGAGGAGTCGTCCCTTTTGCGTGATATCCCAACCATCCTTGATGTAAAAGAGGACCAGGGCATAGTGAATCTGACGAGCCTGATCCTGCTCGGCCTCCATGTGGGCGAGGATCTTGTCGATCGCGCCGGGAACCTGGAGGAACGCGAGAATGCGCGCGGCCTCCATGTCCAGAGCGGCCGTTCCAGAGGGGAAGATCTCATTGACGACGCTTCCGATCTCCGTGGCGGTCGGTCCCGAGGCTCCGCTAGCCAAGGTCAGTTGTGCCATGCGAATGGCATCCATGAGCTGCTCGGGGTTAAGCGAACGCCAATCCTTGAGGAGCGCCAGTTCCTTTTCCAGAACGACATCAGCGGGAAGCACGTCCGTGCCCAGTCGCTGCAGCGCCAACAGCCCATGGAGCACGACCATCGGATCTTTCGATTCCAACACGCGCATGCGCCATTGCTGGGCCGGGACCCGCTCGATCGCGGTCCTGGCCGCGTAACGAAGCCAACGATCCGGCCTAGTAAACATGCTAAGGAGCGGATCGACGGGTGGGGTTAACCCGGAGCGAACGAAAGCTTCGCATGCTCTACGCTGCACGCGGGAATCCGAGTCGCCGAGCAAGCGGGTCAAGACTTCCGCGGTCGCCGGCGTGGGATAATCGCCGAGCAACATCGCGACGAACGCTCGTACCGACGGATCCTCGGCGGCTGCCAATTCCCGAAGCAACTCTTCCGACGGCTTGGGACCAATCTGCGCCATGAGGGTAAGAGCGCGAACCTGGTCGGCGGCGGTTCCCTTGCGCGCCTTTTCGATCAATCCAGCATCCCAGGCGGGACCAAGTTTCCCTTTGACGATGGACGCAGACTCGCGCGCCCAGTGGCTCGTCATCTGCGGCATGGCGAAAACGTCGTCCAGCGTCTCCGAACCCGTTTTGGCCATTTCGCCAGCCGATTTCGCGTGGCTCACCCGATACACGCCCCCTTCCGTTCCGCCCACCGGTCGAAAAGACCACGCTTCCGTCCCGATCGACTTCGATGTCGGAGACATTCAACGGATTGCCGACGACCAGGTTCTCCCAGGCGCCGGTATAGGAGCGCCGGCAGGCTCCAGGCGGACCACGATGATCCGTCCCATGGACCAATCGCAGACCAGGAAGGAGCCCTGGTAACGCTTGGGGAACTGTCGGTGCTCATAAAAGACCACGCCGGTGGGGGAGCCACGTCCGACGTCCACAGTGCCGGGGAGGGAATCGAAGTAATAGGCCGGGCCGTTGGCCGTGCCGCTGCGCCAGCCGAATTCCCGCCCCGGGAATGCAATGATTGACGCGAATCGGGCGATACCACGGGGCACCGACGTCCCATTCCATGTCGCTGTCGAACGTGAAGAGTTCGCCCTCGGAGTTGAAGGCGATGTCGTACTGATTGCGAAAGCCCGCGGTCGTCAGCCACCACTTCTTTCCGTCGGGAGTGAGCCGCCAGATCGAACCACCGGGAACCTTGATACCAGTGGCGTGGCGTGCGCGTCTTCGAATCGGGGCTGCAAAAGATCTCCTTCGACAAGCCCGCACGGGGGTCGTCGGTTCGGGAGTCGCCGTCACCCAGGAGTGATTTCCCAGGTTGTTGTACAGCCAGCCATCGGGACCAAGGACGACGTCATGCGGTCCATGCTCGCCGATGCCACCCTTGTATTTGTAGAGCAATTCGACGGAGTCCGCCTTGTCATCATGATCGCGGTCCGGCAAGCGATAGAGCCGCGGCTCCGTCGGGACCTTCGCCGACGGCATAGAGGTCGTCGCCGACGACACAAAGTCCTTGGCAACTCTTCAATTTGTCGCTGTAGTCTACTTCTTGTCGTAGGTTCCGTCCCCATTTTCGTCGATAAGGGCGATGATCGGGCCGCGCTCCTGTGAGGCAATGAGTCGGCCGCGATTTCCCCACGTGAATGCGATAATGGAACCGACCAAGTCCGGTTCGCCAATTCGGACCAGGGAGAATCCCTCGGCAAGTTGAAAACGATCCAGGTAGCTGTCGCCGAAGGAAATCTCTTTCCAAGGGGACTCGGCGTGCGGAAAGGACCTTCACTCGCGCCAGCCGGCGGCGTCAAAACGGGGTTGGATCCAGGCGTCCCCTTGCGGTTCGGGCGCGGGTTCCGACCCATTCGGGACCGCTGTCGAACGGCACATTGGTGCCCCCTTGGCCACGGACCTCTCCGCCAACCAATAACCCCGCCTTGCCCTCTGCGTTGTCCACGAGCACGGCAATGGCGTTGATGCCCTGATCCACGACGCCGTTGAGGTTGAATCGGTATCCCTGTCCCCCCTTGCCATCGGCGACGTGACGGCCGTTGATCCAAAGGGAAAAAGCGTCGTCGCTGGCGATTCGGATTTCTCCCGTGGAGGGCTCGGTCCGCGCGAACCTCGCCGGAACCAGGCTTTTCCCGCGGGAGCCGACTCCCAGCGGGTTTCCCTTCGTCCAGCCAGATCCACTTCGCGTCCACCGCGTCCGCGTTCGCGACGCCAGAAAAACCCGCGAATACCGAAATGACAAGAAGGAGTTTGGATAGATTTCTCATTCCGTGGTCCTAGTGAGGGTGTCCCACGACACCGGGGTGTCGCTCATGACAAAGTTGTTTAAACGGATGGACCCGCGTCCCACCGCCGTCGCAAACGGGATAAACCGCGACACTGATCGAGGATTTCTTCTCCTGGGGACGAAGAAACTCCCGACGGCGCCGTCATCAACGGTCTCGGGGGGCACTTGGTTAGCAGCGAAACTTTTCCTTTTTAACGGACTTTCGGCGCCATTCCAAGCCCCAAAGTCACGGATCACAACAAGAAAGAGAAGATCCGAGCCGGAAAATTCGAATGCTCCATTGGCCGGGAGAAAAGGGGCTTGGCGGATTTTGAAGGTGCTGGCAAACTCCTATGTCCCGGCATGGGCCGGCTTGAATAGTGAATGTTCGACCACTTATTTCGCGAGCATGACGGGGCCCACATTCCCCGCGCGGCAGCCGAACGGGTTGGATCCCGGCCTGCCCGCTCGTAGTGTAAGGGAAGATCCCAGAGGTATTCCTTGGCGGCTAGAGCGAACATGGACGAGCGTAAACGACAAGTCATCCGCTCCCTGCACGAAGCGAGCACGCGCTCCTTTTGGCAAAACAATCTCTACATTCTCCTGTTTTTCGCCGTCATGGGAGTGTCATTAGTTGCGTGGGAAATGGGCTATTGGCCGATCACGCTCGCCTGCTGGGCGCTGCAAGCCCACATCGGCCACATGAATCTGATTGCATTCCACGAAGCGTCGCATTACTTGCTTCATCCGAAACTGCTGCTCAACGAATTTAACGGCATGTTGATCGGCTCGATCATCCTCACACCCTTATCCGTCTATCGCTACGTGCATCATCAACACCACTCGTATTTGGGAACGAGGCGCGATACCGAGCTTTGGCCGTACGTGCTTCCCGGCACCTCCCGAGTCCTTCGAATCCTGTCGGCCATGGGAGAGCTGTTGGTCGGTTTCTTCTACACGCCGATCGTGTTCGTGCATGGTTATCTGACGGCGGACCGCATGCCGAAACGGCTGTCCCGGCGTATCGCCGCCGAGTACGCTCTCTGCATCGCCTTCTGGTGCGTGCTTTCGGCAGCAGTGACCTACCTCGGCGTTTGGGAATATTTTTTGGTCGGCTATCTCGTCCCCACGATGATTGCCGGTAACCTGCAATCGATCCGCAAGTTTACGGAGCACATGGGTATGCTCGGCGACGACGTTCCGAGCACGACGCGAACCGTCGTGGATCCACGGCTCCTGGGTAGCCTGCTCTCGAAATCGATGATGCACATCGATTTCCATGGCATTCATCACCGGTACGCGCGAATTCCACAGTACAACCTTCCCCGGGCGACAACCCACGTTTACGCGCCCAGCGAGCTCCAGGAGGCCATCTTTCCCTCGTATTGGTCCGCCATGTGGGACATGTTCAAGAGTCTTGGCAATCCGCGCGTTGGCCGGCAATGGCTCGAAGCGCCCGCGGAATCCAAGGACCCGGCCACTTCCGTGAAACCCCGATCCGTCCCTCGCGGCCCAACACAGATCGAACGGTTCGAGAACGCCGCCCGTTCGTAGCTGGACTTCATCGGACACTGCTGTACCACTCGCCGAAACTGTCGACTTGCCGCGAGTTCACCATTACCCCGCCTGTACGGTCGGATTCTCGCGCGTTGAGTTCTCCCGGGTTTTTCCCGCCTAGGTCGAACTCTCGTTCCCAATGACATTCAATTGGCACCGGCGCGCTCTCGATTTCCTAGCGATGGGAGTCTTGATGAGCGAACAGGTGATCGCCAACCCAAGTAGTTCTTGGGATTTTCGTCGACTTTTCGAGCCGGGTCCCCCGTTCCTCGGAATGTTTGATACCCACGACTCTTTCGGTGAAATCCACTTCTTGTGATCGACGCGTTTCTTCCGCGCGACATTCATGGACTCGACAAACGTTCCGCGTTGGTTTTTCGGCGCGACGGACAATTCGAGCGCAAAATGAAAAGTGTCCACGCGCGGCACCAACGCACCACAAACCACGGGTTCCGCGAATACACGAAAGACTTGGGAATGTTCGCACGAGACGGTCTCCGGCACGACCGAATTGCCGTCGGTTCGCCGATGGAAGGTACGCACCCATGAAAGCGAAACGGTTGGGAAAAACACAGAACTCCAAAGCGCTCCATGAAGAGATCCTTCATTTGCGCTCACTCGACAACTACACGAACCTCGTTTATCTGGCCATCGACTACATCACGATGTTCGCGATCGCGGCCTTTGCGGTCGCGTTCTTTGAACTTCGCGAGCAATGGAACCTGGCATGGGGATGGAATATTCCCGTGGCCGCCGTCGCCATCTTGCTGATGGGAGGCGTGCAGCACCGGCTGGCGGGTCTGGGGCACGAGGCGGCTCACTACGCGCTGCTCAAGAATCGACTGGCCAACGACCTCGTGTCCGACCTCTTTTGCATGTTCCCCATATACGCAACCACTCAGCAGTACCGCCTGGTGCATCTAGCGCATCACCAATTCACCAACGATTGGGAACGGGATCCGGACTTGCTCAATATCGGCAAGAGCAAGCTCATGGACCAATTCCCCATGAACCGCTGGCAGTTCATCTACAACTACTACATCCGTTTCTTCATGCCGCATGTTCTGCTTCGTTATCTTTGGGATATCGTCTACTTATCGGCGTTCGGCAAGGGGATCAGCCCGTTTGAAAAGGACAAGCATTCCAACGATCAGCCGAACAAAGTCAATGTCAACCTGCGTTGGACCAGCGTCCTGGGGCTTGGATATTTCTTCGGGCTGGCATTCTTGCTCAATTACCTCAACCGGATAGGGGCCGGCGCTCTCGTCGGACTCGTCCCGCTCACGGCGTTCGTGATCGCTGGAACCATCACCGCCCTGCTGCCGGAAAAAGCGTTCTTTGTATCGCCATTGAAGTCGGTCTACTCCGTGCGAACCACCAACGTCCTTCGGCTGGGTTATTACACCGCCTTCCTCACCGCGTTCGCCGGTCTGCGTTATTACACGGGACAGAATTGGGGACCGTACTTCCTCCTCTTATGGGTCGTCCCCTTGGTCACTAGTTTCGCCTACTTCATGGTTCTGCGGGACGTCTATCAGCACGCCAACGCGGATGATGGAAAGTTCACCAACAGTCGCGTGTTTTTCTGCGATCCGTTCACGTGGTGGGCAGTATTCGTTTACGGGCAGGACATGCACATTCCGCATCACCTGTACCCCGCGGTGCCCCATTACAATCTGCTCAAGCTACATCGGGTGCTTCAGGAACGGGACCCGGAATACGCCGAGCACGTGGTGGAGTGTCACGGGGTGTTGCAAAACGACATGGATAAGCCGAGCATCCTGGACGTGATGCACACGCCGACGACGGAATCCACGCCACAGACGCACCCGGCTCAGGAAAGTTCGCGGCGAATGCACATGAATCTAAACGCGGCGCCGACGCAAGAAGGATCCCGCTCCCTCGCTCAATAAATGCTGGGCGAGCTTGGCGCCAAGGCTGACTGCTTCCGCGGGAGTCCCTTCGATGGACCCTTCGCAACAATGGGCGCCCGTCTCGTCCAGGACGCGCCCGCGGAGGTGAAGCAGGTCATCAATAACGGTGCCGAATCCCCCCGCGGGTACCTGGCATCCCCCTTCAATAACGCGGAGAAAGGAACGCTCGGCTTCCACGGAGGCGCGCGTTCCTCGATCCTCCAGCCGGGACAAAAGATCAAGAATGGTACGATCGTCGGCCCGGCATTCGATTCCCAACGCCCCCTGCCCCACGGCGGGCAGCATGGTTTCAATCGGCAATTCCTCGGTGATTTCACCCTCCAGTCCAAGCCGGTCAATGCCGGCGCGCGCGAGGATCAATCCGTCGAGTTCTTGTTCATGGAGCTTTCGGATTCGCGTTTCCACGTTGCCTCGGATGTCGACGATTTGCAGGTCCGGCCGCAAGCGCAATAGTTGGGCTCGGCGGCGAAGACTGCTCGTCGCGACGCGCGCGTCGCGCGGTAGCCGCTCCAGAACGCGGTGCCGCGGAGCAAGAAGAACGTCATTGGGAGAAGCGCGTTTCGGGACGGCGGCGAGGATTAGCTCTTTCGGTGAAAGCGTGGGCAAGTCCTTTAGACTGTGGACCGCCAAGTCCGCGCGACCGTCGAGCACCGCCTCTTGAACTTCCTTCGTGAAGATCCCTACGCCTCCCACTTCAAAAAGCGGTCGGTCGCGAACGGCGTCCCCCGTCGAGATCACTTCCACAAGTTCCACGCGAGTGCCCGGGGATTGCTCGATCAGGAGACCACGAACATACTCCGCCTGCCACAGCGCGAGCTTGCTGGCGCGGGTTGCAATGCGAATCGTGCGGGTTTCGTCACCATTGGTCATCGATAAGTCACTCAATTCCGCTTGAAGCTTTGCCTGTCGAGAGGGGACAACCCATCACCATTCCGTCCTCGGACATTCCCACCACCGATTTGTCCGCAGTCATCGTGAACCACGCGCTACCATCGTACCGACGGGGGAATAATGGGAAAACAACCCGCTTGGCGGGTGTTTCCTGAAGTGCTATTTGTACGAAGATTCGATGGGCCGCCGCCGCGGAGGTGGGAAACAATCCCCGGATTTCGAGAATGACGGCAGACGCATCCTGCGTCACGGATTGTCGAAGAAGCCTTTAGCCTTTTCCTCTGGCGCCTTGGTTTCGGCGGGCTTTTCGGATCCCTCGTCCGGCATTTCTTCAGGCGCGGGAGGAGCGGCATTCTTTGGGGCGGCGGCTTCTACATCCGCCTCCGTCAACGGTTTAAGCTTCAGTATGCGTGCCGCCGACTGTGCCTCGTCCGGACCAAGTGCACCCAACAAGCGAGCGAGCGCAACCGCGAACTCGCCCCCTTCCGATTGCTGAAGAGTCGTCATGAGCTTACTCGCCACCGCGGCGCTCACCGAGCGGCTACTGATTTGCACGTTATGCGCCAGCGCATTGCATGCCGCGATGCGATTGGGAAGCGGAATCGTCTCATTGAGGACGGCGTTCGCAAGCCGGTCCTGGACCTCCGCCGACGGCAGATACGACAGTGCCTCGGCGGCGTAGACGCCTTGATCGGGAACGGGCAAAAGGTCCATCAGGGGACGCGCCGCCGGCCGGATGTCCATATAGGGAAGTTCGCCTCTCGAGAGACGTACCAACCACTCGATTGCCACTTTTCGCCTCGCGGCCACTTCCTCTGCCGTGAGGGGCTTCGCCTGCCAGTCACTGGACACCTTGTCCATCGCTGCCAAAAGCTTGTCCTTGTCATCGACCGGAGGAATGGCATATACGCGACGGTAACGGGCCACTTTTCGCTCGATGGCGTCGCGAGAGGTCGATTCCGCGACGACATAAACCGGGACGCCGGCAGTGCGCGCGTCGGCGCGCAGGTTCGCAAGAGTTTGGTCCAAGGCCCAATCTTGAATGCCCGCTTCGACGAGGATCAGCTCCAATCCGCCGACGGCGACCGCCGCCTTGAATCCTTGCCTGCCACCAACGCCAATCGCGGGCGCAAGACCCATCTCGTTCAGAAGCGTACCGAGTTCATTGCCGCGAATACTGCTTTCGCTGATGACCACGGCTCGGGGCCGCGATTCGTTGTCGATCGCGCCGATCAAGGTGTCCACGACTCTCGAAGCGTGGGGGAAGAATTTGGGTGGGTGGATCTGCAACACGGCGAGAGCCGCCGCGAACTGCACCCGGGGATCGGGAAAGTTGAGTGCCCTGCCGAGCGCGCCGACTTGCCCGCCGTGATCCGCGACGAGATCCGCGGATCCGATTTCTCCAAGTGCGCGAACGGCGCCTAGCGCCACGGCTGACCGGCCGTCCCGGATCGCCTGCGCCAACACTTCACTCATGAGTGCGGGTCCCGCGGAAAGCACCGTTTCCACTTCGCCCTCACGAAGCGTTGGCGCCAGGTTTTCGATGCCGCTTTTCTCGACGCTTTTCTCCAAAGCCGTGCTGACGAGCAGGACCGCGGCCTTCCGATTCTCCGGGTCCAATTCCACCGCCTGCCGGGCCGCCTTGAGGCCGAAATATTGCTCTGCGGCGGTGTAGGATTCTTCCGTGACCGTAAGTTGGCCGTCTTGCCAACGCCAGATCGGAACCAGGTCGGTCGTTTCGCCGAGGTTTCCTCGGTGCCGGTAATACCGATCGGCAACGGCGACGAGAGCGTCCGAGGCGGCGGGAAGCAAGGGAACAGGTTTGTCGGTCAGGTACGACAATGTTTCGAGCGCGTTGGCGCGCACGCCCGCCGGGACCTGCGGCGAAGCGGAGTAGTACCATAGGAAATCCGCGGCCCGGGGAACGGCGTACTGACGGAGTAGATCGATCGCCAGGTTCATGAGCAAGGGATCGCCAGAATCGAGGATGGCGGCGACGGCAGGCCAAACCTCCGGCTTCAATTCCAGCATCGCGGCTTCATACTCCGGGCGATTCTTGCCGCTCGATTCAATCGCCTGAATGAAGTACGGAATCGCGTAGGGCCCTGAAATTCGCAGTTGCCGCAATGCGTAGGACCGTTCGTTCGGTGATTTGGCGAGGTTTTCGATGAAATGCTGAATTCGTTCGGCGTTCCGCGCTTGATCTCTCGAGGCATCGTTGAACCGCTTGGACAATTGCTCGCCAAGTTCTCGGAGCTCGGGATGGGTGGACACTTTTATTGGAAGGGATGAGCCGTACTTTTCGCGGAGCATTAAGGCGGTGGCGGGCGTGAAATCCGGTCGCGCCAAGAGTTGCTCCAGGTGTGCTTTCGCTTGATCCAATCGTCCAAAGGTCAGATCGCGATCAATGACGCGGTAGAATTGTTCCGCCGTCTGCGGTAGGTCGTGCATTCGTTGGATATCCGTGCCCGCGTCCGGCAAGATTTTTTCAACCCTGGGATCTTTGGGTTCGCCGGGCTTTTCCGCGGACGCGCCGTCGGGACCCGGCTTTTCCTCCGCCGGTTCCATCGGTTCGGTGGGCATCTCACCCTCCGCGGGCGCGTCCCTTTCACTGGTAGCCGGCATTTCCTCCGCCGGGTTCGCCGGCTCCGGCTCATTTTCTGGCGCCGGTGGATTCGGCGCGGGAGGAGGGGCGTTTTCGCTCGGTTCCGCGGGTTGTATCCCGTGCGCGGTGACCGGACCGAGCCAAAGGACAACGGCGGCGATCATCAGTATCCAGGACACGCCTTGCAGGATTCGTTCGACGTGCACTTTCCATCGATTCGCGGAATATTTCATCGATGCCTCGCGGGCCATGATGTTGGCTTGAACCGACCTGATGAATCGCGGCGAGCGCCTCGATTCAACGAAATTGGCGGATCGGCGAGGCGTGGCGCCTTAGGTCGCGCCCAGCCGTTCCCGCCAGGACTTCAATTGACGTTCGACTTCCTTCGGGGCGGTCGATCCGTGACTTTGAAACGCCTGGATCGCTTGACTGACTCCCAGTTTCGACCGAAGCAACGCCCCGTTGCCGGGTGAAATTGCCTCAAATTCCGCGACCTCCAGTTTCGCGAGTGGAACCCCTCGTTCGATCCCTTTCCGCACCAGCGTCCCAACGGCTTCGTGTGCCGAACGCATCGGCACGCCGAGCAAGATAAGCTGTTCCATCAACGTGGTCGCGTCCAGGTAACCTTCCTCCAACCTGGCTGCGATCGTCGCCGATTTCAGTTCCGCTCCTTCAATCATCGCGGCGGCGAGTTCCAACGACGCCAGCACGGTGTC
>JAXMAQ010000072.1:0-32264 GCA_046350335.1 Planctomycetota bacterium
TTTGGGCCCAATCTCCGGGGAACGAATGCCCTGTCGACTAATGGTTACCGTGGCGCCAGCGTAGGGAATCCTAACGCCGGGAGTTAGTGACCAGAAGAGTTCCGGATCGGGCCGCATGATGCCGGCGACTTCTCCGGTCAGCGGCGGGCTGTGGAGCGAAGGTTCGAAGAATTCGACCCCCCGTAAAGCCAATTCCGTGACCAGGACCAGCAATGTCGCCGGCACCAGCGCGAATATCGTACCCTTGACGATTCCGAGATGATGAGATCTCGGCATGGATTTCGTTTGCGAACGAGCTTCCATCGGACCTGACGAACTTTGGTTCACGACAAGTCAACCCAACAACGTATCGAAAAGGTGAACAAACCACGCAGCCATCGCGGTCGGCGTGTTGCTTTTGCAGAACGATTCGCGGCAAGGAGTCGAGCATTCCTCTCCCGGATTCACCGACTTAAAAGTTCCTGAATACCGCCGGTGTGCGGGAGCTGGCTCAAAGTCCAAGGAGTTTGCTACGCCCAAGCGCCATCACGCGCAAAGCAACGGCTGTAGGCGACCGCTACCCATGGAGGTCCGTCGGCGGATGACCAACCAACGTTTGTCAATAAAGAACGTCAATGGTGGATGGGGGCGCCATCGAATAGGGAACCAAGAACTTGTTGGTCGGCTCAAAGGCCAAATGGCGGCCGACCGCAGCTTCGTTCAATACTTTTGGGAGCGAGGTCGAAGTAAGTCGCTACCGCCACGAGATTATTGCCATCGAGAAAAGTAATTCCGTGGTCTGGCCCGCTTTGTGCCAAGGCACGCCAAGCGACCAACCCTGTCTTTGGACTTCACTTATCTGATGCGCAATACGAATGGTCAAGCGCCGACATAACCGCCGACATCAACCCTTGATCGAATCCTAACATTTTCCCATCAGGAACTCAATCAAACTCGTAGAAAGCGAATCCGAAATGCACTAATAAAACGTAAAGGGTTGCCCAAAGAATGGTTGCGGTAATTCCCGTGCTGACGTCCCGGCTGGAATTCTTGGGTCTACTGCCCAGGTGATACGCGACTTGCGCGATTCCTGCTCCGCAGAGGAGGATTTTTGCCAGCAGCCAGCCGGTGCCGTAATAGAGCCATTGGCCCGGGACATCGAGTTCGCGATGGAAATGGAGTCGCCAGAAGTCCGGTCCCCATTCCGGTCGAATGGCTGCAAACACCACCAAACTCGTTAACTTTGACAAGGCGTAGCTGATGCCGATGAGCAGCGGTGTCCCGAGCAGAAAAGCCACAAGTATGCCCGTTAGCAGGTAAATGGGAGGGCGTGCGCCAAAAGTGCGCAGCGCGTCCATCTGCTGACCGTAGACCTTTCCTCCCACGTCCG
Source organism: Planctomycetota bacterium (assembly GCA_046350335.1). GTDB lineage: Bacteria > Planctomycetota > Planctomycetia > Kolteriales > Kolteriaceae > JAXMAQ01. Next base: position 1,370 of record JAXMAQ010000072.1, read on the forward strand.
ACGCGACGGCGGCCCCGCAACGGGCGGCGATTAGTACCGTTCCCAATACTGGCACCAGAATGCGGTAAAGCGCGAAGCCCAGGGAACCGAGCAGGTTTTCGATGAGCAGAGGCTCCGTGTAGTTCGCGTAGGGGAGAAAGCGAAACGTGAAGTACGTCGCCACGAATCCAATGATGAGCCCCGCGATCCCCAGATAAACCCACGCGGATGGACCCGCAACCAAGCCGAGGTAGTGGATCAGATACTGAACGCCCCAGCGTGGGCTTCGCCATCGAGGAATCAATCGAAAAGGGGCAAGGCAACTCTCTTCCAGTACGCGCGACGTGGTGATGAGCGTCGAAGTGATCCATTTCCCGGCCCAGAAGAGAAGTTCTCGCGTCTTGACGGACCGGGCGACGGGCGCCGGCGCCGCGACGGACTGATCGCGCGCCGCACGCAGTCGGTCATGCAAGCCCGCCAGGTCATTCTTATCCACCTCGACGAGTGTTTTGGCTTGAGAATCGAGCAGATAAATCTTCTCGGCGATGGGCGCGAGCGCCAGATAATCATGCGTCACCACGATGGAGGTCTGCGGATGCGACTGATGCGTTTCCTGAATCAGTTCTCCGACCTTTTCCGCGGTAATCGGATCGAGACCCGAGGTCGGTTCGTCGTAGAGGATAACGTCCGGGTCGTAGGCCAAGGTACGGGCGATGGCCAAACGCTGTCGTTGTCCACCGCTTAACGCGGCAGTCCGCACATCCCTGGGGACATGCAATTCATCGAGCAGGTCGCGGGATCGAAGTCTTCGCGGCGGCGTGCCGGGAGTCGCGCGCCGGTGGTCCTGGGCGAAACGAACGTTATCGGTCGGCGACAGTTCGTCGAACAACGCGAAGGATTGGAAGACTACGCCGACTGATCGTTCTTCCCGGGAGTGGAGCATCTCTCGTCCGCCGATCATTACATTTCCCGAAACGCGGATCTCGCCATGCTCCCGACCGATGAGTCCCGCCAGGATTCGTAGCAGCACGGTCTTTCCCGCACCGCTCGCGCCAATCACTAGCGTGATCGACCGGGGTTGAAAGGTCGCGCTCGCGTTTTCGAGCAGCAGTCGCTTGCCCGCCCGAACCGTCAAGCCGCGGATCTCGACGGAAGTACCGTCCGTGGTGGAAGTGGAAGATGATGTCACGGCTTTGTCACCGCCTCGGATTGCTTAGACTTGTCGTCGGCCATTTTGGGAACCGCGGCATTCTCGTTCGGTTGGTTCGCGGCCGGTGGACGGGTCGAGTCCCGCGAGCCGTCGGCCGAGTTTTTCGGGTGGGCCGGCCCTTCGGGAACGCCTTCGACGACGAGAAGCTTCATGGTTTCAGATGCTTGCCTGGGTGGGGAGGTGCTCGTCGTCGCTTCGACGTCGTAAAGTACGAGCCAACGCTGGTCCTTACCGAGTACTTGATGCCGAAGCACCCGGGCGAACTCGGGACTTATCCCTTTCGCCTGGCTGCCCAATAGGATTTCCCCGACGTTGCGAATGGCCGGTTCCATGCGGTCGGCCGCCAGGCGCAACGCCTGTTGGAATTTGGGATCGGCCCAACGATCGGCGAGCACTTTGCGGAAATGGGGATTCTCGACGGTCACCTCCCGTATCACCGACCAGAGAACCCTTTGGACGTCGGGATCGAGCGCGATGCGGTTGGTCGATATCTTCAAGACATTTTGCACCTGGTTGTTGGCGAGGGAATCCTTCATGACCTGACCGAAGACGTTGATGAGTTCGTCACTGTGCGTCAGAAGCACGGGCATGGCTTCCTCGGTCAAGAATCGCTGCCATTCCTTCTCGACCAACCCCTGCTCGGGTAACGGGGATGTGTCGTAAAGAAACCGCCAGCCGAATCGCCAAAGCGACGCGCGCTCCCAGATTTCCTTGCCCACCTTGTTGGCCGTCTCCTGGGAGCGATCGCGGACGATGGGCCAAAGAACATCGCGCGCCAAGGGGACAATGTCGGTGTCGACGATCTCTTGTTGGAACTTTCTGCCCAGCTGTTCCCATTCTTCCTTGTGCCGGGCGATTGCCGCGGGCAAGTCCTCCTCGATGCTGATCAATGCGTCGCGGAGCGTTTCCTCGACCGCCGGCCGCAATGCCGCCATGATCTCATCTTGGTGCTTGCTGAAGGCCACGGTCAATTCGAGCGCGATCTTTTCCCTCTTCGCCGGCGGCATCAACGTTTCGAAGACCCATGCCATGGAATCGGAAGCTTCGAAATAGCCGAGGACGGCATGAGGGCCCGGTTGTCCCGCGGCGGGATAAAACATGGCTTTCGCCGTCGCAACGATCGCCTCGGGGGTCCTTTTCCCCGTCGCCGGGTCGATCACTTCGGTGATTTCGCCGATCTGTTTGAGGGTCTCGCGTGGGTCGGTCGCAAAAATGGGGTCGCCGACCGCCAACCGCATCGGTTGCTTTAGCTCCAGTTGAACGTTGGCCCGCGGTGCGGCGAGGTATTCCCAAAGAATCTCGCCGACCGGTTCCTGAGGCGCGTTGGGTCGTCCCCAGGAGATGTTCGCCGCGCGCCAAACGAAGAACGCGACCGCCCCCCAAATGAGTGTTCCGACGATCAAACGGAATTGATTCATGCACGTCCCACCGAGCATCGGACAAACAATGGCGTAAGGTCGAAACTCATCGAGCGTAAAACCTTGCCGGATCCTTGTTCCTTTATTTTAACGTATTTGGAACCCATTGCCGCCCCTGGAACGCAACTCTGAATTCCGAGGATGAATCGGCAGGTCTCATTTTCTATCCTAGGGAGCCGGTCGTAACGAAGATTCCGGTCGCCCTATAATCGATCTAGTGAGCTTCAGAAAAGTAAGGGCGTATTTCGCGGGCCGGTCGCTTGCAGGGCCTTGACGAATGCCGCAATTCGCGACGTCCATGATTGGCAACCCGGCCCGGCGTTACTTTTCTGGGCGGCAATAATGACTCCCGCGTCCACGTTCTCGCGAGATCCTCACCATGAGTTCGATCGACAATGTCCCTTTTGATCAAATTCACGTCGCCGAGTCCGCGCGTCGATCACGCGGGCGATTTCGCAGGTCGATATCGAATTGCTGGCTTTGATGACGGGGACGTGGATCCCTTCACCTCGAAGAAAGCAGCGCGCAGCCGCGCGCAACGATTATGACTCCACGGAAGCGGTTGGGGCGGTTGCCATTGTTTCCGCCCGGCACGAAATTCCCCGGCCCTGGAATGAAGATTCTGAAAGCCGCGGATTTGTCCTTTCATGGCACCATCCAGGTTGGGGATCAGCTGACCGCCACCGTTCGCGTCCTCGAGAAACAGATGCAGGGAAAACTGAGTGGCTTCGATTGCCGCTGCGTCAATCAAAGGGAACGCCGAGTTGGTGAAAGGGACGGTTTGGGTGGGAGCCGCCGACCGCGCCGATCCGCTATTCTGACGTCATTCCTCCCCAACTCTTGCTGCGCCGTGGCGATGGCTTCGTTCGTCTATTCGCGGCCTGCGAGAACATTCCCCCCGTCCGCTGCGCGATCGTTCATCCCTGCGATCGCGAGTCCCTTTTGGGCGCGGTGGAGGCTGCGCGTCGCAAGATCATCGAGCCCTATTTCATCGGGCCCGCGGAAAAGATTCACTCGATCGCGAAGGAGGCGAGAATCGATCTCAAGCCGTGGGTGGTGCTTTCCGTGCCGCATAGTCACGCCGCCGCGGAAAAGGCTGCCGAGATGGCGCGCGCCGGCGACGTCGATTCCCTCATGAAGGGAAGTCTCCACACCGATGAGATCCTGGCGGCGATCGTCCCCTCGTCCGCCGGACTTCGAACCGCCCGGCGGATCAGCCACGTGTTCGTCATGGACGTGCCATCCTATCCGCGAAACCTTTTCATTACGGACGCGGCGGTCAATATCGCGCCCGACCTCGAAGCCAAAGTGGACATCGTGCAAAACGCCATCGACTTGGCGGTGATCCTCGGGATCGAGAGGCCGAAGGTCGCCATCCTGTCCGCTGTCGAAACGGTCAATCCGAAGATTGCCTCCACGCTCGAAGCGGCGGCATTGTGCAAGATGGCGGATCGGGGGCAGATTACCGGAGGAATCCTGGACGGTCCCCTCGCGTTCGACAATGCCATCAGTCTCCGGGCGGCCGCCACCAAGGGGATTGTTTCTCCCGTCGCGGGCGAAGCCGACATCCTGCTGGTGCCCGACCTGGAAGCGGGGAACATGCTCGCCAAGCAGCTTTCGTATCTCGCGGGCGCGGAGGCGGCGGGAATCGTCCTTGGAGCGAAAGTACCCATCGTGCTCACCAGTCGCGCGGACTCGGTTCGCGCCCGGCTGGCTTCTGCCGCCGTCATGGCGTTGGTCTCCAATGCTCGCCATGCGCCCGGCCCAACGAGAAAGTGAGTTTGGCATGCCCGGTGTCATCCTGGTCATCAATGCAGGCTCCTCCAGCGTGAAGTTTTCCGCGCTTACCGGAACCGCGCACGGGCAGCGCGCCCTTTTTCGCGGGCAGGTGGAGGGGATTGGAGGTCGGCCCCGGTTTCTCGTGAAGGATGGGAACAATGCACCTCTTGCGGAAAAAAACTGGGGCGAAGGGGATTCGCTGGATCACGACGGCGCGGTTCGGCATCTGATGGAATGGATCGCCTCCGGGCCTCTGCGCGACAATTCTCTTCTCGCCGTCGGCCATCGCGTTGTTCATGGAGGGTCGATATACACCGAACCGGTTCTGGTCGATCCCGAGGTCCTTGCGGAGCTAGAAAGCTTCATTCCGCTGGCCCCCTTGCATCAGCCTCATAATCTCGCGGCCATAAGGTCGATAGAGAAGCACGCGCCTGGTTTACCGCAGATCGCTTGCTTCGACACCGCCTTTCACCGCCATCAGTCCACGTTGGCGCAAACCTTCGCCATTCCTCGCAAATATGTCGAGGAAGGGGTTCGCCGTTACGGTTTCCATGGGCTCTCCTACGAGTATGTCGCGAGTAATCTTCCGAAGCTGGACGTCACTCTCGCCGGCGGCCGCGTGATCGTCGCTCATTTAGGGAACGGCGCGAGCATGTGCGCGATCCACGCGGGGAGAAGCGTCGCGAGCACCATGGGGTTTACCGCGCTCGACGGGCTTCCCATGGGGACCCGAACCGGTTCCGTCGATCCGGGCGTTCTCCTCTACCTGATGCGCCAGCATGGCATGGATGCGACCGCCCTTGAACGAATGCTTTACCATGAATCCGGGTTATTGGGACTTTCGGAGATTTCTAGCGACATGCGGGTGCTCTTGGCGAGCGACGACCCGAAGGCGAAGCTGGCGGTCGACTTCTTCGTCTATCGCATAGGCCGGGAGATCGGTTCGCTCGCCGCCGCGTTGGGGGGTCTTGAGGGAATCGTGTTCACGGGGGGCATTGGGGAGAATGCCGCCGTCATTCGCCGCGCGGTTTGTGAACAGGCTCGTTGGCTAGGAGTCCAACTCGACGATCGGTCCAACGACGCCGGCGGACCACGCATCACCACGACCGAAAGCGTCGTCTCGGCTTGGGTGGTTCCCACCAATGAAGAGGAAATGATCGCGCGCCACTCGCTTCGACTGCTTCGTGCCTTGCCCGCGGAATGAGCGGATCGCTCCGCGTGTCTCGCTTTACCAAGCCGGGCCGAGTACGCGTCGGCGACGCAAGAGAAACCACGCGAACAATAAGGCGAACGTGAAATCCACCGCGACCGGAAAGATCACCCCAATCGTCGCGATGCCGTGCCAATAACGAGAAAGAAACGTCCACGTGACCGCGAGCTTGCCCAGAATTCCCAAGAACACGATGCCATGGTTCTTCCACGGGTTGATGGCGACGAGCAGGTAGCCAACTCCGAAAAGGAAGACGCAAGCAGCAAAGTCCTTCCAGGCCAACATGCCGACGACTCCCTCCACCGGCTGGCCGTAAAAGAACCGCGTGACCCAGGAAGCAAAAATGATCGCGACGATCGCGACCAGGAAATTCCACAGCGCGCCCACGAAGAACATCAGGCGGAACGATCGCAGGTTCATGGTGCCTCCTTGGCCCAGAGTTCCAATAGTGAATTCGCCCGTTCGACATCCTTTTCGTTGACATGCAGGAACGCTTCCCCGTTTAAGTGAGAATGCGTGATGTAGGCGCCGATCCCTTCTTGAAATAGCGCGTTCTTCACGACGGCGGCATGCTCGGGACTCTCCAATCGGGCGATCACTGGAAACGTGCCTGCCGCTCGAGGAGAGACTTCGCTCGCCGCTTCAATCAACGCCTCCACCGCGTGGGTCATCGACTCGAGAAGAAAGCTCGAAAAGCTCGGAAATATCTGAAGGTCCTGGGCGGAGGTCTCCTCCGCCAGCACTAGCGCGTGGACCGGCGGATCATCGCTCACCACCGGCAACGGAAACCATGCGTACAGCATCCCTTCATCCGACATGAAAACGAAATGCTCCTCCGGCATCCAACTCGTCAAGTCGTTTTCCTCGAGCACTTCCTCCAGAAGCATCCGGTTGAGCCGGAGGTTTTCCACCGTCCATTTCTGATGCAGAAAACAACCCCCGTCGTCGCTCCCCATCCGTTCGAGAAACTCGCGGTATGCCTGTGGCAGTGCGTGGCCGACTTCGCTTTCCATGGCCTCGATTTGCAGACTGGTACAGCCGATCGGCGGCCGTTTACAAAGGTGGGCCGCCTTCTCGCGGAGTTCAAACGCCAGCGATAAATTTGGGAACTGCGTCATCCAGGCCATCCTTCTCCATCCGGGGCATTCGGGAATGTCATTTCCTTCGTTAATCATGAGGCTCAAACTCATGCCGTCCCTGGTTCGAAGCGAGATGGAACGGCTCTATAGAGCATCAGAAAAGTTATGTCGTATTTCCCGGCCAGGTCGCTTGAAGAGCCTTGGCGCTAGCCGCAAGCAGCGGTGTCCATGGATTAGCACCGGGCCCCAACATTACTTTTCTGAGCGGCAATATGAGTCTAGCCAATTCGCGGCTGGTTGCGAGCGACCTTTACCGTTCCCGGAGGCTCCGGGCACCTCCGTCTCCAAGGAGTAGCGAAAAAGGCGCTGGATAGCCGTATTCCATTCCGGCTATCGTCTTTGGTTCGTTATACTGGTTAGGGCTCGGGTTCGAGGCGGACACCGCGGGGCGGTTAAAGAGTGCCTTCCAGGTCAATCGTGCTAGCGAAGGACTTCGAGCCACTTTCTCCTTAAAGTTCGAGGAGTGGGCCATGCTCTCGATCTTTGATTCGGATCGCGCTTTGCGGAAAACTTCGTTCAACGAGCGCGGCGCGCAACGGCGGGAATTACTTCGCGTTGGCGGACTCTCCACATTCGGCATCGGGCTTTCCTCGCTCCTATCCAAGGCAAACGGCGCAGTCGCCGGGGATCCGACGTTTGGCAAAGCAAAAAACGTTCTCGTCTGCTTCCTGCAAGGTGGTCCGCCGCAACACGAAACCTTCGATCCCAAGCCCGAGGCGCCCGAAGAAATCCGCGGCGAATTCAAACCGATCGCGACTTCCGTGCCAGGGGTCTATTTTTCGGAACTCCTGCCCAGAACCGCCGCCATCGCCCATAAACTTGCCGTCGTCCGTTCCCTCTGCACCCATACCGATCTCCACGACGCCAGTGCCTACTGGATACTCACGGGATACCCCTACAAGGGACAGAATTCTCGGCAGATTTCGAACGCCGATTGGCCCTACCTCGGCTCGGTATTGCGTCAACTCAAGCCGAGTGAGTCATTGCCAGGGTACACGAGTGTTTGGCTTCCCGATCTGATGCGTCTCAATGACAATGTGCAGCCGGCGGGCCAGACCGGTGGGTTTCTCGGTCGGAGGTGGGACCCCGCGAGAATCATCGGCGATCCGTCCGAAACCGGGTTTCACGCCCCTTCCCTTGAACCGCTCGGCGACTTGCCGCCACTCCGCTTGTCCGGACGGCAACGTCTGCTCCAGCAGGTCGAAAGTCATTTCACCCAGTTCGAAGGATCGCGCGAGTTCTCTGCGTACGGGGAACAAGTGCAAGAGGCGTTCGGTGTCCTCAGTTCGGGCAAGGCGCGTGCCGCCTTCGATCTCAGCCAGGAGCCGCGAGAAATTCGCGACGCCTACGGTCGCACCAAGTGGGGCCAGTGCCTGCTCCTCGGACGACGATTGATCGAAGCGGGATGTCGCTTGGTCCACGTCAATTGGCCACGCGAGCCGGGGGACAGCGCGGTCGACAATCCCATGTGGGACACGCACGCGCAAAATGCCGATCGCCTTCAAGACGTGCTTTGCCCGCAATTCGACGTCAGTTTCTCCGCCCTGATCGAAGACATGGATCGGCGGGGTTTGCTCGATGAAACCTTGGTGCTCGCGATCGGCGAGTTTGGACGCACGCCCCGACACAACGGGAACGCCGGCCGCGATCATTGGGGCCATGTCTTCAGCTTCGCGATGGCGGGAGCCGGCATTCAGACCGCGCAAGTCATCGGCGCCAGCGACAAGTTGGGCGCCTACCCCGCGGCGGGAAAAATGGAGCCTCAGGAACTCACCGCGACCATCTTGCATCTGCTCGGCGTCGGGCATGAAGCGATGTTTCACGATCGGGTTGGCCGCCCCATCCGCGCGACCGAAGGCTCGCCCGTTCAAGCATTACTCGGCACCCGCCCCGCGACCGACGTTCGAGTTGCACCCGGAGGCGATCTCGCCTTCGTGCCCCCCTTCTCGGAAGACCAACTCCTGTACTCCCGGTTCGAAGCCCCGGCGACGCTTCAGGCCATGGGCAAACAAAGACGATTGAAGGGCTGGCAGGCCGATCCGCTTAACGGACCCATCGCCGCGTCCCTTGTTGAAAACGTCGGTGGATCCGACCAGCCGCATGCCTGTCTTGGACTGAGAGTTCCCGCAGGAGGGGATTCGACCAAGGCCGGCGAAAGTACAACCGTTGCGAGTCGCGTGATTTTGGCGCAAGAGGTTCGAAATCCCCGGGCGGGCCGATATCGTTTCACTGTTCGGGCCGCGGGGGTTGCGGAGTCGCAGGATCAATTCGATCGCGGCTTCCTTGCGAACCTTGAATGCAGGCTCGTGATTTACGGGTACCAAAACGATGCCAAGGATCCACGCCAGGTCCGCGAGTTCGCGTCCGCGAAGTTTACCCCTGTTTTTCTCGGCGAAGATCGGTCGGGTCTTCGCGAATACTTCGTCGAGATTACGCTCAAAAGCCAGGATGACAACGCCATGCACTTGAGCAAAGGGGTCGGCGTCGCCGTCGTGCTCCAACGTCGTGATCCCAGTGCCGATTTGCCGGAGGGGTCCGCCTTTCTAGTCATTGATTCCGTATCTCTCGACTTCAATGCCCGGCCGCGAAACGACGAAGTCATGGTTTGATCGAATGAAGAAAGGGACGTATGGAAGCACCGGAGAAGGTTTTTTATCTCGAGATGCACGACCCGAACGAGATTCGGCCAGCGAAACTTCCCGATCGTGATTTCGACGTCCGCCATGCGACCATTCCCTGCCCGTCCCTCAATTACTTCTTTTACACCAACGTCGGCAAGCCGTGGAAATGGACCGACCGCCTCCGCTGGGGAACGGAGAAATGGCGCGCGTATGTCGAAAGCCCGGAAGTCCAGACCTGGATCGGCTATCTTGAAGGGACCCCGTGCGGCTATATCGAGTACCGAGGCATCACCAGCGGTGAAGTGGAGATCGGATCGTTTGGTCTGTTGCCGCAATTCGTCGGCCAAGGGCTCGGCGGACCTCTACTTACCCGCGGCCTCGAGATCGCCTGGCAGATGCCCGTCCGCAGGGTCTGGCTCCATACCTGTTCCTTCGACCACCCCCATGCCCTCGCGAATTATCAAGCCCGCGGCCTCAAGCTGTACAAGACCGAAACACAAATGAAGGACTTCCCCGACGCCCCCGCCCCCGTCGATCTTTAAACGGGATCGATGAATCGGCGTCTGACATGGATGTGTCATCTAGAGCATCAGAAAAGTAATGTCGAATTCCCCGGCCCGGTCGCTTGAAGAGCCTTGGCGCAAGCCACGAAAAGCGGCGTCCATGAATTGGCAACGGGCCCCGACATTGCTTTTCCGAGCGGCAATAAGGCTGGGGTCTATCCAAGGGCGTCGATGGCACAGATTGACGCACTAAATGAAAGGCTGGTGAACGTTGCCCAACCTGAAACACTTACTGCTCGCTGTCGCCCTCGGGGGAGCGTTTGCCCATTCGGCGCTTGCCGTCGACGAGGATGGCTTCGTCCCGTTGTTCGATGGCCAGACGTTCGAGGGCTGGGAGGGAAAGCTCGAGCACTTTCGTATCGAGGACGGCGCCATTGTCGCCGGCACCCTCAAGGCCAGGATTCCGCGCAATGAGTTCCTTTGCACCAAGGCGGAGTTTGGCGATTTCGAGCTCCGCCTCAAGTTTCGAGTAATCGGCAAGGGGGCCAATGCGGGAGTGCAGTTCCGCAGCCAGCGGATTCCCAATCATCATGAGGTCCGCGGCTACCAGGCCGACCTAGGGGACGGGTGGTGGGGCGCGCTTTACGATGAATCACGGCGCAACAAGATACTGGCCCCTGCGGCCAAGGAAGTGATCGCCGAGGTCCTCAAACGAGACGATTGGAACGACTACACCATTCGCTGCGAAGGACCAAGAGTGCGACTTTGGATCAACGGCCGACAGACGGTCGACTACACCGAACCGGACGACAAGATCGAGCGGATTGGAATTCTCGGCTTGCAAATTCACGGCGGTCCCCCGAGCGAAGCGTGGTACAAGGACCTCCGCATCAAAAAGCTCTAAGACCCGCGCGCCTGGCCGGGCAACTTGGTCCACCCTTGCCGTGGAGATGCCGATACGTTCCTTCGACGAGTTGGAATCTCTACCGGAGGGGGGATTTATCGCCAATTTCGCCCGGCGACACTTGGCGTCGCACCGCAGGTCCGCCCCTGCGCATCCCGCGGCCCGAAGGGCCATGACATGTCAGCGAAGGGTGAAGCCCTGGAAAACGTGGGGGATCAAACATGGTTCACCACCCCGGAGAGGTGGCACAAAGCGTTCTCGGCACGGCCGGCAGGGAACCGGTTTGCCGTGGGCACGACAATGTTTTGATCTCCGGGGCTCGGGATGGTTGTATTGCCTCTCTTCCTAGGACGTTGTCCTAGGCTATCATGTTGTCCCCCTCCGGGGCGTGAAGAACCTAGATTCAACATCGGGTGCCATGTCCCACGCTTGCCGTGGGCATGCCGATACGTTCCTTCGGCCTGGAGGAATCTCTGCAGGAGAGAGTGTTTAAGCAACGTTCGCGAAGAACGCAAAGAAAGGCATCGTGCATTTCTTCTTCGCGTCCTTGGTGATCTTTGCGGCTCAATACTCCTGGCTTCGCGGTTTAAGCCTCTTGGCTTTTCCCACGCCGAAGGTCTTGATTTCCAAGGGTCACCAACCAAGGAAACGCCAGGGCGCTAAGGTGCCAAGCGTCGGAATCCACTTTTTCATTCCTCCTGTATTCCTTGGCGACCTAGCGCCGTTCCAATCTCCTGGCGACTCGCAGGGTGACTTCCGCGGGGGGATCTTCGTTCTCGGTTCGCGTGATGAGCAACCAGAGGCGCGCTTGACGGCGATAAGTAAGACGGTATCTTACTATTATGAAGACCACCGTATCGTCGAAGGGACAAATCGTATTGCCGTCGGAGCTACGCGAGCGGGACGGCATCGAAGCCGGGCAGCAGTTCGAAATTGAACGCCTGGAGAAAGGTCAGTATCTGTTGAAAAAAGTCGCGGCTCCGGGCCGGCCAGGACTGGTAGGCTGGTTGCGAAGTTGCCCCGAGCAAGACTGGTTTACGCCGCTCGAGTCCGAATCGACCGACACCTTGAATCGATCCGACATCTAGCGAAGAAACGGTCCATGAGATGAAGTATCTCGTCGATGCCAACGTGTTGAGCGAGGCGACAAAGCCCACGCCGAGTCCTGCCGTGCTTCGTTGGCTTTCCGAACATGAGACCGAACTTGCCACGAGCCCCATCGTCCTGGGCGAACTGGAGTATGGCATTCTAACGCTGCCAGCGGGAAAGAGGCGAACTCGACTCGCGAAGTGGTTCGCGAACGGAACCGGGTTTTTGCGAGTGCTGGAGTTTGACGCGAGCACCGCCCGGGCCTGGGCGATACTCCTGGCCAACCTCAGACGAAAGGGGCGAGCCATGCCGATCAAGGATAGCCTGATCGCCGCTTCCGCCATCGAGCATGGCCTCACGTTGGCGACCCGGAATGTGGCCGATTTTCGCTACAGCGGAACGCGGACCGTCAATCCGTTCACCGCCGGATAGCGTTCCTGCTTGGTCCCAGAAAAGATGATGGGCGCAGATAGGTTCGGAATGCGCATTCCTTTAAGTGCCACGCTGCCGTTTTGTTTGGCGATTATGCCAGCAGGTATTGATGTGTCGCTGGAGAAGATGGTTCTTTTGCTGAGTGAAATCGAAGGCCATGGATATTTGCAACCAGGGATTACTTTGACTACCCGGTAAATGCAAAGGTTCACGTGGAGGGAGGAAGTGAGGTCGGGGGGCGTTGGTTCGCTCGGCGTCGGTGAGGATTCCCTCGAGGAGGACGGCGAGAAGGACGCGGTGTTGGTCGTCGATGGAGGACGTACGGCCGGTGAAGTGGTTGGTAAACATGGTGCCATAGAGCAAGTTGCCGATCATGTCGAGCATCTGGTCGATGGGAATGTCGGCACGGATCCTGCCGGTTTCGCGGAGGTTGGTGTAGAGATCGCGCCAAGGGCCACGGTTGGCGTCGCGGTATTCGAAGTAAGTGGGCTTCTTGCGGTGCTTGAAGATGGCCCGCTCTTGAATGAGCAGTTCGACGAAATGGGGATGCTCGTCGTAGAAGGTCAGGTACGCCCGGATCGCTTTGGAAATGCGTTCGAAAGGATCGCCGTCGGCGTCTCGTTCGGCGCCGATGGTCGCTTGCATTTGCCGCATTCCCTCGTCGACACAGGCAAAGAAGAGTTCCTTCTTGCCGGGGAAGTAGAGGTAAAGAGTCCCTTTGGCGATTCCTAAGGAAGCGGCGACCCGGTCCATTTCCGTGTCCGCGTAGCCGTGCTCGGCAAAGATCCGGGCGGCAGCGTCGACGATCCGCTGGCACTTTTGCGCGCGCCGCTCGGCTTTTTCCGGACATTCGTCCATGCTGGGCCCCCTTTCGCCAACCCGTAACCGCCCATCAAAAAACGCGCGCGATGGAATCAATGAACCGGTCCGCCCGATTCCCCCGTATCCGGAACCCCGTTGGTCAATTCCTCTACCAGCAGGCTGGCAATGCCTCGCCACTCCACGGTGTCTCATGCCCGATCGGCGGGTTGCAAAAGAGGCACTCTTCATGCCAGGAATCGTCGAGCCGAATTCCGTAGGACGTGTCTTTATTGATTAACAAATAAAACTTTGCGCCGGCGATTCCTATCGGTTCCCGAATGCGAATACTTCGAAATCGGCACCCCCATTGGCCCTCCGCCCGTGGCCATTGATTTATTTCGGGACGGGGCTACAGTATAAATGACTGACTGGTCAGTCGTCAAGAAAGTCCCGCCACGGAGTATTTTCATGCCTTTGGCGCTGCAAGGCATTGATCCCAGGATAACGCGAGCGTCCCACCGAGTAGGAAACTCTGGGGGAAAGACGCTAGTCGCGTTCTTGTCGATGGTCTTAACAGTCTTGACGGCTTCGGGTTGTGCGAGAAAGTCTCCCCCGATGGTGCCGACGAAGCTCGCCGAGGTGGTCGTCGAGAGGCCCATTGTCCGGGAGGTGACCGACTACGAGGACTTCACCGGCCGCACGGAAGCCGTCAACCAGGTGGAAATTCGGTCGCGGGTAACCGGGTACTTGGATAAGGCGTATTTCAAGGAAGGGGCGGACGTCCAAGAGGGGGATCTGCTTTTCGAAATCGATCCCAGAACCTACAAGGCGGAAGTGGAGCGTACCAAAGCCAATTTGGATCAGGCGAAAGCACGCCTCAATCGCCTGGATAGCGAATACCAACGTTCGATGAAGTTGCTCAAACAGAAAGCGGTCAGCCAGGAAGAGGCGGACCGGGTGACCTTCGACCGCGCGGAGGCGGAAGCCGCGGTCTCCTCTGCCGCCGCCAGTCTATCCCTAGCCGAACTCGATTTGGGATTCACGCGGATCACGGCCCCGTTCAGTGGTCGCATTAGCCGCCGACTGGTCGATCCGGGGAATCTCATCAACGCGAACGAGACGCCCCTCACCACTATCGTCGCGCTCGATCCGTTGTACGCGTACTTTGACGTGGATGAGCGCACGCTGCTCCGGATTCGCCGATTGGTGGCGGAAGGGAAGGTCAAATCGGCGCGGGAATCGGAGGTCGAAGTGCTTGTCGGCCTGGCGGACGAAGATGGGTTCTCGGTGCGTGGCGTGATCAACTTCGTCGACAATCGCCTCAATGCGAATACCGGAACTCTTCGCGTTCGCGCCCTGATTCCGAACAAGGAGTATTTGCTCTCGCCTGGACTTTTCGTGCGAATCCGGATTCCGATCGGCGCGCCCAGGCCCGCGACGTTGGTGCCGGAGGAGGCGGTCGCGAGCGATCAGGGACAGAAGTATCTCTACGTGCTCAGCCCCAAGGACGAAGTGATTTACCGTCGGGTGAAGGTCGGACAACTTGACGAGCGCATGCGGGTCATTGAATCGGGGATTGCTGCGGATGAACGAGTGGTCGTCAGTGGCATTCAAAGAATCAAGCCGGGCGTGAAAGTGATTCCGACCCTGGTGGAAAAGAAGCAGGAGGCGGTGTCCGACGTTCCCAAAGGAAAAGCACGGTAGCCAAGACGACACGGCGAGTCACGCAGCGAATCACGGAAAAGGTCTCGCTTAGGAACCACGTACTGTTCCCCTAACGAACGGGGCTCACCCTGCTTCGCCTAGAAATACATAACGCCAGCAGAAACCGGAGCCGGCGCGGGCATTCCACGAACGGTTCGATCGCTCATTCCAAGTTACCCCGCTCCCCTGGGGTTTCTTCGAACTTCAGGTTTTGAGTGTTGCGTCGGGAAAGCCATTTCCTTGGGACTGTCAGGCGGCGAAAAGGATTTTCAAAACCCGGGACCGTTTGGCCACAGTAAGAAAGGCAAACATTGTCCGCGCGATTTTTATCGATCGGCCGATCTTTGCCGCCGTCCTTTCCATCGTCATCACGCTGGCGGGTGGGGTAGCGGTTTATAATTTGCCGATCGCGCAAGTACCCGCCGATCGCTCCTCCCACGGTGCAAGTCGACTGCAATTATCCCGGCGCCAGTGCCCAGGTCGTGGCTCAGACGGTCGCTTCCCCGATCGAGCAGCAAGTCAACGGCGTGGAGGACATGCTCTACATGTCCTCGCAATGCACGAACGAAGGGTCCTACACGCTGACGGTCACTTTCAAACCGGGCGTAAATCTGGATCTTGCCCAGGTGCTGGTGCAGAACCGGGTCAATCTTGCGCTCCCCCTGCTTCCGGACAGCGTGAAGCAAACTGGAGTTACCACGCGCAAACGTTCGCCCGACATTCTTCTCGTCATCAGCATCAACTCTCCCGATGGCACGTACGATCAGCTTTACCTCAGCAACTACGCGGTGATCCATCTGAAGGACGAAGTCTCCCGCCTGCCGGGCATCAGTGACGTGACGGTGTTCGGCCAGCGGGATTACAGCATGCGGATCTGGATTGATCCGGAGAAGCTGTCGGCGAGGAACTTGACGGCCGGGGACGTCGTCGCCGCGGTTCGCGAGCAGAACATGCAGGTGGCCGCCGGACGGATCGGTCAATCGCCGACGACGGCGGGTCAACCGTTTCAAATCACTCTAAGCACTCAAGGCCGACTTACGGAGATCGAGGATTTCGAGGACATCATCGTTCGCCGCGGACCGGACGGGCAAGTAGTCCGCGTCAAGGATATCGGCCGAGCGGAGCTGGGGGCGAAAAGTGAGGACATCAGCAATCGCTTTAACGGTCTTTCGACCATCGGCATGGCGATTTTCCAACTTCCCGACGCCAACGCGCTCGAGACGGCGGACCGAGTACGCGAAAAGATGGACGAGCTTGCCAAGGATTTTCCCAAGGGAGTCGCGTACACGATCGGCTACGACACCACGCCGTTCATACGCGAATCGATTGAAGAAGTGTTCAAGGCGGCTTCGCGACGCATCCCTGGTGGCCATCGTCGTGTTGGTTTTCCTGCAGGGCTGGCGACCGGCGATCATCCCCCTTGGTCGCCGTCCCGGTCGCGATCATCGGGACTTTCGCCGCCATGCTCGCGTTCGGATTCAGCCTCAACAATCTCACGTTGTTCGGACTGGTGCTGGCGATCGGCATCGTGGTGGATGACGCGATCGTGGTGGTGGAGGCGGTCGAGCACCATATCGAGAAGGGGCTCGCGCCTCGGGACGCAGCGATTCGCGCGATGGAGGAGGTCTCTGCGCCGGTGATCGCGGTCGGCCTGGTTCTCAGTGCCGTCTTCATTCCCTGTGCGTTCATCTCGGGAATTGTCGGGATGTTCTTTCGGCAATTCGCGCTCACGATCGCGGTTTCGACGGTGATCTCGACCTTCAATTCCCTCACGCTCAGTCCGGCACTCGCGGCTCTGCTGTTGCGTCCGTCCCAGGGTCGCAAGGATCCGCTGACGCGCGTATTCGATTTTCTGTTCGGCTGGTTTTTTCGATTATTCAACGCCGGTTTTCAGCATTCGACGAACGTATACACGTGGCTGGTCGGCCGGACCCTCCGCGCGACGGCGGTGGTGATCCTGGTCTACGTGGGACTCTCCGCGTTGACGTATTGGGGTTATTTCCAATTGCCCACCGGCTTTATTCCGCCGCAGGACAAGGGGTATTTGCTCGCGAGCGTGCAGCTTCCGGACAACTCCGCCGCGGACAGGACGCGGGAGGTGATCAAGAAGATCGAATCGATCGCGCGATCGACGCCAGGGGTCAAGAACGTCAACAGCGTGGCGGGCAACTCGTTCATGCTGAGCGCGTACGGCTCGAATTTCGGATCGATGTTCATCATTCTCGACTCATTCCATAATCGGCGAAGTCCGAATCTACACAGCGACGAGATTCTCGCGACGCTGAGGCGACGGTTTTCCAAAGAGATTCCCGAGGCGAGCGTCAACGTCTTTCCTCCCCCCGCGGTCTCCGGATTGGGTCGCACCGGGGGATTCAAGATCATGATTGAGGACCGCGGGGACGTCGGGCTCGATGTCTTGCAGGGGCAGACCGACAACCTGGTGGAGAAAGGGAACGATCAGCCGGGCCTGACGGGACTCTTCACGGTATTCAAAGCGAACTCGCCGCAGCTTTTCGTCGACGTCAACCGGGAGGAATGTCTGACGCAGGGGGTGGAACTCGCGGAGGTATTTGGCGCGCTACAGACGTACCTGGGCTCGCGGTACGTCAACGATTTCAACCGTTTTGGCCGGAGCTGGCAGGTGGTGGTCCAGGCGGATCAGAATTTCCGCAATCAGATCGAGGACGTCAAGCGATTGAAGGTGCGCAATCACGCGGGGGAGATGGTGCCCATCGGCTCGCTTGCGGAGGTGCGCGAGACCGCCGGTCCTCTGGTGCTGACCCGTTACAACATGTACCCGGCAGCGGCGATCAACGGCAACGTCGCCGAGGGGATCAGTTCCGGCCAAGGGATCGCCATCATGGAGGCGTTGGCGAACCAGGAGCTTCCCTCGTCGCTGGCGTACGAATGGACCGAGATCACTTTCATCGAACGAATGTCGGAGAACACCGGCATGGTGATCTTCGCGTTCTCCGTGGTCTTCGTTTTCCTGGTGCTTGCCGCGCTCTACGAGAGCTGGTCGCTTCCGTTCGCGGTGATCCCGGTGGTTCCGATGTGCGTCCTTTGTTCGCTCGCGGGCGTCGCCATCGCGGGCATGGACATCAACATCTTTACGCAGGTGGGCTTTGTGGTGCTCATCGGATTGGCGAGCAAGAACGCGATTCTCATCGTCGAGTTCGCGAAGGCGAAACGGGAGGAGGGGGCGGATCGGCGGACGGCGACGCTGGAGGCGTGCCGGCTTCGGTTGCGGCCGATTCTCATGACGTCGTTTGCGTTCATACTCGGCGTGGTGCCTTTGGTGATGGCGCATGGCGCGGGCGCGGAGATGCGACGTGCGCTCGGGACCGCGGTCTTCAGTGGGATGTTGGGCGTGACGTTTTTCGGCATTTTTCTCACGCCGGTGTTTTTTCACGTCATCGACGCGCTGGGGGAACGGGTCCGAGTCCTGCTTCCCGGCGTCCATCGAGTCGCCGATGGCTTGGTGAAATTACTTGGTCTTCATCTGCTTCGACGCAGATTCGCCGGCGCGCCCTCAACGGGAGGCAACGTCTCGTCGAACCGGGGCTCCAGCGATTCTCCTTCTTCCTCATGAGGTGACGGCGTGTTTTCCCGGTTTTTCATCGATCGTCCGATCTTCGCGTCGGTGCTTTCGATCGTGATCACGTTGGCGGGGGGGATCGCGATTTTCACCCTTCCCGTAACGCAGTATCCCGAGATCACGCCCCCGACCGTCGAGGTCTCGGCGTCGTATCCCGGCGCCAACGCCGTCGTTCTCGCGGACACGGTCGCCGCTCCCATCGAACAGCAAGTCAACGGCGTCGAGGACATGCTGTACATGTCGTCTCAGTGCACGAACGACGGAACGTATACCCTCACCGTGACCTTCCGGTCCGGCACGGATTTGAATCTTGCGCAGGTGCTGGTGCAGAACCGGGTCAACCTCGCACAGCCCATCCTGCCCGACCTGGTCAAGCGCCGCGGGATCACCGTGAAAAAGAAGTCACCGTCGATTCTCATGATCGTCAATCTCTTCTCGCCGGACGGTTCCCGCGACAATCTTTACCTCAGCAATTACGCGACGATTCAGCTGCGCGACGAACTATCCCGCCTCACGGGGGTCGGCGACATCTCGTTCCTGGGCCAGCGGGACTACAGCATGCGGGTTTGGCTCGACCCCGAGAAAATGAGCGTTCGCAACCTGTCCGCCGGCGACGTCGTGCAAGCGATTGAACAGCAAAATGCGCAAGTCGCCGCTGGACGCATCGGCCAGCCTCCGGCGCCCCAAGGCCAGGTGTTCCAGTACACGATGAACACCTTGGGCCGACTCGCCAATTCGGAGCAATTCGAGGACATGATCCTCAAGACCGATCCGGACGGTCGCGTGGTCCGATTGAGCGACATTTCGCGAATAGAACTAGGCGCTCAGGGCTACGATCAGGCTTGCACGCTGGACGGCAAACCCTCGGTCGCGCTTTCCATTTACCAATTGCCTGGATCCAATGCGTTGGACACCGCGGGCTTGGTTCGCTCGAAGATCGAGGAACTCAAGGAACGTTTTCCGGAAGGATTGGATTACTCCATCGTTTATGACACGACGCCCTTCATTCGCGAGTCGGTCAATGAAGTATTTCATTCCCTCCGGGACGCGGTGCTTTTGGTCGCGGTCGTGGTGCTGGTCTTTCTGCAGGGCTGGCGAGCCGCGATCATCCCGCTGGTCGCGGTTCCGGTTGCGATCATCGGAACCTTCGCGGCCATGGCGGCGTTCGGATTCAGTCTCAATAGTCTGACTCTGTTCGGCCTGGTGCTCGCGATCGGCATCGTGGTGGACGATGCGATCGTCGTGGTGGAAGCCGTGGAGCATCATCTTGAACAGGGGATGGAACCTCGCGATGCGGCGATCCGCGCCATGGACGAAGTTTCCGCTCCGGTCGTCGCCGTCGGGCTGGTGCTCTCGGCGGTATTCGTTCCCTGTGCATTCATTACAGGAATCGTCGGGCAATTCTTCCGGCAATTCGCGCTCACGATTGCCGTGTCGACACTGATTTCCGCGTTCAATTCGCTCACGCTGAGCCCCGCGCTTTGCGTCCTCTTGCTCAAGCCGAAGACGGGCAAGCTCCACGAACCACTTCCCCGCATCTCTTTTCCCTTACTCGGCGCCTGGGTTGGTTATGCCTATTTGGGAAACTGGATTGCCGGCCGGTTCGAAGCAAGCGGGTGGATCGCCGTCGCGTGGAACATGGCGGGTGCGATTTTCGGCGGGCTACTGCTCTGGATATTCGCGGACATGTTGAATCGTCGATTGGGAGGATTTTTCGGACTCTTCAATCGCGGATTCAACGCCGTCACGGGGGGATACGTTCGCTCCGTGGGTTGGTGTTTGCGCGCGAGTGTCGTGGTGTTGGCGATCTATGCGGTCCTCTTGTACGCCACCTACGCGCTGTTCACTCGAACCCCGACCGGATTCATTCCGACGCAGGATAAGGGATATCTCCTGGTAAATGTCCAGCTCCCCGACTCCGCTTCCCTGGACCGAACGGAACAGGTCATGCGCCAGGTAGAGGAGATTGCCGGCAAGACGGCCGGGGTGAAACATACCGTGGCGATCTCGGGGCAGTCGCTGCTCCTTGGCGCGAACGCGCTCAATTTTGGTTCGATGTACGTCATGTTGGAGGACTTCGACGCACGAACGGAATCTGGCTTGACGGGCGATGTCATCGCGCAGCAGCTTCAGTCGGCGTTCGAAAAGGAGATCAAGGACGGATTGGTCAACGTCTTTGGGGCTCCCCCCGTGGATGGGCTGGGGACGTCGAGCGGTTTGAAAATGATGGTCGAAGACCGTGGCGATGCCGGGCTGGCGTCGTTGCAAAACGTTGCCGAGTCTCTGGCGGCCAAGGGGAATCAATCGGCAGGCCTGACCGATATGTTCACCAGCTTTCGCGCGGATACGACCTGGCTTTACCTGGACATTAATCGCCGCGAGGCCAAGTCGATGGGCGTATCGATTGCCGACCTGTTTCAGACGCTCCAAGTCTACTTCGGTTCGCTGTACGTCAATGACTTCAATCGGTTCGGACGGACGTGGCAGGTGAATGTCCAAGCGGACTCGTCATTCCGTGATCGAATCGAGGACTTGAAGCGTTTGCGGGTGCGAAATGAGCAAGGGGAAATGGTCCCGTTGGGGGCGATATCGAGCGTTCACGAAGTGAACGGCCCGGTCATGGTCGTTCGCTACAATCTATACCCTGCCGCCGCCGTGCAAGGGAAGCCCGCGCCGGGATACAGCACGGGGCAGGCGATATCCTTCATGCAGGATCTCGCGAAGGAAACCTTGTCGTCGTCGATGCGCTACGAATGGACCGAACTGACGTTGCTGCAGCTTCGGGCGGGAAACACGGCTTTGTTGGCGTTCGTACTCGCGGTGGTGCTCGTATTCCTGGTATTGGCGGCGCAGTATGAGAGTTGGTCGCTGCCATTGGCCGTCATTCTCGTGGTGCCGATGTGTTTGCTTTGCGCGGTGTTCGGAGTTGCGATCGCGGGGATGGACATCAACATTTTCACGCAGATCGGATTGGTGGTGCTCGTCGGCCTTTCCTGCAAGAACGCGATTCTTATCGTCGAGTTCGCGAAGACGCGTCATGAAAACGGCATTGGCCGTTTTCAAGCGACGTTAGAGGCGTGCAAGCTTCGACTTCGTCCCATCTTGATGACGTCGTTCGCGTTCATCCGGGGGGTGGTTCCGGTGGGGCTCGCGGTGGGGGGGGGGGCGGAAATGCACCGCACGTTGGGGACGGCGGTATTCAGCGGTATGCTGGGAGTGACGATTTTCGGCATCTTTTTGACGCCGGTGTTTTTCTACATGATTCAATGGCTCGCCGATCTACGCGCCAAGCGATCGGAGGCCGACGAGGTCGCCGCCGATGCCGGAGTTGCCGGACATTGAGATTTATATCGAAGCGTTGGAAAGGCGCATTTTCGAGGAGCCGATCGAACGGCTGCGGATCGCCAGTCCCTTTTTGCTCCGCACCGTGGATCCCCCGATCGAGTCCATCGAGGGTCGAACAGTGCAGTCGATCCAACGCATGGGAAAACGGATCGTCCTCGGTTTTGAAGAGCAATATTTCCTCGTCTTGCATCTGATGATCGCCGGTCGACTTCATTGGAAGCCGCCAAGAGTCCGGTTAACGGGAAAGACGCAGCTAGCCGCCTTCGACTTTCCGTCCGGAACGCTTCTGCTCACCGAATCGGGCTCAAAAAAACGCGCCTCTCTGCATTTACTTCAGGGCGCCGAAGCCCTCGCTCAACTCGACCCGGGTGGAGCGGATCCCTTCTCGATCGACCTGGCTACTTTTCACCATCTCCTCCGAAACGAAAATCGCACGCTGAAGCGCGCATTGACCAATCCCAGGATTTTTAGCGGCATCGGGAACGCTTTTTCGGACGAGATCTTGCATCGGGCGAAACTTTCGCCGCTAACGTGGACCCGCCGACTTGCTGACGAGGAGGTAGCGAGATTGTTCAATGCGACGCGGGCCACGCTTTCGGAGTGGACGTCCCGTCTCCGCGAAAAAGCCGGCGAAGACTTTCCAGAAAAGGTGACCGCGTTTCGTCCCGAG
Source organism: Planctomycetota bacterium (assembly GCA_046350335.1). Lineage (GTDB taxonomy): Bacteria > Planctomycetota > Planctomycetia > Kolteriales > Kolteriaceae > JAXMAQ01. Next base: position 23,772 of record JAXMAQ010000072.1, read on the forward strand.
ATGGCGGTCCACGGCCGATTCGGACAGCCCTGCCCCGTCTGTGGCGTTAAAGTCGAGAGAATCGTTTATGCGGAAAACGAAAGCAATTACTGCCCTCGATGCCAGACGGGTGGCCGCCGACTCGCGGATCGATCGCTTTCCCGGCTTCTCAAGGATGCTTTTCCTCGCGACATCGACGAGGAGTGAACATCACCCGTGGTCAAGCGCGAAGGTTCCTTGCTAGAAAAGGACGATTGATGAACGACCGCACGATTGCCATCGGTGACATTCACGGCTGCCGAACGGCATTGCAGACTCTGCTCGATCACATCCAGCCCACATCCTCGGACACGATCGTGACGCTCGGGGACTACGTCGACCGTGGCGAAGATAGTCGGGGTGTTCTCGACCTTTTGATGGAACTGGAGTCGCATTGCCACCTGGTCACCTTACTCGGCAATCACGATGCGCAAATGCTTGCCGCGCTTGTGGACGCACAAGAGTTGGAGCGATGGTTGGCCTGGGGCGCGGTGGCGACGCTGCAATCCTATAGCAAAGGACTCTGTATCGAAGCGATTCCCGCCGAGCACATCCGGTACGTTCGCGATCGGCCGCTTTATTTTGAATCGGATCGTCACTTTTTCGTGCACGCCAACTATGACGAGCAGTTGTCACTTGCCGAACAGGACGAAGAGACGTTGCTTTGGCTGTCGCTTCGCGACCACGTGCCAGGTCCCCATTGCTCGGGAAAGCAGGCGATCGTTGGGCATACCGCGCAGCGGGACTACGAAATCTTGAACCTGGGTCATTTGCTGTGCCTGGACACCGGTTGCTGCTATGGGGGCTGGCTGACCGCGTACGACGTCTCATCGGGTAGGATCTGGCAAGCGAACAAGTTGGGCGCCTTTCGCGACGGCACGATGCCCTCGTAACTTCTTCCTGACATCTCCTTGGAAAGTCGAAGCGAAATTCTGGTTCGCGTTTTCGGTTCGAACAACGTGAAGAAAGCCAAGGCGAAGATCCCGTGTTGGTCGTGAACATCCTTGACCTGGCGCGATTGGCGGTGGACAATTCGCGGTGTTCCCAGGACGGCAATGCCATCGAGCGACATCGTCACGCGAAGCCCGGATGCTCGACGCTGGTGGTTCCCCTTTGCAAGTCACGGCTTCGGTACGAGGATTCGCCGGTAATTTACCTCGTGAGACGACACGGGAGTCCTTCCGACTCCTTTTCGGCACGCTTTATGCAATCCTCTGCCGATGAACGCGTCGATCGGAGAGCAATGGAGGGAAGTCGGGTCGTGAGCAAAACAGATCACCCGAGTGGCGACAACCGCTTTAAGCTGCTGCAAGCTGCGATGAAGAGACATCAGCATCGCCCCGACGCGCTCATCGAGGTCCTTCATTCGGCGCAGGAAACGTTTGGTTACCTGGCGGACGATCTGCTTCTTTTTGTAGCGCATGAGCTAAAACTTCCCCCCAGCCGGGTCTATGGGGTCGCGACCTTTTACCACTTTTTTTCGCTCAAGCCGAAAGGTGAGCACACCTGCGTGATTTGTTTGGGGACCGCATGTTACGTCAAGGGGGCTCCGGAATTGATTGCCGCCGTCCACGACGCCACGGGACTGGAGGCTGGTGAGACGTCGGCGGACGGAAAGCTCTCGTTTGCCACCGCGCGTTGCCTCGGGGCCTGCGGCATTGCGCCGGCGGTGGTGCTCGACGGCGAGGTCGCCGGCCACGTCACCCACGAGAATGTTCTCTCCTTCGTCGAAGGATGCATGTCACATGGAACTGTTTGACCTCAAAGCGGTGGCGGAAGAGGAGCAATTAAAGGCTCCGCCGGTCACTCTACGATGCTGCGTTGCCGCCGGTTGCCTCTCGACGAACTCGAGCGGCGTGTTGCAAGGCTTGCAGGCCGCGGTGAAGAGCAGGGGCCTAGAGAATCGCGTGGGAGTGGCGGGGGTCGGTTGCCTTCGTCTCTGCAGCCAAGGTCCGCTTGTCAAGGTCGATCCTACGGGCGATCTCTTTGAACAGGTCAAACCCATCGACGCCGATTCGATCGTCGCGTCGCTCGAAGGCACGGGCGAAGCGACCGCGCGCCGAGGGGATCCGAGCATGCCCTTCTTCGCACGGCAAACGTCGCTTGTCCTGGAGAACTGCGGCGTGGTCGAACCGGAACGGATCGAGTCCTCGTTGGCGCGAGGCGCTTATCAGGCGCTTTATCACGCACTCCGCGAATGTAGCCCGTCCGAAGTAGTGGATCAGATCACGGCGAGTGGACTTCGCGGCCGAGGGGGGGCTGGCTATCCCACTGGCATCAAATGGTCGCTCGTGGCGAAATCCAAAGCGGATCGAAAATTCGTGGTTTGTAATGCGGACGAAGGGGACCCTGGCGCGTTCATGAATCGGAGCGAGCTGGAAAGCGACCCGCACCGCATTCTCGAAGGAATGGCGATCGCCGGCTACGCCGTGGGCGCATCCCAAGGGTTCATCTACGTGCGTGGCGAATATCCGCTTGCCATTCATCGCCTTCAGGTCGCCATACGCCAGGCAACGCGCTACCGGCTATTGGGGACGCAGATTTTCGGATCTCCCTTCAATTTCCGCATTGATTTACGCATTGGCGCCGGTGCCTTCGTCTGTGGCGAGGAGACGGCATTGATGGCGTCCATCGAGGGGAATCGCGGGACGCCCCGGCCTCGTCCTCCCTACCCCGCGGAGGCCGGGCTTTGGGGATGCCCGACATTGATCAACAATGTCGAGACCTTCGCGAACATCGCACCGATCATGGACCGGGGCGCGGAATGGTTCGCGGGGATCGGAACCGGTACGAGCAAGGGGACCAAGGTCTTCGCGCTCACGGGGAAGGTCCGGCATACGGGCTTGGTGGAAGTGCCGATGGGGACGACGATACGAACGGTCGTGGAGGAAATCGGCGGCGGGACCGAGGATTCGCGCGGCGTCAAGGCGGTGCAAACCGGGGGGCCGTCAGGGGGCTGCATCCCCACGGAGCACTTTGACACGCCGCTCGACTATGAATCTCTCAAGAAGCTGGGATCGATCATGGGGTCGGGAGGAATGATCGTCCTGGATCACGATGACCGCATGGTGGACGTCGCCCGGTTCTTCATGGAGTTTTGCCGGGATGAATCGTGCGGCAAGTGCATTCCCTGCCGGGCGGGGACCGTACAGATGCACGACCTGTTGACGCGCATCTTGCAAGGGAGGGCGCGGGCCCACGATCTTCAGGTGCTCGAAGACCTGTGCGACATGGTGGGACAAACGAGCCTCTGCGGTCTCGGTCAGACCGCGCCCAATCCGGTCCTGAGCACGTTGCGGTTTTTCCGCCATGAGTATTTGGAATTGCTGCAGCCACCGATAACCAACGGCTCGGATCATTCCTTGCCGATTCTCCAATGAAGTAGGAGGCCTCCGTGGCGGTTCGGACATTGACGATAGACGGTAAGCTAGTGACGGCGTCCGAGGAAGAGAGTTTGCTCTCGGCGGCGCAAAGTGCCGGGATTTCGATTCCCACCATGTGTCACTTCGACGGGCTCTCCGACGCTGGCGCTTGTCGACTTTGCATCGTGGAAGTGGAAGGTTCGGGCCGGCCACAAGCCTCCTGTGTCACCCCGGTCGCGGAGGGAATGGTGGTGCGCACGGATACTCCCCGGCTGCGTTCGTACCGGAGAATGATACTCGAACTCTTGTTCGCCGAGAGAAACCACGTGTGCTCCGTTTGCGTCGCCAACGGGCATTGCGAACTGCAGGGCATGGCCACGCAAATGGGCATGGACCACGTGCGCTATGAATATCAGACGCCGGCCCTGTCGATCGACTTATCTCATGATCGTTTCGGAGCCGACCCGAACCGGTGTATCCTGTGCACCCGTTGCGTGAGAGTGTGCGACGAAGTCGAAGGCGCGCATACCTGGGACGTCGCGTTCCGCGGAACGAACGCGCGCGTGATCACGGATCTCAATCAACCCTGGGGGAGTTCGCAGTCGTGCACCTCCTGTGGCAAATGCGTGCAAGTCTGTCCGACCGGCGCGCTATTTCCTCAGGGAACCAACGTCGGTGGATTGACGCGTCGGCCGGAACAGCTTTCGTCACTCGTCACGACCCGGGAGACTCGGCAATGGAACGTTTGAAGTTCGCCACGGTTTGGTTGGGCGGGTGTTCCGGCTGCCATATGTCGTTTTTGGACATGGATGAATGGCTGCTTGAACTCGCGGAGAAAGTCGACATTGTTTTTACACCGCTCATCGACATCAAGGAGTATCCGGCGGGGGTCGACGTCGTCCTGATTGAAGGGGCGGTGGCGAACGAAAAGGACCTGGCAATGCTTCTCAAGATCCGGGTGAACACGAAGTCGATCATTGCGCTTGGGGACTGTGCCGTGACCGGGAACGTGACCGCGATGCGCAATCCCCTGGGAAACGGGGATTCCTGTCTCGAACGGGCTTACGTGGAGTTGGCGGACATCAATCCAAGTCTTCCGTCGGAACCTGGAATCATGCCCAAACTGCTCGACAAGGTCTTGCCCATCGGGCATGTCGTTCCGGTCGAGCATTACATAACGGGTTGCCCGCCCGATGCGGCGCGCATTCGTCAAGCGTTGGAAGCGTTGCTCGAGGCTCGCTCGCCTCTCTTAACGGGGAAGGAAATTCGCTTCGGATAAGCGAGTGGGGGAGTGAATGTCCAAGCACATCGTGATTGACCCAGTCACGCGAATCGAAGGGCACGCCAAGATCACCATTCACCTGGGTGACGACGGCGCGGTCACGGAAGCTCGTTTTCACATCACCCAGTTTCGCGGGTTCGAAAAGTTCTGCGTCGGTCGGCCGGTTTGGGAGATGCCCGGCATCACGTCGCGAATCTGTGGCATATGCCCCGTGAGTCATTTACTCGCGTCGGCGAAGACGGGGGACCAGATTTTGGCGGTGCGCATACCGCCGGCCGCCGTCAAGCTCCGCCGACTACTGAATCTAGCGCAGATCGTTCAGTCCCATGCCCTCAGCTTCTTCCATTTGAGTAGTCCCGATCTGCTGCTCGGCATGGATGCTCCGCCGGAAACCAGGCACATTTTTCAGGTCGCCAAGGTGAATCCCGAACTTGCACGCGGTGGGATTCGGCTTCGACAATTCGGCCAGAACATCATCGACAAGCTAGGGGGTCGGAAGATTCATCCGGTTTGGGCGATTCCCGGGGGCGTTCGCTCCCCTCTCTCCCCCGTCGACCGGGACGAACTTGCGACGCGGATTCCCGAATCCATGGCGACCATTCGCCTGGCCATCCAGGAGTTCAAAAGTTTCCTGGATCGATTCGGCGAGGAGGTGGATTCGTTCGGTCGTTTTCCCTCGTTGTTTTTGGGGATGGTCGGGCCCGAGGGGGAATGGGAGCACTATGACGGCAATTTGAGACTCATGGACGCGGAGGGAAATCTCGTTCTCGATCAATTCGATCCGGCGCGTTTTGGGGAAGTGATCGGTGAAGCGACGGAGAACTGGTCGTTTCTCAAATCGCCGTACTACCGGCCGTTGGGATATCCAGGGGGCTTCTATCGGGTGGGGCCGCTTGCACGCCTGAACGTATGCAGCAGGATTGGCACGGAGGAAGCGGATCGAGAACTGGAGGAATTCCGCCGGCGCGCGGGCCGGGTCGCGCTGTGCTCCTTCCAATTTCACTATGCACGGTTGATCGAGATACTCGCCTCGCTGGAGAGGATCGCTCAATTGCTCGCCGACCCGGAATTGCAGTCGGACCGGACGGTGGCGCGGGCATACATCAACGCCAGGGAAGGCGTGGGTGCCAGTGAAGCGCCCCGGGGAACGCTTTTTCACCATTACAAGGTTGATGCAAATGGCGTGATTGAGGCAGTGAACTTGCTCATCGCGACCGGACAGAACAACCTGGCCATGAATCACACGGTTACGCAGATCGCCAAGCGCTATATTCACGGCACGGAGATTCCGGAGGGAATGCTCAATCGGGTCGAGGCGGGAATTCGCTCCTTCGATCCCTGCTTGAGTTGCTCCACTCATGCCGTTGGTTCGATGCCGTTACGCGTTCAGTTGTTCGACCCCGCGGGCGCAATGTTGGACGAGGTGGTGCGCAATGGAACATGAATCGATTTTGGTGATCGGTTACGGTAATGAATTGCGGGGCGACGACGGGGTTGGTCCCCGGTCGGCCGCCCTGATTGACGAACTCCATCTGGTGGATGTGCGCGTGATCGCGGCACACCAGTTGACGCCGGAATTGTCCGCGCAATTGGCGAATGCCCGTTGCGTCCTATTCCTAGACGCGGATCCGACGGTGAGCCAGGTTCAATGCGAACGGATCGACGGCCGGGACTATTTTGGCATGAATGAATCCGCGCTCTTCGGACACTCGGTTGGCGCCCCGTCGCTATTGGCGCTTACGAAGGCGCTGTTCGGCGTCGAGCCATCGGCTTGGCTTATTCACTTGCCGGCACCTTGCACGGCGGTGTCGGATCGGTTGAGCCCCGTGGCGGAAAAGGGGGTCGAAGAATGCGTCCGCCGCGTGCGAGAATGGGTGGAGTCCTCGCGAAACCGCATCTCCGGCGAATCGGCAATCGCGGATGTCTTCGCATTGCCCCCCGAGGCGTGGGAGCCGATTCCATGCATGAAGCAAGTCTGATGGAGTCGGCCCTCGATATCGCGGTCGAACATGCGCGAAGGAACAGCGCGGCGAGAATCGTCCGGATGACGCTTGGGGTCGGCGTTCTATCGGGCGTCGATCCACGGGCCCTGGAGATCGCGTTCGCGGAAGTCGTTTGCGGAACCATTGCCGAAGGCGCAACATTGTCGATCGAATCGCAGTCTGGAGATTGTTGTTGCAAGAGATGTGAGTGCCGTTTCGCCACGACGGAGCTTCTGCCGTCGTGCCCGGAATGTGATGGGACGGACATCTCAATTCTTTCCGGCCAGGATCTTCAACTGCTTTCCCTGGAGGTTGCATAAAAGGTGTCAGGAACCTTAAGTGAACGCCGACTGCTGCACGTGCACGAGGGATTGTTCAAAAGGAACGACGTGCAAGCCGCGCGGAACCGAGAAAAGTTTCGCGAACGGGGGATTCGGGCAGTCAATCTTCTTTCCGCTCCCGGGGCCGGAAAGACGGCGGTTTTGGAACGGACGATTCGGGAATTGGCGCCGTTGCGCGCCGGCGTGATCGTGGGGGATCTGGCGACGGACAACGACGCGCGCCGGATTCGAGCGACGGGCGCCCCTGCGGAACAGATCACGACCGGCACCATCTGCCATTTGGACGCCGCCATGGTGGCGAGCGCCATCGCGCGATTGGGGATCGATGGATTGGACATCCTCTTCCTAGAGAACGTCGGCAATCTCGTGTGCCCCGCTTCGTATGACCTTGGTGAAAACCTCCGCGTTGTCGTGCTCTCGGTCACGGAAGGAGAAGACAAGCCGCTTAAGTATCCGGTGGTTTACCGCAATGCGGGCGTCGCGCTCATCAACAAGATGGACCTGGCGGACGCGGTCGGATTCGATCGCGAGGCGGCGCACGCCAATATTCTTAGGGTCGCGCCGGAGGCAAGAATTCTCGAGATTTCTGCCAAAACGGGAGAGGGATTCCGGCCTTGGCTCGATTGTTTGGCCAGTCTCACCAAGTGAACTTGGGATTGCGAAAAAAGTGACCGAGGTTACGCGGAACATGGCATCACCGGTCACGACCGCCTACCGAGTGACGCTCGCCGGGTTTGTCCAAGGAATCGGCTTGCGGCCCTTTGTCTATCGGCTTGCCCGTGATAATGGCATCGTGGGCTGGACGCGAAACTCGGGAGAAGGACTCGATATTCACGCCGAAGGGGCCATCGAGGACATCGAGCGGTTTATCGGCCAATTGCGCGAGTTGGCGCCCGAGGGATCCTGCTTGCAGGAGTTCGTTCCGAAGCAAGTGATGCCCACGGGTCACGTAGACTTCCAGATTGTCGCGTCCGTCGCCGCGGTGGCGCGCTCGGCTCGAGTGCCTTGGGATCGAGCCTTTTGCCAAACCTGCCTTGAAGAATTTCGCGATCCCAGCGATCGGCGATACGCGTACCCATTGTTGACTTGCACGTCCTGTGGTCCGCGTTATTCGATTCTCGAAACCATGCCGTACGATCGTCATTCGACCACCATGGCCAAGTTTCCCCTTTGTGCCAGGTGCCAAACGGAATACGATTCCCCCAAGGATCGACGTTTTCATGCCGAAGCAACCGCTTGTCCCACGTGTGGTCCGCGTCTTCGATTCCTCGCCACGCGCGGGGACGAGAGTGTCCGCGAGAAAGCGAGCCGGGATTTGGACGCGCTAGTCGCCGGGGCGGCGGTTTTGTTGTCCGGCGGAATCTTGGCCCTCAAGGGGATTGGTGGTTTTCAGTGGCTATGCAGGGCGGATGATGAAGCGGCGATCGCTCGGCTTCGCCAGTGCAAGCGACGGCCCACCAAGCCGCTGGCCATCATGGTTCACTCCTTGGACCATGCCGCCAAGATCG
>JAXMAQ010000073.1:0-31733 GCA_046350335.1 Planctomycetota bacterium
TTTCCCCCGCCGCGCGAAGTCAACGCGTCGGTCCCACCAGCGCTCGAAGCCATCTGTCTCCACGCGATGTCGACATTCCCCGAGGACCGTTACCGTCATTGTCTGGAGTTGGCCGCGGACATTGAACATTGGCTCGCGGATGAGCCGGTTTCCGTGTTCGACGAACCCCTCTCGATCCGCGCGAATCGATTCGTCAAGCGGCACCGCACGATGGTCGCCGTCGCGACGGTTTTATTGGTCACGGCGGTACTCGGCTTGGGCATCGGAACGGCGCTACTCGGTCGAGCGAACGCGCGCACGCAAAAACAGCGGGACATCGCGCGGGAAGAACGTCAAATTGCAGTCGATGCGCAGGCGGAAGCGGAGAAACAGCGCGCGATCGCGACGGAAGCCCAAGAGGATGCCGAGCAACAGCGTGAAATCGCGATGCGGCAACGGGACGAAGCTCGGCGATACCTTTATGCCGCGCACATGCAACTTGCGCATCGGGCATGGGACGCCGGCAAAGTCGGTCAAGTGCTCCAGTTGCTCGCCGAACAAACGCCCGATGAACCGGGCGAGGAAGACTTGCGCGGGTGGGAATGGTTCTTTCAGTCTCGCCTGTGTCATGGAGATTTGCGCACGCTCCTTGGGCACGCGGACCGGGTACAAGCCGTCTGTTTCAGTCCCGACGGCCGATGGGTGGCGTCGGGGAGTGACGACGAATCCGCGATTCTTTGGGACGCAGCGACTGGCAAGGAACTCCGGCGTTTCAAGGGTCACGAGTATTATGTTCACGGCGTCGCCTTGGATTCCCAAGGGGAAAAGCTCGCGACGGCGAGTTGGGACGGCACCATCAAGCTTTGGAACGTGGCGACGGGCAAAGTTCTTAGTACGCTCCGCGGCCACAAGGGGTATGTTAACGCGGTCGCGTTTTCCAGGGATGGGACCAGGCTAGTTTCCGGCGGCAATGACCGTACCGTTCGCGTCTGGGACGTGGGCGAGGGTAACCTACTACAATCCCTGGAGGGACACGAGAACTCCGTTAGCTCCGTTGATTTTCACCCCGATGGAAAAATCGTTGTGTCCGCGAGTTGGGACCACACCGGCCGGGCATGGAACCTCGAACGGGGAGAGACGACTTTCGTCCTGCGGCACGAAGATTGGGTGACGGGGATCGCGTTCAGTCCGGAAGGCGCCAGAATTGCGACCTCCAGTCAAGATCGAACGGTCAAACTGTGGAGCTTAGAGAACGGCGAGCACCGCGACACCCTCAGCCATCCGGACGCGGTCACGTCGGTCACGTTTTTGCCGGACGGAAAATCCCTGGTGACGGGAAGCACGGATCAACAAGTACGTCTCTGGAGCCTCTCGGGTGAACGGGTGACGCGGTTGCTTCAAGGTCACGTCGATCGCGTTTCAGGGGTTGCGGTAAGCCCGGACGGCAATCGCATTGCGTCGGCGAGCGATGACAAGAGCATTCGGCTATGGAGTTCGTTATCCGGCAGGGAATGGCGCGCCCTGCGTGGCCATGAGGGGTTCATCCATGCCGTCGCGTTCTCCAATGATGGAAAACGTCTCGCGACGGGAAGCGAGGATCGCACGATTCGCATTTGGGATCGGGAAAGCGGTGTCTCGCTGAGGGAACTCCGCGGACATACCGATCGCGTGACCAGCGTCACCTTCGATGCCAAGGGGGAACGATTGGTCTCGGGGAGTTCCGACAGCACGGTCCGAATTTGGGATCTGATCGGCAATCGTGATCCGATCGTTCTCGATCAATCGGACTGGGTAACGAGCATCGCGATCAGGCCAGACGGCGCAGAGGTCGCCGTCGGGACCTGGGACGGCAAGGTGACCTTATGGCCTGCTAACGGCAAAGGGGATCCGAAGGTGCTTACTGGGCACGTGGGGTTCGTTCATGCCGTCGCGTACTCTCCCTCGGGGGACCAACTCGCTTCCGCGAGCGAGGATCGGACCGTTCGTGTCTGGGAAGTGGCGAGCGGCGTCTGCAAGGTGACATTGCACGGTCATGAGTCCGCCGTTCGCGCCGTGGCGTTCAGTCCCGAAGGGCGCCAGGTAGCATCCGGCGGACAGGACCGCACGGTTCGGATCTGGAACATCGAGGAGGGGAAAGAGGTCCGTTGCCTGCGCGGGCATGCCGGGGACGTCAATGACGTTGTCTACAGCTCCAACGGCGACAGACTCGCGTCGGCGGCCTCGAGTGGGGGGGCCATACTTTGGGACGTGACAAGCGGTCAGGAACTCCGTACGCTCGACGAACTGGGATATCCGTTACAAGCGTTGGCGATCAGTCCGGATTCCTTTTTTCTCGCCGCGGTAGGCGAGTTTCCGAATGTTGCGCTCTGGGACGCTCGGCCAGCAACGTTGGATGTCCAGGTCGAAGTGGAGGCGCGCGATCTCGTCGAACTCCACTTCGCCAATGGACTGGGACGAGACATGGTGATCGCGGCGATCGAGAATGACATCACTATCTCCGATGCCGTTCGATCCAAGGCCGTCGAGTTCGCAAGGTTGCATCCGGAGAAATAGATCAGTGAATCGTTTTTCGCGAAAACAAGGGACCTGCCCAGTTGTTCTCCCGCCCCCCGCCATGCGAATATTTCTTCGCAGGTGTCTACTCGTTTCGTGCCGTTGACTTTTACTCTTCAGGGAAGGGGGATCCGATGCCGGAACTGAATAAGCCTGAGGTCATCGACGCGTTGCGAACGCCCGATGATCGTTTCGAACAGTTGCCCGACTTCGACTATCGTCCGCACTATGTGGCAGTGGGCTTCGGATTGCGCATGCATTATCTCGACGAGGGTAGGGGCGAAACGATCCTCTGTCTACACGGCGAACCTTCCTGGTGCTATCTGTATCGCAAGATGATTCCGCATCTCTCCAGCAAAAACCGCGTCGTGGTCCCCGACCTGATTGGATTCGGCCGATCGGACAAGCCGATTCGACGGGAAGATTTCACGTTCGACTTACAGATGTCGACCCTTCGAGATTTTCTGTCCCAAACGGATATTCGCGACGTTACCTTGGTTTGCCAGGATTGGGGAGGACTTCTCGGCCTCTCGTTGGTGGCGGAACAGCCCGACCGATTCGCGCGGCTGGTGATCATGAATACCGGACTACCCACTGGCGGAAAGGGAGCGGGAGACATCGGTGGAAAGAACCTTGTCGTGGGGGCGGCGTTTCTTGCCTGGCGAAATCACGCGGCCAACGCCAAAGACATGGACATCGGTAAGATCATTCAATCTGGAACGGTGTCGAAACTCACGCCCGAGGTGCTCCGCGCCTATGTTGCACCGTTTCCTGACGCGAGTTACAAAGCCGGTGCGCATCAATTCCCATTGCTGGTTCCAATCACCGAAGACGCGCCCGCGGCAGCCACGTTGCGTTCGGCGCGCGAACGGCTGAGCTCCTGGACCAAGCCGACGCTTGTTCTCTTTTCCGATAAGGATCCGATTACCGGCGGTGGCGATCACTTTTTCCGCGATCTCATTCCGGCGGCACGCGAGGAACCAGAGATCGTCATTCACGACGCGGGACACTTTCTTCAGGAAGACAAGGGGGAGGAGATTGCCAAGCACATCAATGAATTTCTCGCGCGCCGACCGATCTCCTCTCCGACGCGCCAAAAGTGAAGTCGATTTTGCGGTCGCGATGCGGTGATCAGGCTCGATCCCAAGCCCCAATGGAGCGGAATGCCCTAAGATGGGGAGAGAGGGGTTCCCGAGCTCGGATTCCGGCTAAGATGTCCCTTGGCTAAAGAACGGTCGCCTACTTCGAGGTGGAGTTTTCCAGGTCGTTGAGAGTCTGCTCGATCAGCGACGTCCAGAGTTCGTAGCCCTTGGGGCTTAAGTGAAGCCCATCGGCCACGAAGAGATCCGCTATTGGCTTGCCATCCGGACCGAGCATGGCAGGCCAAACGTCGACAAACCGGATCCGCGGTTCCTTGGCCGCCATTTGCTTGACGTTCTCATTGATCTCCTTCATGACGTCGGCGAGCTTCCAACGCTGAATGCTCGGTTTGATGGAAATGAAAACGATGGTCGTTTCCGGAAGTGCGGCGAAGACCTTTGCCGTCAGTTTCCCAAAATCGGCGGTTACGTCTTTCGCCGACATCCCCGCGGCCACGTCATTGTCGCCCGCGTAAAAGACAATTTGTTTCGGCCGGTAGGGGATCACGATCCGGTCCGCGTAGTGAACCGAGTCCGCGATGGTGGATCCGCCGAACCCACGGTGAATCTTGGGCCGGGTTGGAAAAGAGGTATCCAGCGGCCAAAGACGAATACTGGAACTTCCGAGAAAGAGGGTGGCGGCCTCCGGTGGCGGTTGTTTTTTGTCTTGTTGTTCGAATGCGCGGATCGCTTTTTCAAAACGGGTGGGATCCGCCGCGTCCGCCTTGGGGAGACGGTTGCCGGCGATGCTCGCCATAATAAAACCGTAAACCACGATGGTCGATCGTGAAGTCACGCCGTTTTCTCCCGTTCCTTCCGTTCCAGTTGCGTGGCGCGAACGAACTCGGCGCCAAGGAATAGCACGTTGCACGCATAGTAGACCCAGATCATCAGCGCAATGAAAGAGCCGACCACGCCGTACGCATTGTAACGTTTGCTCACGACGAACATGGATAAAAGTTGCCGGCCAACTTCCCAGGTGGCCGCCGCGAGAAACGAGCCTAGCCAGACGTCGCTCCAGCGGATGACGTCGCGTGGCTGCACTTTGTAAATCGCGGCGAAGATTGGCGCGTTGGCGACGACGACAATCAGGATTTCGGTGTACCCGGAGAATATCCGCACTTGCTGAACGTCGTTGGCAAAACGGTACAACGCTTCAAGGACAATGCCGGAGACGAACGACGCGAGGAGCAAGAGGCCCAGGCCCGCCAGCAGCAAGAATGCTTTAAGCCTGCCTTGAAGATTATGCCAAAGAGAAGTGAGAAAGCCGCCGCCGTTGGGGGCCGTCACCGCCCAGATCCGGTCGAAGCCCATTTGGAGTTGATAAAGGATGCCCAGGAGGTTGACACTGAGCACGAGCATGCCGATGGAACCACTAAAGCTGGCGCCGAATTCCACCTGGCCGAGGATTTCACGAATCTGATTGGCCAGATCGACGGACGTGTCCCTGGCGATGAGTTCGAGGAGTTCCTCGCGGGCATTGCGCGCGCTCTCGGAGAACTGCAGCACGAAGCCGAAGGCGGCAATCGCGACGAGTAGGAGCGGAAAGAACGACAGAGCCGTGTAGTAGGAAGTGGCCGCCGCGAACACGGAGATGTCGTCGCTGCTCCAGCATTCCAAGGTGCGCCGGAGCCTCGGCCAAAAACTCCGCGTCAACCAATGGAACATCGCGATCTCCGCCGGTCATCTCGAACCAAGGAAAAGGAACATTCTATCCCTTGAGCCGGTCGAAGGCTTGCCGATCTCGTGGAGGAAGCGATCCGCGAATGAGTTCCTTGGCGCGGGCGAAGGCTTGCTGGCTTTCCTTGTGGAGGCCAACGGCTTCGTAGGCTTCGGCAAGATGAAGATAGGTCCGGGGCGAGACCTTTGGGGAAGCGACGCATCCTTCCAGCACGCGAATCGCCTCGCGGGGACGCTGCGCGCCAAGCAAGGCGACTCCCTTGGTGTCCAGGATATCCGCCGTCGGGCCCATGGCATCGATGACCGGTCCGAGCGTTTCGAGGCACTCCTCGTGTTTTCCGGCACAGGAAAGGAACCATGCGAGGTTGTTGAGGTGCAGAACGTTCCCCGGCTCCTTTTCAAGCGCCTGGCGGGTGAGCGCGATGGCGTCGTCATAACGATTCTGGTGTTCGCGCAGGACGGCGAGGGAGAGAATGGTCGCCGAGACGCTGGAATCGTTGGCCGCGAGCGCTTCGTCGTACAGTTTCTCCGCTCGCTGGGCGAGTTCTTCTTTCGGCGACCCTTGCGTCATGATGTTTGCGATCAGCCAGGCGCGCTCGCGCGCCTTGTTGCCATCGGCATGGTTCAAACAAAGTTCGATCGCTTCGTCCAATTTTCCGGGTTGTAGCGAAAGCCAATCGGCGAGAACGGCGACGCCGAGAGAATCCTTCTGAGCCGCGTCCCGAAGAATCTTTTCCCCCTCGTTCGGTTGTCCGATCTCGGCAAGGGATTCCGCGGCGAATCGACTCCTGCGGTAAGTCTCGCCCGCCGGCGCGGAGGGATCCGGCTTGCTGCGCGCGACCTCCTTCGCCAATGCGACGGCCTTTTCGAGCTGACCTTCCGCCTTCAAGGTTCGAACTTCCAAATCCAGATTTGCCCCGGGTTGGGGTTGCAGTCGAAGAAGTTGATTGATCGCTGCCCGAGCATCGCCAATGCGATTCTGTTGCAAGGCGAAATCACCATAGACCCGCAACTGTGCAGGTAGGGGATCCTTGCTCAGCATCGAACGAAAAAGGGTGAACGCGGCATCCGCGTTGCCGGCGGAGCGTTGTAACTGTGCCAACAGAAACCAATCCCCGCGCGTTCTTTCGGAAGCCGCGATCTTTTCCAGGCGGGCCAACGCCTGTTTCTGATTATCGGGACCTCCCCGCGCGATCAGCGAGGCGGCGATCAAGCGATGGTCCGAACCCATCAGTTCCAACAAGCCGGGTTCATCGCTCCCGGAAGCGGTGAGGACGGCGCCGAATACCTTCTGAACCGATTCCGGCATTGCCCGTATTTGACCCGTCCACGCCACGTCTTCCGAGAGCTTTAGCGAACCGCTGACGATGGCGCTTATCGGAATCTTCCGCACGAGCGGGTCCTTCATGCCATCCTCTTGCAATGCCTGCCGATAAAAGGCGTCCGCATTCTTAATGTCCCCCGCCAATTGGAGGGCGCGTCCCAAGAGGTACGATTGTCGCGCGTCGGTCGGGGCGGGAGCCGAGCCATTGAGCAATTCGGCGATGCCGCGAAGAGCCTCGAGGGACATGGTGCTTGTGTCCGGATCCGTGGAGCCGATGAACGCGTAGAGTGTGGCGATCCAGGTGGCGAGATCTCCCGGTCGAAGTTGATTGGCGGCGGCGAAAGCGGCCTTCGCGCGTTCGACGTCCCCCGCCATGCGGCGCGCCTGATAGGCCTGGCCGAGGAGCACGTGGTTTTCCGCGAGCATGGGCATGGAGGCGACCCCCTTCTGCGCCAGGTCCACTGCTCGATCCGGGTTGCCCGATCGAATGGCGACCTGGACCACCAGGGGTAGCAGGTCCGGAAAGAGGAGCGTCGATTCCGGCAACTGGTCGAAATGAGTCATCGCCTCCACGTCCATCCCTTGCACGATGAGCAGGCTCGCCAGTCTGCGAGAAAGCGCGGGTCTGCGGTCGCCCAAATCGAACGCGTACCGGTACGCAGCGATTGCTTCACTTGGAACCCCCTGTGCCTCGGCGATCATTCCCTCGGCGACGTGGGCAAGAAACCAACCGGGCCGGCGATTCAACAGTTGCCGGCACAAGGCCGAAGCCTCTGCAAGCTGATCCAGATCTCCCTGTTCCGCCAGGATCAAGAGCCGTTGAATGCGGAAGAAGGTCCAGAGGGAGCCATTCGGCCCTTCCAATTCGCGGAGTTCATCCTCCCAATGTTTCAGGTCCTCGGTGTCGCGCACCTGAGCGGCGATCTGCCCCAGGAGAAAGCGGACTCCAATGTCATTGGGCCGGGCCGCGGCCTGTCGTCGCAGAGGTTCCCGAGATTCATCCAATCGGCCCGCATGTTGGCTCAGTATCGCCAGGCTGGCGAGCATCGCGAGTTTGTCCGCGTCTTCGATGTTGGATTCGGATTCGCGAAGTATCCGTTCGGCGTCGCCCATGTTCCCGCGTGCCAAGGCCAGGCGGGCCTTCGCCGCCGAGTCCGTTTCCTTCGTCAATGATTCGAGATGGTCCGTGCACCTTTCCGCCTCTTGCGTCCGTCCCAAGGCCAAGTAGAGATCGACGGCGGCTTGCCAGAATGCCGGCTTGTCCGCGAATTTCTTTTCCGCATCGCGTAATCTCGCGGCGATCTTGTCCTGTTCGAGCGGCTGACGAACCATGTCCGCCTCGATCTCGAGCAAGGCGAGTTGATAGCTGTTGGGCATCGAAACGCGAAGTTCGGCGAGTACTTCGTCGAAGGGCCGCCAATTTCGTCGATCGGCCGGTAACCGCTGCTGCTCCGCGATCATCGAGCTCGCCATCGGCATGAGAATGAGGGAGACATCGAACCCCATTCGTTGGCGCGCCAATCCAAGCGCCTCTTGCAAAGCGTTGATCGCCTCCTTGAATCGGCCCGCATGGTGCAAGCTTTCGGCAACGAGCATGCGGGGGCGATCTCGCCCGGTCGTTCCGCGGCTCACCGCGCGGAAGTTGTCGGCGGCCAGGTCCCACTGCCTCAAGGCCAGGTGGCAGGTGCCGAGCTGTTCTTGTACCAGCGTGCGGAACGTGTCCGACACCCGCGCTTCTTTCGCCGATTGAAGATGGGCCGTCGCCTTCACCACGCTATGTTTGGGATTTCGGTCCTCCACGTACCACTGTGCCCGGAGCAGGTTGGCGACTGCTTCCATCATGACCGCTTCGTCGGCGAGCGACCTGGATCGCGCATTGCGCGCGTATTGCTCCATTTGATCCAGCGAACTCCAGGCTCCTTCCCAATCTCCCACGCGGATGCGCAAAGCGGCGATGCGCGCGTTGAGAATCGGTTGCTTTTGACCAGCCGACTCCAGCCCCTTTTCGAGCGTGGCCAACGCGCCCTTGACATCCCCTCGGCGAGTTTGAAGTTCCGAGATCCCAAGGAAAGGGCGAGGATCTCGCGGCGCGATCGACGTTGCCTTTCCGAGATATTCCATGGCGTGCTGAACCGTCGCGTCGTCCAGCACGTCCGTGGGCGAATAGGCGAGTATTGGTGCGTCGAGCGATAGGCGCGCGAGTTGGTCGGCGAGGGCGAGAAGAACGTTGACGTTTTTCGGTGCGACCGCGAGAGCTTCGGCGAGATCGTCGTCGACCTCCGCCGACGGAGCGTTGCCGTCGATCAAATAACGTTGGCGGTAGTTGAACCGCGCGAGAAGCGCGCCCACGCGATCTTGCGAATTGGCAACCATCGCGTCCACCACATGGTCGGCGGCGCGACTCCAATTGGATGCATTCTCATCTTCTAGCTCAACGAGGATGCTGGCATATTGCCGAAACAGTACCGCGGCGCGTCCGGAAAGCTCGATATCTCCGGGATCGACCGCCAATGCAGCCTGAAATGCCTCCGCCACGCCACGAAGAGTTTCCGCCTGGGTATCGGGAGCCATTCCCAATTGGATGGCTTGGCGCGCCATAGTATCGAGTGCCTTGGCGCGGACCTTAAGCGCACCGGCGTGGCGGGGGTCGCTCGCTAACACCTTTCGCGCGTTTTCATCAGCTAGTTTCGGGTTTGAATGTAATTGCAGTTCGGCAAGACGGGACCGCTCGGCGAGACGATCGGGGTCCTTGTCGAGCACCTGCGCGAAACGGATGGACGCATCCAGCTTTTCTTTGGCCGAACGCGCGCCGCGCAAAGTAGCCTCGGCAAAACGCCCCATCGCGTCGACGTCGTCCGGTCGATAGGCAAGATACTGTTTCAGCCACCCTGCCGTTTCGCGCCATTGTTCCGCTTTTTCCGTGCGATCGGCGGCTTCCAGATACATTCGAGCCTGGGAGGCGAGCTGAAACTTGTGCCAGAAGAAAAGCGTTGTCGTCACCAATACGACAGCAATCAAAGTGCCCACCAGAAGTCGGACGTTCAGAACCCGCATCCGCGACTTTCCGGAAGAGCGGTCGGAACGGGGCGTGATCTGAGGAATACCTCGGTGAAAATCTCTAAGCCGGTGCGTCATGGGAGGGGTTCCATTCCACTGTCAACGAGCAAGACAACGAAAAGCATTCGCCCACGGCCCATTTCCCAGGCATCTTTCCTTGTCGCCCTTGAACCAAACGCCGTGATTTCTCTCTTCCATCGTTGGCGCAATGCGCAAATGGCTCAAGCCATGTTTGGGGAAACGGCACCTTCCCCCGAGATTTGTCCGTGGGCCAACAGCGTTTCAAGGAACCGAGCAACGAGGGATCCGATCCATGGATCCTCGAAGGGTTTAGAGGAGTTTGCCCAGTCCTGAAGCATGCCGCGGCGAGACGATTGTCGAACGGGTCACACGTTGCGTATGCGACCCGCCCGCGTTGCCGCAATTGCCAATTATATCGCAAATCGTCCTGCGCCAATGGTTTTGTCCATGATTGGAGGAGAAATGTCGCGGCCGAGGAGACGGCCTCTTGGCGAATCCCGGCGACACGTGGATCGTCTGCGGAAACTCACTTCTTCGTGCTGCGAATGGTTTGGAAGGAAGTGGCGCATCTCCCGCGACCGACGAGATGCCGATGAATGGTGCGGTCGTGAGTTCTTTGGGTTTGTGGGGAACGTGAAATGGCGTTCCCCTCACGTCTTTCGCGAGACTTGCGCGACTGTTGATTGCCGCTCAATCGCCACGGGATGATCTTGTTGAATGCCGGCGTTTCCAGTAGCCAATCAATCCCAGGCCGCCGACCGCGAGTCCCGACATCATGAACGAAGAGGCTTCAGGCACGGAGACGTAAGTGAAGGATCCTTGGTACGCCGAGACGTCTTGCAGATTGTCGCTGGATAAGGCATCACCGCTTGGAAAAAAGAGTTCCGAGAAAAGTGCGGTAAAGCGAAAGTCGGTTCGTTTGCCGGTGTCGGACCCATTGGCGCGTTGGATCCGCAGTCCATCCTGGTACACGCCACTCAACGCCGAGCCACCGGTGAGATCGACATTCGCCAGAAAGTTGGGCAGGCTGAACTGGAGTGCCTGACCGGGCGCGGAGGGCCCCATGACATCGAGGCCGAGCACCGCATATTGACCTAGTGAATGGCCGAAGCCATCGAGTGGAATCGCGGCGTCCAGAAGATTTTTACCAGCGAATCGCAGGTTCTGCGATTGCGTTACCCCATTGGCAAGCAAGTTCTCGAACGAACCGGTGAGCAGAGCGTCCGAGGCGCTGCTTCCCCCCGCGAACGCTCCGGTGCTAGCATCGTAAGCGGAATGTTGACCACCGGAATACGCGTTGGCCGGATTCATGTTGACCGGGTCGAAGCCATGTCCCGAAGTATTGTAAAGGATGTCGAACTGGCCGCCGTTTTGGCCGGCGGCGCCAGTCGTCAGGTGCGATGGATCGCCGAAGAAAAGGACGTCGCCAAAGGAAGGAGTGTAGCTGCCAAGTGCCGCGCCACTGACCCAGGTAATGCTCGACGAATCCCAGGCGAGATAGAACTCCAGATTACGCAACGTGCCAATGAGTTCGCGGCCGTCCGTCGCAAATTCCGGGATCTCGTGGTCCAAAGCCCCCGCGGAGCCAACTGCATAAGGAGCAGGAAGCGTGGGATTTCCCTGGTTGTCTAGCGGACCATCGAGACGGAAAGTCGCGGTAAGCTGCCGCGCGGGAAGTCCGCTCGGCTGACCGCTATTATCGAGCCCGGTACTCAAGTTTGCAGCACCGGTGAACACCCCCAGCCATTTCGTGCCGTCATCCGTTGGCAGAACCTGTGCAAGTCCGATGGAACTCGACATCAACAGGAAAGCCGTAGCGCCGAGCCAGGAAAACCGCATTGCATCCCCTCTGTGAGCTATCGAGTCCGCGGACGATTGAAGACCAAAACCAGCCTTGTCGACCAAGGCGCGAGCAAGCTGGCCACCATTGGAAACTTGGAGTTCAAGATCTCGGCTACATCGATCGGAAGTGATGCGCGTGGAATTCTTAAGCTACCGCAGAGAACTTTAGCGCACGATCCGAAACGACGAACACGAGAACCAGTTTGGGGAGAAAAGGTTTGGCAAATCTGCCAACAGGGGAGAGGATCGCGAAGTGCGACAGGATTCGCGCTTCACCCGCCAACGAAGGGAATGTTGGCAGAGCTTGAGTATAAACTCGGGTGCTGCGGACGTCAAGAAGAGGTGGAAAAATCGAGAGCGATGGGAGCGATCGGTTCGTTTCGAAGGCGTGGTGATGGCTAAAGAACAAACACTCTTGGCTGGAAAGATTGCAAACATGGAAATGAGTGTTTGGTACAGTGCATCACCCCCCCTCCAGCAGCCGTCACCGCAATTCCTAGTCAAAGTCATGGTTCGCGGGCGGTATGGACGTTCGCTGGCTCACGGTTCAAGAATCGAGCCGCGATCCGGGGATGGTAGCCGGGAAAGGGTCTCAATCCCGCAAAAGGTCCGGCTTCGTCTCGCGGAGAATTCCGAAGATTGTCTGGCGATCCTCGTCGGAGAGATGGGCGTAGGCTTCCTCCCGACTCGTGCCCGTGAGGATCTCTTGAAGTCGGCTCGAGACGTACGCTTTGGCTTCGTCTGGCAGACCGTCAAATGCGGGGGAATAGATCAGGTAGCTGCATGGAAACTTGAAGAGCCGCGTTGTGAGATCGAAGTCGCGGAGTGATCTCCCTTTGGAGTCGCGCGGTCCGCGAGTGGAAAACTGTTCGGTGAACGTCGAGGTACCCACGATCGAATCGGTGAGTTTCGCTTCGTCGACGAATAAAAGTCCACGAACCAACTTCTCTCCCGCGTTTCTGATGCGACTGGTGGTGCTGGGAAGTCGATTGCCGACAGGTTCGCCGAGGGCTCGATTGAATTCGAGTTCATAATGCAACGCTTCGCGCGTGGCGAAACTTGCCTTCGTGATGAGATTGTGCACCATCGCCTGATGTTCCAGGACCATTAAAGCCACGATGTCGCTATGAGGAGTGAGATATCTTTCGGTGGAAAAGTGGTCGTCGAGCATGGTGACGTTGAGTCCGGCGTCATTGACGATCGGCCGTTGGACCTTGCCGCCTCGATAGATGAGATTGCCCAAATGTTTCTGCTCGCCGTGCCGGCCGGTGACGTACCATCCTCCCCAGCGATCTTCCAGTGGCGTGGTGTGGTCGACGCGATGGGAGCCCTCGCCGAGTAACGGCAGGCCATGTTCGTCGACGAATACCGAACGGACAAGATGGCCGGGTACTCCGTCCGTTTGGCTGCTGCCGTGACAAATCAGGCATTTGTCGGTTTGGCGTAAGAAGACGGGCGCGGCCTCTTGCTTTTGATCGAGCGTGTAAAACACCGTCCCAAGACCTGGATCGGCCACGGAGATTTCGATGACCTCCCCCGATTGGCAATACCCGACATAGATCTCGTCATTGAAATACAAGGCGCGTGGCGTGCGTGGCGAAATGCGGCTGCGCTGCAAACTGGTTTTCGAATGCACCAGCATTTGTGAATCGGTCGGCACCTCTAGTTTCTCAAGCAATGCCGGCAGGTAGCCGAACCGCCGATCGTGATTCAGCGAAACGGCCCCCTTCGCCAATTGTTCCTGAAGTCGAGAGATGGGATTGGACGGCTTGCCCTTCGAGTATTCGATGGGCTTTTGCTCGAACGAGTCGTCGGCCATCGAACCGTTGGCGACGACGAGCAAGGCCATCCATGCAAAACGACGTAATTGGCTCATCATGTTTTCTCGATCCCGGCGAGCTGGCGAGGGGTCGGACAGACATCCCGGAGCGTGACCGCGTTTAGAAAATCCAATTGAATCCGTTCCGCCTGCTGCAACACGCCTTTGAGTTTGCAAAACGGCTGAATGGCGCAGACGTTTTCGGTGGCGACACATTCGAGGAGGTGGAGATTCCCTTCCAAATCTTCGATGACCTCGCCGAGTCGAATCTCTTCGGGCTTTTTCGCGAGTTCGATCCCACCGCCGATGCCGCGGACGCTTCGCACGTATCCCAGGCGCGCGAGCTGATTGACGGCCTTGGCGACGTGGCTTGAAGAGATGCCGAAGAGCTCGGCAACCTGCGCTACCGTCGCGCGCTCCAGGTGGGTGGCGAGTACCATGAGCGTTCGAAGCGCGAAGTCCGTTTGCATGGTAAGTCGCACGGCACACTTCACAAAAGAGGTAAAAGATGCGTCTTTTACGCATGTTTTATCGGGAGAGGCGAACGTCGTCAAGAGTAGGCATTTGCCAGAGCAAGTTTTGGGGAGCTGCGGGATGAACGGTGTAAGGGCTGGACGATCGTTATGGGACGCGGCGAGACCGAGATTGGGCGGCGCGTATTCGCGAGGCTGGGTCCTGGTTGTAGTAGCCCGATAGTTCCCGATACAGCGCCGGGTGCCGACGCTCGAGTTCCAAGGGTTCCTCGAAAAAGCATTCCGTCGTAACCGCGAAAAACTCGGCACGGTTCGTGGCCCCATACGGGTCGATGAAGGTGGGGAATCCCATCTCCACGTGCCGAACGAGGTTCTCGTACTCCGGCTGCATGACCGACTCCCAGCGTTCATATTGTTGCTTGTCGCGCATCGGGGGAACGCCGTCGATGCCACGATTGAGCATGTCATGTTCGTGGGCGAACTCATGAATGACGACGTTATGGCCTCCCTGTTGGTGCTTGCCTCCCAACTTGGCATCTTGCCAAGAGAGAACGACGGGCCCGCGGTACCAGGCTTCACCCAGCCGGCCGCTCGCTCCCTCGGCGACCACTCCCTCGCGAATAAAGGTCTGTTGCGGCGCGACATACCCCGTCGGATACACCAACACCGAGAGCACCTGTTTGTAGTGGTCATGCAAAATGGCGAGATTGAGCAGGCAGGCAAGCGCGCCTATGGTCACGCGGATTTCATCGGTCATTTCCAAGCCGCCGCAACCTTCCCAATTCTTTTCGGCGACGAAGATGCGAAGATCGTCGCGCAGCCGCTTTTTCTCCTCTTCGTTGAGCAAGCGATAATGCGACACGTTCTTTTCCAAAATCGCAAGCCACGTCTCGGGAAAGGGTTCATGGAGCAATTGCTGTCGACGTCGGTCCTTCATCCAATGGAGAAACATGGTTACTCTCAAAGTGGCATCGTGTTCGCGGCAGTCAGGTTCGGCATGGAAACATTCGCGGATCGCAAGCCAACGGTGAAAACGGACGATTCGTGTTCACGCCGCAAGTTACCTATACCTATTATTCTACTACGTACTCACGGAAGCCAGTCGTGAGCGACTAGGGAAGCTGAATTCGGGAGCCGAAGTTCATGGAAGCGAGAGTGTGGATCGCGATCGGAGCATTGGTGGCGGGGCTTGCCGTTGCCTCGGGCGCCTTCGGAGCGCATGGTCTGAAAGAACGATTGACGGCGGACGGCAAGCTGGAAACCTTCGAGACCGCCGCCCAGTACCACATGTATCACGGCCTCGCCCTCGTCGGCGTCGGGCTCTTCCTTGCCCGCTGGCCAAGTGGTCCGGCCCAAGGCGCGGGTTGGTTTTTTCTATTAGGGGTACTGCTCTTCTCGGGCAGTCTTTA
Source organism: Planctomycetota bacterium (assembly GCA_046350335.1). Classification (GTDB taxonomy): domain Bacteria; phylum Planctomycetota; class Planctomycetia; order Kolteriales; family Kolteriaceae; genus JAXMAQ01. Next base: position 15,297 of record JAXMAQ010000073.1, read on the forward strand.
CGGCTGGGCCCTCTCGGGACCCCGTTGGCTCGTTTTCGTCACGCCCATCGGCGGAGTCTGTTTCCTGGTGGGATGGACGTTGCTGATGGTTGCCGGCATGCGCGCGAACAACCATTGAACATCAGAAAAGTCATCGCAAGTTTACCGCCCCGGTCGCGTGAAGGAGCCTTGGTGCAAAACGAGCCTAGCCGCGGCACTACCCTTCTGAGCGTCCATGGGCAGGGAGCGCCGCGAAGCCTTTGGCTCCCTTGCACCCTCGAATGACAACCATGAACCGTCGCCATGAAATCCTACATGCACTTTTCGGACCCATCGATGAGCATTCCTCACGAATCGTGCCCAAGGGCGCGGGATGGTATGCCGTCGGCATGGTCTGACGGCGATTGAGAGGGAAGTCGATCACGTGTATAGTGTTCCTGCCGTTCCTGGATGGCAGGTGTCGGTTGCCTTGCGCGCGATGCGTTTAAGACATTTATCGGAATCACTTTCACTGGCATTGTTTGTCGAAGGAAGAACGAGGATGAACCGCAGACTGCCACTTTCGATATTTCTGGGGATTGTGTTGCTGTTGACGAGCGGGTCGCTCGCGTTGGCGGAGGGGCTCAAGGTTGGCGTCGGCAAGAGGATCATCACTCCGGATCCATTGCTGCCGATTTCGGGAGGCATGGGCGCGCCATCTCCCGCCAAGGACAAAAAAGGCGAGCTGACGGCTCGGGCCATCGTGCTCCAAAAAGGCGAGACCAAGGTGGCGATTGTCAGTTTGGATCTGATTGGTTTTCCATCGGTGCTCGCGAATCGCGCGCGGGCTCGAGTTCCCGGAATTCCCGCGGAGAATATCCTGATTGGATCGACGCATACGCACAGCGCGCCGGACTGTTACGCGTTTCCTGACGGTCAAGGCGGGCATACGGGCGACTTGAAATACATGGACATGGTCTGCGTCAAGGCCGCCGAGGCCATCAACGAAGCGATCGATAACTTGAGGCCCGCGAGTCTTAAGATCGCCACGGGTGAAGCGAAAGGAAAGATCGCCTACAACTACTACGCCCCCGACCTCTATGACCGCAGGATGAGCGTCATTCGCGCGATCGGCGCGGATGGAAAAACGATCGCCACCTTGGTCAATTACGCCATTCATCCCGAAGTGCTCGGAACCGGGCCCGGCATTGTCAGTCCGGATCTCGTCGGACCGCTGTGCGACAAGATCGAAGAGACCTCCGGCGGCATGGCTTTATTCATGAACGGCGCCCAGGGAGGCATGATTACCGCCGACAACCGCATTCTCGACAAGCCTTCGGATAGTCTCCGGGGCTATTGGGAAGATGCGCGGACCTGGGACGAGTGCATTCGGATCGGTCATTTGATGGCGAGTGAAGCGGAAAGAATCCTCGCCGTCGCTCCAGAACAAAAGGATCCCACGCTCCTCTGCAAATCGCTCGACGTGACTTTTCCCGTCGAATCGAAGCTCATGTGGTCGGTCATTCTTTTTTCGCCCCTCAAGTATCCCCACGAAAACAACCAATCCATCACCACGCGGATCAATCTGGTCAACCTCGGCAATGCGCAAATACTGACTATTCCAGGGGAGGCGTTGCCGAACATCGGCTTCTATCTCAAACGGAAGATGAAGGGGGAACATACGCTGCTCTTCGGCCTGACCAACGATGCGTTCGGCTACATCTTGACGAAGGAGGACTTCAATAGTTTTCCTCGATACGAGTACATTTCGGAAACGTCGATCGGCGAGATGACGGGGGAAATCTTGATCGAGAATTGTCTCAAGTTGGTGGGTGAAAATCCGCCGGCGAAATAGGGGATTGAGTCTGTTCTCGTTTTCGCCGCGAGGGATTCAAAACCGCCAGCGGCTGGCGAGCATGGAATCGCCGTTGAGAAAAGCGGCAAGTCTCTGGAGGTATTCCGGATGTCCAAGCGAGCCAACGTGCATGGCTCCTGGGACGAACCACACCTGCGGGGTCTCGCCGGCAGCCTTCGCCAACCGCTCGGACTCGATGGGTCGAATCATCGAATCCTCCAGACCGTGAACGAGCAGGATGGGGCGGTGGGCGATCTTGGCGATATTCTCTTCCGGCCGATGGTCGGCCATGTCCACGCCGGTGAATAGCCAGCCCCAAAATCGAGCGAGTTGCCAGGCGGGGGTTTGGAGGATTCCAAAACTCGCGAGCAGGCTCGACCGCGCCACGTTTTCCACTCGTGCGAATGTCGAGTCGATCACCAATTTCTCGAACGGATCGCTCTTGGCCGCGGCCTTGAGCACAGCCGCCGCCCCCATGGAAAAGGCGAGCGCATAAATCGGTCGGTCGGGATGATTCGCACGGATCCATTGACACGCGGCTTCCACGTCGTCCGCTTCGTGGTAGCCAAAAGTTGTCACTCTGCCGTCACTGTCCCCGTGGGCTCGGAAGTCGAAAATCAGTGAAGAAAACCCCAGGGCATGTGCCGCTTGAACGGCGGGCAAAAAATTTTGTTTGTTCGCGCCGAGACCGTGCGTGACGAGCACGATGGGTCCTTCGCCACGAGGTGCGGGCACGTACCAGGCGGAGAGTTTTCCTGCGGTGGAATCGATCGTCACGTCCTGGTAGGGCATGCCGGCATCCGCCGGGTTCGCGTTGCACGCCACGCGTTGAGGGAAAAACTGCACCAAGGCGAGCAATAACGGAAAGGCGAAGATGCCGAGGAGAGTAAATCGCGTCGTTTGGGCGAACAGAAGGCGTGGCGTGCTCGACGATGCATGGAACAGTCGATGCGTGGCGAACTTCAGCCCCAGGTCGAAATAGCGCAAAATCAGGATCAAGCATGCGACGGCCACCACATCCACGACCGCGGCATTCCAGGGATATCTGCCGCCGATGAGCCGGGCGACGAAGAACCCCTTGAGCAGGTATAGCCCACCCACGACGACGAAGGTGATGGTTACTGATGGCCAACTCATGGCTCGGACCAATAGTCGAACACGACGACCTTCTCTCTGCGGGGTGCCACGACCTTGACATACGCGTCATGAGCAGGGTGTTTCAAGTACTTTTCGAGCCCCTCTTGATCGCGGAAGGTAACGACGAAGCAATGGGTAAGGCCGTCCGATTTCCCTTCCTTGCTCACGTTTTCACCATGTTCGAAACCGATGATGGTGTCGACTTTCTTGGGCAGGCCGGCGAACGTGTCGATGACTTCCTGAACTTGGGCTGGAGTCGCCTCGTCCTTGAACTTGTACATGACAATATGTTTAAGCACTTTCTTGGACTCATCCGCCATGCTCCGAGTGCCGATCATCCAAACGCTTGCCAGCGTGAATGCCGCCAGTGCGTAACTTGCCATTCGCATGATGTTTTCCCTTTATTTTCGACGTTCGATCCTTCTTATGTTGTCGCCAAAGGAAACCGCCTGGCATGGAAACGCGGGTCGCGAGGGCCTACCATGGAGGCGTTGGTCCGTGGCCTGGTTGTCCCGTTGTCGGCTCTTTTGCGGGATCTCTTGGCAACAGCGCGTTGTTTGAGTGTAACCTGTGCCAGACGCGATGTCGCGTCGTTCCAAGGAGAGCTTTGCACAAACTGCACCAACAATCGATCGGAAGGTTTACCAGAAAGTGCGTTGACGATGGAATCGTGGGTTTTACATCGGGAGGGAGAATGCGAAGTTCAGGCATTGTGCGACGACATTGGCGGTCTCTTTTGAGCCTCGCGTGGGTGTTGTTGGGCGCAGCGGCACCCTCTGACGCTTTCGGGGCGAGTTCGCCGGAATCCCTGGCGAAGTCAGTGACGATCGTCCGCGATGAGTGGGGGGTACCACATATTCACGGCAAGACGGACGAGGCGACCATCTTCGGCTTCGCCTATTGCCAAGGCCAAGATTACTTCTGGCAGGTGGAGGAAAACGTCCTCCGAGCGCTGGGTCGGACGGCGGAAGCGAACGGTCCCAAGGGTTTGGAGAATGACCTTTTGACCTTGAATTTCAATATCCCCCGGCAGGCCCAGGAGGATTATCCAAAACTTCCCGACCTCGACAAAAAAATCTGCGAAGCCTTCTCCTCCGGACTCAACTACTTTCTCGAACGGAACCCCGACGTCAAGCCACGAGTGATCACTCGATTCGAGCCTTGGCATATCTTCGCGCATCGTCGCCAGATCGGCTTGGATTGGATGTTCAACAAGGCCAACGTCAAAAAGTCCGACCAAAAAGCGTATGCCGAGAGCCTGGAGAACGCCGTCGGATCCAACGGCTGGGCGATTGGTCCTTCGCGCACCAAGAACAAGACCGCCATGCTCTTCATTAATCCGCATCAGCCTTGGTTTGGACCGGGAAGTTGGTACGAGGGGCACGTGCAAAGCGACGAGGGCTGGAACTTTACCGGGGCCGCTTTTTACGCCAGCCCTTTTCCCATGCTCGGGCACAACGAACATCTGGGTTGGGGGCACACGGCGAACAAGCCGGACGTGGCGGACGCGTACCGTCTGACGTTCGACGACCCCACCAATCCCCTCAAGTACCGCTACGCCGACGGATACCGGGAAGCGAAAGAACGCAAGGAAGTCGTTCGCGTCAAGAATGGCAAGGGGTTGGAAGAGAAGACCTTCGTTTTCCGGGACACGCATTTGGGGCCGGTGGTGAAGAAAGAGGACGACGTTCATTTCCTCGCGGTCAAGGTTGCCAAGATGCACGAGCCCGAGGCATTTTCCCAGGCGATGCGGATGACGAAGGCGCGGAACTTCGCGGAGTGGAAAGAGGCGCTCCACGACTTGGAATTGCCGATGTTCAATTGCATCTACGCCGACCGCGAGGGGAACATCGCGTACATCTACAACGCCGCAGTTCCTCGCCGGGATCCAAAATATACTTGGGACCAGCCGTTAGACGGGAGTGATCCGAACACGGAATGGAACGGGTACCACGGGTTTGCCGAACTGCCACAGATGGTGAACCCGTCGACGGGTTATGTGCAGAACTGCAATCAATCGCCGTACTTCACCAGCGACGACGACAATCCCGTGCGCAATGATTTTCCGGACTATCTCGCGGACGATCGTCATGTCGACACCCGTCGGGCGAAGGTTTCTCGGATGCTGCTCCGGGAGATGAAGGACGTGTCGCTGGCGGATTGGTCGCGAGCGGCATTCGACACGACGATGTATTGGCCGCTCGAGATCTTGCCCCACTACAAGCGTGGATTGGAAGAACTGAAGAAGTCGGATCCCGAACTCGCAAAGAAGGTTGAACCGTATTTCGAGCATCTCTTCGATTGGGACTGCAAAGGAGGAAACGACTCGACGCAGGCGACGCTCTGCTGGGCCTGGTACACGGAGTTGTACGAGCTCAAGCCTGAGGGAAAGCTCCAAGCCAAATATTTGAATGATCCCAAGGCTCGATACGCGTCGATCGTGACGGCGGCGACTCGTCTCCAGCTTCTTTACGGAGACTGGAAGGTGCCCTGGGGCAAGGCGTGCAGGATGCAGCGCCTTTCGGACGTGAGCGTTCAAGAGGATCTGGCGTTTTCCAACAAGCTTCCGAGCTTGCCATGCCCGGGCGCTCCCTCCGAACTTGGCACGGTGTTCAACACCTTCTTTCTCCCGCCGACGCCGTTTCGTCGGGAAATGTACGGACTCGCGGGCGCGTCCTACGTGGCGTGCATCGAGTTCGGCAAGGACAAGATCGAAAGCAAGTCCCTTCTCACCTTCGGATCGAGTGGTAAGTCCGGGGCTCCCCATTACTTCGATCAGGCGGCTTTGTTCAGCAAAGGGGAACTCAAAAACGCCTGGTTCTACAAGGACGAAGTGATGGCCCATGCGAAGGCGACCTACCATCCGGGAGAAGAGAGGGAATAGCGAGAAACTGTCCCCGAGTTCCCACGGGAATGAAGTCCACGGTTTCCCGGGATTCAATCCGGCCGGAAAGCTCTTAGACGAAACGTCGAGAGGCTTTCCGGCCTTGGTATTCAAGTGTGGAATCTCAACCGCCACGACGACGCGGATAAGGCTGCCTCACCAGCGTCGCGTGGATGACGACGGTCGTTTATCGCAAAGGCTCCGGGTGCCCGTCATTCGAGCAGGTCGAGCGCTTCGGTGAGGCGGAGACGCGCCTCGTCCGCGTCGAGATCGGTACCGGCTACCAAAGGCCTTTGCTGTTGGGGATCGGTGGCCACGTCGAAGAGTCGGCCGTCATCAAAAAGCACATACCGTTGGTCTCTGACGAGTCGGACTTTTCCCAGTTGAGAATAAACCCAAGTCCGCCGCGGCCCTTCCTGGTTGCGGAGAATCGATAAGAAACTCTTACCATCTGTATCGGTGTCCTCGGGACGTTTCGTTCCCGCCACTTCGGCGAGCGTGGGCAAAAAATCCGTAAAATCAACGAGGTCTTCACTCGTTCGACCCGGCGAGCTAACTCCGAAGCCTCGAGCAATCAACGGCACTCGGAAGCCAGCCGTCGTCGTGGTGAGCTTAGCCCCTTGAACCACTGTCTCCCCGGAATCGGTCGTGATTCGAGAGCGAATCCCGCGATCGCAACCATTGTCACTCGTGAAGAGAATCAAGGTCTGGTCGGATAACCGGAGTTCGTCGATCGTCGTCACGATTCTTCCCACGATATGGTCCAGATAGCTGACCATGCTTGCGAAGTATTGTTCTCCCACCTGGTCGCGGTTGAAGGCAAAGTTTCGATCCACTCTTCGCCCGGGAGTCCGGTCGTACGGCGAATGGACTAACGTGGTAGGGTAGTAGAGGAAGAACGGTTCATTGCGATGGCGCGAAATGAAGTCGATGACGAAATCGCAACTGACATCGGGACCATACTTACCCGAGGTTCCTTCGCGCGGAGCGCCGTCGCGCCAATAGACCGGATTCCAATACCTGGAAGTCGGTTTCCCCGCGACGAAAGTGGCCCAAAGATTCCACTCGTCGAATCCGCAGTCGAAAGGATGATTGCGATGAACGACGAAGTCTCCGAGTTGCCATTTTCCCGAAACTCCGGTGACGTAACCGGCAGTTTTAAGCCGGTGTGCCAAGGTACGCTCGCGCGAGGAATCGAGGAAAAAGCGGCTGTTTTCGATGTGCCCCGTCCAGCCGGTTCGGAAACCGTAGCGTCCCGTCAATAGTTCGGCTCGCGAGGAGGGACCCGCGGGGGTGGCGTAACAGTGCGTGAAACGAACTCCCGTCGCCGCGAGCGCATCAATGTTTGGCGTTTGATAGGACTTACCGCCGTTGCAGCCCAAACACTCAAATCCAAGATCGTCCGCAAGAATCAAGACGATATTGGGGGGCCGAGAATTTGATTTGCCGGGTTCCTTCGCTGGAGGTTCCTCGGCGAATGCCGCGGGGCCGAAGGACAATAGCGCAATCAGGAACGCGGACAAAGTGAAGGGATGGGGAGAGCTCATTTCCAACTCCGTGTGGTGTTTGAGCGCCAGGTAAGGAATGTCGTGAAACCGACGCCGATCGCTTGGAGAGATGCGACGCCCAGTCCACGGATACGCGGACCGAATGGCTTAACGCCGGCCGACGACACCACTTATCTGAACGACTTTACGAAGGGCACGTGTTTACAGGTTACTGCGCCGTACGACGTTGCGGAATAGCAAATTGCGTTCTGCCAGGATTATTGCACTCGCCAGGAATTACTGGGCAGCCATGAGTCGGGCCCAGTATTTCAATCCACGGACGAATGAGAATCCCAGTTTTAGGATCACGGGGCACGCCGACGAGCGCACCTGGTTATTGGATCGTTCCTGGCGGGATTTTCGCACGGTTTCCCGGTAAGGGAGAGTACGTCAGGCCGCGTGTTTTTTGGGGCACCGAGGGGTTCGCGTCGCGTTGGTTTCCCGAATTCTGAACATCGACCATGCGTGAACGAATCCCCCGCGACCCCGTTACGGTGTTTCCAAGGTTCGTGGGACGTCGGAGGCGGCGTCGGACTGAGGCGCCGAGCCGAGAACCAGGCTCAGGAAGACGTCGTCCTTGAAGGTAATACTTTGTGCCTGGTGGACGATCACCAACTTCAGTGACGGAATGATGTAGAGCCTCTCTTTGCCAGCGCCGGCCGCCATGATTAGATCGCGCGGCGCATGGGGAGAGATCGCGACTTCGCCCTGTTTTCGGCGAATGTATTTGGCCAACTCCGGGGTCGGCCCCTCGCCGTAGGGGAGATTGAGCCAAAAGGATAGACCGTACGCTGGATTTGCCTTACTCCCTTTGAAGCATTCGGCAAGCGTTTCCGTAGCGATGATCTCTTGGCCGTTCCAGTAGCCGTGGTTGCGGATCAGTTCCCCGAACTTGGCCCACTCCCGTGAAGTGATCGAGACGCCAGAGGACAACGTATTGAACCCGTCCGCGCCGATCCTCCATTGGGAAATTTCCATTTGAATCGGCGTTAGGACGCGGCGGCGGAGGTAAGTGACCGGGTCCTCCCGAAAGGTCATCAGCTTCCTGCGCATCAGTTCGCCAAAGACCTGAAAGGAATTGGGCCCATAGAGGAATCGAACCCCGGGCTCCTCAATGGCCGGCGCTTCGACAGCTTCGGAATAGGTCGGCACCCGTCCCAACCGTCCCCCCTGGATCCCGCTGGTGAGGCTAAGCAACTGACGAACGGTGATTTTGGATTTACGCGGATCGTTCTTCCACTCCTCAATGGTATCGGAGACCAACTCGTCGTAAGAGATCAAGCCGTCCTGGACGGCGGCAGCGGCGAGCAGACCACAGAAACTTTTGGTTCCACTCGCCAAAGCTTGCGGCTTGTCCACCGCGTGGCCGTTATAGTAGGATTCGAAGATGATCTTGCCGTCGCGAAGGATAAGCGTGGAGAGCCCGCGATTTTCCTTGGAATAGGCTGCTGCTTGCTCGAAACGAGCGAGTTCCCGCGCGTCCGCGGGCTGTCCCGATTCAAACGAAGTCCGTGGCGCGGGCGTCTCCGTTCCCTGCGCTCGCGGCGTGGTTTGCGTGTTCGCGCCACACGCGGACGTCGCCAATAAGGCCGAGATAAAGAAACATCGTGGACACACGGTTGAGCTCCCTTCTCAACGCCTCGTCGCAAGTTCAGCGAGTTCGCACGGAAGCTCGGCCGACATGGCTTGGTGCGATGATTGCCCAGAGATTCCTGGGCCACAAGTGGGCTATCCGGCAGTGATTCAATCACGGAAAATCGGGCCACGTTCAATACCGCAGCCATCGTTCTCAATCACGAGTCGCCTCATAGTACCATGAAAGGGTGCGATGTGAAGTCTCCGGGACGAGTTCTGGCAAAGTTTTTTACAATTGTCATCAGTGCTTCGGTTTCCTTTCCATCGGTGGCCGAAACGCCGAACGAAAGGTTCCAGTCCTTTGACGTTGATCCGGGCTGGCAGGGGTACCGTAACCGATTGCTGTCAAAGATGTTGCCGTTCGTAAATCAGGATTTTGGCTATCGAAAGAGCCAGCGTGCCGGCGGACAAAAGATTGGGGAAATAGGCGGATGGATTCAACGTTCCGTCACGCCCGCCCATTACGCCGCTCGGATCGAACCGAAAACGTTCCAGGATCGACTCGTGGCAGCCGGCACGTTTGCCGTCACCCGCGCCGAAGGGGGGAGTGGTGTTCTCGTTGGCTGGTTCCATGACCAATCCAGAGGCTGGAGAACGCCCAATTCCCTCGGGTTTCGGATCGACGGCAATGGCGGCAAGTATTGGGTACTCTTCGAGTATGGCACGAGGCATTGGTTGACCGGGGGAGGCGCGACCTTCGAAGGGAGATATCAAACGACTTCCACCAAGCCCTTCCTTGCCGACGGCAGCCGGCATCGGTGGGAACTTCGTTATGATCCGGACGCGGCCGACGGCAATGGCGAAATCCTCTTCGAGCTCGACGGCCAACAATTTCGCGCGCCCCTTGAGCCGGGGCATAAGCAGGATGGCCTAATGGTCAATCGATTCGGTATTTGGAACGTTCAAACCAACGGCGACGGCCTGGAACTTTACCTCGATGATCTTTCCATTGATGGAAAAGGGGAGTCTTTCGACCGCGACCCGGATTGGGAGGGACTCGGCAATCGGGTTACGTTCGAGGAACGCGCGATTCGTCCCTTGCAGGATTTCGGCTATTCGCCCACGGGATTCGCTTCCGGCAAGCCGGGGGAACTCGGAGGTATCCTTTGGCGCGATGAATCGCCGGCCTTTTACGCGGATTCGATCGAGCCATGCTCCTTGCGGAATGAATTGACGGTATCTGGGACGATTTCGTTTCAGGGGGCTGGATCCGACAGTGGCATGTACCTTGGCTGGTTTAATGGAAAGCGGAAGCGAGAGAAACAAACCCCGGAACACGAAGAGCCCCAGCGCGAGTACCTTGGAGTACTCCTCGAAGGCCCGAGCCGAATCGGCCATTACTTCCGTCCTGCGTATCGGACCCTGTCGGGGCTTGGCGGCGCCGCGGAGGAAGGACCCATCCTGCGGCCCGACGGCGCCAAGCACGTATTCAAGCTGCAATACGATCCGAATGGAGGCAAAGGGAACGGCAGCATCACTTGGACGCTTGACGGCCAGCGTCAAGTGGTGGAACTCGCCCCGGGAGAAAAACGGGATGACGCGACCCTCGATCATTTCGGAATCTGGAATCTGCAGTCGGGCGGGCATTTCGTGAAGGTGTACCTGGACGATCTGCGTTACACGGCAGGGCCGAAAAGGCCTTGATCACCATTCCTGGTGGCGATTCCCGCTCCGTTGGGAACCGGTGGAAAAGTAATCGGTTTCTCCCGTCAAATGGATCCCCAGTTTTTTCAATTGAGTCTTGATTTTCGGGGAAATCGTCATGGGAGGGAAACCGACCACCGTAGGGGAGAAACGATTTCCGGGCTGGCCGAGGAGGCCTGGCAAACGGTCGGCGACCGATGAGTCGCTGCAGGTAAAAATAAGCATCGGCGCGACTTCGACCTTGCGAACGGAACCCGCCCAATTGCGAATCTCTTGAAGGACGTTCTTGGGAATGGGGACGGTGGCGTGTTTTTCCAGTCGCTCGATCATTTGATGTCCGGTGAGGCCGTTCTCGGCGGCGGAACGCACCCGTTCGCGAGTCACCTTGAGGACGCGGGAGTGGGGATCGTGATTGCCGGGGCTTGGATCGGTGAAGGGGGCGAAGTCGGCAACGGCGGGTAGGTTCCCGATCACGATCATGCTGAAGTCCGGTTGGACCACGACTTTGGCATCCACGTCGGGAAGTCCGGTGATTTCTCGTCGGTGAGTTCCTCGCCGAAATAAAGGTCCAAGAGACGTCTCCGCGAGATCAGTATTTCCCTGCCCCGCACGGCTATTTCAAAACATCCCAAGGCCAGGAGTCGGCGATTCAACAAGTTGCGCAAGATCTCCCGCGTCGCCTTGTTCAAGTGTCGAGGGTCGTGATCGATGCGACTACCGTATAAATACACCTCAACACCGTCGCGATTGTCCTCGGGAAGCAAGGGGTTGTTGTTCCACGCCGACAGGAAAATAACCGCCTCTTCCAAGGAAACGAACTTGTCGTCCGGGATTTTCTTGAATGCCTTATAGATGGAGCGACGCAATTGGAGGACGGATTCCGCCATCCACGCGTCCGGTTTGCGACTTTCTCCCTTGTTCTTCACGACGATGGATGACAAGAGGAAGTCGCCGTCGCCACGATACTTGAAATGGTTGGGATTGGGCATGGAAACAAATTGGCGGACGATCCAGCGAACTTGTTCCGCGGTCGATTGGCGCAACCAGGTTTCGCCCGTTGCCGACACCACTCCGAAGGTCTGCTTTCCCTCCCGGCGAGTTACAAGGAATCGAAATTCGAACGCCATCGAGATCGCGTTATCTACGAATGCCGATTGGTCCGCCGGAAAATTGGCGATGGGCTCGATGACCGTCTCCAAACGGTCAATGTCTTTTTGAAAAACCTCCCCATCCGTCCGCAATCGAACCGGGGTGCGGAGAACTTCGAGAAGCACGGCTCTCAAGTCGTTTGCCGCCGTCTTGGTTGCATGGACTCGTGCCGTCGGTTCAATGGGCGCCGGCGGGCGCGAATCGGCGTCGAGCAGTTCTTTCTCCAGATTTTTACGAACCCCAGGTAGCAAGCAAAAGCCGAGTTCGTTTCCTTGGTTGTTCAAGGTCTCCACCAACGCGCCATGCAAGATCAAGTTGGCAATCGATTCCCGCATCTCGATGGGCGGTTCGTCACCGAAGTTGACGAAATCGAACAAGTCGATTGACGACGACGTCAAAGTTTCGTCCTCGATGATCTCAAGCATCGTCGGGTTGTTGAACGCCCGGGCGACCATCCGTGGCCATTGAATCGTCTGTACGAGCTCCCAAAACGCCTGGGAATTGACGTCGATCACTTGGCCGGATTTGGCGAGAATCGCTTCGGCTCGGGACTTGAACTGTTGTTCGCCGAGACAGTACTTGACGTAATTACGCCATTCTTCGAAGGTTCGCGGCTCGCTAAAGGAACAGATGGCGACAAGCCGACGGGCGAAGGGAAGCGCCTTTTCATGGATGGCGTACCCTTCCTTGTGCCCATTAGGCGAAAACTCCACGAACTTCAGCTCTTCGAGGCTTTGGACCACGGCGATTCTTCCCCGGATCCTGGGCACCCCCTTCTTCCATTCCGAGACATTGGTGACGGCACCAATGAAGAGTTTACGCGCGTCGTGACCCAGGTATGTCCAGCGCTCCTCGTAGGTGGTTTGGTCGAACGCCGTCCAGGCCCGCAAATAAACGCTATTGCCAGGTTCTTTCGGCGTGGTCACCACGGTCATCTTTGAAATCCCTCTCGTTTCACGCGACTGCGGCACTGGGATTCGCTGCGTCAGAATCCGATTCCATCGTCGGTCATCGGCTTTGAATCTGATGGCGCGCGTTTTGGAACCAGCGCCGCGTCTTATTAAGGTGGGTGTGGCGCTTGCAATATTGTGGCGAGTATTGGCAATGCGTCCAGATCAGCCTGACTCGAAGACCGGCCGCGAACGCGAAGTCGCCGGATGCTATTCAAAAACCACCATCGAATGCATTTGGATCTTCGGGACGAGAACTTCGACGCCTCCATCCACTGTATGTAACGGCAGGTCTTGATGTTCCGGCTCGAGCATGGCTCGACGAATTCCGGGAAGTCGACAGGTGACGCGAAGGTCGTGGAGGGGGATGATTTCTTCTCGAACCGGCCAGGTCCCCCGAAGCTCCGACTGATTTGGAAATCCCCATTTTGTCCGCAATTCTTCGGGCAATGGGGCGAGTTTTTGATAAATCGAGTGCCTTCCATACGAGCTATGGTCGTTGAGCAGGTGGACGATCAGACGGTTCTCCTTCAGCTGTCGCCGATAAGTTACTGCGAGCATCAATGGGCCATGAACTTCGGCGGGGGGAGCAACCTCTTTGGCACACCAGCGACATGCATTGACGAGCAGGGAGCGCATGTACCCGTCCGGATAGAAGAACATCCCTTTGTCGAAACTTGCGGGGAAGTAAACCACGCGGCCTTGGCCAAATTCCGAAACCACGATGGCGGGTGGTTTCTTCACCGGAACGTTCGGCGAGGCCAATTGATAGGTGGCGAGGATCCGCGCGTCTTGCGAGGGAACGCATTCCACCGCGCTGGCGATGAGAGCCAGGTTCCCCGCGTCGGGGGGCGGACCGTTTCCGATCCATGCGTTCGCCCTTTTGTCGAGAATTGCCGGGTCGCGAACGATTTCGTGTTCAGCGTCGACCGTGATCAGCAAGTTCTCCGTGCGCTGATTCACGGGATGCGACGTCACGTATTTCGCGCCGAATAGATCGGCGAGCGCGAAGTCTTTTCGTCGTTGAAATTGCTCGTCGTAAAGAGAGGTCTCGTAGGTCGCGACGAGACCTCCTCCTGCCTTGACAAAGCGTCGAACGACTTCCGCGGCCCGATCGGACAAAACGGCGACGTTGGGAAGCACGAGAACGCGGATCCCTTGAAGGTCGGCGTCCTCCAGGTCGTATTCCGTCAAGATGCGGACCGGCCAGTGTTTTTCAAAAAGGGCGCGGAATGCACCCAAAGTATGCGAAAAATAGACCGGTAACGCTCCTTGCGCGAACAAGGTTCGTGACTGTTCCGAAGCAACAATTCCAACATACGGCAGAGGCTCGGAACCGATCCACCATGGCTCCCGGTCGGCGACATTTTTGACGTGGAGTTTCAAGTATTCTTCGCGTCCGGCGGACTCCACGAATTCCGGATAGACCCCCCATATCGATCCTTCCATGCCCCGGAGTTGGATGTCCACGGGGGAGGCAACGCCGGAAATGCCGTGCGCCGAGGGTTGGATCCAAACACTACCTCCGCGGCCACGCGTGACTCCCTGCACGAACGCGCAACAGAATTGTTGGTAGAGCGCGTCCCCGGGAACGTCCCAATAGAGCTCCACCGATGGAACGTCCACCGCGTCCGTGTAGATGGCGGGGTATTCTCCCATGTACATGTCGGGATAGTACCAGGTGCGGTTTGCCGAGTAGTTGACGAACAACGCGGCCTCCGCATGCTCCTTTCGAACCGATTCGCGCATGCGGTCGGCAAAGTCGACAAAGAACTGTTCATGCCATTGCAGGTATTGCCGCGAGACCGCGTCCTTGACGGGATCAAAGGTCGTCGGAATCTCGGCTCCGCCAGAAACCTCGCCAAATGCCGCGCGCGTGGCGGCGTCATACGTGTGAAGATGCACGGGTGCATAGCCATCGAACCAGAAACCGTCCGGTTTGTAAACGCGCGTAACATGCGCGAGTTGCTCGCAGAGCCAGTCCCCGTAACCGCTACGAATATTGCCGAAGCCCTGGTCTTTCGTCCCATCGGGACGCACTTTGAGCCAATCGGGATGTGCTGCCAGAAACTCCTTGGAAAAGACGGGGACCTGGACCGGGCCAATATACAAGACGCTTCTGGCGCCGGCGGCGTGAATGGTGTCGACGACTCGGCGGAGATATTCGTCCGCCCGTTTCACTTCCTCCGGCGAATAGAGACTGGCCGAAGGACCCACGCGGTCCCAGGTCCCCAGGCAGTTGACCGTGACGACGTTGTATCCCGCCTTCAAGAACTCGCGAACCATTCGATCGTTGTAGCCGGGCAAATGACCGATGCGAAGGTTGGTGGCGAGCCAGGCCGGAGGCTTGCGCGCAGGGGGGCGACGCAAGAGCGTTCGAGGTGGCAATCCGATCGATTCGATGGGAAATGGATCCGCGCCACGACTCGACCGAGCGGCAACGCCGACGAGGAGGAATGGCGTCGTCAGGACGAGCGCCGCTTGAATCCATCTCCGAGGGACTTTTTTGATTCTCATGGAGGTTACATTCCTTCAAACTTCTTGCGCAAAGTGTCTCGTTCCGCCGCGGTGGGAACTCGATTTCCCTGGAGTTCCGCGATTGCCCCATCCCTGCGGAGGATTCGCATGTCGCAGACGTTATTCTCAATGACGCAGTTCGTGGTTCCCCGGAAACGATATTCAATGGAGGCAGCATAGGTACCGGAGAGTATGACCGTGTTGCCGATCACTTTGGTTCCGGGAGAGTTGTTGACCATGATGCCGGCATCACCGGGTTGTTCGGCGTTGCGATAGAACGTGTTGTCTTGAATGACGCCTCCCACGTGATCAAAGGGGGGACCATCGACCAGGCCGAAAGCAATTCCCCGCTGGCAATTCACGAAGGTATTTCGCTCGCACCGCGTGTTTTTGCAACCCCGCCACATGAGTACCGCGGGGCCGGCGAGTTCTCCATTCGGAGCCCTGAGATTGCGAAACAGATTGTCGCGAATGATCCAGTTGCTCCCGCCGAGTATCGACAGGCCGTTGGTGTATTCGCCTCTTGAAGTGTCGGTGAACTCGAAAATACAGTGTTCGACGATGCCGTTATCGACGCCGTGACCATCCTTGCCGACGTTTCCCTTGAGAAACTGTTCACCGGCGTCCACCAGTCGAAGGCCATGCATGCGAACTTTTTTGCAGCCACGTTCGCCGTGAAGCGAGATCGGATGGAACCAGAAATCCTTGAGCGTGAAATGGGCGAGAAGTACGTTTTCCGCCCCCCCGATCATGATGCCGTGAGGCACGTTGCCAAAGTCCTTGTTCCGCATCCCCCGTCCGATGATCTCCACGTCTTCGACCTTGCCCGATTCACCCCGGATACCGATATCCGTGAGGTGGTTCATTAGAACCAGGGATCGCCGCAACGGATACTTCCCCGGCGCGATCAAGATGGTCACGCCGGATGTCAAACGTTGGACCGCTTGTTCGAGTTCCTCAACGCTGGTGACCCGAACCGTCGGTCCGTGGATTGCCGGCAATGGCTCCGCCTTGGTGCGAAGGCTTATTCCTGGAATCAACGCCAAAGTAACCGATACCAGGCAACCGAGGCCAAGG
This sequence comes from Planctomycetota bacterium, assembly GCA_046350335.1. Lineage (GTDB taxonomy): Bacteria > Planctomycetota > Planctomycetia > Kolteriales > Kolteriaceae > JAXMAQ01. The sequence goes on from JAXMAQ010000073.1 coordinate 31,650, forward strand.
GAACGATACAAGCGTGAAGCGTCGGAGAATGGAAAAACGTGACGCATGTTGAGTCTCGTGGTTGTCATGATCGGGGGCGCGACT
>JAXMAQ010000074.1:0-31692 GCA_046350335.1 Planctomycetota bacterium
CTGCGCGTCACTTTTGCCTTTTTTTAGCCCTTGCCTAGCTCGTTGAGCAGCTTGATGAGCGGCATGAAGAGCGCGATGACGATGAACCCGATCACAAGACCAAGGAACACGATCATCAACGGCTCGAGCAGGCTCACCATGCCTTCCACCATGACGTCGACTTCTTCGTCGTAATTGTCCGCGACCTTGTAGAGCATGGTGTCGAGGTCGCCGGTCTCTTCACCAACGTCGATCATGTTGATGACCATGTCGGTCACGACGCGGGATTCCTTCAAGGGGGCGGCAATCGACTCCCCTTCGCGAATCGAGTCGTACACCTTCTGATACGCACGCTCGAAGACCGCGTTCTGGGACGTGTCGCGGCAAATAATCAAACTGTCGAGAATCGGCACGCCGGAGGCAACCAGAGTGCCCAACGTCCGCATGGTGCGTGCCACGATGACTTTCTGCGTGATCTTGCCAAAGACGGGGATCCGCAGCCGACACCAGTCGACCACGTACCGCCCACGTTTGAACTTGCAGATCAACTTAATCGACACGATGAAGACAAAGGGGATCAAGGGAATGACCCAGAAGTAGTTGACGCAGAAGTTGCTCGCCTTGACGAGCGCGATCGTGATGCCGGGAAGCTCGACGCCGAAATCGGCGAAGATCTTTTCGAACTTGGGGACGATCCAGTACAAGATAAAGAAGAGAATGGCCATCGCGACCGTGATGACCACGATCGGGTAAACCATGGCGCCGATGACCTTGCGTTTGAGGGTCTGGGCCTTCTCCTTGAAATCCGCGAGCCGTTGCAGAATGATCTCGAGCGCGCCACCGGCCTCGCCAGCCTTCACCATGTTGACGTAAAGTCGGTCGAAAACCTTCGGATGCTTGTTCAATGCTTCGCTGAGGGACAAGCCGGACTCGATGTCCTCGATGACGTCGCCGAGGGTGTTCTTGAGAGGTCCTGGCTTGGACTGATTCTCGAGCACCTTGAGGCTGCGCAGGACCGGAAGGCCGGCGTCCTGGAGCGTGGAGAGCTGGCGGGTGAAGACGGTGAGAACCTTCGAGGAGACGCCGCCGATGGAGAAGGTCTTCTTCTTTTTCGCGCCGGCTTTTTTGGCGCCCGGCTTTTTCTTCTTCTTGCCCTTCTCGGCGATCTTGGTGACGAAGTAGCCCATTTGACGAATTCTGGTATGGGCTTCTTCGGCGGTGGCGGCCTCGATGGAGTCCTTGATCTCCTTGCCGGAATTGTCCATCGCTTCAAAAGTGAAGGTCGGCATAGCCGTCGCTCCCGGTGTTATAGTTCTTCGTCGACCACGGTTTCGCGGACCACTTCATCGATCGTGGTGACGCCTTCGAATATTGCTTTCAACCCCGCCTCGCGGAGGGTGAACATGCCGTTGCGCCGCCCGGCCTGGACCAGCTTGTCCTTGTTGGCGCCGTCCATGATCAGCGTGCGGATTTCGTCGTTGCAAACGAACAGTTCATAAATGCCGCTACGGCCTTTGTGCCCGGTATTGTTGCAGCGGTCACAACCTCGGCCATGATAGAACTTGCGCCCTTGCACCCGTTCCTTGGTCAGCCCCAGTTCCATGATGAGTTCCAGGCTGGGCTCGAAAGACTCGCGGCAGTCGACGCAGATTTTTCGGACCAAGCGTTGGGCAAGCACCCCTTGTACCGTCGCCGTGATAAGGAACGGTGGCACCCCCATGTCTCGAAGCCGGGTAATGGCTCCCGGCGCGTCGTTGGTGTGCAGCGTGCTGAAGACCATGTGGCCGGTGAGCGAGGACTGAACGGCGATCTGCGCGGTCTCGAAGTCGCGGATCTCGCCGACGAGGATGATGTCGGGATCCTGGCGAAGAATCGCGCGCAGGCAGGCGGCGAAGGTGACGCCGATCTCCGCGTTGATCGGGACCTGGACGATGCCGTCGATGTCGTATTCGATCGGGTCCTCGGTCGTGATGAGCTTGATGTTGACGTTGTTAAGTTCGCTCAAAGCCGAGTAGAGGGTCGTCGTCTTGCCCGATCCGGTGGGCCCGGTGACGAGGACGATGCCGTGGGGCCGATGAATCAGGTCGCGGAAGGTCGTAAGCGTCTTTTGCGACATGCCGATCTTGGTCAAGTCGAGATTGACGACGGTACGGTCGAGAACGCGCATGACGACCGCTTCCCCGAACATGGTGGGGAGGACGGAAACGCGCATGTCGACGGGATTGCCGCCAATCGAGAGCTCGATGCGGCCGTCCTGGGGAAGCCGGCGTTCGGCAATATCGAGATTGGCCATGACCTTGATGCGGCTGGCGATCGCGGGGGCGAGATGCCGAGGGGGCGGAACGAGTTCGAACATGACCCCGTCCACCCGGTACCGCATTTTGAATTCGTCTTCAAAAGGCTCGAAGTGGATGTCGCTCGCCTTGTCCCGATGGCCATCAACAGACCATGTTGAGGAGTTTTCGGACGGGGGCGGCGTCGGCGAGTTCTTCGAGACTATCGAGGTCGATCGACCCGCCGCCGATCCCCTTGGCGGCCATGAGGTCTTCGTCGGACTCCATGGAGGCGACGATCTGCTCGATGCTCTCCTTTTTGCCGGCATAGTGCTTTTCGATGGCGGCAAGGACGTCCTTCTCGCTCGCGACGACGGCGCGGACGTCCTCGAGGGACAAAAACATCTTGAGTTCATCGATCGCAGCGACGTTGGTCGGATCAGACATGACGACCGTGAGCACGCCGGCGTTCACGGAGAGAGGCAGTACCTTATAGAGCGAGCACATGGTTTCGGGAACCAGCGCGATCGCCTCGGGGCTCACCGTGAGGTTCTGATCGGACAGGTCGACGGTCTTCATCCCCTGCTGTTCGGCGATGACCTGGGTGAGCATGTCCTCGGTGATGAACTGCATGGAGACGGCGACCTTTCCGGTCAATTCGCCGGTCTCTCGCTGCTGGTTGAGGACTTGCCAAAGCTGTTCCTCGGTGATGAATCCCATGTCGACCATGACCTGGCCGATCTTCTTGTGGCCGCCCCGCTTGGGAGCGGCGCCGCCGGCAACGCCCTTGCCCCCCATCGGAGCGCATCGCCGCTACCGCCGATCTTCTTTGCGGAAGCCACCCAGAAATTTCGATGGTGCCTTGGCCATGCGATTCCCTGATAACGATTTTCGAACAGGCGGCTCAGCCGCCGACTTTTCTTTACCCTCACCCCGGCCTCTTCCCGGAGGGAGAGGGAGTTGAAAGAGCCACTGCTCCCCGGCCCCTTCTCCCGGAGGGAGAGGGAGTTAAAGAGCCACTCACCCCGGCCCCGGAGGGAGAGGGAGGTTAGCGTTTGGGCCGGTGCTTCGAGGCGGGCGGTTCGTCGTCTTCGATGTCCTCGTCCTCGTCGGGCTCTTCGTCTTCGTCTGCCTCTTCGCCAGCCTCCACCGCTTCGATCTTCTGCCGAAGTTCGATCGGCTTGATCGCCTTCTCCAATACGTATTCCTTGTCCGTCAGACCCTTTCGCCAGAGATCGAAGAGACTGTCGTCCATCAGTCGCATGCCGTGCTTCTTGCCCGTCTGAATGTCGGACGAAATGCGATAGGTCTTGTTTTCGCGAATGAGGTTCGAGATGGCGGAGGTTACGACCAACAGCTCATAGGACGCGATCATCCCCTTCGGCTTGCGGGGCAAAAGTGCCTGACAGAGCACACCGATGAGGGCAACCGACAACTGCGTGCGGATCTGGTCCTGCTGCTCCTGGGGAAACACGTCAATGATACGGTTGACGGTCCCTTCCGCGCTATTGGTGTGCAGCGTGCCGAACACGATGTGCCCGGTTTCCGCGGCGGTGATCGCGGCGCTAATGGTGTCCAGGTCGCGCATTTCGCCAACGAGGATGATGTCCGGGTCCATGCGCAAGGCCCGGCGAATCGCCTCGGGGAAGCTGGGAACGTCGACGCCGATCTCGCGCTGACAGAGCGTCGACTTTTTGTGCTGGTGGTAATACTCGATCGGGTCTTCGATGGTGATGATGTGCCGATCGTAGTTTTCGTTTAGCCAATTGAGCATACTGGCCAGCGACGTGGTCTTTCCTGACCCCGTCGGCCCGGTGACGAGAAAGAGGCCGCGGGGGCGGGTGATGCAATGTTGAATCGCGGGGGGAAGTCCGAGTTCCTCGAAAGTGAGGAACTTGTAGGGAATCCGCCGAAGCACCATGCCGATGTTTCCGCGTTGTTTGAAAACGGCGACGCGGAAGCGCGCTTGATCGCCAAACGCGAACCCGAAGTCCGTGCCGCCGATCTCCTGCAGTTCCTGCTGGCAGCGTTCGGGAGTGATGGACTTCATGAGTTGGGTGGTATCGTCAGGATCGAGGACCTTGGTCTCGAGGCGTCGCATATGGCCGTCGAGACGGACGACGGGGGGCTGCCCTACGGTGATGTGCAGGTCGTTCGCCGACAAGTTAATGACGGTCTGAAGCAATTTGTCGATGAGAACCGTGCTCATTCCAACCCCAAGTCTTTCCTAGCCGACCTCACATAAGCGCGGACCGCAGACTCCCTCAAGCCTCGGGGGATCAACCCCGAGGACGGACCTCGCCCGATGATGCACAGGAGCCTCTCGCTCGGGACATGCTGCCAACCTGGCAGTCCTGGTCTTTGCCGACACCCCTGCTCGGCAAAGCATCCTCCCTGCGTGATCCGAGCCAACCGCGCGAGTCACTCGCGTGGACGGTTCGACATTTCTTGCGACCCTGACAGCACTCTCTCCCCTCGAGCACTCGCATGAAGCGAAGTGGTCTTCGCTGGAATTGTTATGCGGGTACCCGCAATTTCAAGTGTAAAAGCTTGTTTCTTTACAATTGTCTCAGCTCGTTGCTCCGATTCCTTCCAACGCCCTCGGGGAAAACAACGTCCGGCGATCGAGGCAGGGTCGGCTTGCGTGAGTTCGGTCGCGAGGGAGCCAAAGGGGGTCGCGACCAGGAACCACTCCCGGGTCTCGGGACGCGAGCACCCGTTCGCCGACGACCGCTCCGGGCCGATCGGAAATGTCAAGCGAAGCAAGGGTTGTCGATGATGCGGATTAGGTAATTCCGTTAGGGATCATTCCTCGTCGATGCCGGCCACATCGACCACTTCCTCTAGGGTTGTAAGCCCGCTAATTGCTTTGGAGAGACCATCTTGGAACAAAGTTCGCATTCCAGAGAGCTTGGCCTGTCGGCGGAGCACCATGTGGGGCTCTTGTTTGAAGGTCAGTTCGCGAATCGCCGCCGTCATGGGCATTAATTCGAAGAGTCCCCGGCGGCCACGGTACCCAGTATGGTTACAGTGACCACACCCCGCCCCACGATGGAAATTGGCGTTTGTCAGCGTCGCGCACCAGTCCGACCGCCTTTAAATCGTCGTCGCTGGGATTGTCCGGTCGCTTGCATTTCGGGCAATTAATGGCACCAACCGCTGCGCCATGACCGCCATCAAGCTGGAAGCGACGAGGAAGGGTGCGACACCAATATCGACCAATCGTGTAATAGATCCGGGCGCATCGTTGGTATGCAGTGTACTGAAAACCAAGTGTCCAGTCAAAGAGGCTTGAATTGCGATATCTGCCGTCTCTTTATCCCGGATTTCGCCCACCAGAATGATGTTTGGCGCCTGGCGGAGCATGGCGCGGATGATGGCCTGGAAAGTCATGCCGATGTCCGCTTTCACTTCACACTGATTGATCCCGGAGAGGTAGTACTCGACCGGGTCCTCTGCGGTGATGATCTTCCGGTCCGGGCGATTGAGGTCGTTGAGAGCGGCGTATAACGTTGTTGTCTTGCCACTCCCCGTCGGACCGGTCACCAGGAAGATTCCGTTCGGACGCTTAATGATCTTGGAGAATCGGCGATAGTCTTCGTCAAAGAAACCGAGATCCCGAATTCCGATTTTAATGTTGTCCTTATCCAGTAGACGCATGACCACTGACTGGCCATGGTTCGTCGGCAGGACGCTTACCCGAACGTCGAGGTCTTTTCCTCCCGCGTTCGTCTTGATTCGACCGTCCTGGGGACGGCGCTTTTCCGTGATGTCGATGTTCCCCATGATTTTGATGCGGGTCAAAATGGCAGAGAGGAGACGTTTCGGCGGGCTATCCCGTTCAACCAGCGCGCCGTCGATCCGGTACCGAATACGGATCCGGTCTTCAAAGGGCTCGACGTGAATGTCGCTCGCGCGAAGATTCACGGCTTCGTTGAAGATGATGTTGACGAGCTTGACGATGGGCGCGTCACTTTCCTCCTGCGTCGCTCCACCACCTTCGAGCTCCGTGAACTCGATCTGGGTATCCGTGAACTCTTGGAGCATGGAGTCGACCGACTGGGTCTCGGTCTGGCCGTAATGACGGTTGATGGCCTGAATGATCGATTCCCGGGATGAGAGCGCTAACTCAATTTCCTGATTGAGGATAAACCGAAGCTTGTCAATGATCGCCAGATCGGTGGGATCGGAGGTGACGATGGTAAGCGCCCCATTGTTCCGACCGAGCGGGATAACGTTGTTTTCCCGGGCAACGGATTCGGGGACCAACTCAATCACGGAGGCAGGGATCTGTTCCTGTTCGAGATTGACGAAGGATATCCGGTGCTCGTCTGCAACGGCAGCCATCACCTCATCGGTGGACAGATAACCCAGCTGCACAATGGCTTCCGCCAGCTTGATGCCTCGATTCCTGGCGATACCGGCCGCCTCTTCCTTCTGATCCGGGCTAAGCTTCCCTTTCTTGATGAGAATATCAGTGAAATCGCCGCGACTCTTCGCCATCTTCTTTTCCTCAAACCCAATCCCGAAGTGGAACTTATGGATATTGTTGTTAGCGGTTCCTGCGTTTCACGGCTATTGAGCATCAGAAAAGTAATCTCGCAAAGACCGGCGCTTCCATCGGGACGTTTTGGGCGTAAAGCTTTCCGGACGATGGCATTGCTTCCCCGAGCGGCAATCGGTTCGAGCTCGTGAGCTCCATGATTTCCCATGCCGGTGCCAATCCTGGACCGGGAAGAAGAGGCCTTGGACCGAAACATCCAACATCGCACCGACTCGAGCGGCTCGCGAGCAACCTATGAAAGTTCTCCAGTCCAGATATGCACCGTCACTTTTCCGATGCTCAGCAACGTATCTCATGATACGGCAATGGAGTGGGCATAGGCAAGACAAGTGTCAGAGGGATTTAGGGGGTGGGGGGAACCGGTCCTCCCCTCGCGTAATGCGCCGGTTCGATGCAGGACGATGGTTGAACTTGGGCCAGCCTCCTCCGTCCCTGTTAAAGCGAACTGGGGACAGGAGGAGCCTGAGCATGCAAAGCCGAACCTTTAACGGCCGGAGGAACTCAGAATGCGAACCTTGAAGCCCATTTCCTGACTTACCGCGACAAGTTCTTCAAAAATGTCGCCATAACTGACGGCGATATGGTTGCTCAAGTAGTGAGCCATGATCGTCTCGGGAGAGCAGAACAGATCGGCGGCCATGAAGGGCCACTGTCGCGTCGTTCCCTCCCACCATTCGTCCCGGACCTTGGGAGGAAGTTGGACCACCTCCCCCCGCCCGATATCCATCCAGAGAACGTCGTCTTTGATGTAGCAGCGAGACCAGGTGATCGGACCGGGGAGACTCTCGCCGGCAAACGTCCCGCCTGGAATTGGGAAATAGCCTCCTGGTTGCCGATACGAATGCACGCCGGAGAGGGACTCGGGGTCGTGATTGAAGGCATACGCTCCGCAACTGCCGCTGTTAAGCAAGACCCAAAGGAACCTTCCCTTGTGTTCGGCTCCCCACCGGACGTCGTGAAACATTACCCCTTGATGAAGTCCCTTGCGTTTGGCGATCCGCTTCATCAACTCCATCGGGATGAGATTACCTTGATCGGCCTCCGTGCTGGTGATGAGCACATCCCCATTGGCCTCCGGTCGGCAGGTGCTGTTGAGCAAACCTTCGCTGAAGTCGGAAGGGGGCAAACAAGGAATCAGGCCGAGTTGGTACTGCCAGCCGATGCAGTCCGCCTTGAATTCGTCGACGAGATCCAGAACGGTGAGATAGGCTCGAAGTTGCTCCTTGGTGGCTTCTTCGGTGAAGTCCTCGGCGTCTTTTTCTCGCCAGTGGAACTTCACGCCATTCTTCACGACGAATTGAAAGGCATGTTCGATGCGGTCCTGTTTAATCTCCTTTCCCTTGGCGATCAGCCACGCTTGATCCACTTTGTGTTCGGCAAAGCCATACTTCGCCAAGAGTCGGGGTCCAAAATAACCGTTGATCATTCCCATGGAGGTGTCGCCGAGCATCAACGCGAGCACTCGTTTGTCGCGAATCTCTTGGACCACCTGACGAGCACGAGCTTCAGCCTCGGGGCTCACAGCGGCGGAATGGTGGATTTCGTCCGTTCGATAGCGAATCTGGCCACTGGAGCACCACTCGTCCAGCCGCTCCATGAAGAGTTTATCCTTGGTCCAATCCTTCGCGGAGGTCCAGATTCTCGAGAAACGCCGATTGACGCTCTCCAGGCAGGCGCCCGTGTTGAGCAATGCGACCAATCCCGGCCAGGTTCCCGAGAAGTTGCTCGCGAGCAGCAGGGGCGAGTCCTTGCCGACGACGCCATCGACGGTGTGCGGCCCATAGGTCCAATGGCAGAAGACGCCGATCATCGGATCGTCAATCTTGCTCAGCTTTTCAATCGCTTGATCCGGACGAGTGATAAAACCCTTGATTACGTGGGGCTTGCGGCCGAGCTTCTTGACCGCCCCCTCGAGCTGAGCCGTGGTCTCTCGAACCTGAGGCTCCGCCCATTGGTTGGGCAGTTTCCGGTAGTCTCCCGGCAGGAAGATCGCAACCTTCTTCATCGTCATCCCCTTCTTTCACGCATGCGCGTCCCTAATCCCGAAGACGATCTACCCAAGGAATCCCATGGCTCAACACGCGGTTCCCCGTCGGAGTGTGGAAGGATCACCTAGGGCTCGTGGACGAAAGAGTACTGAGAAAGCATGCTCCCCGCAAGCGGCGGGCGCCACATTTAGGGCACTCATTGCCGCCCAGAATAGAAATGTCGGGGGCCGGCCCACCAGAGCCGCCAACATTTCACGCGGTCGGCCCCGGCAGACGAGCTATCCTTTTGCAGCCCAATAACCGAGAAACAGGACGCGCCGGCGCATTTTTTCCTCGACGTGCGGCTTACCCACCGCAATCAGAGCGGCTATAGTTGTGGAAGAAGTGCCGCCGCTTACTTTAGAGACCACGAGATCCGGATCGCACGAGGGGAGTCTGGCGACCAAACCATGAGCATCGGCGCAATGTTTCGACAAGGGAGGATGCCGCAACTATTCGCCGCCCTCGTCTTCTTGATTGGATTCCTCGTCTTCACGTCGATCGCCTTGGGACCTGTCCCGGATGCCGTCGCATCCTGGCTTCCCGCGACCAAGGCTAACTCCGCCGTCTGCTTCATGGTGTTGGCGATCTCCCTTCTGACATTGCCCGTCCCTGGCCCGCCCCTCCGCTGGCACTCCGCGCGGGTCAGCACTATCGCCTCCGTGTCCGTGCTCGCCGTCACGTTCATCACGGTCGTTCAATACGTTGCCGACATCGACCTGGGAATCGATCAATTGCTATTGACGGCGATTCCAACCACTCCGCCATCGACGCACCCTGGTCGGATGGCCTTGGGCACCTCGATCCTGTTCTTGCTTTATGGCAGCGCACTGCTGTTGTTGGCGGGCTCGAACAAGGTGGTGCTCGGCCAGGGAATCGCGTGGACCGGCCTGCTTCTCGACATGTTTCCGTTAGCGGGTTATCTTTATGGCGCCAGTCCTCTCTATGCCTTATTTGGTTATACCCGCATCCCGTTGGCGTCGGTGCTCGCTTTTGCCGCTGTCGGCGTGGGAATCCTTGCCGCCACCTCCCATCGCGGGATCGTGCAGGTCCTCTTCAGTCACGGGGTAGGTGGTCAACTCGCTCGCCGGCTCATTCCGCTCGCCATCCTGCTTCCCTTCCTCTTCGGGTATATTCGGCTTCTCGGACAAAGAGCCGGCTGGTTTCAAACGGAAGTAGGACTGGCGATATTCGCGCTCACGAACTCGATTGCATTCACCGGTTTGATTTTTTGGGGGACGCGGTGGCTGGACAAGGCGGACGACGAACGGAGGCGCGCCGCCGAAGCGGTCAAAAAAAGCGAACGCCGATATCGCGCGCTCGTGCTGGCGGCTCCCCAGAGCGTCTGGACGATCACGGAATCTGAGTTTCAGGCCGATCCCACCATTTGGCTTCAAAAGATCACCGAACAGACCGACGAACCAGGCGGGGAAGCGCATTTGTTGGACGCCATTCACCCCGACGACCGGCGCAAGGTCGAAATCGCCTGGAACGCCTCGCGTCAGGAACGACTTCCGTTTGATCTCGTGTTCCGGATTCGCGCCGAGTCGGGCCACTACAGGCATCTTTCCATTTGCGCGGTCGCCTTGCATGACGATCAAGGCCGATTTGAAGAGTGGGTGGGAACGAACACCGACGTAACCCAAAAGGAAGAGTTTGAAAAGATTCGCAGGGAAAGCGAGACCCGACTGCGAAACCTGGCGGACTCCATGCCTCAGATCGTCTGGTCGGTGGACGCCGATGGCGTTATCGATTATTACAACCGCCGATGGTTCGAATACACGCGAACCACTGACTCGCCCGAAAACCTCGACGCTTGGTCGCAGGTGATTCACCCATCCGACGTGGAGGGCTTATCGAGCCGCTGGCGCGAATCCCTGGCCACGGGAATCACGTTCCAGGCGGTGTTTCGACTGCGCGAAGGGGGATCGGATTCATACCGATGGCATCTCGGCCGCGCGCTTCCCATCGCCGACGAGCAAGGGCGGATCATTCGCTGGTACGGCACCTGCACCGACATCGACAAGCACAAAAAGACCGAACGAGCCTTGCGTTCCATCAGGAAGCGTCTCGAATCGCTCGTGATGGAACGAACGCAAGACCTGGTCACTCGAAACCTCGAGCTGAAAAACGAAGTCGAGGAGCGACATCGGCTCGAACAAGCCCACCTCGCCGTCAGCGCGCGCCTATCCGCCGTGCTCAACGCGGCAACGCACGTATCCATCATCGCGACCAATTTGAACGGAACCATCACCGTCTTCAATACCGGCGCGGAGATGTTGCTAGGCTACTCGGCCGAAGAAATGGTTGGCATACAGACGCCGGTCGTGATCCATCTTGCCTCCGAATTGCACGAGCAGGAGGATCGGCTGTCGCGGGAAATGGGGCGGCCGGTCCTCGGCTTCGAGGCCTTTGTCGCAAAGGCGACGATAATCGGTCATGAGACGAGGGACTGGACCTACATTCGAAAAGATGGCTCCCGCTTTCCCGTGAGCCTCACGGTGACCGCCCAACGGGACGAGAGGGGAAAGGTGGTCGGTTATCTTGGGGTCGGCGTCGATCTTTCGGAGCGAAAACGATCGGAAATCGCCTTGCAACAGGCCAAGGAAGTAGCGGAAGCCGCCAATCGGGCCAAGAGCGAGTTTCTCGCCAACATGTCCCACGAGATTCGCACGCCGATGAACGGCATCCTGGGAATGACCGAACATGTCCTTTCCACGCCGCTAACGGATGAGCAAAGAGATCAACTCTCCGCCGTCAGGGAATCCGGGCAGGCCTTGCTCGCCATCATCAACAACATCCTCGATTTCTCAAAGATCGAAGCGGAACGACTGGAACTCGACCCCGTGGAATTCCGCCTCCGCGACGGCGTATTCGACGTGATCAAAACCTTGGTGGCGCACGGCCACGACAAAGGACTTACCGTTGACTGCTTCGTCATGCCGGATGTTCCTGAGTACCTTCGCGGCGACTTTTCCCGTCTCTGCCAGATCATCATCAACCTGGTCGGCAATGCCATCAAGTTCACGGAGAAGGGAGGCGTGACCCTCGTCTTTCACCCAGAGGAACGGTCGGATTGTTCCCTTCTTTTGCATGTCGAGGTCCGCGACACGGGGATAGGCATACCGGAAACCAAACTGGCCGACATCTTTCGCCCCTTCGAACAGGTGGACGGATCGATGGCCCGGCGATACGGCGGAACGGGACTCGGACTTTCCATTTCGGCGCGACTGGTGCAATTGCTCGGCGGTCATATATGGGTCGAAAGCCAACTTGGAAAAGGGAGTACCTTTCATTTCGTGATTCCGCTGGAGGTCTTGAGCGATCGTGCCGAGGAATGGGATCAGGATCTGGTATCCCTAATGAAGGATTGCCGCGTCCTCGTCGTGGACGCGAACGAGACGAGCCGAAGCATCTTATCGCGAACACTCACCAGTTGGGGCATTGCGCCGACGCTGGTTAGCCGCCTCTCCGAGGCGCGAGTCTTACTCTCCAACGGTACTTCCTCCCCTCCTTTCCGCATCGTAGTGGTCGACGGGGCGGTCGTCGGAATCGACGACCGCGAGATTCTTGGGGAAATGGCGAAAGAAATCGGCATCGTCGTCTTGGCCACCCCCGCGCAAATGCGCGGAAACGGGGGAGTGGATGGCAAATGCATCCGTTTGCTGAAGCCCGTAACGCCAAGCGATCTTTTCGCCGTTCTCGGGAAAATACTTGGCGGCGAGCCCGCCGAAGAAAACTCGGCTTTCGACTCAACCAACGCGGCGCTTTCGCCGAGGAGATTGCTCCTCGTCGAGGACTACGTCATCAATCAGAAGGTGGCGGTCGGAATGCTTCGCAAACATGGCCACCATGTTTCCGTCGCCAACAACGGCCGGGAAGCAATCGACGCCATCGCTCGAGAGTCGTTCGACCTCGTCTTGATGGACGTTCAGATGCCCGTGATGGACGGCCTGGAAGCTACCGCCAGGATACGGGAGAGCGAAAGGCGAACCGGCCGCCACCTCCCCATCATCGCGCTCACCGCCCACGCCATGAAAGGGGATCGGGAACGATTCATGGCGGCGGGCATGGACGAATGCGTAACCAAGCCCATCCAAGCTCAAGAGCTCTTGCGGGTGATAGACGCGTTCACGGCGGAGGGGAGCGCGGGATCCGTCATCGATCCCAACCGTTCGATGGCCGATCCCTTGGAGGAACGGACCCTCCGTCAACGATTCGACGGCTACGGCCCATTGCTCCGCGACGTGCTCGACGTCTTTCCCGCGGAATGTTCGAGAATCCTGGCCGAGCTGACCCACCGCGTCGAACAGGGGGACCGCGAAGCTCTCGGCCGCTCGGCACATGCGCTTCGAGGCTGTTTGCTCAACGTTTGCGCCAATGAAGCGGCACAATTGGCGACCGAACTGGAGGATCTTTGTCCCACGGCGGACTGGGAGTCGATTCGCGAATCCCAACAACGCCTTTCGTCCGAAACCCACCGAGTTATCGATGCGGCTCGCACGATGCGCGAGTCGATGCCGGAGTTCGCATGACCAAAAGAATTCCATCGTCGGCCATCAAGCCACGGATTCTCATCGCGGACGACGACGTCGTTTCGCGCACCATAATGTCCGGCGTCCTTAAACAATGGGACTATGAAATCGTCGTGGCCACCAACGGCGACGAGGCTTGGGAAATACTGCAGAAACCCGATGCGCCCCAATTGGCGATTCTCGATTGGATCATGCCGGGAATGGACGGGAGCACGATCTGCAAATGGGTTCGTGAACAGGCGCGCGATCGGTACACCTATCTCCTCATGGTAACCTCCAAATCGCGCAAAGAGGAGATCGTGCAAGGCTTGGAAATCGGCGCCGACGATTACCTGGTCAAGCCATACGAACCCCTGGAGCTCAAGGCTCGCCTGATCGCCGGTCGACGGGTGCTTCAGTTGCAAGAGGATTTGATTGCCGCCCGCGAGGCGATGCGGGAGCGCGCGACGAAGGACCCCGTTAGCGGAGCATGGAACCGCGGCGCGATTCTTGAAATCTTGGATCGAGAGTTGGTGCGCGCCGCACGCGATCAAGCGAGACTCGGCGTGATCCTCGCGGACCTCGATCACTTTAAGAGGGTCAACGACACCTGGGGCCACCTCGCCGGAGACGAGGTGCTCAAGGAGTCCGTCTCTCGATTCACCAGTTCGACGCGTCCCTACGATTGCGTCGGTCGCTACGGGGGAGAGGAGTTTCTCATTCTCGTGTCCAGCGACGCTCGCGATTGCGCGGCATCGACCGCCGAACGCCTTCGCTTGGCACTTCACAAGGAACCAGTAACCTTCGAAGGACAGAAAATTCCCATCTCCGCGAGTTTCGGCGTCGCAGTTTACAATGGAACAGGACAAACGAACGCATCGGCAATCCTTCAATGTGCCGACGATGCCCTGTATCAGGCGAAAAATGCAGGAAGAAACCGCGTCGTCGAGGTTCCCTTCCATCCCTCGGAGGCATGAAGAGTCCGCGACGCAGCTCCTACCCACTTTTCCCTCCTCGGGATTCCTTCGCGTGGTGAATTCAGCCGGAATCGACTTTGCAAGACGCATCGCGACCGAAACAAAGCGTGACTTCCGAACGCAACAAATCCTCGGCGGCATAGAGCGGCTGGAAGGAAGAACCTAGCACCTGACGGAACCGATCAAGCCAGAATCGGGCGGGCCGAACCGACATGTGGGCATTGGCGCCGTTGGGAAGCCGCTTGAATGCCTTGCGAATCGAAATGTTGGCGAAGAGGTATCGGGCCGAGGAATCACGAACCCGCGCGAGCATTTCGTCCACCTGATCGAGAGGCATGTGCTCGATGACGTCCGTGGTGAAGAGGACGTCGAACGGCTGATCCCAGGGAGGCGTCGAGAATTGCTCCACGTAGGGATCGTAAGAAATCACCTTGTCGCCGAACTCGCCCGCCACGCCACCGAGCGGACCACAGCCGAAGTCGACGATCCTCATGGACGCCAATTCCGGAATGTATTCCTTGGCGACCTTCACGTGATAGCGCCAACTGTTTCCGGGAAAGGCTCCTTCGGCATGCATTTCCCGATATTGACTTTCCAAATATCGACGACCGAGCAACCGGGTCATCACGTCGGCGACGACTTCAGGCAAGGCCATGACCGACCTCCGCAAATCCCTCACGTTCCCCTTCGCTCAGAAAAGAAATGCAGTGGTCCAGGCCCTTTTGCGCTGAGATTCTCCCATCGATTGGGGCCGGGTTTTCCGACATTACTTCTCTGATGTTCAATGACGACACTCCATTGTTACCGATTCGACGAGAACGCGGGCGCGGAACGGAGCATTCCGACGGGCCGCGATTCACGTAAACTCGCATGAGTTTTTAGGTAAAAGGAAAATCAAAAATCTCATGAAGAATGGAGTTTCGCCTTACGGAGTTGCCGACGGCGTGGGTTTCACGACTTTTTCCCGCGGTTCGAGGACTTTTCCATCCTGCGACAATTCGAAACCACGAATCTCAAAGGGAATGTCGCTATCGCCGAAACGAAACAGAAGCGTGGCGTCGTCGGAATCCGCGGCGGCGACGAACTCGGCATGGATTGGACGCCATTGCGGGCCCACGTGAATGGGAATCACCAACCCGAGAGGTTGGAACGGTGTCGAACCCGACAACAACGTCAGGTCCAGCTTTCGGAGGGCCTCGGCACGGACCTCCCCGTCCACCCTGTATTTCTCTCCCTTGCGGAGCATGTAGCTTTCGCGCGCCAACTGCAAGTGCCAGGGGACTCGTTCGAACGTCGAGATTTGATCCACGCGCAACACCGACGGATCTTCCGCGCGTGGGCGAGCCACGGCCCCATGACCGGAACCTTTCGGAAAAGCGAGTACGTGAAAATCCCCCGGCTTTACGGGCGGCGATGCCTCGAACTTCAAATCCGCGATGTCGAAGGGCGTGTCATCCTTCTTCAATGAAATCACCAGGTTCGTACGAGGCATGTCGTCCTTGCTTACGAATTCGAACCGATAATTTCGCCAAGTCGACATCATCGTCAATTTCGCCCACAGACCACCGATTGTGTTAGGAACCGTTCGCCTTTCGATAAATACTTCCATCGGCCGGGGAACATCCGCTTTTGCCTTGAAGGTCATCGTGTACGCCTGCCCCGCCGCCAGCGGAAAAAATCGCCGGACGATTTCGGTCGGTTTCGGAATCTCTCTCAAATGATGAATGGATTCCACGCGAAAACGACCGGCCGAATTCAAATCGGGCTTTAGCTCTATGGTTTCTCCCGCGTTTTTTCCTCCCAGGCGTGCTCGCCAGCCGGTGGGTGACGCAGGCACGGGCTTTACTTTCTCCGGCACGTACAACTGAGGCAAAGCCGTAACCTCCGCCAGCTTCGCGTTGGACGCCAAGGCGTTCGCGATCACTCGATTCGTCCCGCGTGTGAAATGGCCGTCATTGTAAAACTGTTCGTCCGCCCCATCGCTGACATCGATCACCGTCATGCCGGAAATATCGAGAACGCGTTTGGAAACCCTTGGATCCGCCTCTTGGATCTGCACCGCGAAAAACGGAACCCCCTTCGCGCGACACATTTCGCTCATCTTCCGCAATACCGCGCGCGTGACCCGAATCTCCTGCTCGGCGGTCTCGGGGGTATCCGGTAGAGTCGCCTCGGAAGCCTTCACGAGTCCCAAAAACTCGCCGTTATTGTCGAACTTCGGGATTTTTTGATGGGGATACTTTTGGTGCCACGAGGCGCGCAAATTATTCCGTTGCAGATGGGCCGGCGTGTAACAATAAATGACGCAGGCCGGTTTATTGTTTTTCAACTCGTCTTCGAGCACGAGACAAACGTGCGTCGTTCCCCATCCCGAAAACGAAAGGTTACGGACTTTGCACCCCGTCCAGGCCTCGCGCGCCAGAACCGCGGAAAAGGACTCGTCATCCTCAACGCCAATGCCGTACGTGAACGAACACCCCAAGAAGACGATCTCCGGATGAGGCGCGGGGCCGGTAGGTTCCGGCATGATCCTCCAGCCATCTTTGTCGTGCGTGTATGTGACCGCAAAATCCAAGCAGAATTGCCGAGCGCGGACACCTGGCTCCCCCCGGTAGCCATAGCGATCGTCCGGAATGGTGTTCATATCGCGAAGATCGTAACGGGAAGCCCAAACCCCCGATCGACCGTTGATTCGAAACTCCACGTCTCCCTTTTGTGGTGGCCGCGCAACCACCGCGAACAACGAGAAGACAACCACGGTGAACGTCGTCACCATGAGACCCAATTGCACCGTCGCGAGAGACAGGAGCAAGCCGAGAATAGTCAACGCCACGCCGGCCGCAAACAGGATGTCGTGATCGAGCCGCCAGATGGTCCAGGGGACGACGAGCGACGGAACAAAATAGCTAACGGCCGCCAACCCCACGCCACTGGACGTCACGAGCACCGCGAAAAGCATGGCGAAGGTTCGTTTCGAACGCATGATATTCTCGCTTATCATATTTTTTCGCATAGATCCGTTCATTTGAGACATCCGACGAGACCTTGGCCTCGACCGAATGCCACGGTTCATGAACGTTGCCTCGAGTGAAGGACATCCGCGGCGAACTCTTCAAGTCACGAAATGAGCGTCGAGGCCTGGCACTCAACAAACCAACGCGTGCCCAAGGTTCGGCCTTCGACCATACCCCTCGCATATCGAAGAATCTCAACCGGAAACAACCCGCGAAATCACTTTAAATCATTCACCATGGAACCTCAACGAGCCCATGGCAATAATGTGCGCCACTAGAACTTCCCCCTTGATGATCATTCCGTGCCGGGAGGAAATCGACTTGAACAACGCGGTTCAGGGAAAGCCATCGACGAATGCGCGCACCAACAATGATTTCATCGCTCCTTGGATTCACCCAAAGTGGGCGCTCATGCCGATCTTGCTTGTTTCGTTCGCGATCAATCTTTCATCCTGGGACGCCCAGGGAAGCGAACCGTCCGAAAAGCAGGTTGCCCGCCAACCATCTCTTCCCGACGCCAAGGACGAAGTCGTCCGGGGCCTGGGCCTGGGTTCCGCACCACGAAAGGATCAAGCCGTTGAAATCACGATCGCCAGCTACAACGTCCAATGCCGCCCCCGGATCGATGACGCGGCGGAGAAACTTCCAAAGATCTCTCCCTTGCTCAACCGATTCGACGTGGTGCTGATTCAAGAATGTTTTCACGGCCACGCCTTGCTCTGGTCGCGCGCAACTTTCCCGAACAAGGTCTACTTTGGACGACCCGCAAAAAACCGGGTGACCAATTCCGGACTCAGCATCTTGACCCGGCTTCCCATGGGAGAGGCCGAGATGGAGCATTTTCGGTCCGTCGGTGAGTTTCAAAACCGCCTGGCGTCCAAAGGAATCCTGCTCGTTCGCACGAGCGTCGCGGGCATTCCACTCGACGTCTACGATACGCACATGGAAGCCGGACATAGCCAAGCGGCTCAGCGGGCACGCCTGGACCAGGCGCGTCACATGGTGGAATTCGTCGCGAAACACTCGCCGGCAGGTCACGCGGTGATCGTGATGGGAGATTTCAACATGGGACCACGGCGCGCGGGGAAAAACTGGAAGGAACATACGCCGTGCCATTACAACAGCGAAGAGGACTTCGTCCATCGCACGGCTGCATATCAAGTGATGTTCGATGGCCTGAAGGCCAAGGATGCCTCCGACGTTCTCCACGGTCCAACGGACGACGGCATCGAAAGGTTGCTGTTCCGAGAGGGTACCCTCTGCAAGATGGAACCGTTGTCTTGCGGTTTTGACGGCGAGACGTTTCGCCGGGAGAATGGCACCTCCCTTAGTGACGGCTCTCCGTTGATCGTTCGCCTCCGCATTTCCCCCATCAAAAAAAACTAACGATCGGGGCCTCGAATCCCCCCCGCTACCCGTTCGAATCTGAAATGTCGCCTGGACATTGGTTTCCGCGGCAAGGTCGGATTGGTACGATAATCGCCGATTAAGGGCACATGCGTACGCTCCAGGGGAGCGTCGAGGACCGAATAGGTCTGGACACGTGACCGTCCGTCACGGGCGGCGTGTCGCCAAACCTGTGGGTCAAGCGTGTCCAACGCACGGAAATGGCGAAGCTTTCATCGCGAGAGTGCAACAATGGCTGACGACAAAGTAGAGGAACAGAAGCCAGACGCGGAATCAGCGGAAGGAGTTGCCGCGACCGGCGTTGAACCTGGACACATGACCGTTTACGTCAGCGAAGACGACCCGGCGACGAACGCTCCCAAGCAGGACAAAGGAAGCGCGCCCCAGGCCACCCGACTTCCTCCCGCGAGCGGGCGAGCGCTCAAACGGCTGCTGGACGACGATATCGAAGGGGAAATGGAAGCCGCCCTCGCAGCCTTCGATACCGGCAAGATGATGGAGGGACCCGAGGCTCCAAAGGCCCAAAAACCCGCCAAGCGGCCGACCGCCGAAAAAGCCGAGGAAGATTCCGACAAACGGTCCGTTCGCGTCCTTTCCGTTCGCGGCGACGATGTCTTTGTTGATCTCGGACTCAAAAGTGAAGGCGTGGTTTCGATCCTCCAGTTTGAAAAGTCTCCCCCCCAGCCTGGAGACATTGTCGAACTGATCCTCGATCACTACGACTCCCAGAATGATCTCTACATCCTCCGCCGACCCGGAACCGTCCAGGAAGCGGATTGGGGTTCGGTCGCCAAGGGCATGATCGTCGACGCCCAAGTCAAGAAGGTGAACAAGGGAGGACTGGAAGTCACCGTCAACGGCATCCGCGGCTTCATGCCCGCGGGCCAGGTCGACCTCGCCCACATCGCCGATCAGTCCGTCTTCGTCGGTCAAACCCTCCGAAGCGAGGTCACCGAGGTCAATCTTTCCTCCCGTAACTTGATCGTCAGCCGAAAAGCAATTCTCGAACGGGAGCGCGCGGAAAAAGCCCGCGCGACTCTTCAAGAACTTGCCGTCGGCCAGATCAAGGACGGCGTCGTGCGCAAGATCATGGACTTTGGCGCCTTCGTCGACATCGGCGGCGTCGACGGTCTCATTCACGTCAGCCAGATGAGCTGGCAAAAAGTGCATCATCCCCGCGACGTGCTCTCCGAAGGCCAATCCGTTCGCGTCGCGATCGTTAGTTTCGACCCCGAATCCAAGAAGATCGGACTCAGCCTCCGGCAACTGAGCGATAGCCCATGGGTGAAGGCGGCGGAAACCTACCGCCCTGGAACCATTGTCACCGGCAAGGTGAGCAAACTGATGATCAGCGCCTTTGCCGAACTCGAACCAGCCATCGAGGGATTGATTCAAGCATTTCCGAACTCTCCCGGCAAAGGGTTCACCGCATCAGTGAAGTGGTCAAACCCAACCAGGAAGTCACCGTCAAGGTGCTTGAGTTCGACCCTGACCGAAAGCGGATTTCCCTCTCCATGAAGGCGGCGGAGCCGGAGCCCGAACCGGAACCAGTGGCGGCGGAGCCCGAAGCGGAACCGGAGGCGGAAAAACCCAAGCCCAAGAAGCCGACCGGACCGCTCAAGGCGGGACTCGGCGGTGGCGGCGGACCTCTCTTCGGATGAGTTCCCCCACGACCGCGGCGAGCCCAAAACGCGCCGTCCTAAAAGGTGGCCTGATCGGGTGCGGCTATGTCGCCAAGTCCCATCTCGCCGCCTGGCGATTACAAACTCTTGGCTCGCTCCTCGCTGTCTGCGATCTCGACTTCGAGCGTGCCCGCCATGCCGCCGACAGTTTTGGAGTCCCTCGCGTTTTTTCCTCTCCCGAGCAGATGATCAAGGAATGCGATCTCGACTTCGTTGAAATCTGCACGCGACCCAATTCCCATGAAAGCTTGATCCAACTCTCCGCCAAGTACCAGCTAGACATCCTCTGTCAAAAACCGCTCGCGCCCGACCTGGCAACGATTGACCGCATGATCGCCGTTTGCCAAGAGCATGGCGTTCGCTGCATGGTGCACGAAAACTGGCGCTTTCGTCCTTGGTATGTTCAGATGGGCGCGCGAAGTGAAAAAGTGGCACCGTGGGCGAACCCATTCGACTCCGCATTCAATCCCACGACTTTCGCTGCTCTCCTGGCGGCATGAACGATCAACCCTATTTTCGAACGATGAATCCGTTCATCCTCTACGAAATGGGACCTCATCTCGTCGACGTGGCACGTAACATTCTCGGCGATCCGAATTACGTGTTTGCCGCCCACGGCTGATCAGCGGACATCGAAGGCGAGGACGCTTCTCACCTCGTCCTAAGCTACGAGAATGGAAAGCAAGCGATACTCGACATGTGCTGGTCCACCATGGCCAACGCGGAGGATCATACTCCCTGGGGACTTGTCGATTCCGTGGTGGAGGGGACGCTGGGAACCCTTCGAAACACGCGTGACGGCCATCTCCTCTTGGCTCGGCCGGATGGAACGACAACCAAGATTGAAGCGCCCATGTCCGGCGATCCTCCTCGGCTCGACAGCTACGTCGGAACCCAACGGCATTTCCTCGAGCGAATGCTCGATGGTCAGCCATTCATCACGGACATCGTCGACAACCGCGTCGCCATGCAGATCGTTTTTGCCGGCTACGATTCAGCGCGCACGCGTTCGGTAATTCCACTCCATGCGTGAAGATGGCCATGCTCTTAAAACCCTGACCTTAGTTCGACGTCAAGGCGAGGGCACTCTCCTTGACGACATCCGCCGATCCATCCATGCCCACATCAGCAGCAGCAGACCCTGCACGATGGGAACCAAAACGGTGATCCCCATCGCCGCAAGACCGTTCGGAAGTCCCAACCCCAAGTCATCACATATCCAGCCTCCTAGGTGACTCGATAGCTCACCTCTCGTTAGCTTCCACCAGAGATAATCCTTCGGCGGATTATCGATCGCCGGCGTGACTCGCACGCCCGTCAACGTAAACCCAAGAGCATCACGCCACCAGCGACGGTCACGACGCCCCACAAACCCTTGAATGCATCACCGAGTCTTTTCAACCAAGGTTTGGCCGGATGTGATTGAGCCAAACTCCCGTCGCGAGCGCCAATAGCGGAAACGCGGGTACGAGGAAACGAGGTCCCGTCGCCCACCCCCCTTCCCACGCGGGGAAAACCCGCGTGGATGAAAAGCACGCCAGGAAGGTCGTCACGATCATCCACGCCAAGAGCAACCGCCGTTGCTGCACCAAAACGGGGCGTAACCCGGGAATCGCCCCCAAAAGCGTTGGGGAGTACCATACCAGTCCCCGCGGCAACCCGACGAGCAGTTGCCAAATCACGTCCAGTTTCGGGCGTCTGATCGGAATGCTAAGGCAACCTTCCTTGTAGGCCCAAAAAGGTTCTCCATCACTTCCAGGGAATACGGGAACCGAAAGGGGGGAACCGGTCACCAGATAATGGTGATAGCCGAGCAAAAAAGCCATCGCCGCTCCACCGAGCAGAAAGGCGAACCACGGGTAATTTCGCGCGCGTGACGGGGGCGAAAAAAGGCCGCTAACGTCAATGCCAAGGCAGTCAACACGGCGAACGCCGCCAGCGGATAGTCGATCATCGTGGCATAGCCGGCGGCGGCGCCGGCCAGGAACGCGCGTACCCTCTTCCAATCCCCTTCCTGCAAGAGGCCCGCACTCAATAACGCAAA
The DNA here is from genome assembly GCA_046350335.1 of Planctomycetota bacterium. Taxonomy (GTDB): domain Bacteria; phylum Planctomycetota; class Planctomycetia; order Kolteriales; family Kolteriaceae; genus JAXMAQ01. Next base: position 22,482 of record JAXMAQ010000074.1, read on the forward strand.
GAAGCCCGCCGACACGTGCCCATAAAAAAGCCGTCCCATACGGCAAATATAATGTCGCCAAACCCAAGGCCAGCGATGCCAACATCGCGGGAAACACGCGCGAGTGCATGCGCAAGAGCAACCAAAAAAGAAGCACGCACGTTGCCGAAGCAACCACCCCCACCGTCCACCATGTCACCCAATAGTCACCGGGCCATTGGACAATCGCCATCGTGGCGTGAGGAAAGGGTTTGGCCAGCCCCATTTTAACGAAAGCCAGTAGGCGGGCGTGCTCAGCCAGGACTGACCGGGAGCCTTGTCGCAAAAGAAACGACCTTCATCGTTAACCGCCAGGTCCCTCGTCTGCGGATGCTCGAGCAGCCGACCGCCCGACGCCACGAAGGGGTCACTCTTGTCCCGTCTGACCAACGCGTAGGTCATGAGCAGCCGGCCTGTGGTCCCCCAGTCCCGGTCCTGGAAAACCAGGCCATACACGCTCCAAAGTCCGAAGAATAGCAAAGCCGATAGTCCCGTCGTTCGTGGTACCATTCGAGATTGCGATTGTGCCACCTCCATGTCACGACTCCATTTGTCCAAACACTCGCCCACTCACCCAACGGGTGCAAGCCGAGACCGGCCAGGGCCATCAAGAGACTCGCCGTCGCCACCACCCCGAGATAATACCGGTCCCAATCCAACGACAAGGTTCGAATCAAGTACGCCAACTTCCACGATTGGCCATATCGCGACTAACCAAGGCCCCGGCAGCATTCCCAATCGCCATCGAGCATATCCTTGGCCGACCAGTGCCAACCAACCCGTCACCACCAGCAATAGCGTTAACGAAGCCCGGACGATCGGCGACGTTGGCAAACGCCCCACAGCCGTCCATCGCCCCAGCCCTTCCATCACCACTCCTTGAAGCCGAGAAGCCAAGGTGGGAAGCGATTGGTCCTTGAAATGAGCGGTCGCCTCCTCAAGACCTGCCGTTCGGTGCTCGAGCAAATAAAGCATTCGCTCGGCCAAGGAATAGTTCGCCACTTCGCGAAGCAACTGATGATACGCCGCCGTCCGTTTGCGCGTTTCCCCGACGACGCGACCCGACTCGTCGAACGTTGGTTGAGCGTAGAAATAGGGATTGATCGCGACGAATACTACGAGCGACGTGGCTCCCATGACAATCGCGGCGGCAGCCACCTTTATCACTTGCCTCAGGTACAACCACCGTCCTTCACGCACGAATACGGCGGCAGAGAAAAGCACCGCGACGAATGCCAATACAGCCGCTCCAACACGGCACCATTGAGCTTCGTCGCCGCGGCAAGGCCGCTGACAAGGCCCCCATGAGTCCACCCAACACCCAGCGAGTTCGCGACACGCCGGTCCCCTCCTCCGCCTCGGGTTTCCCCGCCATCGTGCCGATACGACTCGGTGCCGTTTTGAGCATGGCCAGGAAGATCGCGAGGCCGGCCATCACCAACCCTTGCGTCAGATCATCCGCCATCACTCGCCGCGCGTGAGTGTAATAATCCGGGCTGAGGGCCAACAGGGCCGCGGCCAACAGCCCCGTTTTCGGCCCTTCCAGTTGGGAAGCGAGGACGTAGATCATCACGCATCCCAAGACCGCCCCCCAAAGCATGGGAATCCGCGCGGCATGTAGCAATTCCACATCGCGTGGCGGATCGAAATGCCCTCCAATCCACCACTCCCAATCCGACGTCGAACGGGGAATCTTTTCTCCATATCCCGCCAGGTCCAAATACCCCCCGATGAGATACTTGAAAACCGGGAGATGATCGTAGGCGGCGGGATGGATCCAGTCGGAATGGTTCCAATCCCCACTCTTCGCGAGCCGGTAATAATAGGTCTGCGCAATGTCCGCGGACTCATCGGCGAAGAACGGCTCCTCTTCCAATCCATGGTGGAAGTAGGCAGCGGAACCGATAAGCACGCCGAGAGCCCCCAGCCAGTGAGTCCAAGACCTATTCCGTCTGTTCGACAACCCTTCCCCCTCGAACGGGTTAACGTCCCGATTCTTTCGCCAGTATCTCCGTTCATCTTATCCGTTTATGTCGGTCGGGCACCAACGCGGAACGTGACCTACAATTCCCTTGGCGAAGCGCATGTTCCCAATTTCTCACGGATTCGAGCTTTCATGGACCCTTTTTTTGAAATGGCGGGCAGGTCCCCGACTCGCCAAACCGGTTTTCGCCAGTTCCTCGCCATCCACGTCCTTTCCCTGGCGGGAGTGGTGCTCGCATGCGCCTGGATGGAAAATCGTCGCTTGCCAGGCGTCGTCGGCATTGCCATGGTTCTGCTCTCCGTCATCGAAGGTGCGCTCCTTCTCGGCTGGCGACTCACGCAATGGCCCAAGAGTAAAGCTTTGGAGCTGCTCCTGGTCACCTCCCTTTCTCCCCGCCGCGCCATGCTTGGAGAAGAGTTCGTGGGGGTCACCCTTTACACCTTCGTATCTTTGTCGGGACTTCCGATCCTCGTCGGCATGGTCGGCCTCGACTGGATTGAGCCCACGGTGGCGGCAACACTCTTCCTCAACGCCTACAGTTGGGGGCTCGTCGTCGGACTGGGACTCGTCTGGTGGGCCTACGAACCGTTGCGCCTGCGGCAGTGGGGAGAGAAATTCAGCCTCGTTGGACTACTCCTTTACCTAATCGTCGGCGGGCTCGCCGGGGAGCATACGTTTCGCGTCCTCGATCGAGTCCCGCTCGGCATGGGTTCTCTCGTTCGCGACGGCATGCTCTATACCAACGCCAACAATCCCTTCGCGCTCGCGCACCGCGTCGGCATCGGGAATGAAGAAGGCCTTGTGAGCAGAATGGCGGTCTCGGGAACCGTTGGCATTGGCCTGGCGATTCTCTTCGTCTTCCGGGCGGCGTATCGACTAAAGCCTCATTACGTGGAACGGCATTATCAACCTGCCGTCGCCATCGCGGGGGAGAACCGCGGGGTCATCGCAGACCGTCCCCTTGGCTGGTGGGCCGTTCGCAGAGTCCATGAATACTCGGGGCGCATCAACCTCTATCTGGCGGCGGGGGCATCGTCTCTCTATGCTCTTTTTTTGATCGCGGGACCAAACTGGCCGGCATGGTTGGGAACCAGCATCTTCACCGTTTTTGAGATGATGGGGGGCGTGCCGGGGCTCACGGCTGGCCTTGTCGTGCTCGCCGCCGTTCCCGCGGCCTATCAATTCGGACTCTGGGAGAGCAACATTCCGGATCGTCAGAAACGGCTCGAAGTATTGTTAATGACGCAGCTCAACGTTAAGGACTATCTCCACGCCTCTTGGTCGGCGGCCTGGAGCCGAGGCCGAGGTTACTTTCTCTCCGCCTTGGTCCTCTGGCTGGCGGGATACTACGCCGGTCGCTTCTCCCTCACCGACCTCGTTCTCGCGATTCTCGCGGGGGGAAGTTTGGTTCTTTTTTACTTCGCCGCCGGCTTTCGCTTCCTTGCCAAGAGTTCGGGGGGCACCACGACCGGCTTGCTCTTGAGCCTCGTCCTCCCGCTCGGAACCTGGGGCCTCGCCGCGAGCAACCATACGGTTCTCGCGACGTTCTTGCCCCCAGGCCAGGTCTTTTTCGCCACCAATCACTCGACCCCTTCCGTCGCCTCCTCGGGCCTCGTCGCCCTTTCAATTCTCGCCACCTTCGCCCTTAGCATCACGATGCTGGCACACGCCTACCGCGCCTTCGACCGCGACCTCCGCGCCTGGTATTCCGATAGCCAGGGACGATGAACCCGTTGAATACCCGAAAGTATTGAGTACTCAAGAGTTTTGCCCTGCCCGGTCCGTTGGAACGTTTTGTCGTAAAGCTCGCCGGGTGCCGGTACTACTTTTCCGCACGGAATTATCTCCACGTGACACAGCCGCCGACAACGTTGCGGCGTCAACCATTGACGACTATCATGGAGAGACGCCACTCTCCGTCGAGCCAAGTCGAACGAGTACGTTCCGCGAACCGTAAAATAAACGATGGACAACAACTGTTTTCATGGCGATGAGGAGTCGTCGACGTGATGGCAAGCAAAGAAGAAGTCGCGAAAAGAATCGTGAATACGCACTTCAACGTCGAGCCGGGGATCACGCGAATCTTCGAACTGGTCGACGATCCCAACTCGGAGAATCCCACGGATGTCCCGCTGAAGTTTCTCGAAATCAATGCCGATGCGCCGCCGAGCGTGGGCCCGTTAACGCCCTTATACTTCAGCGCGGTTCCGGGCAGCGGCATCCATTATCCGTCCGCAATCCTTGAAATCACTCCCGACGAATTCCAAAAGATCATCGCCAATCAATTGGAGTTGCCCAACGGCTGGCGAATCGGCAATGAATACCAAAAGGACCCCGCCAATGGCGACTAATGCCGAGTGGAGGCAGGCCTACGCGCGCCAAGCAAAGGCGGATTTCAACACCTTTCAGAGAATCCAATTCCTAGATCCAGCCATTCCCGAATGCCATCGTCTCCAATTCCTACAGATGGCGTGTGAAAAGCTTGTCAAAGCCCATCTATTTGGTGGAAAAACTGCCCCGAACAATCTGCAAATGTCGCATGCGGTTATCGCAAAACATCTTCCCGTTGTACTTCGAGAACGAGCCACGACAGTCAACTACAAAGGCAAGGCCGCGCGGGCAGCGTTGGACTATTCCAAGAAACTGTCCCATGAATTGGAAATGCTAGCGCCGGCGGTAAAGCGAGGAGGAAAGCGACCTGACAACTGTGAGTATCCATGGGAAGATGACCAGTCAGAGATTCACGCGCCTATCGATTGGACATTTACCCCAACTCAACTTCTAATCGAGCGACATGGTCGGACGGTCCTTAGGCTGATCGCGGAGTCCATCGATAACTATGTGATCTGAACACGCGACAAGCGTCCGACGATCGCATCGTTTTCGAGGATCCGTCGGATCGCCAATCGATCAAACTTTTCGCTTTGACGTGCGGCCAATTGAGGAGTCCGAACATGAGCCCGCTCGGCACCTTTCTCGAAGCGCTTTTCTGCAAGCCCGAGCCGTTCGAAACGGCTCAGGGAACGCTCCGGCATTGGCAAGACGTGTCCTTTAGACGTGGAGCCAGTGACACCGCTGGCAGGGTCGGCCGCGTGGGGAAAAATCCTCCACCCGCTGCTTCCTCCGAAAAACAAACGAACTATTCGTTCTGGATCCGTTCTCCGGCCCGATGGCGACTCGAACCGATCGAACCCCAGGACGGCTCAAGCACATTCTTCATTTCGACGGACACTCGATATTGGTTTCGAAACAAATCGGGCGAGATCGAAACGGACGAACGAAAGGAAATAAGGGGTAGCCCCGCCCCCGCGCCCGGCGGCATCGAACTCGATCGGCATTTCGACGGCCGACAGATCCGCGAATTTCTCGTCAGTCTGAAACTGGAATACTTGGATAACGTAACCACCGCGGACCAGCAATGCGCCCGTTTCCGAGCCATTCCCCGAGCCGGGGCCCGGATCTGGCCGCATTGGCTACCTCATGGCGCCGACGAATACCTGATGCACGGCGACCTACTTCGAGGAACCCTTTTGCTCATCGAAGGCAGAAAGAGCGGAAAAGCTTTCGAACGTCATGAAGTCATGAGTCTTGTTTATGACGGCGAAATCGATGAAAGCCGGTTTACTTATCAGCCTCTGGCCTCGGAGTCGGTGTCTACTCCTAAACCAATCATGGAAACATTAACGCTCGATGACGCCATCGCGCGCATGCCATTTCCCATACTGTTGCCAACCAAAATGCCGTGGGATAAACCCGCCTCGTTTACCTTCCGCTTTCATCCACCAAGGAAAGGTTCCCATCGTTCTCAACTCCTACTCTCGAGCAGCGGGGACCGAGTTTTCTGGATGGCGCAAAGCGATGTACCCGATCCCGATCTCGGACGACTCGAATGGGAGTCGATCTTGCATTCCGATCAGGCCATGAAAGTGTCGGACCCCGGGGACGGCGGGGGACTGAAGGTTGTCACCCTGGAGCGCGAGGGAACCCACGTCTCCCTCTACGCGGAGATGGATCGCCGGGAACTCCTCGACATCGCCGCCTCTTTAATGCCTGCAAAACGAGGCTGACGCACGATCCGTATCGCGAGTAATAGAAGCTAGGACCCAATAGGCGAATTAACAATTACCGGCCGCGTGGGAAGGCAATGGACTGGCGACGCTCGGTCGGAGATCGCTTGACTTTGGCGTGAGCCAAGGTTTCTCGCGGCCGAGGGGAGAATCGAGTCGCCCGCGCGGCCGCATGACGCTACGATCCGAAAAGCCCCGCCACGCGAAAAGCGGGTTATTCTCTCGAGGGTCCGTTCATGCAGCGTCAATATCTCCGGAAGGTTCGTCGACCCATCGCGTTCGCGGCCTTGCTTTCCGTCGTTGCGCTCTCCGCGGATTCCCACGGGGATGATGCGGCGGGTATCCCCTTCGAACGGCCGTCTCATTTCATCGTCGAGAATCAAGCGGTAACCGTGGAACTGAGCAGTACGCCGTTGCCAATGGTGGACTGGGGTTACGTCCTCGCGGGACACGTCGATTACGTCGACCGGAAAACGAAGCGGAAACTTCCCCTCAACGACGCACACGACATCGAGGATCCCCTAGACGTTTTGGCCATGCGACGATGCGTCCCCTTCGGCGTTCGCCTTCGCGCGCAGCCCGCGACGAAAGGAGGAACGTTCGCCACGGAATTGTTTGCTCCAGAGTTCCCCTGGGAGGAGAATTGTACCGTTCACACGCTCCTCTTCGACGAACAAGAGCGAAAGTACAAACTCTGGTACCGCTCGAAGGGTTTTTTCGCCTTCGCCGAGTCGAGCGACTTCAAGACCTGGGATCGCCCCATGACCTCGGCGGTCCCGCAAGCCGGACATCCTCGAACGAATATCCTTGGCGTGCTCAATCGCGAAGAGCTCGCCCATTCCCCGCTACGGAATCCCGAGGAAGCGAAATTGGGCTACGCCGGCGCGTTCTTCGTCGATCCCTCGGCGGATAAAAACGAACGATACAAATGCACGTTTCTCGCCCACCTCAAGGACCATACCGACAGCCATGCCCGCCAAACCCATCGAGAAATCAGCGCGATGACGGGCCCGGGGAGCACCGTGCTCTTCGGCGCCGTCTCCAGGGATGGGGTCGGTTGGCGCGTCCTGCCGGAACCGATTTTACTTCATGACGCGGACACGTTGACCGTGGCCACTTTTGACCCGATTCATCGCGTTTACCGGATGTATACTCGCCTTTACCAACACAATCGGCGGACGGTCGGCTTTTCGGAAACGAGCGACTTCAACCATTGGCCGCTGCCGAAGAACATTCTGGTCCCTGGCCCGGACGAGTCCCCGTCGACGGACTACTACGCGACCGCTTTCGCCCACTATCCAGGCACCGCGAAGCTTCAAACGATGCTTTGCACGGTTTACGACCGCGCCAACGATCGATCGGAAATCCGGCTCGCCATCAGTCGGGATGGCCATTCCTTCCATTTTCCCCCCGGCCCGCCGGTCATCGCTCCGAACGCACAGGTACGGGAGGAGTCCGGCTTCGTCGCGGCCTTCCCCGGCTTGGTGAAGACGCCGGACGGCAGGATGCTCTTCTTCCATGACGTGCATCGGACGCCGCACAAGTTTCCCCGCCACCGTTTTGGCGGCAGCAAACATTTCGCCGCGGGCTGGCAAGCCGACCGACTGGTCGCCATCGAGGCCGTCGAACAGGGGGAATTCACGCTCGCGCCCGCTCGATTGCTCGGCAGCCAAATCCTCCTCAATTTTCTGACGGACCGGACCGGAAAGATCGAAGCCGAACTCCGCGACGACCAATTTCAGCCCATTCCCGGCCGAACCTTCGCCGACTGCGATCCCCTGGTGGGAAACGAAACCGCCTTTCCCGTCCAATGGCGGCATCGCGCGGACTTGAAGGATCTCAAGGGACAAACGCTCTACGTTAGCTTCCGCATGACCGCCGCCAAGCTCTTCTCCGTCGGTTCAAACGGTGACTAAAACCTTCATGACCTCACGTTCCGGCCGGTTCCCCACTCATCACGGCTGGGCCGATACTGGAATGTGAGATGCAATTCGCTGAAACGCGATCAATTGGTTGCGGCGCGGGGAGGCTGGAGCGGTTCGACCCGAGGAGTATCGGACGAAGGGGTGCTGTTCACCGGGCGGTTGGGCGGAGGCAGCTCGGCGGGGGGATCGGGAGGCAGCACGAAGATTTCGACGCGCGCATTCTTCCGCTTCGCGACGTCATCTCGGCCATCGACGAGCGGTTGCTGATTCGAATAGCTGATGATGCCCATCCTCGTCGGAGACACGCCGCTTTCCTCCAGATACTGTTCGATGGCAATGGCCTGGTGAGCCGCCAAGTGCCAATCGGTGGGATGCTGAATCAAGAGATCGCGATCGAGACTCGATCCCTGGGCCGTGTGTCCGACGACCAAGAAATTCAAACGATTGGCGGCCCGGCTGTTGAAAATCTGCGCGAGTTCGCGCATCGCCCCTTGGGCGTCCGAACGGAGCCTGTCGCCACCGTCGCGAAACACATAATCGCTTTGCATCCGGATCACCTTGTCGACCGGATCGAACGCGGCGCCCTGATACCGTTTGGCGAAAGCTTGGAGTTGGCGTTCGAGGTCGCCGGGCAACTCGAAATGGATATAGCCCGCGCTGGCGACGCTGGTGCGGATCGGCGACGCGGGACGTTCCGCGGAAGCCTTCATGACGACGCCGGTCATTTCCTCGTGCAAAAGATCGTTTTCTCGGCGTAGGTTGGCGACGCGCTTTTCGAGAATGCCGACGACGTCCTGTTGCCCTTCCGCCTGACGCTGAGCGACCTCCGCCTCTTGGCGCAGCTTGCCATTCTCCTGCTCGATCTTGGCGACGCGCGATTCGGCAGCGTCCAATTGAAGCCTGAGGTCTTTCGTCACCTCGCGGGACCGCTCGACTTCATTCTTGGGGAGCAGCTGACATCCCGTGGGCATCCACAGAAACGCGCAGCCGCAAAGAGCCGCGGCCAAACGGACCCCACGCCGTGTTTTTCCCGATCGATCCATCGAACGGTTCCCCCACCCACAAGAAAAAAGGACGCACCCCGGTTCGTTCCAAGGTGCGTCCTCAAGGTGTAGCAATCCAAAGTTTCGCGTGCCGATCGATTCGGGACCGGCAGGTTGGACCGGCAAGTTCGCCTTACGAACCGATACCGATCATCTTGGCCAACTCGTTCACCT
>JAXMAQ010000075.1:0-29596 GCA_046350335.1 Planctomycetota bacterium
AAAAACTCCACTTACACCAATTCACGCAAACCGCTTGACATGGCGCACGATCGTTTAAAATCCGCCTGATGCTCGAAAACTTCGAACATGTTTAATCCCTCCGACCGGGATGAACCTCCCCTTTCCAGGGATTGGAGAACGCAGTTGAAGCGATCGTTATTCCCAGCTTTTTCTTATGCCCTGCTCTCCTTGGCCGGCCTGACGTGGGGCACGCCTTCCAAGGCGGCGTTCGTGATCTATTCGGGTTACGACGATCCGCGCGGAACGCTGGCGAATTCGACCGCGGCATTCAACGCCTTCACCGCGACGCTTAGCGATTATGGCGTTGACACCCTCGAAAGCTACGGTCACTTATCTCCGGACCCGACGTTGAGCTTCGGCAGCACGGGCATCACCGCGCAGACGGATTTTAACTTCGTCGCCAGCATCTCCCTCTATGCCGTCAGCGGCAGCAAAATCCTCTACGACGCCGGCCCCGGCTCGCCGGGGGGCGCCGCCGTCGATGACACCTTCACCTTCAACACGCCCATCACGGCGTTCGGCACCTACATTTCGAACGCGGGGAGCGATGCCCAGGCCAACACGATTACGTTCATCTTCGAGAACACGGTTCTCGGAACGAGTAAATCGTTTTCGCTACCTCCTCTCGGTCCCAACCGGAGCGGCACTAACGCCTTGTTCTTCGGCGTGACCGACACCGATCCATTCGACAAGATCACCGTCCGTGAGTCTTTTGACTACGACGGCATCCTTCTCGACAACATCACGGCAGGTTACGTCGCCGTCGTGCCAGAAGCGTCCTCTCTCGCCATGATTTCCACCTTGGTTGGCTTGGCGGGAATTGTCGCGTGGCGCCGAAAAGATCGGACCACATGACTCCCCGTTGGTACTCCGGCGAGGACCTCGTCGTGAACAAGAAGGATTCGCGGCAAGGTACGACGGACTTCCGCTCCAGCCGCCGCGTCTAATCGCCTGCTTTTGAAATATCGTGTCCCACAAGTAAGAGGAACCTGAGATGCATATTCGATTCCCCTGGTCCGCTGCCGCCGTTCTGCTGTTGACGGCAATTAGCGCTTTCCCCGCTTCCGCCGACTTCCTCGTCAGCGGCACGGAGAACAACACCATCTATCGTTTCAGCGAGACGACCGGTGAATTTCTGGGCAACTTGCTCGGTCCCAGCGATGGACTAAACGGACCGGTGGGAATGCGGGTCGGTCCCGACGGCAATCTCTACATTGCCAACCAAGGGAGCGGCGTAATCCAAAAATACGATTTTGGGACGGGCCAGCTCAGCACATTCGCGAACACCGGATTTGCCCCGTCGGATATTCAGTTCACGGCGTCCGGTGATCTGCTCACTTCGGATTTCGCGGGATCTAATGTTTTTCGTTTCGACCTCGCCACTGGCAACAATCTGGGAGCGTTCACCAGCAACGGCAGCCTGATTTCCCCCACGAACATGCTCTTCCATGGCGACTACCTCTACGTGAGCAGCTTGTTTTCCAGTGAAGTACAGCGTTTCGACGCCCTCACGGGTGAATATCACGACACGTTCGTCACGGCGGCGAGCGGCGGACTCGATTTCCCCGCGGGACTCACTTACGGACCCGATGGCAACCTCTACGTTTCCAGCGTCAACAACAACAAAGTCATTCGCTACGACGGCATCACCGGCGCGCCGCTGGATCCGGTCCCGTTCCTCGAAATCCCGTTCTTCTTCCCCACGGACAACGTCTGGGTGGGAGACGATCTGTATCTACTCAGCGCTGGGGGATTCGGCGTTTATAAATACGATGGCGAGAACGTCACTCCCTTCGCCTTCCTCACGGATGGAGACGGCAACTTCATTCCCATGGGAATCTCGGGCCAAATACTGGTTGCCACCGTTCCAGAAGCCTCCTCGGTTGTTCTCTGCGGCGTGGCTGGTATGCTAGGCTGTGGTGCGTGGCTCCGACGGCGTCGAAAATCGGCGAACTAAACTGGCTTGAAAAGGCTTCTGGTCTCAAGGCGGACGACGGTTCGGCTACCGCGCAAAGGAAGGGCGATCGGTCCCAATCCCAGGACACCTCGCGAGGAGGTTCCTGGGTGACTTAGGGGCCTGTTGAACAATCCAATCCCGGCGAGCCGGGGATTTCTCAACAGGCGGCGAGGGCGGGTCGCCCGTGACCGTTGAATCCCGCGTGGGCTCGAAAGCATGGAACCGCCTTTTCGTGGCAATGGAACGCGATATTCGACCCTACCCGGTTCCGCACGCGGCTCGTTTTCCGGCGAAGACGTTACCTTGAACGCCGGCATTCCTCGAATCCGCGATGGTTTCACGCTCATCGAGCTCCTCGTCGTCATCGCGATCATCGGGCTGCTCGCGGCGTTGCTTCTCCCCGCCGTCCAATCCAGCCGGGAGGCCGCGCGAAGAACGCGAGGTGTTCCTCGAAGCTTCGAGAACTGGGCATTGCGTTCAACAATCACTACGCCACGTTCGGCCATTTTCCCGTCGGCGCGGACTCGAAGCCCGACCCTCTCGTCGCCACCACTCCGCACAACTTTTATCGTTGGTCCGCGCTCGCGCATATCACTCCCTATCTCGGGGAGGAACGGGCGCACGACCTCATCGATTTCAATACACCGATGTACCGCAACACGAGACTCAATCCGGAAGTCTCGACCGCGGTCGCGACGAGATTGTCGATTTTCCTGTGCCCGTCCGACATCGAACCCTTTCCCGTCTCCGACAACGGGGGAACGAACTACGGCCTGACCAACTACGTCATCTGCGCGGGGACGGGAAACGGAGGCGGAACTCCCTTTGAAACCGACGGCATCTTTTACGTCAACTCACGTACGCGCATCAAGGACATTATCGACGGCACGAGCCATACGGTGTTGGTTTCGGAAAGCTGATCGGAACCGGCAAGGAGTCCATGACGCTCGCCGACAGGGATCTGGTCAATCCGCAAACCGACTATGCCACTCCTCTCCTCGTCGGCACCACGGCCACTCTCACGGAGGCCCGCTGCCGATCGCCCCAGGGATGGAACATCTCGAATCGCCGCGGATTCTTTTGGGCGAGTGGAGAATACCGCTGCTCGCTTTACAATCACTATCTGAGCCCCAACGATTCGAAGATCGACTGCATCGGTTCGCGGGCGTTTCCTTCAGAAGACATCAAGACCCGGTTTCCGCCTTTGGCTGGCGGGCGGCCCGTAATGGCCGGCATCCCGGCGGCGTGCACGTCCTCTTTGCCGACAGTTCCGTCCATTTCGTCGACCAAGGGATCAGTCCCACCGTCTGGCGCGCCCGCCGCCACCCGCGCGGGATCCGAAATCGGCCACATCGAGTAATCCATGGCTCGATTGCGTCACATGATCTCTAATCGACCGGACGTTCGCGACTCTTCGATCGGGCATTCGGCTGGCGTAATACAGCATGACGCTGGGGATTTTCAAGGCCTCCTCGGCGTTTCGCATCAACCGCCATCTTTGGGGTGATGGACATGCCGAGCGACTGTACCGATGGAACCACGTCTGGTGGAGCCATGAACCCATCCGCCGGAGTTCGGCGGAATACTACCATTCCTTGGCCTATCACAATTTCAATCTTCTGGAAGGATTTGCCTGGTTACTGGTGGCGGCGTTCGTCCTCCATCGCTTCACTCTACGGGCAAGTCTCGCATCGAAATCCTCTACGCGGTTCTGTTCGTGACCTTTGCGTGGACGGACTTTCGCGAAGCCCATTCGTTGCCAAACTGGCTCATCGTCGTCAAGACTGTCAACTTGTTGTCATTACTCGCCCTTCGGCGATTCGTGCTCCGTGAGATCCACCCAGGTTCACGTCTCTGCTGACACCAGAGCAAACGGCGATTTCGCATTAGGATCGGCTGAGTGAACGCCGGGGTGGCATTGGTAAAGCTTTCTGACGATCTGCCGGCGGGAATGCTCCTGGTGGCTGGGACGCGTGAAATGCCAATCATGCGCGGAGGGGCACGAGTTCTCCATCCAACGGCCAGGCGTGAAAGGGTTGATGGCCGCGAGCCGCGACGAGTTCTGCCGCTGTTCATGCTCACGTTGCCCGCGCGCGGTGGGATGGGACCAGCTTCATGGCGCAGGCAGCCGTGCAACAAATTGGGGTCGAACCCGCCGACACGATTGACGATTTGGGCGATCTGATACAGCGACCTGGGCTGTGGTCCGCCGAGATGAAAAATGCCGTCGGCATCGGCCGCGAGGAAGTGCTCGAACACGTGATTAAGGTCGTCGGTGTAAGTGCACGATCGGACCTCGTCGAAGTATAGGGTTGCCGGGCGCCCCGCGCGAAACCGCGACTCGATCCAGTCGATCGCCCCCGCGTGTCGGTTAAAACTCTTGCCCATCGGAAGCGAAATGCGCAGAACCACGGCACCGGGGACTCGATCGCGGACCACGATTTCCCCTTCCGCCATCGTCTTGCCATAAACGGTCACCGGATCGGGCTGATCGGTTTCAACATACTCTCCATGCCCCTTGCCGGAAAACACCAGGTCCGAGGAGAGATGCACCATTCGGGCGCCATGGTGACTCGCGCAGTGGGTAATTGCTTCCGCGCTTTCGACGTTGAGCCGGCGCGCCATCGGTTCGTTAAGCTCACACGCCTTGAGGGCGCAATTCCCAGCGCAATTGAGGACGGACTTGAACTGATGGGCCGCGAAGAGTTCGATTAACCCGTCCCGATCGGAGGCATCCATGGCGTATACCCCCTCTCCCTTGAAGCGAAAGGTCTGATGCGGACGAATACCGACGACCTGGCCAGGATAACGTTCCTGGAAGTATTCGAGCGCGTTGTAACCCGCGACGCCCGTAATGCCAGTCACCAGGAGGGGCAAACGATGCGGCGGAATGCGGACCGAAGGCATATTCTTGCTTTCTGATCCCTCTAAACAGGCGTTAAAAAAGCGAGCACCGTGATGCCGGCGGCGAGCGCCAACGCCAACCCCCATCGAAGCTTTCGCATGGAGGAGTCAAAGCGATCGCCGAGCGACGGTTCCCGGCCGACCTGCTCGAGGAATTCGATCCGCTGCGCGATACTGCCATGGCGCCAACTCCAGAGATTAGGCGTCACCCCATTGAGTTCCGCCACTCGTTCCAAGGCTTGAACAAAGACGCGAACGCCGGCCGGTATCACGGGAGGCTCGCCGGCTTTGCCGACGCTCACGGCGACGGGCGTGCCGGCGGAATTGGGGTTGATCGCATAGGGGTTCTCCAAGGCCACGGAGGGTCCGACGATGTCGAGCAATGCCTGGGAAACCGTCCGACTCCCGAACAGATCCGCCTGCCGTTCGAATCGACGAGACAAATAGCCGAACACAAACGTGAAATACGGGATCAGTAGCAGGATCTCGATCGGCGCGTACTCTCGATACGAATCGAACCATTCCCAGGTCGCCGGCTCTACCGTCGCCTGGATCCAACCCTCGATGCACGCCGAAAGCAGGACCACGAACAACATGCTGCCGACGATGAAGGCAAAATAGTAACTCAAATGATGATGTCGCACGTGTCCGACTTCATGGCCGTAGACTGAGACGATCTCCTCGGGAGATAGTTGTTCGAGCAAAGCGTCGCTGAGCATGACGTAGCGAATGCGCGGAATCATTCCCGAGATGGCGGCGTTGGCAATGCCCCCATGCGTCCGCCAGACCAAAATGTCGTCACACAGGAATCGAAGTTTGTGACTCAAGTGAATGAGCAGATTCCTGAGTGGACCCACGGGGAGCGGGTCGGCGCGCCAGACGAGGCGAAGGATCACCGGCGCAAGGAGGAGTACGACGATCGAAGTCACGCCGGTTTGAATGGGCGCGATCGTGGGAGAACTTGCCCACGACGGACAGAAAAATGCGAACACGATTCTGCTTGAGGTCAAGAGCAGGGAGGCCGCCAGCCAAACACCGTACTGCGTTCGGAACTGGAAACTCAGATATTCGCGCCGGCTCCAATGATGTCTGGGTCGCCTTCCCTGGGCCGCGAACTGTTCCGCGATGGTCTCGTCCACGGATTGAAAACAGAGAATGGCGACGACTTCCGCGAACAAATAGGGTGCGATGATGGCCAATTCATCGACGATCGGCCAGCCGCGCAGTCGCCAATGGTAAAGAACCAGGCTATTCCAATCGCAGAAAAAGATCATCACGCCGAAGACGACAACGGCAAGCAATCCGTGCAAGCGTCGCAGGCGATGAAAACGAGTAATGATGCGCAGCCGATCAGAGAAATCGCGGCGAAGACGGGAAATCGCCCAAACGGCAATCCCCTTGGCGGAGAAAAGGAGAAATAGAGTTCCCATTCCCACGGCCAAGAGACGCATCCCCTCGCGTGCCGGCTCTTCGAGTGGTCTCGGCTCGAATCCGAGGGCAAAGGCCAGCACGACCAGGAAATAGAAGTTCATCGTCCCTTAGCCGATCCCCTTGGGTACTTGGCCGAAAGGAGGGAGCTTGACTACTTGCACCGACGAGATGCGCGGATCGGAACGGATCTCGGCGAGCGCGGCTTCCGGCGGTTCGCTATCGAGCGCCAGCACGCCGATCGCGTCTCCCCCCGGTTGCTTGCGACCGACCGTCATCTGCGCGATGTTCACCCCGTGCTTGCCGAACGCCGTGCCGACAAACCCGATGAGGCCCGGTTTGTCCTCGTGGGTATAGATCAGCATCGTGCCGTCCATGAACGTATCTAGCCGATACGGACCCAATCGAACCAGGCGGTTATATAGCGTGCCCCGCGTGGTGCCGGATGCGACGAAGGTCTCTTGATCCGTCTCGACCTCGGTCCGAATCAAAGTGCTAAAGTCACTCGGTTCCGAACTGATGTGCTCGCTGATTTGAATTCCTCGCTCGCGTGCCAGCATCATGGCATTGACGAGATTCACTTCCTCTTCGAGTCGGCGTTCGAGCAAACCCATGGCAAAGCTCGCGGAGATGAGCTTGGTGTTCTTGCGAGCCGCCTCTCCCATGAACGCCACGGTTGCCCGCTTGATCGTTCCCTTGACCATCTGCGCCTGGATCAATCCGAGGCGATGGGCGATATCGAGATGGCGGCGAAGATCCGCAAGTTCCGCGGGATCGATCGAGCCCATGTTGACCGCGAACCGGACGTTGCCGTTCGTGAAGAAATCGGACAGCAATTGGGCTGCCTCGATTGCCACGTTGAGTTGTGCTTCCGCCGTCGACGCCCCCAGGTGTGGCGTGACCACCACATTGGGAAGCGCGAGCAACGGCGAGTTCGTCGGCGGCTCTTCGGAAAAGACGTCCAGTCCGGCGCCCGCGATCTTCCCCGACTTCAGGCCCGCGTACAACGCTGCCTCATCCACGATTCCGCCGCGCGCGCAATTCAAAATGTAGGACCCTTTGCGCATGGCGGCGATCTCTTTTTCGCCGATCAATCCGCGGGTCTCTTCAGTCATCGGAACATGCACGGTAAGCACGTCGACTCGAGGGTAGATGTCGGCGAGGTTGGGAACGCTCTCGATCCCCAACTCGGCGGCTCTTTCGGAAGAAAGGAAGGGATCGTAACCGAGAACTTTCATCTCCAGACCGATCGCGCGTTTGGCGACCGCTAGCCCCACCCGCCCGAGGCCGATCACGCCGATCGTCTTGCCGGCCAGTTGCGTCCCAACAAAGGTCTTTCGATCCCACTTGCCGGCGCGCATGCTGGCGTCCGCCGCCGGGACGTGCCGGAAGACCGCAAAGAGCAACGCGATCGTCTGTTCCGCCGTGCTGATGGTGTTCCCACCCGGCGTGTTCCTCACGACGATCCCCTCACGGGTCGCTGCGTCCACGTCGATGTTATCCACGCCGACACCCGCCCGGACGATCACCTTGAGGCGACTTTGCCCTCTGAGCAGGTCCGAAGTGAGGGTGGTGCCGCTTCGAATGATGCAGCCATCGCTTTCCGCGAGCGCGGCCCGAAGCGCGTCCCCCTTTAAGCCATTCCGGTTATCCACGTCAATGCCGCTGGTCCGTTCGAGGATCGCCAATCCTTCCGGCGCAAGCGGGTCGCAAACGAGTACGCGATGCATGATTCCCCTTCTCACCGTCCCTGAAACTGGCCCCACCGTCATCCCTTGCCGGAAGGCGCCATTTGTAGATTCCATGAGACATGGAATTGGCGATTCCAACGGAAAACCGACTCCTCCCGACCTCCTTGCCGAAACGAATCGGTTCGCCGGTACCTCAACCCTTGGCCAGATCCTCGCCTAAACTTTTCGTGGCGATGGCGACGGCCTTGCCCAATTCCACCGGATGTCCCAACTCTTTCAGGGACCATTCCATAGCCGCGACAATACCCAACAGGTCGAGGGGATCGACGTAACCCATGTGGGCAATGCGAATGATCTTCCCCTTCAGGCTCCCTTGCCCGCCAGCGACCTTGACCTGATACTTCTTTTCGAGCAACTTGGCCCACGCTTCGGCATCGATCCCTGAGGGAGCGAGTACCGCGGTAAGCGCCGTCGCCGGCCTCTCCGCCAGCGACTTGAGACCGAGCGCCTCCACGGCCTTAAGCAACGCCCGCGACATCATGGTCGAGTTGGCCCAGACCTTCTCCAACCCCTCTTCAAGCATGAGTCGAAGACTCTGTACCTGAGCCGCGATGAGCGTGTGTGCGGGAGTGTACGGCGTGTCTTTGGCCGCCGCCGACTTCAGGTATTGTTTCAGATTGAAGTAGTAGGTCGGGGGCGTGGGGTTGGATTCGAGAACCTTCTTCGCCTTGGCGCTGACCGCGAGGTACGCAAGACCTGGTGGCAACATGAGCGCCTTCTGCGAGCCGGTAACCATGAGATCGATGTGCCAGTCGTCAGTTCGGCACTCCATGGCGCCGAGCCCGCTTATCCCATCGACCGCGAACAATGCCGGCGTCGCGGCGACGATCTTCCCCATCGCCTCGATATCGTGAGCCACCGCCGTCGACGTGTCGCAGAGAGTACCGTAGACGGCGACGGTGTTCGGATGTTGCTTGAGGGCGGCGGCCAGTTGGTCCGGCGTCACCACCTTCCCATACTCCGCCGACAACGTGACCAGATTAGCCCCGAACGACTTGCAGAGTTCCGCCCAGCGTTCGCCCCATTTACCCGCGACGATCGCGATCGCCGTATCCCCCGGCTTGATGAAATTCGCGACCGCGGTCTCCATGGCGCCGGTGCCGGAACTGGTCAGCAGCACGACGTCATTGGAAGTCATCATGACCCTCTTGAGAAGGTCCATGGCTTCGGCGACAAGGGCCTTGTTCTCCGCGGTCCGGTGATGTCGGACCGGCTTGGCGAGCTCAAGAAGCGTTTCCGCGGGTACCATCGCGGGCCCAGGAGTGACCAGGCGGTACTTCATCATCGTCGTCTTATTCTCCTTCTTGTGCATCCGAAAAGCAGCCGCGTGGGAAATGCACCGGTCGCTTGGCGCGTCTTTGGGCCAAGCCCCTTGCGAGCAGCGAACTTGCGAGCCACGCGGGTGGATCGCAACGGGCTTCGTGCCGGCCCCCCATCTTCACTTTTCTGAACGGCAATTACCGGGTCAAGCGTCATTGTATGAGTCGCGAGTCCCTTGACGAGACGCGCCTTGGCTTGAAAACGTTCACGGGAGCGGTACGCTGTTGCGTGAACGGATTTCCCGGTCTTTCGCCGATGGAAAGGAGCCTGCGAGCAAGGATGAGCACCTATACCGCCAAGGACATCGAGGTTCTGGAAGGCTTGGAACCGGTGCGAAAACGCCCGGCCATGTACATCGGCGGGACCGATTCTCGCGGACTCCATCACCTCCTCTGGGAAATCGTCGACAACTGTGTCGACGAATATCTCAATGGCCACGCCAACGAACTGAAGGTCGTTTTGCACAAGGACGGCCGATCGGCAACCATCACCGACAACGGTCGCGGGATTCCCGTCGACGTGCACAAGAAACACAAAAAGTCCGCCCTCGAACTCATTCTGACCACCCTTCACGCCGGCGGAAAATTCTCCGACGCCAATTACCTACACTCCGGCGGCCTGCATGGCGTCGGCGCCTCGGTCGTCAACGCCTTGTCCAAAGAACTTACCGCCACCGTGAGGCGCGACGGTTTCGAGTACGAACAAGAATACCGACGCGGCATTCCCGCCGGGCCTGTCAAGAAGGTCGGACCGTACCGCGGCCACGGTACCAGCATCTTCTTTCGACCGGACGAAAAGATCTTTCCGCGCACCCAGTTCGTCGCCGAAACGATTCGGGCACACCTGGAAGACATGTCGTTCATTCATCGTGGCCTGAAAATTACCTTCCGCGACGAGGTCAAGGGAGAGACCTTTGAGCTGAGCAACCCCGGCGGCCTTCCGGAATACATCAAGCGGCTCGTGGCCGACGGTCAACGAAAAGCGGTCGTGGAAACCGTGTTCCATGTCCAGCGCGAGGGGGGAGACCGGATGGAGGCCGCCCTGCTCTGGACCGAATCGACCGACGAGGTCATCCGCTCCTACGTCAACGGCATTCGAACGCATTCCGGCGGGACCCATGAGGCGGGCATGCGGTCCGCGATCGTCAAGGCGGTTCGCGGCTACCTGGAGACGCACAACATCCCCCTCAAGGGAGTGACCATCACCGCCGAGGACATCCGGGAAGGGATTGTCGGCATTCTCTCCGTTTTTCATCGAGATCCGCAGTTCCAGGGCCAGACCAAGGAACGACTCAACAACCCCGAAATGACGGCCGCGGTCGACGGTTTCGTTCGACCCGCGCTCGAACAGTGGCTCAATAGCAATCCTTCCCTCTCCGACAGGATCGTCGGCCGCATCGTGTTGGCGGCGCGCGCGCGTGCCGCCTCGCGCGAAGCGGTGAGCGAGGTAAAACGCAAGTCTGCGACCAGTCGAAAACTCAATCTCCCCGGCAAGCTCGCCGACTGCACCAGTTCGACGAAGCCCGAGCGGTCCGAACTTTTCATTGTCGAAGGAGATTCCGCCGGCGGATCGGCAAAACAAGGACGAAACTCCTCCTATCAAGCCGTTCTTCCTCTACGAGGGAAGGTCCTTAATAGCGAGGGCATGACACACGCCAAAGCACTCCAGCACAGCGAACTGGCGGATATCGTCCAAGCCCTAGGAGCGGGGGTTGGAGAACAATTCAACGTCAATCAATTACGCTACGGCAAGGTCATTCTTCTGATGGACGCCGACTACGACGGCCATCACATCACGACCCTCTTGCTGACGTTCTTTTACCGGCACATGCCCGAACTCATTCGTCGGGGACACCTCTACATCGCTCGGCCGCCGCTCTACAAGATCAAGGTCGGCAAGGATCAAACCTTCTGGGCGCATGACGACGTGCACAAGGAAAAGATTCTCGCCGGTCTCCGCGAGAACGCCCGGTTCGAAATCACTCGATTCAAAGGATTGGGCGAAATGCCCGCGCGCACCCTCGCGGAAACCACGCTCGACCCCAAGAACCGCACCCTGCTGCAGGTGAACATCGAGTCGGAGCTAGAGGCGGATTCGACCTTCGTATCCTTGCTCGGCAAGGACGCCAGCCTCCGGTATCAATTCATCATGGACTCCGCGGGACTGGCGGACGAATTGGACGTGTAGGCGAAGGCTTTTCACGAAAACAGACGCGGAAAGAGATTCACTTCTACGCGCAAAACGAGGGGATTGCCATGCAAGTCGTTTGGTGTCTGATCGCTGCGGGTTTGATCTCCGCCGAGCCCGTGGAAATCATTGCCGGCATCGGCCCCACCGGCCCCATCGAAAAATACCGCACCGGCTTTTTCTTTACGGAGGGACCCGCCTGGGATGGCAATAACGCCCTCTATTTTTCCGACATCATGCAAAACAAGGTCTTCCATGCCGAACCCGACGGCAAAGTGAAAACCATTGTCGAAAAGTCGTCGCTAGTGAACGGATTGGCGGTCGACGCCGCCGGCCGATTGTTCGCTTGCCAAGGGAGGTCCGGCCGAATTATCGCCATTGAGTCCGAAACGGGAAATGTCCAAGTCATCGCCGACCGATTCGAGGACAAACCATTCAATCAACCCAATGACCTCGTTTTGGACCACGCCGGGGGACTCTATTTCACCGACCCCGAATTCCTGACCAAGCAGCTACCGCAGGGAACGATGGGGGTCTACTACGTCGCCCAAGGGGGAAATGTCCGGCGGGTGGCGAAGGACATCGACCTTCCCAACGGCATCGCGTTGACCCCGGACGGCAAGACCCTCTACGTGGTGAGCATGGGCGCCAAGACCGTGCTTGCCTTCCCCGTGCAGGCACCGGGCGAAGTTGGTCCGCCAAGGGTTTTCTGCCAGCTCGGCCTTGGGCGTGGCATGACCATCGATTCGAAGAAATCTCTATGTCACCAGCCAGACCTTTCGGGCATCATTCGTGATCCGACCCACGGGAGAACGGGCCGGCTTCTCCCGTTTCCCGAGAAGCCTGCCAATTACGCCCTTCGGCGGTCCGGGCCTCAAAACCCTCTTCGCGACAACGCGCCCAGTCGGTCCTATGCGGCTCCGATGCGATCCCCCGGACTCCCCCTCCACAATCAATTTGAAAACCGACAAAGCAATCCGATTTCGTCGACGATCGAGTGCACGTCTCGACGCGTGCTATGATTGGTCAGGGCGCCTAGGTCGACGAGGAACAGCGGGATTTCAGGAGAAGGTCGTTCCGTATCGACTTGATTTGGCTACATGTTGGCAAGATACATACCGTACGGTTTCTCGCGCACGGAACCACGCGGGACCATCTGGCGAAATGCATGCAAAGCCCGCGACTCGTGCCCACGGTCGCGGGCTTTTCGCATTTCCGCTTTACCTAACCTCGCCCTTCTCAATGCGTTCCGTGGCGGAGCTTGTGTGCCGACGATGGCGGGGATGGGGTTCGTTTCCCCGCCAGCGCTTTTCGCGATTGGTTGTTGCCATCGCGGGGGACGTCCGATATATATGGAGTTTCTCATTTTCGACGTATTTGTCGCGTAGCGTGCTCTGGAGAATGTGAATGTTGAAGATGCGGCTTCGGGCCAACGAATCGATCGATCAAGCGCTCAAGCGGTTCAAAAAGCTTATCGAGCGAAGCGGAATCCGCACGGAAATGAAGCGGTCGGCCTACTACGAGAAGCCGAGCGAACGTCGCCGACGCGCCAATCGCAAGCGGATCAAGAAGATTTTGAGCACCAACGACACGTAACGCCCACTTTACCGGGCCTTCGTCCCCTCGCCTAAACCTGCGAATTTGAAGCCGGTTTCAGAACCTGTTTTCTGGGCCGGCTTTTCCGCTTTCTTGACCCATCCCCTTATCCAGAAACCGCTTAGCCTACACACAAAATTCCATTGTGCTAAAAGAGGCTTTTCTCTAAAGTCCGCCGCTCGCATCGACCGAACAACGGCAGCTTGGATTCGTCAACCTTCGAGCGTCAGGCTTCGTCCGAGCCTGGATTGAGATCGACCGCTTCGACGGGTGGGCGCGAGCCGCCTTTCGGAGTCGTTCCCCTCCGCGATCTTGCAGACGGTGGAACGATGCCCGGGACAGGACGTCTCGAGCAGGGCGAAGACCTTCAAGCGACAGGAAGTCGTACATGTCCTCACTTGCTCCTTTCGCCGAATGGTTGTGCGCGATCCTACTTTCCGCGGGCGCCCTTCCCGCGTCCGTCACGATTGAAGAAGATCCCAGCGCCACGGAAGTCCGTTGCGAGGCGTTGCAGGCGCCCAAGGATCCCGATGTCACGCGCGCGCTTCAAAAAGTTCAGCCGAGCGAAAGACTCGCGCAACAGGACACGCTGGGACATCTCGCGGTCCAGCACGCGTTACGCGAAGGGAAAAAGCTTCTCGACGATCAACGCTACGAAGACGCCATTCGCGTCCTCGAGCCACACCTCGCCAAGGCAAATGGCTCCGAGGAGTTCCTCGAAGCGCTCGAAGCCGCGTACCGTGGCCAGACTTCGTACCTGATCAATCGCCGCGAATTGGACGCCGCCCGTCTCGTTGCCCAACGACTCCGAATCCTCTCCCCCTCCGACGAACTATCGATTCCGGAAAAGACGGACGTGCGCACCCTGGCGTCCCTCGCCGCCGCCTCGAACGGTCCCAGCGAACGCAAGCCGTCCGCCGAGAAAACGCCGAATCCCGCCAAGCCGAAGGAAGAGCCATCAACCGCTCCCGCCAAACCGATCGGCCGGGCGCTGGTGGAAACCGTCGTGAACGCCAGCTCGGCGATCGCCGCCGTCGCCCTCGACAAGTCCCCCACCCCCTCGGCCTCGCCGGAAAAGGAAACGGAACCCGCGACCCCCGCGGTCAAACCCGCCGTCGCCGTCGCACGGGGTCGAATGGAAGAGCCAGGCGAGGAAATCCAGACCGCCAGCCTCTCCCGCATCGAGAAACCTTCGTTCCTCGACCAGGCCGATCGCCACTTCCAAACCGGGCGGTTCGGCGACGCCCTCGCCTGTTACGAACGGGCCTACCAAGAAGACCCGGTCTCCGTGCAAGCGGGCCGCGAACGTTGGGGGTACTGCCTCCTTTATGTCACCGTCGAGCGCTATAACGAGTTCGTGCAAGGCAAGCGGACGATCGATTCCCCGGACATTTGGGCACACCTGGAATCGGACGTGAAGCTGTCCCGCCGTCTCGCGCCGTCGCTGAAATATGCCGACACCGTCCTGGAAGCAATTCAAAAGCAGAAGCAACCCGCCACGTCGGCAGTGAAGGACATGTCGGCCGTCGCCGCCCAGACCCCGAAGTCCGCGGGAGCCGGACCAGGCGTCGATCAATATCGCGGCGCCACGCAACAGCCGGTCCCCTCACGTAACCTGGTCCATCTTCCCGGTCGGAGCCAACCTGGTCGGTCGCCGAGACCCGCAACTTCCGCATCTATCACCGCAACCCATCGCTTGCAGAACAGGTCGGCAAATTGGCCGAAGGTGGCCCGCGAGTTCGCGCACCAGAAATGGTTCCTCGGCGAGCCGATGGAGGATTGGAACCCGATTTGTGAAGTCTACCTTTATCCCACGGTCGACGAATACAGCCAGTCGACCGGCGTTCCGCCCCAATCTTCCCGGCCACACGAAGGTTCTTCCCCGATAACGGCCGAATCATCAGCCGAAATCTCAACCTGCGAACCGACGATCCGAACATGTTGGAAGCCGTTCTTCCCCACGAAGTCGTTCACGTCGTGCTCGCCGGCCGGTTTGGAGTGCACGCCGTTCCCCGCCGGGCGGACGAAGGGATGGTCGTCTTGACCGAACCTCGTTCGGAACAAGAAGGGCACCTCGTGAACCTCGTCCAGGCTCGCCGTATGGCCAATGGCTTTTCCTGTGCGCCCAGATGCTCACCATGGGGGACTACCTGCCGGGCAACCGCATGCGGGACTTTTACGCTCATAGCGTCGGCATTTGCCGCTATCTCGTCGAGATCGGCGGGACGCAGAAGTCAGACCTTCCTGCGCACGGCATTACAGTCCGGCAACTTACGAAGTCGCTCTTCAGCAGGTATACGGCTCGAACTTCAACACGCTCGAAGGGGACTTCAATCGTTACGTCGCGTCCCTGGAAACCAGCGTCAGCCCCGTGCAGACCGCTCAGCAAAACCCCGTCATGCCGAACCAGCAATTCTTCCGCTAAACACGCCGGGCAACAAGAACCATGAAACCAACGACGGACCCCGCGCCGCGAGGGCAACCCAAGAGT
The DNA here is from genome assembly GCA_046350335.1 of Planctomycetota bacterium. Taxonomy (GTDB): domain Bacteria; phylum Planctomycetota; class Planctomycetia; order Kolteriales; family Kolteriaceae; genus JAXMAQ01. The sequence goes on from JAXMAQ010000075.1 coordinate 15,656, forward strand.
TTGGGGAAGGTTTGGAAAACCCTTTTCAAGGGAGTTTCCACCCGGAATTTGTCTTGAAAGGCAGCTTTGAAGCACAGCTTTGAAGCACAGCTTTGCAGCGGCGATCCTACATGACAAGGAAGGAATCAGGTCTAACTGGAACCCCCACGTGGACATGTTAATGTCGAATGCGACGGAATCATCCGTGTCTGGGGGAGCCAACCATGCGCCGCGTCACGCCCGAGATCTTTGGCGTCATCATCGCTGCAGCGGTGTTCGTCACCGTCCTCTTCGTTGTCGGACTATTCGATCGACATCCGCTCTTGAACCTTGGCGACATTGTCGAGGCGCGTGTCATTCTCGACGGCTCGGACGACGAACACCTCTTCCGCACCGAATACGTGCTCACCAACGAGGACATGCTCCGTGATCTCATTCTTCAACCGATCATGAACGCGGAGATTAATTGAATCCTGCGAACTATATGTTCGCCGGGCGAATGGTCCTCGTCCGACCGGGACAAAGGATTGACCCTCACGCTCTTCCTCCCCTGGGGCCAATTCCGGGATGCTCGATACTACTCCGCCGATTTTTCTCAGCTACAGGCCCTGCTTCAAAGACCGTGAAATTCAACGAAAATCAAACGAAGCTTATCCTTGATCCAAACCCTGAAACGAACGCTTCGCGGTCGAACCGCATGCTTCAACAACGCCATCGAATTACCGCCGCCGAGGCGAACAAGAGGACCCTTGGAATGGAGAGCCAGTTCTTAAGAATTGACAACCAAGCCAACTCATTACGATTTCCACATCCAAGATCGGGCGCGGGATGTAAACAAGACGTTCAGCGTTCACAGCGGCCCATGATCCCACGTTCCGCCCGAAGGCCGTCGGTGCTGCGCGATATCGAGCCCCGTGGAAGACAAAAGCCCTGCTTTCCTGCGTCGCCGGTTGGCCTTCCCTTTCAAAACCGGCCAATGCCTAGGTGATAGGTCTGTCCCTCGCGGCCAGATAGGCATTCTCGATGCGTTTCCCAGCAGCTCTTGGGCGCATTGGGCCGACTTTCCCTCGTTCCCGTCGAACGCAAAAGACGCCCCACGACATACCGACCCGTCTTCGACCTCTCGAAGACCGCCTGCTGCTCGCCGCGGGGGCCCTCGACCTCAGCTTTGGTCTCAACGGCGTCTTAGCTTTAGATTCGTCCATTGACGTAAAGGGCTCCCGCCGTCGATCAAGGTCGCGTTTGGGTCGTCGGTGATAACTATTACATGGGCAGGCATCCGGCGGTCGGCGGTTTCGTATTGGGAGACGAAATCGCCGAGGAATTCATTCCAACCGTCCTCTCGCGTCACCGAATTTTTTTGACCTCGATGTCCAGCATTCTTCCCGGGGCAAGCCGAGGGAGAGTTCACGGTCGCCGGCTACGCCGACGATGATCTCGTACTCGTCCGCTATCTCTTCGAGAACGGAAGCCCGACACAACGTTTAACGGCGACGGCATCGCCTTCGCGGGGCTAAACGGCATGGAAGTCGTCACGAGCGCGATTCCCTCTTCGAGCGGCAGAATTGTCGTCGCGGGCATTCGCAATTCCTATTCGCAACCCAGCAACGTCGGCCCAAAGTTAGCTGTTGCCGTCTTTGACGCGAATGGGCGCCCTGACGCGAGTTTCGACGACGACGGCATTCTCGTACTCGATATCACCCGGACGGAACCAATAGATTTCGTGGCATTCAGCTCGCTACCACCGCCGACGGCGGGATCCTTCTGTCGACTTCCATGAACGGGGATTTCTTTTTGTCCGACTCGATAACACTGGTGAACTGGTGGAGAGTTTGGCGACGGCACTTAGCTTCGACATGGGAACCGATGAAGACGTGATTTCCAGTGTCGTCTGTTTGCAGGACGGATCCATTCGGGTGCCGGCGGCAATCGACCCGAAGGATACGTACTCGCCCGTTACCTGTCCGACGGTTCGTTGGATGCGAATTTTGGAACCGGTGGAAAGGTGGCATTCACGGGTCCGGATGCCAATTGGATTAACGCGATCACCATCGATGCGGAAGGTCGCATCATCGCCAATGGAACGGCAAATGTCCCGCTGAGCTCGGGAGGGAACGCGACCCGATTCGCACTATACCGGTTCCTGGCCGATGGCTTGATCGATTCGACGTTTGGGGACCAGGGCCGGACCTTGACCAACGTCCTGGATACGATCTGGGGCCAGGCCGGATCGCGGAGCATCGCAATCGACGACGACGGCAATATCCTCGTCGCGGGTACCGCGTGGAAAGATTTCGGCCTGTATATGGCGATCGCAAGGTTCCACGGCAACGGGGTGGAAATGGGAGCACTCGGGCCGCTGGTACTTTCAGGAGGAAGCAGCACCGAGATCGCCACGAACATTCTCTCTCGACGAATCGGCTTTCCCGCCCGAGAATATCCTCTTTACCCTGACGACCGTTCCCCAGCGCATGGACCATGGACCAAGGACGGATTGACGCTCGAGGTGGAGACACTTTCACGCAAGCCGACATTCTCCGCGCCATTCGCTACAGCCACGATGGCCGTGAAACTCGGCGGACGAAGTCGTCACCTTCGCCGTCTCGACCCCAACGGCAACAATTTACCCGCCGCAACGTTGGCGATTCAAGTCACCCCGTCAACGACCCGCCGGTTGTCGTCACCGGAGGTCCGCATGTTACCGCGGTGCGTGATGGCGTGGTCTTCAACGCGACCGGCACTTTCGATCCGGAGAACGGTCCGCTACTCCTGGGATATCAACGGCGACGGCATATATGGAGACCTCCGGGGATTCAAGCCGACGGCCACCTGGGAAAAGCTGTCATCTCTCGGAATCTTGCCTCGTACCGATACCTATCAGGTAGGTTTGCAGGGTTACGGATAACGCCGGTGGACTCACCCAGGAAATACACGACCCTCGAAGTCCGACTCATTGTCCAGGGGGCGCTCGATCCCTATTTCGGGCGCTGGTGGAAATCGCCAGCAGTAGCGACTCGAGCCGCCTCGGCCGCAAAGAGCATGCTGGTACAAGAGGATGGACGAATCCTCGTCTATGGCATGAACCATCTTCGAGAGCTGTCGATCTCACGCTTTTTGCCCGACGGCGGCCTCGATCCAAGCTTTGGAATCAACGGCACGGTAACATCCACAACAAACTTGAACATCCCCTTTACGGTTTCTTTGGCGTTGGATCAACAGGCGCGAATCTACGTTGCGTCGAGCGGCATTGGACCGCTATCGAGTTGGACATCGATCCGAAGGTTCCTTGCCGATGGCTCATTGGATTCAACGTTCCAAGAGGTGCGAGATCCGACATTCGGAGAGGTGTTCACGATCGGTGATGATGGACTGCAGTTCGGTAGCGGTGGTGGCGTGGTCATCAACATTGACGGGAATCAATCGTCGTCAGGGCCCAACGATTTCGCACTCTGCCCTACCGCCGACGGCGGCCTCATTTTCGGGCGTGCGAGTGCTTCGGTCATCTTGCTACAAAAACGGCGTAACAATGGGAGTCTCGACACGGCATTCGGCCAGAATGGAAGCGTTATCGTTTATCTCGATTCGCCAGCGGTCATTGATTCCATGGCCGTCACTCCAGATGGTAAAATCCTGATCGCTTCGTCTTCGGGCCAAAATCTCGTTTTCCACCGCATTAGCCCCAATGGCGTCGTTGACGAGTCATTCTCTGGCCACGGTATCTTCGCGCCTTATTTGGGAACGGAGACACGCGTCAAGGGAATAGAGTTCCTTCCCGATGGCCGTTTTGTCGTCGCGGGCTGGACAGGACGCTTTGAACAGCAAGATGCCTTCCTGGCGCGGTTTCTTGCGAACGGCCAGCTCGATGCGTCCTTCGGTGGCGGCGGCATCGTGGTTTCAGATTTTGGGTCAAATGCTGAATTCTTTAGCCAATTAGTCGTCCGGCCCGATGGCTCGCTTTTCGTCGTGGGTCACTCCACGACCAACGGCGTCGCTAAACTGCTGGTCGCCGCCTACAAGGCCGGTGGCCAGGTGGACGAGAGATTCAATGCTGTCGGAAAACAGATCGTCGACATTGGACTGATCGCGAACGAGTCGATGGGCATCGGCGTCACGGTCGATGATCGGCTCCTGGTCTTCGCCAATGGAACGACATCCGGTTCTTCAAGTTTCAAGATCGCGCGTTTCATTCTCGGCGATCAAACATCGCCGCCCCACGTTACTGCCGCGAACTCGTTTTCAGTATTGGAAGGAGCTACATTCGTCGTTTATCCACCAACCCTGGCGGCTACGCACCCGCAATCTGGACCGGCGGAAATTGGCTACTCCCTTGTCGGGCTTCCGAAACATGGGTCGATATTGCTCGACGGCGAAGCGACCTATTACTTCACGCAGCAACAAGTCAACGACGGCCGCGTAGCCTACCGGCATGACGGCAGCGAAACCCTCGCCGATCGAATCACCCTTGAAATCCGGGCGAACAATGGAGTTTGGTCAGTCGGTCCAACCCTGCACATTGCGGTCACGCCCGTCAATGAGCCTCCATGGCATCGGCAGGCGCGCAGTATTCACGGTTCCCAATTTGGGAAGCCTTACTTTGGATGCATCTGCTTCGTTTGATCCCGACTCGACGCAATTAACGTTTGCCTGGGATCTAAATGGAGATGGGATTTTCGGCGATCGTATCGGTGCCAAACCGACTTTGAACTGGCAACAACTTGTGGCACTCGTGACCGCCTCGCGCCAAACGACGTTGCAGGTTGCAGTCCGGTTACCGATTCGGAATGGCGTTCGTCGATTTCGTGCTCGGTGGACGTGCACGTTGCCGTCCCGGCGGGTCAAATTGCCAATCAGGCTCCCTTCCTCGCGTTTCTAAACACCATCGCGGTGGACGAAGGGTCGTCCGTAATCTTGACCAGCGATCAACTGCACGCGAACGATCCAGACGACAACGCGTCACATGTTTTCTACGTAGTGACCGGAGCACCGCTGCACGGCGTAATACGCGTTCGCGGCGCGGCCGCCAACCAGTTCACTCAAGCGGACCTCGACGCGGGAGTGGTCACGTATGCGCATGATGGATCGGAAACGACGATGGACACGTTCCACTTTACGCTGCGCGACGCTTTGGGCGGAACGGCGGCGGGCGGCGAAGCAACGATTTTCATCAGGCGGCCAACGACTCGCCCCACTCGGACGCAGGCGGCCCCTACGTCGTCGCGGCCCAGGGATATCTTTTCTCGACGGAAGCGGATCCTTCGATCCGGACTCGACGTCATTGTCCTATCGCTGGGATATCAATGGAGACGGTGTTTTCGGCGATGCCGTCGGTATCAGTCCGACGCTCGGCTGGTATGATCTTGAGGCACTGGGCATCACCAGTTCGTCCAGTGGACGAACCTGGATAATCACGCTTCAAGTGACCGATCCAGAAGGTAGCGCCTCCTGCTCGAACCCCAAACGCTCACCATCAATCCCGCGGCCAGGCAGTATCGATCCACGGTTCGGCGATGTCGGCTTTGCTTTCATGAGCCGAGAATCCAATGAACAAACGGGCGATGTCACGCAACTCTCGGACGGCAAAATCCTTGTCGCCTCGACGATCCGTGTTCCCACCGATCAATTGAGACTTCGTCGCTTTAACCTCGATGGGTGGCTCGATCAGGGCTTCGGTAGTGCTGGCCTTGTGGTTCACGATTTCGGTTTCCATCTCGATGTAAGAAAAAGCAATGACGACGGCGGAGGGAAAAGTTCTGCTCGTGGGAACGGCGAACGATTCCGATCTCCTGGTGATTCGACTACTTGCGGATGGCAGCCTGGACACGACCTTCAACGGCACCGGCTGGCGAACGATCGACTTCGACGGTGGCGGACAAGGCGAAACTGCCGATCTTGATTGGGGAGAACGCTTCTCATTCGCGAGGACGGCCAGATTCTTGTCGGAGGAGGCCGCAGAAACGGCACTGGATGTATCGTCCTCGCCCAGCTACTCGAAGGTGGGCAAATCGACCTCGACTTCGGCAGCGCTGAGAAGATCGTCACCCAGATCACGGGCTACTACGAAGCCGAGATTAATCACCTGGCGATTGATGCCGGCGGAAACCTCGTCGTTGCCGGCCAGCGCAAGGTAGTTCCGGCGATGGGCGTCTGCTCGCGCGTTACGATCGGTTCGGCAATTTCGATCAGACCTTTACAACAATGTGAATACGAGTTACGTTTCAATCTTGGAATCGCGCGCTCCCTCGCGATACAACCGAACGGCTCAATCGTCGTCTCCACCCATGGCGGCGAGCGCATCATGCTCGCTCGCTTTCTCTCGGACGGCCGCGTGGACACTTCCTTCGGGAATCAGGGGAGCGTCCGTACCCACTTTTTCCAAACTACGCCTACGCCATGGACGCGGAAGTATTGCCCGATGGCAAGATACTCGTGCTCGCTCGCAACGACGCTTTCAATGCTCCCTTCGACGAGGAAAGTATCGCTATCGCGCGGTTCCTGCCTGACGGCAGCCTGGATGACTCCTTCGCCGGTGATGGCCGCATGGTCGAAGAATTGCGCGGAACGGATCTCTACGCGATCAATCTTTCCGTCCAAGCTGACGGCAAGATTCTGGTATTCGGAGCCGCGAATCAGAACAAGCTCTTCCTCGCTCGTTTCTTTGGAGACTTCGAAGCACCAACGGCGCAAGTTGCCGGACCGGACACCGGGGTAAGAGGACAGAAACGCTCCTTTGCCCTTGAAGCAACCGGCAATGCATCCCCTTCGGGAAACTTTGCCTTTGCCATCGACTGGGAAAATGACGGGATCGTCGATGAGCGGATCATCGGCCCCAGCGGAACAATCGTCGAGCATGTCTTCGCGACCAACGCGTCGCAGCGAACTTTCCGCGTTGTCGTCACGGCCACCGACGCCTTCGGCGTCGAAAGCGGCCGTTCCTCGCGCCGGTTCGCCTTGACGAAGTGGGACCTGCAAACGGATGCCCTGCAGCCCTCGGCACAAAACCTTGTCTACGGGGGGTCTTTGGGAATTGACGGCGTTGATTTCGTCGCGGCCGAGGACGGTTCCGTCATCATTCGCGAATGGTTCCTCAACAATCACGCGATTCGCCAAGAGACAGTCGTAATCGGCGTGACGGGACGGATCATCGTTTATGGCCAGGCGGGTAACGACGTATTCGATGCTTCGGCGTTGACTCACCTTCCCGTCGAGTTCCACGGCGAGCAAGGGGACGACATTTTGCGCGGCGGCAGCCGGAATGACCTGCTGGATGGTGGCGACGGCAATGATTGGATTGAGGGAAACGGCGGCGACGATGTGCTGATGGGCGACATGGCAATGACATCGTGGTCGGCGGCATCGGAGCCGACACAATCCGAGGAGGCCATGGACGAGATCTCCTCATCGCTGGCTCGATCGTGTATTTACCGAACCGATCGGCAGCCAAGCCCACCTGCTCGAAGAATGGAAGCGGCCAAACGCCCAGGGAGAATTGCCTGCGAAAATCCACAACTTCCGGGAACGGGGCGAACGAGACGATGCCATGAACGGTCCCTATTTCCTCGACGCATCAGTCCTCTCCAATGACGAAAGAGCGGTCGATCACCTGTTCGGCGAAGAGGGAGCGGACTGGATCATTTTCGACAACGAGGTGGACAATTCCTTCGATCCCGAGCCACAAGACATACTGACTACTTTATCTCTCCTCTAGCAACAGTCCCTGCACTCTTTCGAGGAAAAAACGGTCGCGCGACCAGACAACGTAAATGAAATCTCAATTTCGCACTGTCAAGCCGCTAAAGTAACCAACGCCACGATTCCTCTCGAACCAACGCCCTGCCTCTTGCGCCTCTGCGTTTCCATCTTTCTGCTTCGCAATCCGGGACACTTGCGGAGTCCGTGGACGAATCCTCGTTGTCGGAACACGAATCGATCCTCGGGGTATACAAACGATTTCGATTGGAAATCGCGAAATGAACGTCCGAAATTGAACCAGGATAACGCTCTCAAAGGAAAGCTGCGGCCCGTGCCACGCTCCCTTTTCCGCAGCAACTCCCAGCCCGAAATGCAAGCGTCAGGTAGGCATCATTCAAAGAAGGCACCGAACCGGTATATCGAGCGCGCCGCGATGACCGTGTCTACTGGACGGGAAAACTCGATGGCGCGCAGGCCTTGTCCACGGGATTCCGAAACCGCGTCGTGCGGAGATTTTCAATCCGTGTCGCGGCCTGGAATACGCGATGGCAAGGCCTGGCGCACTCTTTTTTCGGGGGACTATTTCACGTCTGGCTACTTCTTCTTTTTGATGCCCGCTTTGAACTCTTCGATGGTCAGAGACTTGTCACCGTCCTTGTCCAGCTTTCCAAACCGTTCCGTCACCTTGGCTTTCTTGTCCGCGTCGTCGGCCCGCTTGCCGAGAAACTCCTCGAGCGACAGCTTTTTGTCGCCGTTCTTGTCGGCTTTTTCGAAAAGCTGTTCCGGCGTCTTCATTCCCTTGTCCTTCGGCTTGGCTGCGAGCGCGTCGCTGGCCAAACAAGCGACCATCGCCAAGGCGAGAAATGAACGAATCCACTGCATTTCAGACTCCCTATCCAATGCCAATCGCAGCACAAACTCGCTCCACTCACGCAGCGGAGAGCAATCAAAACACGTTTGGCCGCCCATGGATTCAACCCGATTCGCCCGGCGGGTTCCGGCACTTTTAACGACATTTTCCCCTCTGGCCTTGGAGTCGAAGAATAACGACATCCGCCGACCGACCAACGTTTTTGAGAATGGGGTTGAGTGAGAGAACGCGCAATGACATTCGAGCACGAAAAGCGCCGTCTTGGCAGGCACCATTTTCATACCGATCTTCATTCGCCTCTCCCCAGGGGAAACAGCGCACCCAGGTGGCACGGGAGCATGGGAAAGAACTGTGCCAATCGCCGTGTGCCTGTTCTGCCCATTTCTCGCACGGCAATCGTCCGCCGGTGGAGCGGAATCGGAAGGCCCGAGGTAGCTTGGAGACTGTTCGCCGACAAATGCCTGCCGGCTGGATACGATGATCGATTGTGCGAAACCGTGGCTTTGTCCGCCGCAATCTCCCGCGCCCGATGGCTACACTCCTTTGGTCGATCGAGAACTAGCATGGGCCTGGCCAGTGGCACACCCATTTTTCACGGTGCCACACCGACCGCGTCTTCTGGACCGCGTACAGACAGCGGCAATAAGCGTGCTTGTCCCCCCTCGTGTTCCCTTTCGGAACCTGCTCTGTGGACACCGACGCAGTGATTATTCTGAAGGCTTCGCCTGCAGATCCTCTAGTCGTGTCCGGCAACCCATGAACGATGTCTGGTGCACGCATTGAAGGCGCGCTCGAAATGGTAAACTTTTATCATTGGTGCGCAATGCGAGCTGGGTACTTCGATCGGTTCACCATGTACTCCGCGGATTGTCCCCTCCCCTTTGCCGATTGAGAGAATGCTGCAGAGAACGCAAAGATGCCCGCGTCATTGGGCTCGAGCGTCGCCTTTGAGGACGTTTGCCTATTCCTCACGGAAGTTTGCGCATCCTCCACAAAGGTTTCTTCACCGATCGTTTACGCCGCCATGGAGGGTACAGGCATGCTCGACCTTTGGATTCTTGGCAAACCTCGCAATCTGAAACGAAAGCTTCGTTGCCTGTCGCTGGCGCTACTGTTGGGCGCCTCACAACCGGTATTCGCAACCGACGTTGCCGACGTAACTGAGTTCGTCAATGCACTGCAAGTCAACGACGGCACAATCAATATTACCGGCACAATCGATTTCACCGGCTTCACCGATGTAGTCCCCCCTATCACCGCGAATGTCGTCATTACGGGTAACGGCAACACGATTGACGGCGCGGGCATTGTTCGCCCCTTTTTCATCATGGCGACCAACGTCACCATCTCGGATCTCACCATCACAAATGCCGCCGCGACCGGTGGTGTTGGCGGCCAAGGCGCCGCGTCGGGCGGTGGAGGCCTTGGCGCCGGAGGAGCGATCTTCGTCGATTCGTCCGCATCTCTAACGATTGAGAATGTTCAAGTAACCAACAGCCAGGCCACGGGCGGTGCGGGCGGAACCGTGACCATGTCAGGCGCCGGAGGTGGCGGTGGTCTCGGAGCCGCTGGAGGAAACGGAGGCAACGGCGGCGGTGGAGGAGGCGGTGGTTTCGGAGGTACCGGCGGGATCGGCAACGATAGTGGCGGAGGGGGCGGTGCTTTCTCCAATCTCGGCGCGAACGCAGTTCCCGGTCTTGCAGGATCGGGAGGGGACGGGGGTGGTCCCAACGGCGGTGGCGGTGGTTCGGCGAATACTGTCGGTGCTGGGGATGACGGTTTACCGGCCGTTTTTGTCGACGGTGGCGGCGGAGGAGGAGGACGTGGTACCACCTTTGGCGGATCGGGCGGAGCTGGCGACGTCTTTGGCGGCGGCGGTGGAGGAGGAGAGGGGGTCACTCAGGACGGTATCGGCGGCTCCGGCGGCGATTTTGGAGGTGGTGGCGGCTCTGGAACCGGAACAAGTAGTGGTTTCGGTGGCGATGGCGGATTCGGAGGCGGAGGTGGAGGGGGTAGTGGCACGGGCGGAGAAGGTGGTTTCGGCGCCGGCGGCGGGGGCTCCTCTGGGGGCACGGGAGGTAACCCCCTGCATTTGGTAGCGGCTGGAAGTGCGACCGGAAGTGGTGGCGGAGGCGGCAGTTAGGTGGCGGCATTTTCGTTCGAGACGGCGGTTCCCTTACCGTTCGCGATAGCGGCATCTCTGGTAATTCGGTGACAGGTGGCGCCGCGGGTGATGTCGGCGGCAATGCCGGCTCTGCGCTCGGAACCGGAATCTTTTTGAACAACACCAACGTACTAGTCGAGGTAACCGGGTCGAACACCCTCACGATTTCCGACGTTATCGCCGACAACTCGTTCACCAATGGTGGAGACGGCCCGGTTAGTGAGCTCGAAAAAGCCGGTACCGGGACCCTCGTCCTTACCGCCACGAACCTTTACTCGAATACCGCGGTGACAGAAGGCTTTATCGCCATTTCCGCCGACACCAATCTTGGAACCGGTGACGTCACCCTCAACGGCGGTGGCCTGCAGGTCGATGACGGCTTTTCCAGCAGCCGAGCGTACACTTTGGGAGGGGACGGCGGAACGCTCAACGTCACCAGCGGCACCGCGACTTTTAGCGGTGTCATCTCCGGGCCCACGGGCTCCCTTACAAAGACTGGCGACAGCGTCCTGATTCTCTCCGGCACCAATACCCATGGTGGCGGCACGATTATCACCGAGGGGACCGTGGCCATCACGGATGATGCCAACCTCGGGATCACGAACGGCGATCTCACGTTCAATGGTGGTACCCTCCGATTCGATGCGGCGACGACGGTCGCACGAGACGTGAACCTCACCGCCTCCCAAGGCTTCGTCGATACCAATGGCAACGACGCGACACTCTCGGGAGTAATCAGTGGGACGGGGGGCCTTACGAAGAACGGCGACGGTGTCCTGACTCTTTCAGGATTCAACAGCTACCAGGGTGGAACGACCATTAATCAGGGAACGCTCGCCGTCACGGATGACGCCAACCTCGGAAACGTTGCAGGAGGCGTCGCCATCAACGGCGGTACGCTGCAGACAAACGGCGTTTTATCGGGGCGCATCCTCGTGCTGGGAAGCGCGGGCGCGACGGTTGAGGCGGTCGGCACGCCGACGATCTGGAGCGGTGCCGTCGAAGGGACCGGCGACTTCGACAAGACTGGCAGCGGTGCTCTCATTCTTTCGGGGAACAATACCTATACCGGCGTGACGAACGTCCTGGACGGCATTCTTTCCTTCAATGGCTCCAACGTCTTCACGACACTTAACGTGGACCCGTCCGGCACTGCCGTCGTCGCCTCCACGGGAAGTCTCTCCAATGACGTCAACGTCAACATCTTTGGCGGGGGCGTTTCCTTCGATAACGCAGCACAAACAATTCGGGCCTTGTCCGGCACCGGTGGCATCGCCGTCCTCAATGGACAATTGACGATCGCCGGCGGCACCCAGGAACTCTACGAAGGCGAGTTTTCGGGAGCCGGTGAGCTCATCCTGACAAATGGTAGCGTCCTGGAGACGACGGGCATCACTTCCGCGTTTATCGGAACGACGCGCATCACCAACCATTCGACGCTCGCCGTCTTCGGACAACACTCCGGCAATATCATCGTTTCCAGCGGTGGCCTGCTTACGGGCGGCAATGATCTCGTGCCCGCGACCGTCGTCAGCAACGTGCTCATCGAAGCGGATGGGTTCATCTCTCCCTCCATTCAATCCCCCGCTCCGTCGGCGATGGGAGAATTGAACATCCAGGGGAACTACGAACAACAAGGAACGTACCTGGTTGATCTCAATGACCAAGGAGAAAGCGATCATCTCGAGATCACCGGAACAGCCATTCTCGGCGGGACTCTGCAACTCCGCGCGGCTCCCGGAACCTATTTGGAAGGCCAACGCTACAATGTCTTGACCGCGGGAGGCGGAATTATTGGTGAGTTTGCGTCCATCCTTGAGGACTTCCCCCTCTTGGACGTCGCCGCCATCTACGAACTCAACGACGTCTTCCTCGAACTGGTGCGCAATCAGGTGAACTTTGCGGACGTTGCCGCCACGTTTAACCAGTTGGAGGTTGCCAACACCTTGGACCAGTACCAGTCCATGAGCTCGGGCTCCAATCCACAATTCGACGTCCTTATCGAGGCATTGTCCCTTGGCAATACCGCGGACATCCGGTATGGCCTGCAGCAATTGGACGCGGAAGTCTTTGGAAGCTTGGCGACCATCCAGATCGAAAGCACGGATCTCTATCTTCGCTCCATCACGGCCCATTTGACACAGCTTGGCGGCGTCGGGATTGGAAACACGCCAACCGCGTTCTCGTTAAACAATGGCTCTCCCATGTCGATGCCTCAGACGAGCGATCGCGAACTTCAGCTTGTCTCATTCTCTGATCCAGACGCAGACAGTCGGGCACCGTCGCCCGCTTACTATTGCCGCCAAGACGCACCAACGACGAATGCCTGGGTACAGGGTATCGGAGCGGGCGGCGGCATCGGCAATAATGGCAACGCGGTCGGACTCGGGTACGGGATCGGAGCAACTTCGTTCGGCGTGGATCGTCGCTTCGATAACACGATTCTCGGCGTCGGGGGTGGCTACGGTTATACTTCCGTCGCTCAAAGTAGCGGTCTTGGTAATGCGACGGTCGACGCATTGCACTTTAGCCTCTACGGCATGCAACGCTGGGAATATGCTTACCTTCTCGGTCTGACTGGTTACACGTTTAACCAGTACGACACCGAACGAAGCATCAACATCGGACCGGTGATCGGACCCGCAACCGCAAACTACGATGGCCATGAGTTCCTCTCGTACATCGAATCAGGCCTCAGCATTCCGGTCGCCGGCGTGACTTTGCAACCCTTCTCCGGGCTTCGCTACTTGTTGCTTGGACAAGATGGATTCGCCGAAACCGGCGCCGGTGCCGCCAACCTCACCGTAGGAGGTCAATCATTCGACTCCCTCCGGTATTCGTTGGGCTCGCGACTCATCAGGCGATTCGAGACGCAAGTTGGCAACATCACTCCTTATGTGCAAGGACGTTGGACGCACGAAGTCTTGGAAAACGAACGGCTCATCGACGCGCAATTCACCGGCGTGGTGGGAGGTTCCTTCGTCAGCCAAGGGAATGTCCTAGGCAGGGATTTCGCGGAATTTGGCACGGGAGTGACGGCCGACCTCACCAGTCAGGTACAAGTCTTTCTCGGTTATGACGCCCAGATCAGTACCCGCCAATCCGCGCACGGCGGCATCGGCGGCTTGCAGATACGCTGGTAAACCCATCACGACTACCGTCGGGATTCGCAATGTCTGAGCCGGAAGATCGGAAGGGGAGATCGGAGGAATTGTGAGATTGGAAGAAGTCCGGGCGC
>JAXMAQ010000076.1:0-27270 GCA_046350335.1 Planctomycetota bacterium
AACTCGATGCCGCGTTAAATGAGTTCGAGATAGGAATCCGTTTGCTCAACGCGGCGGAAGATCGAGAGGATTCGCGGATCGCCGAGGGTGAGCGAAACTGGTCGTTAGCATTGGCGAGAAAAGGGAAGTTAAAAGAGGCGCTCGAGCACTGTCAACGTGCCGTCACCTTGGACGAGCAATCGGCCTCGGCGCGGCAAACCTTGGGGCAACTCCTCGCGGATGCTGGCGATATTGAGGGCGCGCAGGCTGCGTTCACGGAGGCACTTCGCCGGAGGCCCAACGATCCCGCCTTGCACGCGAGTTTGGGAGTTATTGCCGGTCGACGGAAGGACTTGCCGCTGACGCGCAAGCATTTTGCGGAGGCGATTCGGCTGGCGCCTGGAGATCCCGTACTGCGATTTCGGCGGGCGGTGGTCCTCGAAGAGCTCTTCCAGCGTCCGGACGAGGCAAAATCCGACTATGAAGCGGTCCTTTCACTTGTCGAGAAAAGTGGCGGATCACCACTAGCTCATGACGCTCATCTTCACTTGGGAAGCATGGCAAGGTCGAAAGGAGATACGGAGTCGGCGATCGCGCATTACCGGTCGGCACTTCAACAGGATCGCGAGTCATCACAGGCCGCCAACAATCTCGCATGGATTCTAGCGACGAGTCCAGACGAGCGATTTCGCGAGGGAGTGGAGGCTGTCAAACTCGCGGAACTTGCTTGTCGCGCGACCAATCATCAGCGTCCTGATTGCCTGGACACGCTTGCCGCCGCCTACGCGGAGGTTGGCGAATGGGAGAAAGCGGTCGCTACCGCGAGACTTGCGGCCGACCGGGCGAAGGAACTCCAGGATTCGACGTTGACGCGGGAGATTGAGCAGCGTCGGGAACTTTACGAAAATCTTCGACCTTATCGTGCCAAATCGCCTCCCTCGAAGCCGTAGTGGTCGTCGTGTTGAATCGGAGGAATGCGGAATGGATGTTTCGGTCTTGGTGTATCCGGCATGGGTTTAAACCAAAACTCCACGTACTTGCAATGCGATGATGGACGTCTCGGGCTGCGCATTTTTCGGGACGAGGTGGAGTCCGGCATTCGACTGCTTTGCTTTCCGCATGCGGGGGGGCAATCGCTGGCTTTTCGTTCACTCGCCGCGGAACTGCCCGTGGATTGGGGTGTTTTCGGGGTCGACCCACCGGGCCATGGCTGGGCGAAAGGTCCCCCGCTGGATTCCGTCGACAAGCTGGCGGATTATTACATGAAATGGCTTCCGGAACGTTATCGAACCGGGTGCATACTTCTAGGGCATAGCCTGGGAGGCTTGGTGGCGTACGCGCTCGCGTCACGGATGTTGGACGCGGGAGAACCTCCTCTCGGGCTCGTTTTGAGCGCGACGCGGCCACCCCATCGGCGGGACGATTATGTGTCATTCGCTTCGATGGATGATGCCACGTTGCTGCGCGCTTTGATTGAAATCGGAGGGGTTCCCAAGGAATGGGCGAGCGAGCCGGAAATCTTCGACAGTTTCAAAGGCAGTCGCGCGGATTTTCTCGCGTTTGATCGATTTGGGCCCCCGCGGCCGCTTTCCCATTTGCCCGTGTTTTCCTGTGGTGGCATGCAAGACATGGTGTGCAGGCCGGAACACGTTTTTGAGTGGTCGCGCTATTGTCCGGGCTGCCACGTCGATTTCGTGACGGGCGGGCACCTGTATTTGCAAGAGGCGCCCGCGGTCACCTCGCGCCGATTGGAAACGTTCGTCGGCACGATTCCACGAAACCGCGCTTCGGGGAGATGACGGAGATGGCATTCACTCTTGCTCCCCAGCATGTGCACGCGTGGTACGTATTCACCGACCAATGGCGCGACCCTGGTCGCATGGAGTGGTGTCGTACGGTGCTCACCCCGGAGGAGGTGGACAGGTGCATGAAGTACGCGCGAGAGAAGGATCGGGAACTTTACGTCATCGCCCATGGGCTGTTGCGACGGTTTCTCTCCCAATATGCAAGTCCAGCGCCCGCGGATTGGGTGTTTCAGAAAAATCGTTACGGCCGACCGTCGATCGCGAATCCCGGATTTGAATCGATTCGATTCAATTTGTCGCATACCGCCGGCATGGTGGCATGGATCTTTGGGAGAGGTCGTGAAGTGGGGATCGACGTCGAAGACACGGGGCGGCAATCGGGGGGGGTGGATTTGGCGGAACGCTATTTTTCTCCCAGCGAAGTCGCGGATTTGATGCAAGTTGAAGAAACGGGGCGGCGGCGCGTGTTTTTCGACTATTGGACGCTCAAGGAATCCTACATCAAAGCGCGCGGGATGGGGCTTGCGATTCCCTTGGAGAAGTTCTCTTTTAAGCTGGCGCCGCCGGCGAATCCGACGATTTCCTTTGCACCCGATTTGGAGGATGATCCTGTTCGCTGGGAATTCTCGACACATTCCCTCGGTGCCAGGCACGCGCTCGCGTTGGCGGCGAGCAAAGAAGATCGGGAATCACTGCAAATCGAACTGCGGGAGGTGAATGCCGGCCTCATTGGGTATTAGCCGATAGCATTCGGTGCGCCACTCCCGCTGGGGGAATGGAGGCGCCTTGCCGCGTGGCGAAGGATCGCCAATTATTTTTTGAGCGGTAGGAGATCCGGGAATAGGGCATGCAGGTGGTTGCGGTCAAGGATTTCCTTGATGCGATCCTCTCGTTCGTCGTGATCGACCATTTTCGTCTCGAAAATGGTGAGCAGGTAGGCCATCACTTCCTTCATCTGCTCATCCGAGGGTCGGGCGTCGCCGAGTTCCTCTTGTAGCTTTCGGATCTTGCGAGCGGGTTCGATGACCCCCTTTTCGTACGCGGCGTTGTCGAAGTTCTTGTTGGGAGTGCAGGCGATGGCCTTCATTACCGAACCCAGGAAGGTAGGCACGTAATCCGCCACGAATCGTCTCCTCTGCTGCTCGCTGGTCCCCTTGTCGGTGCTCCTTTCATTATAATCGACGAACGTATCGTGACTAGCGAAGGTGCCCGTCTTGTGACATGGAATTGACATGACCGGGTCCGATTATTCAGTCAGGTGGCGATGAATCTCGGGAAATTCCTTCTGAACAGGTCGAACGGCAGGATGATCTTGGCGGGGGGATTGGCCCTGGTCAGTGGGGCTGCCGGCGCGGGACTGATCGCCGTCGTTTCGGCGTTGCTCACCGGCTCGCCTGGGGTGGGTCTGTCCGGCGTCCATGCGTTCCTGGCGCTCGCCAGCGTGTCGCTGGCGGCGAGAATAGGCGCACAAGTTCTGCTCGTCAAGGAATCGCAGTCAGCCGTGGCGGAACTGAGGATGATTCTGGGACGCAGGATCTTGGCGACGCCGCTGCGGTCGTTGGAATCGTTGGGCGCGGCGCGGTTATTGGCGGCTCTCACCGACGACGTTACCGCCATTTCCGACGCCGTCGGAGGATTTCCATTTCTCATCGTGAATGCGGCCACGGTTCTTGGTTGCCTGGCATACATGGGCTGGCTTTCGTTTTCCATCTTTGCGTTTACCTTGTTGGCGATGTTGCTAGGAGTCGCGGGATACCGATTCCTGGAAAAATTCGCGTTGCGTGCCCTCCTGGAAGCTCGAGCGGGGCAAGACGACCTCTTTCGGCAGTTTCGAGTGTTGACGGAGGGGACCAAGGAATTGCTCCTGCATCGAGGGCGACGCCTTGATTTCGTGGAAAGAAGCCTGGCGGGAGCGACGTCGACTTACCGGGATCGCCTGTCGAAGGCTCTCTCACTTTACGCGATTGCCGGCGCCTGGGCACAGTGCCTGTTGATCGCCATTCTGGGCTTCCTCGTCTTTCTCGTTCCGCGAAGTTGGGCGAATGATCCTGGGGTGTTGACCTCCTTTGGTCTGACGCTCTTGTATATGGTCCGTCCGATGGACTACATCCTGCAGTTCCTTCCCGTATTGGGCCGCGCGCGCGTCGGGTTCGAAAAGCTTTCTTCCCTTGGATTGATCCTAAGGGAAGAAACGACGACGGCATTCCCTGAACGGGCACTCGAACCATTCGAGTCTCTGGAGATTCGGGACGTTGTCTTTGCGTATGAGCAAGGAGAGGATTCCTTCCGGGCGGGGCCGTTTTCCGCAACCTTTGCGCCCCGAGAGATCGTCTTTATCACCGGGGGAAACGGCAGCGGGAAATCGACGTTGGGAAAGTTAATCACCGGGTTATACACACCGCTATCCGGCGGCATTCGCTTGAATGGGAAGGAGGTCGACGCCAATCGTCTCGAAGAGCTCATGAGTCAATTCTCCGTCATCTTTAGCGACTTTTTTCTGTTCGATCGGCTCTACCCTGGCGGCGAGATGGTTCGAGAGGAGGGAATGAAGGAACAGATCGCGCGACTGAGGCTGGAGGGCAAAGTCCAGGTGGAAGGGATCGACGTGCGTTCCAGTGGACTTTCCCAGGGACAGAAGAAGCGTTTAGCGCTCCTCTGCGCTTGGGCGGAAGATCGACCAGTCTATCTGTTCGACGAGTGGGCGGCGGATCAGGAGCCAGGTTTTCGGGAGATCTTCTATACACGGATTCTTCCGGAACTGAAAGAGAGGGGAAAACTGGTGATCGTCATCAGTCATGACGATCGGTATTTCGGCCACGCGGATCGCATTTTGCGCATGGAGTCCGGGCGAATATTGGAGATCGCGGAACGTTGATGGCGTGGTGGCGATGGAGTCGGGTATCGGTTAGCATGGCCGTCGCGTCGTCGACACGGTCGATTGCCGCTCGGAAAAGAAATGTCGTGGCCTAGCCGTCTTGCGACGAGGCTTTCCATGCGACCGAGCCTGGCATTACGACATTACTCTTCTGATGCTCAAGAGTGCCTGACGAAATCAGACAGGCGACGCGCGATGTCTTTTGGATTGTGGAATGAACGAAAATCCGTGGCGAGCAAGGGAGCGTGCGATGCGAAGCGGTTTGTTTCTCGCGTGTTTGGTGTCCGTCTTGTCGGTGGCCTCAAGTTCGTTTGCCGACGAGAAGAATGCGGTTCCGAAGGCGTTCCTGGACGGAATGTCGGGACCGGGATGGCGGTCACTGGGGGAAAAGGACTTCGCGAACGTCAATGGCGATCCGGACACTTGGACCTGGAAGGGCGGAGAAGCTCATTGCACGGGGAAGCCGGTGGGAGTAATTCGCTCGGTCAAGACGTATGGCAATTTCGAACTATCGCTGCAATGGCGGCACCTCAAGTCGGCGGGGAATTCTGGTGTTTTCGTGTGGACGCCGGAAAAGTCCCTGACGGGGCTCAAGCCGGGCCAATTGCCGCACGGCATCGAGGTGCAGGTTCTCGATCACGGGTACAAGGAGCAATACGAAAAAAGCAGCAAAAAGAAGGCGGATTGGTTCACCACGAACGGGGACGTGTTTCCCGTTGGAAGCTCGAAAATGACGCCGTTTCCGCCGGTAGCTCCCGATGGCAAAAGAAGCTTTCCGACAAAAGAATTGAGCAAGGGAGTGGGGGAGTGGAACCACTACTACATTCGCGCGATCAACGGGGAGGTTCGTCTCTGGGTCAACGGTGAAGAGGTCTCGGGCGGAACCGGCTGCGATCCGAAAACGGGTTATCTTTGCCTGGAATCGGAAGGTTCTCCGGTGGAATTCAAGAATATTCGCATTCGAGAACTGCCCTAGAATCGCGCGATGCCGACCCGAACTTCGCTGGGTTACTGGATCTCTTCACAGGAGGGGAGTTCGTCCAGGCTCTCGAGATTAAAGAGTTCGAGAAAGCGGCTGGTGGTGACGTAGGTTGCGGGATCTTTCTTGCTTCCCGCGTCACCACGGGCGATCAATTGCCGTTTGAGAAGTTGGCGGATTTGCACGCCTGCCTCAATGCCCAAAAGTTCCTCGATATCCTCTTTCGCGATGGGTTGTCGATACGCGACCAGGGAAAGTACCTCGATGGCGGGGCGCGCTAACTTGACCCCGCGTTCCGTGCGAGTTTTGGATTGTAAATCCGCGCGATAGTGGGGTAGCAATTCCAGCACGTAGCCCGCTTGAACTTTGCGAATGCGGTAAGGTCTTTTTTGCCTGCGGTACCGAGCGGACAGGCGAAGCATGCCGCGAACGACTATTTCGGTATTCAAGGAAGGAAAAGCATCGCAGAACGTCTGCACCGTCACCGGTTGGGCGCCCACGAACAGAATCGCCTCGAGTAATTGGTCGACTTCCCCGGCCCGCGGAGGAGGCGTACGCTCCTCCGATTTTCTCGCGTTCAAGGGATTGTCGCGGATCATCGTTCTCTTGATTATTCCTCGGGGTTTGACGAACGGTGTTCGTCGCGCTCCCGTCGAGTGACTTCGAGATCGAACCTCAGACAGAGGTTCTCCAATCGAAGCTCCTCCGCAGTCGTCTGGGCGTGAAGATTGGCTTCGTTTTGCAAATGAAACCAGTGTCCCAGACGTTCGCAAAGGAGCATCAAGGTCCGGCGGTTTTTCACGGGAAGCTCGCCGATCGCTTGACGCATTTGTTCTATGAAGAGGCCCGCCGGCAGTCCGTCCGTGTCTCGCAGGGAATTCATTGGTGTTCCGTCCAACCTTGCTGCAGATCTTCTGTTGCTTTCGGGCCTAGTCGCCGTTCGAACTTTCAGAAACAGTTCAGCTTCTGAGGCGCGCCCCACGCTCTTCGAGGGTTCGATCATCCCGCGGCTAGACCATGACCGTTCTTCGCTGAGCGGCAAGAGAGCCTGCGCGGAGAGTCGTGATTGACCACGAATCCCCCGCTGGGCCTAGGCGATCATTGGCCTTATGAACATAGTCTTGCTTGCCGTCGGTCATGCCGCGAAGAACGCCGCCGGCGTTTGACGATTGGAGCTCGGTTTTCCCGCCGAGCCATCGATCGGACAACACGGCGGAATCTTTTGGTGTCCTCGTGGCAGTGGAAAGATTCGGCTTTGGCAATCGATGCGGATTAGGCGAAGTTGAGTCGGTGGCGGATTCTCCGAAACCACGTTATCCCATTTCCGGCATATCCGGTTTTCCTGGATCGTTGGTTCGAAAAAATTGCCGGTTCGGAAGAGATTACTGGAGTCGTTGAGGAGGAACAAAACTGGGGTCTGGGTTGGGGAGGCTGAAGGATTGCCCGCTGTTTAGAGTGATGCCCGGCCCCGGTTTGCCAATTTTGGGACGTCGCGAATTGCGGCTAGCGCCCGACCAGGCGGGGTGTTACCGCGTGCTAAGTAGAACGTGACGGGCTTGCTAAAAAGACCACCCGCGCGGGTGACCCTTTTCGATGTCGATACTTTACTAGTGCTTAGCATTGAACTTATGACTTAAGCTTGAAGCTTGCGGCGACGGAGGCGATTGCCCGCGATGAAGATCAATGCTCCGAATCCGTAGAGGGTTAATGAACCGGCTTCCGGCACGGCCGTGAAACTGGCCACCGCCGTCGCTCTGAAGCTGGAGATCAGGGCCCGTAAGGCCGTTGATCACGCCAATGTTGGGAATCCAGGTCCGCCGACGCATGTTCCCCGGTCCACTCACGAATTTCTGGGACGGATCGACTTGACGAACGGAGCAATGTTCGACGTGTTGAAGAACGCGAACTCCAAGGTCAACGGAGCCACCTTGAAGAAGTTTGGATCGAACGAATCGACCGTCGCGATAATCGTCGTTCCACCTGCGCCGGTGATGCTCTTCACTCCTGGATAGTTGTTGGTCTGGTATTGGTCGAAGTTGTCGCCGAGGCCAGTACCGAAGAACGATCCCCCCGCCGGCAATCATCGACGCGGTGAGAATGAGTTGGCCGTCATTGAAGCCTTCACCGTGAGGCTATTGCTGTTCAAGCCGGTGTCGTACCAGACTTCAAGGTAGTTCAACGTCGGCGTTTGAGAGTTCGTGTAGATCGAATAGCCTGGTCCAGCGGCGGCGAAGTCAAACTCAAATCCCGCCACGACGGTGATTTCGAAATCGATGTTCAGGCCGGTGCTGAGAATGGGGAGAATCCCCTTGGATCAGCGACCCCAGCTTGGCCTGATAGTACGAGATGAAGGAATCGCCGGTGACGGCCGGGACCACGTTCGTGGATAGCAGGTTTCCAGGCAGAATGTCGAAGGAATCGACGACATAGGAACCGCCGCCTCCCGAACCATCGGGATCAAACGCAATTCCAGCCTGGGCCGACGAAGCGAGCCCAAACAACAATGCGGACAACAGTGCTCCGCGTCTCAATAAGCAACTAAGCATCTCTGGCACTCCTCTCGCATGGACTTGGCCGCGTGCATGCGCGGCGACCCCCGCGGCTAATATCGACGTCGAAATCTGCAACGTTCGCCACGTACACCCGATGAACTGGAAGCTGGCACGTGCCATGCGTTATGCATGGGAGTGGTGCGTTCCCGTGGGTTCGCGTTCAGCGGGTGACGATTTCTCTAGGGCAGTTCGCTACCCTACGTCGGGCGTAACGTAACACGGTCTGCAGAGGCGCTGGGGGTGGGAAGACAAAAAAATGGGAAGTACTACGGCGAATCGCTGGGAAAACGTTATGCAGCGCGCATGTGCGGGCCTGAATGACTAGCGGCGATCGACGTAGGTCAACGAGAGGTGGCAACTTTGCTGGACCAGTGGCTCTCCGGAAACCGGAGCAGGAGCGATTCCGGTGAACGATCCCGTGATAGATCGACGGCGGGGACAGTTCGACCCCGGTGACCGTGGGTCCCACGGCGGGTGTTCCGTCCACTGCCAGAGAGGCAGGAGTACGGCGTCTTCGTGAATCAAGCGATGGATTTCCGGCAGCAGCGTGCTCGCCGCGGCCAGATTAGGGATATCGATCAATTCCACGAGACGTTGGCGAAACCAGGGGGTCCTTGTTCGGCCAGCGTGGGATTGTCACGCGTCAACAGCGGCGAGTGGTGTCGTAAATCGGATCGCTTACCGTGTAGCTTTGGTAGAGCAGGTCAGCGTCAAAGGGCTTTGCGTCGGGTCATTGTCGAATTCGACCATGGAAACATTGAGGCCTCGTTTCCAACTCGCGACCACCCGTTCGCAGGCGGCTCGGGAAGTTTCGTCCCCCTGAATGAGCGATTTTGAGCGGCGGGAGCGTCTGCATTTCCTTCGAACTCCCTTTACCAGCGGCCGCGGCTGGAGTAGGGATCGTAGGGTCTTGGTTCGACCTTGGCGTTGTAACCAAAGCTTCCAGGAAGTGGCCCGGTCACCAAGCGGTTCCGTTCGTCAAGCACAATACCAACTCCAGAACAGATCGCCGCGCGTCGTGGCGTAGTCCATGGCGCGACGCAGCGCGCGATGACGCAATTCGCGACGTTCGAGATTGAACTGGATAACGTGCATTCGGGAAGGGATTGGCTAACCAGGCGGACGTTGGGAATCGATTGGGCGAGTTGCTGATGCGTGGGCGGAATCACCGCGATCATGTCCACGTCCCCGTTCTGCAGGGCGCGCAGGCGGTCGGCGGTCGTTGGCACGACCTGTTCGACCACTTGCTTGATGACCGGTCGGCCAGGCTGCAGGAAACGTGGATTGTCGACATAGATCGATCGACCGTCGCGAATCTCCGCCATGCGAAAGGGCCAGGCCGGAGAAGCCGAGTTGGCCTTCCATGGAGGGCCTCGGAGGACGAGGGATCATGGCCGATGCTAAAGATGGGATTTGCAGCCACGCAGCGGGTTGGAACGGGGACGGTCAAACACGATCTTCACCACGTCGAGGATACCGGCTGGAGTTCCACGACCAGGCGAGCCAAGGCGGGGTGATGAAGGCTTCCTGGCCTGCAGGAATCGGCGAGGAGCCGTTGCAGGTCGATGGCGGTTACCGGTTTATTATCTCCAGGCCGACCAGGCCGCTCTTGAGTCGCACGACGGCCTGCTTGTTGATGTTGAGCTTCTCCAGAGAAGTCAATGACCTCGCTTTGGAAGGTCCCTTCATTCTCCATGCTTTCGAGCCGCATGAGGGGAACATGGAGTAGCTAGGCAGCACGTTCGTCAGCTCGATTCCAATGGGCAATCTCCCACGAAACGAGGGAGGCGATCGACGGCGACGCGCAACGCACTGGGTAGATGGCGTGGAGCGATTCCTTCGCGGAACAGGCTTGCAGGGGGAATCGGGTTGAACCGTGATGGCATAATCGAGATCGACAAGCGCTCCGCGAAAATCTCCTGCCGATTGTTTGTTTCGGGCGGACGCCAACAGCTGTTCCGTCAGATCGTCCAAGGTTTGCCGTCCGCGCCGCGCGGATTCGCTCGCTGGTTCCACGCTTTCGATTCTCGCGATGGCGCGCCGTGTTTCGTCATAACGTCTGTCCGCGACGAGTCGTTCGATCCAGCGCCGACCAACGCTCTCGAAACGCTCGTGAAACGTTCCCGCGCCGAAACTCTCCGGCCCGCGCGCGTCCTCCGACAATGCGGCGAACTCCGCGCGAAGCCGATTCTCTTCAACGAGCGACCAGAAGGCGGATTCCCAATTTCCGGTTACCGCGAATCGAGTCGATTCTTCCCGGTAATAGTCGATCCGCGCCGCCAGCAGACCCGGCCATTGGGGTGCGAGCTGCAGAAGTGCGACAAGATAGTCGAACGCCTCGTCGAACTTGCCCGCGGCGATCAAACGCTTTGATTCCGCAAGGAGCAAGTCTTCGTAATAAGTGATCTTCCGAATCGATTTTCCCTGGACGTCGTACTCCAAGCCGTCGTCTTGCAGTCGGATGCGGTAATAGGCGGGGCGATAGATCTCCTTGAGTGGGGGCAGGCCTGGCCGACCCACGTAGATGTCGGCGGTCGGTTCCGTCAGCTCCCCCGCAGGGATCCGAACGGCTTCCACGTCATGGACTTCGTTATTGATCAGTTCCACGCGATCAAAAGGGGGGAGCTGCCAAAGCGGAATGTCCGCGACAGGCGGCGACTGAGCACCGAGTGCGTGCTGACCGTCACGCAGAGAAGGACGAGCGAGCTTTGAATGGACAGGAATTCCGCCCATCTAAGGATTCGCCCAGCGGTAGAGGGAAAAAGGGTCGCGATGCTCCCATCGGGAGTGAGGACGATCCAGCGATCGCCGAGTAACCAGGGTCCGTCAAGAATGGCGCGGCCCGCCGACAGTTCCTTGACAGGCTGCCCGTCCTTGGACGAATAGGCGCGCGCGTATCCATCAGGAAATGTCAGCCAAATCATGCCGTCATGGACGAAGGGGTCATCGGTGGGTGTTGCCGGTAATTTCAGTTTCCACTTCGACGTTAGCTTTCCATCCGTCTGCACGACGGTTTCCATGGTCTCTGCATCATCGAGGACGACAACACCGTCATTCATCGCCGTCAATCCCCGTCTGCTCGCTCCCGGGACCCGGAACGCATTGGCAAGTAAATCCGCGATCGGGCGTTCAAGCCTGAACTCATCCACGGGCAAGGTTATCAAATCGTCGCCGAGGTTGAGGAACAGACGTTTGCCGGCTATCGCCACGTTCCCCACGGATTTTTCGCCGAAATCACATCGGGCAACTTCCACAAAATGGGGGAAGGAGTTGTCATCGACGGCAAGTTTTAAAAGAATCGAGCCCACGACAACGGCGACTTCTCTTTTCCCAATCGGGAGGGCCGAGCCGATGGGAACTGGTTTACCCTGAACATACGGGCCGACGTAGGGGTCTGCGAGTTCTTTTCCAGTACGCGGATCAATCCAATAGAGGAGACCATTCGCACACGGGATCAGGAGTCCCTCGCCAAAGGTGGCAGGTCGCGCGGACATCGGCGCGGGAAGCGTTACGGTTCGCGGTGGACGATCGGTTTCTGCGAACATCAACTCGTCACCCCATACCGCTCCATTCGACAACTCCCTGGTTCCAGTCGCGCAGAGCTCGAAACGGAGACCGCGTTCTTTTCCTCGTGGCGGTGGAGGCGTTCAAGGGGCGGTCTAGAATACCGGAGCCGCCGTTCGCGTCCATGGGTATGGGGACGACGTCGGAGCCGTGGTTTGCGAGGATCTGGCCCGGCTGATTGGGATGGATTCGCAATGCGTGTGGTAGTGCCCCCAATTCCGTCTGCCAACGCTCCTCCTTCGTTCTAGCGTCAATGGCGACCGCGGTGACGACGCCGGTATCTGGATTCTGCGAAACGCAGATCAGCAGGCCGGAATCCAATCTCGGTTCCAGGACGGGAGAGCCAGCGAGTTTGCGTTCCCAGTCGGCGGGAGAATGTTTGTTGTCCACCTTCACTTCGTAGTGCAACAGCCGGTCGCCGAAGGTCCAAAAGTCCCGTTCACTCGTCGCGAAGGGGTAAGGTTGTTCGGTTCGGCTTTGCGGCACGTCGAGGGCACTCAGAATCTCCGTGACGGGGTTGGCGTCGGATTCGTCCGCGAGGTCAAAAACGGCGTGCGCGTTACGGTCGGTGGTGAGGAATAGTCGGCCTCCTAGTGGGAACGGCGAATGCCAAACCCAACCCTTCAGTGAAATCTTTTGAGATTGTTTGGGAGCGCCATCCTTCGGATCGAGCACGAAACATCGCAGGATCGAGCTTTCCAGTCCAACGGCCTCTGGCACGAAGAGAAAACGCCCCGCCATCACCGGTGAACAACGAATCGCGTCTCGGTCGTGGTCTGTGGCAACAACCTTTCGCAGACGCGGGTTTGTGGACTGACGACATAGAGGGAGGCCTGTTCTCCCAGCGCCAAGGCGACATTTCGATCCAAATCAAACGCGGGCGAAGCAGCGAGCGGTTGTGGAAAAACGAACTCGCCGAGAAGTTCGCCATTGTCAACCTTGACCATGAGCAGTCTTCCGAGCTCCTGGCTCTGGAGTTCGGAGGAGACGAAATAGGCGAGACCGGCGTGGACGGCTGGGGACGCTAACGAATGGTCGCAAGACACGTGATTCCAAGGATCGCCGCCAGATTTCCCTTGCCTGTTTTCCCCTCGAGCAGCAGCAGGGACGTTTTCCGAGGCATGGTGGGCGGGCGGGGATACGTTTGCCCGCGTGGTCCATCGGCAGGGGCGAACCGCGGGCTCGAAGCCGATTACCGTTCGCCAAGGGCCTCGCCGCTTCCGGTATCCAAAGCGTAGATCGAGTCGGCGACGACTACGGGGAGCACGCGCCCCGCTCGGGGACGCCGCCGGCAGGCTTTGCGGCGAACCAAACTGACGGCGGCGGGAGGGGACGGTTGCGGTGCAGCATCATTTTGGGCCGGGCCACCGCCGAGAGGTTTGAAACTTGACGGAAGGCAGCTTCCAATACGCGTGCTTTATCCCTTAGCGTCTGGCATTGGGCATCCCCTTTGAGATCGGGATACTTGAGGTACATAGACTCGTGTTCGGCGAGAACTTGCATCGGCTGCTGCGGCGACGCCTTTTCCATTTCTTGACGCCTGTCTTGCGGAAGGAATCCTTTTCGATCGCTTGCCGAGCTTGAGCGAGAATTCCTGAATCTGGTCGATCCGCTCATTAGGTCGAGCTTCGGGATCTACTGCCTTGTCGAGAAGCGTTAGGGTCTCCAAGGATTGATCGATGCTGGGTGGATCCCGGCGCGATCGCGGGCCGAGACGGCGAATCCTTCCGCAGTTCGCGGCTGATCAGGTCGGCGACATCCGAAACTCGTTCGCGGTAAAAGGTTTGTTCCGCGCCTCGGCAATCAGCTGCCTTTCCGCTTCCAACGCATCACGCCAAGAGGGAGTGCCCCCGTCGGTGTAAAGGCGGATTCTCGCGATCCCCCGCCATACGATTGCCTTTTCCGCCGTCCGCTGTCGGGATACGATTCGAAGGCTTGTCAAACGCTTGATCGCTGCCTGGAAGTTGGGTCTCCCAAGTCGACCATGGCGGCGTCGAACTGTTTCTCGGCTTGCCCGCGTCGCTCGACCATGGCCCAAAGAATGACGCCGGCAACGGTTAGGACCGCCAGCGCGCCAGCTATACCCAAGACCAAGGGGGAACGCCACAGGGGAGTGACGTAATTGAGCTCATGTTCGGGAGGTTTGGCTGGCACAATGGATCTCCGTGAAGGCGGAATCGAATCCGTCCATGATGTCTATTGCCGCTCAGAAATGTAACACCTTGAAAGGAGCAAGCCTTTCACTTCAATTCCCTCAAGGGACCGGGCCAGGGCGTACGCCATTTCTTTTTCTCGTCGCTCAGCAGGCGGTTCGTGGGCGAGAAATCCCCCACGGGCTAAAGGAGGCCAAGGACGGAGGAGACACCCATTATACGGTGGGAACCGCTTCGTACACTGGGATTGAAACGAGCAATTGCTTCGGTGGGATTCATGTTGAAAAGGGCCGCCCCTCCGGTTCCCCATTGACCGTGGTGGTAATGGAAAACGGCGGTGGCATTGCGGAGATTTCCGACCGCCTGGACGTGTTCCATGCCTCCGCCCGCAATGGCGGAAAACCGAATGGTCACCTCGACGAAAGCACTTAATTGACCGGAGCTCTTGTCGCGAACGAAACTCACTTCGTTGTGGAAGTCGCAGTCTTCCCACTGCAGCCCTTTGGAGTTTTCCGTGGATCCCGCGAGTTCGAAGAACTTCGCTTCGAGCCGTTCTCGCTGCAAGGAGAAAGCTCCGCGGCCCGTTCAGATCAATCTCGCGAAACCGCTTCAGCGGCCGATAGCTCACGGCCACCAACACCTACAACGCCGACCAATGCGCTGACAACCCACGCCAACATCGTGCGAGGAAACCCCCTCGGCGAGAATCGTTGCTCGCCCTAACATCAAGAACGATTCGTTGTTATTCTACCCTCCCGTCGTCAATCGCAACAAAATTCCTGGCTCGTGAGTCTCTCGATGTTTCGGGTGACGGTCTCGGGATACTTGCCGAAGTGATGGTGACAGCTTTCCGCGCGCCCGGAGTTGACCGGCATCGAGGGATCGACCGGGGCCCTGATTCCTGGATTTCGTTCCGTGGGGAACGACAGTGGTAAGGAAACGAAGTTGTCGGCAGGGTGGTTAATCGGGCGGCGAACCCATTCGGCACAAGAGAGCGACCGACTTCAAGGAAATGGAACGGGCCGGCCCCAACGCCGGGCCTCGTCGAGTCCACGTTCCTCTCAGCCAGTCGGCTTAGAAGGTGAGGATGAAGTCGATCGCCATGAGGAACTGATCGCGCTTCGTGCCGGCGCTGAACGCACGAGTCGTTCCGGCGTTGGCGTCCGCGTCTTGCCAGTCCCAGCGAAGTTCCGGGCGGATGGTGAACGAGGACATCGGCCGATAGTTGGCACCGAGGCTCAACGCATAGTAGTTGCCCGGTCCGAACGGAACGGCACCTACGCCGCTCGAAGTCGTGATCGGGCTGAGCGTGGAAGCCGCACGGGCAACCGCAACACGCTGTCCATCGTCGTCACGGAACCACTCGCCGCGAACACCAACCGCGAACTTCTCGTTGATGTCGTAGAAGAGGTACTGGTTGATGCCGTACCACTCCGCGTGGGGCGTGGCGGCGATAGCGGCACCGTTGCCGGCGACGCCACCCGGGCTGGCATCTTGAATCCCGTAGTCATGTTGGAGAACGTACTTGAGTTTCTCGGTGATGCCCTGTTGGATCACCAAGCTGTACAGGAAGCGATTGACACCGTTGCCCGGATCACGAATGCCGGTGAAGGTGTCGTTGCGCTCGTCCTGGACCGGACCAGTAATGTAGGTCAAAGTGATGTTCGTCTTTTCGAACATCTGGTAGCTGAAGCCACCCATGTAGCTGATACAGTTATTGTTGTTCCACCAGGTATCCCAGCCGCCGACGACGGCATTGTGCCACGTCAGCTTTTCGCCAAGCTTCCAGCTGGAGAGCACGCCGGTGTGCGTGAACGGCTCGCCGTATTGGAAGGTATAGGGCAGGGTGGTGAAGAAGTTCGTCGGGGTCGTCACGACTTCGTAGCCGAGGATGGTGTAGAAGTGACCACCCTTGACGCTCATTCCATCGCCGATCGGCAGGAACAACTCACCGTAGATCTGGGGGAGAGCCAAACGATAGAGGGGCGAGCTGGTGAAGATGTCCGCATCGAGGCCGAACGCCTGCGTGAAGACCGCATCGGAGCCGTAGAGGGCGTCGACGCGGAACCCGAGGTCGATCTTATCCCCCTCTGAGTCCACCTTGCGCTCACCGATCAAGTAGAGCTGATTTCCCAGGACGTCATTGGCCCGGTCGTTGAAGGTCACCGGACCGTTCATGCGGTCACTGGGGTTGTTCGCGTTGTAGGTGAAGCTACCAACTGCCCAGCCGCTCAAAGAGAGGCCGGTCTTTTCGACGAACGCTTCGCCAAAAAGGAATTTGTTGAGGAAGCCGAGCTCGGCTCCTTCCTCTTCCGCTTCCGCTTCGAGTTCACTGTAGGGAACGTCGATCTGGATCGGGCCGGATTCCGTCAAAGGGGCGGGAGCCGCGGTCGGCGGGGCCGGTTCCTGCCCGATGGCGTGTCCGCCGAGCAGAAACGCTGCCGCCATCGTACCAATGGCGGACTTCAGTCGCATGGTCATTATTACTCCTCCTGAGATCGCCACACGCTATGTTGAAAACGAGTTATTACCGGGTACGTCCCAAGCGAGGGATTTCCGCCCGGCCACGATGAATTTCGGCTTGACCGATCGAAAGGCATCATGGGGAAAGCCATCGGAGGAGAAAATCTCCGGCCTAACACGTT
Source organism: Planctomycetota bacterium (assembly GCA_046350335.1). Taxonomy (GTDB): domain Bacteria; phylum Planctomycetota; class Planctomycetia; order Kolteriales; family Kolteriaceae; genus JAXMAQ01. The sequence continues at coordinate 16,553 of JAXMAQ010000076.1, forward strand.
GCATATGCGGAACATTGGACACAGCCCGAAATCCGAGAAGTAGTACCTTAATGCCGAGTTTTCCGCGAAGTATGCTCAACGCCGGATCTCAAGGGCGGATAGGCGCGGGGATTTCTTCGCGTCCGCGGCTCATAAACTGACTAGAGTAGGAGGCGGCTTACGCTTGCTCTGGCCAGGCCGGTCCTTTCTCCATGGCCAAGGAAGCATCGAGCCGTCGGTCCAGGAACCTGTTGGAAGGATGGTTGCGCCTGTGTCGCGGTGGAGGAAGATGTTGGGATTTAAGGCTTCAGAAACTAGCATGAGTGCTCAAGGAACCGCAAGAGTTGCCAGATTGTCTACGCTCTTTCCCGAAGGATTCCTTTACGAAGAGCTGGAGGGGGGGAGGGGGATCGAGGGGCCAACGCCACGAAATCCTGCGGAAAAAGCCAACAAAACGAGCGGTCGCAAAAGGAAACAAGGCGCGCCATCGGAACAACCCGCAGATTCTTCCCCGTTTGTTTGGCCGTGGAATACTTTAATAAACACCGGCTTGGAACCCCCCCTTGAGTTGGTTCGGGGGACCGCGCGCGCGGAACTTTACGGACTCGAAGGGGAATTGGCGGCGGTGTATGTCGAAGGGAAGAGATGGGATCCAAGCCCTTGGATCGCCCGTTTATCCCACTGGTGTGCCGAAAACGTGACGGGCGAGGGAATCGTCGAGTCAGACCCTTGGAACGTTCAGAAGTACTGGCCCGCATTGTTTCGATTGCGATTCGCTTTGATCGGCGTGGAATGGCCCGATGATCTAGAGTGCGTGCTCGGCAAAGTCCACGAAATGGTGCTGCGGACAGGCTGGTCTCGCGGGTGGCTCTTTGGCGAAGGAAACGGATTATCGAAGAACTTTCTCCAAGTTCTTTCCGAGTATCGTCCCCCCGCCAATCCAGAACGGTGGGGGGCGGCAAGACGACTGCTTTGGCTAGGGGAGAAAACGATCCCTCGAGGGGTACGCGGGCCCGATCCGGGCGTGCAATCGGACGAATCGCTGGTTTCGGTGCTTCGTCAGCAATGGTTGCCGAGTTCCGCACTCCTCGCGGTGGATCATCGCACCGCGCAAATTCGGACGGAGTTGCGTATCTTTCAGGAACTCCTCTGGACGGGCCCGTGGAAGACGGAGATCCGGGTCGGCGAAAAGTTGCTTCAGCTCAAGAATTTCTGGGAACCGACCTGCTGGTTCCAGGACGTGGACGGAGAATACCTGGAACTTCGCCTCAAACTGTCCGCAGGCGTGGTACTTGAAAGGCAAATTTTCCTGCCCAGAGAACGCCCATTCCTTTGGTTGAGCGACACGCTTAAAACCGAAAAGGCCGATCGACTCGCCCTCTCGTGGACGCTTCCGACTCTCCATGGCGCACGCGCTATCGGCAGCGTGACTACGACGGCCCAGACGATCAAGGGATATCCGATCGAACTACGTTTGCTACCAGTGGGAGAACCTGCCAACCCGCTCTCTCCCGGAACCGGCCACTTGACCGTGGATGATCGGGGGCTCTCGATTCATTCGGAACGAACAGCCGATCGTCTTTTTTTACCCGTGGTATTAACCTGGGCGCGGCGGAGCCTTCCGCAGCAGGCGGAATGGCGACACTTGACGATCACTAACGATCGGCGAACGGTGCCCGTGGACGAAGCCGTCGCCTTTCGCATACCCATCGGCGATAGCCAAGTCCTGTTTTTCCGCGCCCTGAAAACCCCGATGCGTTATGCGTTCGTCGGTCACCAAACCTACAGTGAATGCGAAATCGGGCATATCGACCGTGAGGGTAAGTTTCACGAATGGCTCACGGTCGAGGGAGGCTAGGCGCCCATGCTTGGTTTCTCTCGAAAAGCGAGTTTCGTGTCGCGCCCTTGCAGTTCGCGCGAACCACGGGGTGAGTTTTTCCGATCGGGCCGCCTGGATCGCCAAGTCATGAGGAGTGGCACGGCAAGCCAAAGGACGATTTCTGAGACCGCCGCCGCGTGCCACAACGACGCCTCGCCCTCGCCACAAGGAGAGGAGTCAAAGCCAACGACGGCCGCGGTCCATGTCAAGGGGCCCCATCGGAAGCTAGCATTTCGCGCACTTTGACCAATAGGCCCGCCGCGGTGAACGGCTTCTGAATGAAACGAGCCTCATAATGTCCGACTCCCTCTTGCGACAGGACATCATCGGTATATCCGGACATGAAAAGCGTTCGAATCGTCGGGCGACGGTTGGATAGGAGTTCTGAGAGTTCCTTCCCATTGCCACCCGGCATGATCACGTCCGTCAGCAACAAGTCGATGGCCCCCTGATGGCGATCCGCGACCTCCAAGGCGTTATTCGCGTCGTCGGCTTCGAGGACCCTGTACCCCTTGGACTCGAGGATTTTTCGGGTAAGCTTTCGGACAACAGCTTCGTCCTCGACCACGAGAACCGTCTCGGGTTTTTCGCTGGAATCGGCTTGGAACTGGCTCGGCTTGGTCGTCCCATCGGTACGAACCGCGGGGAGATAGATTTGAAAAGAGGTGCCCACGCCAACTTCGCTGTGGACTTCGATATGCCCGCCGCTTTGTCGCACGATGCCGTAAACGCTTGCCAGGCCTAGGCCCGCCCCCGTGGGATCAGTTTTGGTGGTGAAGAAGGGTTCGAAGAGTTTCTTTTGCGTCTCCTCGTCGATGCCGACGCCGGAGTCGCTGATCGCCATGAGCACGGTGGGTAATTGAAACAAGGGGTTGTCGCGGGGAACCAGGCTTTCACCAACGCCGACGTTCGAGGTGACGATCGTTAGCTTGCCGCCGTTGGGCATGGAATCCTTCGCGTTGATGGCGAGATTGACCACGACTTGCCGGAACTGAGACGGATCCACTCGGACCGGATCGAGCTTTGGGTCGGCGACGATGGTTAACTCGACGTTCTCTCCGAGGAGTCGCCGGAGAATGTTCATCATGTCTCGAATTAGGTCGTTGAAATTGACCAGAGCGGGAGCAAGCACTTGCTTCCTTCCGAAGGCGAGCAACTGCTGCGTCAGATTCGCCGCGCGCATTCCCGCGTCCTTGATGTGTTCGATCGATTCTTTTGCTGGAGGATTGTCGACGAGATCCTGCAAGGCGATTTCGCTGTAACCGAGAATGATGGTCATGATGTTGTTGAAATCGTGAGCGACCCCGCCGGCGAGCCTGCCGACGGCCTCGAGTTTTTGCGTTTGCCAAGCGCGTTCCTCCAACGCTCGACGAGCGGACACGTCGCGGAGGACGAGCACGCGTCCGACGACCGTGCCTGCCCGATTGCGAATGGGCGCTAGCGATGGTTCGACGGGAAGTTCCGTTCCTTGTCGATGTCGGAGCAAAAGGGATTTGGAAAACGGGCCTCCGCCGGGCCTGTCGAGATCCTCGAAAAATTGCCGTGCTCTCGTCGCTTCGTCCGCGAGCCACAAAACTTCCTCGACGGGGCGACCTTTTACTTCCTCGACCTTCCACCCCAGCAGCGACTCTGCCGCGACGTTGAGGAACACGACCGCGTTATTCTCGTCGGTGGCAACGACCGCGTCCCCCACGCTACGGAGCAAGGCCGCGATCCATTCCTCGCGTTCACGGAGCTTTTGCTCCATGTCGTGCTTGTAAAAGGCGACTTCGAGTGTCGTTCGCAATTCGCGTTCATGGAACGGCTTGACGATGTATCCAAAGGGCTCCGTTGCCAGCGCGCGCTGCAGTGTTTGTTCGTCCGAATGCGCGGTGAGATAGACGACCGGGACGTCAAATCGATGCCTGATCGTCTTGGCGGCGTCGATACCATCGCTTTCGCCGGGCAAGTGGATGTCCATGAGGACCAGTCGGGGAGACATTTCCTCTACCAGCCGAATCGCATCCTTGGCGTTCGCCGACCGTCCCACCACGCGGTAACCTAGCCGCCGTAGCTGTTGTTCGAGGTCGATGGCGACGATCCGTTCGTCTTCGACAATCAAGATGCCCGGTGCGTTCATCTCGGCCATTTCCGAATACCCAAGGGATTCCGATGCAAAGTCCCGAACGTTTGACCATCTCCGCTTGTCGAGCCGCGAAGAAGCAGTGTCGTAAGTCTATCGAGTTTCAGAAAAGTAACGGCGTATCTCCCGGCCCGATCGCATCGAGGGACTTGGCGCAAGGCGAGCCGGGACGTGGCATTTCTGTTCTGAGCGACCATGGGGACGGACGTGACGCGAGCCACTTGTGTTGCCCATGCCCAGGTTGGCCCGGTCCACGACATGTTGTTTTCGTGCGATAAGGATACTTCGTGGTCCGCATTGTCTACTCCTTCAACTCGGCCTACGATGCCGCGCGTCGTCCATGCTCCCTTGGAAGGTCCCCGTCGCGGCATCGACGCTGAGGAAACACGCGCCACATTCATCATGATGCCATTGTAACGGAACGCGGTTCGGGGAAAGTCACGCGTACCCGAAGACCACGTTCATGGTCGACGGCAACCGTTCCCCCAAGCTGATCGCTGAGTCCTGCGATAAGTCGAAATCCCAGCGACGAGGTTTCTTCCTCGTCGAAGGGACGCGACAGCCCTTTGCCATCGTCGGCAACGGAAAGACATAGCTTGCCGTCGCTCAACCGGTGAAAGCCGACGGCGATCTCGCCTGTGTTTTTTTCGCCGAAGGCGTGACGAAGCGAGTTGCTGACCAGTTCGTTGAGAATAAGGCCGCAGGGGATGGCGGCATCAATTCCCAATTCGATGGACTCCGCGTCGAGAAGAATCTGTACGTGGGTGGATTGTTTCGCCTGGGAGGAGAAGATTTCGTCGGCTAGTTGACGCGCGTAACGGGAGAAATCAATCTTTGCCAGGTCGGTGGAGCGATAAAGACTTTCGTGAATCAGTGCCATCGAACGGATCCGGTTCTGGCTGTCCGTCAATTGTTGCCGGGCGGCAGGATCCAACAAGTCCGCCGCCTGCAGGCTCAACAAGCTCGACACGACCTGAAGGTTGTTCTTGACGCGATGATGAATCTCCTTGAGCAGCACCTCCTTTTCGCGAAGCGAGCGTTCGAGCTGTTCGCTTGCCTGTTTTCGTTCCGTGACGTCAGTAAAGACGCCGACCAAGACATCGCCATGTTCGGAATGTTCGAAGCCGCTGACATTTACTTGGCACCAGATTGCGCGGCCATCCTTGCGGACGCTGCGCATCTGTCCGGTGGCAAACTGAAGAGTCAGGCGTTGGTGGTTCCGCCGGTTCTCCATGGCGATGGAGTCTTCGAGGATGGTATGGATCGGCGCATTGTACAGTTCGCCGGGTTCATAGCCATGCATTTCCTCGAAGGTGGAATTCGCGTAAACGATGCGTTCGTCGCGGGCGCGGATCAAGGCGATGCCTTCGGCGACATTGGCGACGATCTCGCTTTGGAGTCGAAGGGCTTGCTGCGCGACGACCTGTTCGGTGATGTCGACGAACGTTCCGATCATCCTCGGGACGGCATTGTCGCCGGTGTTCACCGCCCGGCCATGAGCTTCAATCCAATGGACGTGTCCCGTGTCGCGGAGGATGCGAAAGTGAAGTTCGACGCGCGCGGGGACATTGTCTTCGGCGAAGTTCAATGCCTCGATGAATTGCGCGCGATCGTCCGCGTGGACTTGTTTCGCGGCTTCGAGAATCGTGCCGCGGAACCGTCCGGACTTTGGGCCCACGACCGGGACCTCGTGTTCCGCCCATTCCACGATCTTGTGGCTTGCGTCCAATTCCCAAGTCCCCATCCGAGCAGCGGCGAGCGCCAGACGAAGTCGTTCTTCGCCGTGACGAAGTTCTTGTTCGAGTAGTCGGTGCCGAGTGACATCTCGGAATACCACCACGCCGCCCCAAATTCCCCCTTCATCGTCGGCGAGCGGGCCGGCATTGCAGTTAATCCAACGGTCCTCGTCGAGCGCCGAGTTCCGCACCAAAAGGTCGACGCCGACAACCGTTTCTCCACGAATCGCGCGCGCCAGGGGTAGGTCATCCGAGGCGCAGGGAGTGACTCCGTCCGGCTCGCGGCAGCCGTATCTCGTCGACCATTCGCTCGGTTCGATGTTCGTGTCCCGTATGCCAATGATTTCCTCGGCGGCGCGATTGAAGAGAATGATTTTGCGGTTCGTGTCCGCGACCAAAACCGCGTCCGACATTCCGTCCAGCACGGAGCGCAAGATCTTCGTTTGCTGATGTAATTCGCTTTCGGACCGCGCGAGTTCGTCGGCTCGCTGTTCGGCGGCGGCAGCACGCTCCGCCACCCGTTCTTCGAGCGTACGGTTGAGCGTTCGCAACTGTTCCTCGGCCCGTTTCTGGTCGTCAATGTCCCGGATGGATCCCGTCATTCGCGTCGCTTTGCCGGACGTGTTCCAAGTCGCCTCGCCGCGCGCCTGAAACCAGCGGTGGACGCCGGAGGCCGTGCGCAACCTTGCCTCGACGTCGAAGGGAACACGTTCGGAAACGTGTTTGCGAACCGCGGCGATCACCCGTTCCCGGTCCTCCGGATGCACGAGATTCAATCCCTCAATTTCAGGAACGCGAAGTTGGGAGGGATCCATGCCGAGCAAGTCGCGCCAACGGTCGGAGAAATAGTACTCGCGTTTCGAGATGTTCCAGTCCCACAGACCATCGAAGGACCCGCTCATGGCCAGGGCATAACGTTCCTCGCTGACGCGAAGGGAGTCCTCCACTAGTTTCCTGGACACGATTTCATTTTCCAGGAGCCGCTGTGCCGCTTCGATCTCTCGAACGCGAAGGGACGCGTTTTCCGCCAAGGCGACGGTCATGCCGCTCAGGCAGGCAATGCAACTGCCAAGCACGAGAATGACCGTGGAAAGGGGGCCGCGCGTATGCGCGACCAGTTCGCTACCCGGGCGAACCGACAGTTTCCAATCGACGTCATGCGACGAAACCGTGACTTGTTCGCTCCACCACTCATCCGGCAAGCCGGAGACCTCCTTGGTTTCGTGAACCAGGTGGTTGTTGACGGAAACGCGGAATCCGTAGCCGGGAACGACGTCTCGAGCCAATTCGTCGAGAAAGGCCGCCGGCCGGATGACGCCGAGGACGAACCCGCGAATGGGTTTCCCGCGCTCGGGTAGTACCGGGACGATGGCGACGATCTGGCGGGTCCCGTTGACGTCGTGGACCGTGAGAAAGGGTTCCCTTTCCCTGAATGCCTTGTCACGCATACTCCGGACGGCGCTCGATTCCTCGAAGCTTCGCGTCCAATCCGGTTTTTCGCCGTCTTTGGAGGAGGACCAGATGAAATTCCCTGAGCCGTCCAAGAGCGCGATAGCCTGTAGAAATGGAAACTCGTCCAGGTAACTTTTCCCCTCGATCGAGATTCGCGGCCGTGGAATGTCGGATGCCTGGTTCCCCCAATTGTTCGCCATGCGGAACAACGCGCGCGCCGTGTGATCGGAAACGTCTTCCACCCAGCTTGCGAGCGTGCGCGCCGTTGAATTGGTGCTTTGTTCGACGAAGGCGCGCTCGCGTTCAACGAGCCGTTGTCTTAGTACCATGGTTGCGAGGACAAGGAACGCGCACGCGGCGAAGGAAGGCAAAAACGGCGGAACGCCGGAGGTTCCTCGAACCGGCCAACCACCGCGAGACGCGAGAAACTCGCTGTTTAAACTTAGGCCCATGAGAATCAGGCCGACGGCGTCAAGTGTCGGTATGGAAGTCCATGGGTACCATCGAAAGGCGCTGGCGTAGCCGCCAAACTCCCTGACGAGTCCATAAACGCCCATGCAAAAAACGATGATGCCGCACAAGCCACGAAGGTGAACGCGCCAGGACCATGCCTGGGACGGCCAACTCGACGCGACCAAGGCGACGGACGAGAAAAGAAGGGCGGTCGCCGAGGTCGGACTGATTCGTCCAGCATGGGGCGCGCCCACGACCAGATAGGGTTCCAGCAACAGTCGATCGATACCCAAATCGACGTCAAAGAGATACTCGGCGAGGGTGGAGGTAGAGAATGCGAAGATGAGCAAGCCGAGCAGTATTGTCGGAACTCCCCTGCGCCATGGTTGTAACAGGATCCCGAGGCCGTATCCCACGAAACAAACGCCCATGTTTGCAACAATGGGGGTGCTCGTGGGACTCCAATGAAGGAGTAGCGGAAGCTTCCATATCCAGCCTGCTAGAGTGGTGAGTCCGAGGACCATAACGAGAACCGCGCACAGTCCTGAATAGACTTTCCATGAGAACATGGCGGCGAACATTCTCCTTCTGCAAAAATCGAAGCATGATACGTCGGTGCCGAGTTCGTCAGTGTACCTTTCTGGACATTTGGTCGGCTCCCCCCATCTCGTCAGTTCATTCGAGGTTCCTTGATCGTGCCGGATTAGTCTTGGGAAACAGCGCGCGTTCGTCGGCGTCATTCCTGCATGGGCCTTCGATTCCATGACGTACCGTCGATGCAACGTTCGGCAGGAGCGCGGGGCGGCGGGTGCTAATTGAACTCCAGAAAAGCAACGGCTTGTTACCCGAACCGGTAGCTTGGAGGGCCTTGGCGCAATACGACCCGAGCCCCGAAATTACTTTTCCGAACGACCATAGGCAGGACGACCGGAGGAAATCACGCGGGATAAGGATTCCACTTCCTTGGACTCGTCATGCCCGCCGGCGTCCATCGTGGGAACCCCAACGAACCTCGGTTCCGCTATGTACGCCCTGTCAATAACCTCTCTATGGGAAGGCCAAAAATCGCGAGGCGCAACAACGCTGCATAAGTGGCGCTCGATCTTCCTCTTGAAGTTTGTAGGACGGGTCGAGCCGATGCAACCAAGGTGGAATGAGGTTTTTCCTCATACGTCGATCGGTCCGTTCTCTTGTTCTGGATTCCCCAAGGGAGACCATCGTCGAGGGAATATCCCTTTTCGGGGGCGAGATCAGGATCGTCGATTTCAGTGTCCCAAGAATCCTCCCGTGGCAGGAGAAAGCGGTTCACGTACACGGTCAGCTAGTGATGGGCGTCCGCGCCTACTAATAGTCCACGAGCTTCAGGAGTGACATGGTTCGGTGCAGCCACGAGGAATACCAAGGTTGGTACATCGTTTCGGCCATGGTGAAAACGGAGAAAAGTAGGCATGCCCAGGCAAAATGTCGCATGCGTCCAATCCCATTTCGCTCGTCGAGCCCGGAGGGGAGAAACAAGAGCCAAAGAGGATAGAGCCAGAGAAGCCAGCGCATGCCATGGCACATCCCGCCGTAATTCCGTTCGCTGTTGATGATCCAGTAGAACAGGAATACGACCGCCGAGATCAAAGTGATCGGCCAGTGCAATCCTGGCAGCCGACGCTCTTTACCGAGAATGGAGAGCAGTGCGCCCCAGGCGGCGAAAAAGAAAATCGGAGTCAGCGAAAAAACACCGTGGTGTCCGATCGTCATGTGAACCAAAAAGGTGAATTTGCTTTCCGGACGATCATTGAGCGCGTCGATGCCCGATTTCTGCGCGGAGTTGGTCCAATAACTGTTGGGGTAATCGTAGAGGGACTTGATGAGGTAGGCGGGTTTCCATTCTCCGATCGCCGCGTGGTTGGTATAGAAGAAGGCGGCGGTGACCATGAGGAGCGGCGGGAGAAAGGCGACGAGCGTTTTTTTCCAGTCCAATCGAAAAGCGACCAGCATGGCGACGACGACCAGCATCCCCGCGGGCAGTTCGTTGGTCGCCGCCCATCCGGAACAGAAGCCCGCCAAGGTGAACCGCCACCAGTCCCGTTTGCCGTCGTACCACATGGTCATCAGCAAGTATGCGGTAAAGAACGCGAAACAGGCCGCCGGGGTATGGTTGTTGAGCGTTACGAGATATCCGGTGACCAGCGTGCCGATCCCCGCCGCGATCAGGCTGAAACACCATGCGAAATCGCCAAGTTCAAGTCGGTCGAGAAAGCGGCGGTAGAGCCACAAAAAAAGTAGGAAAGGGACGAGATTGAACATCAGGATCGTCGCGTTTCCATAGATCCAGATCGATCCGCGATGAAACTTTCCCTCGGCGTCCTTATGGTCTTTGGAAAATTCTTCGCCGACCACCCATTTCAAGCACTGAACGTAGCCGGCGATGACGGTGGGCATGAGGGGAGGCTTGCTCGAGTAGTACTTTCCATCCTTTTGAATCTTGTCGATGGTCAGCATCTGTTCCGGCTTGTTGTATTTCTTGGCTTCCTCCGGCGTGTCGAAGATCTGGTAGGTGCCATGCTCGACGAGGCTCCATACCGTGTCCCATCGCGAATTGTCGTTGGGAGACATGGTCGGCCGCACGCCGCACACGTAGCCGGTAAAAAAAGCCGCGAAAAGGGTCCAATAGGCCCAGAAGAAGGCATGCCGAGAAATGGAAAGTGGCTGACCGACCGGAGTATTCATGCAATATCCGCCTTTCGGGCTCGCGTCATGCTTTCGGGGGGCGCACGTTGTTCCAGCCGGTCGCTGGAAAGACGCCGTTCCGCGACGCTAAAGACCTCCACGCCATGTTGATTCCTCGCCGCCATCATGCCGGCAATCAAGCCCATGGACAACATCTGCGCGCCGAGCAAGAGTGCCGTCGCGGAAAAAATCAGCAGCGGTCGGGTGCCAATCGGGCCATAATCCCAGCCCCACTGCGTTAAACACCAGATGCAGGACAGGAAAAACATTCCCAGCACGCCGAAGGAGCAGCAAGCCAATCCCATCGAACCAAGAAGGTGTTGCGGTCGATGCTGGTAGGAGGTCAAGAACTTGACGGTGAGCAGATCGATGAATC
>JAXMAQ010000077.1:0-26899 GCA_046350335.1 Planctomycetota bacterium
AATCCGTCCTCTCCGAAGAACGAATACGCGAATACGTCGAGCAAGTGGATCGGCCGGAACTGCCGTTTGTGCCGGGCACGCCCCGTTACGAAGTGCAAGTCGAGAGGCATCGGCGTCGATCGTTGCATGTCAACGTTTGGCTGGTGGACGATGTGGTCGAGATTCTGGTTTACCTGGGACGCGAGATGGGGATGCCCCTGCAACTATTGGACGGCGTGCTCGCGGAGGACGAGTTCCTTTTCCTGCTCCGCAAAACCGACGATCCACGAGTGGTGGATCACTATCCCGTCGTGCTTGCGCGTCTTTGGTCGGAGAGTCAACGCCGACATCTGGAATCCCACTCTCGCCGACTGGAGATCATGCTTGACACCATGGACGAGCGGATTCGGGAGAGCCAGAATCTCGTGCGTCAGATTAAACGCTGGATGCGGCGGTTGCCCGGCGTTCGCTGGCTGGAAAAATGGGAAAAACGAGACGGCGCGGACGGATAACGCCATCGTTGTTCATTGACTTGCCGTTGAAATCCGGCCGGACTCGATTTCGAAGCCTTCGGACGTTTCTTATTTGAAGGCTTCGTATTCCTTGCCCAGGATGTTGGCGGCGATTTTCAATTTGAGGATCTCGTCGGTTCCCTCGTAAATCCTGCAGACGCGAACGTCCTTGAGATGTCGGGCGGGTCGATAAAGGTCCGAATATCCGCGGCCGCCATAGATCTGCAGCGCCCGGTCCGCGGATTGCCAGGCCGCGTTGGAGATGTAGTATTTCGCCTGGGCGCTGAGCATGTCGGCCTTGCGCGCCAAAGTAGAATTTCCCGGCTCTCGTTCGGATTCTTCCTTGGCCGCGACGGCGGAAAATAGGATGGATTCACTGGTCTGCCTGGCGACCTCGATCTCGGCAAGATGCTCCTGCACGAGTTGGTGCTTGCCGATCGGCTTGCCGTGCTGATGACGTTCCTTGGCGTAGGCAATGGATTCAATCAGGCAGTCCTCGATGACGCCGAGGCATCCCGCCGCCACGCTGAGTCGTCCGCTGACGAGGGTTTGCATGGCAATGCGGAATCCGGCACCCTCTTCTCCCAAAAGATTCTCCGCGGGAACGCGGTAGTTGGTAAGCTCAAACATGGCGGTGTTTGAAGTCGGAAGGCCCATCTTCGCCGTCAGATCCTCGTGCTCCCAGCCCGGGCCCTTGGTTTCGACGATGAAGGCGCTCACGCGGCCGCCGTCTCCTTCCGGGTAGGCAAACGTGACGATGGCTTTCGCGATGCCGCCGTTGGAGATGAGGTATTTGACGCCGTTAAGAAGGTAGTGATCCCCTTCGCGGCGGTAGGTCATCTTCATTTCCAGCGGATTCGAACCCGCGTCCGGCTCGGTGAGGCCGAACGCCATGATGCAGTCCCCGCGCGCCGCCTCCGTGAGGTATTTTTGCTTTTGCTGCTTGTTCCCCCAGGTGATGACCGGATATTGCCCAATGGAGCAATGGCCGGAGAAGAGGGTGCGCACGCCGGTTCCCTCGCGGCCGATTCGAACGATCGCCTTGACGTACGTTTCCAGGTCCGCGCCCCGTCCGCCGAACTCCTTGGGAGTGATGATGCCGAGGAGGTTGTACTTTTTTGCCAGAGTCACCGCTTCGTCGTTAAACCGATGTTCGACGTAACAGAGCTCTTCGTTCGGGCGAACTTCTTCGCAGTATGCTTCCACGTCGTCCAAGATCTTCTGCTGGTCCTCGCGAGTCATCGTCGGCTCCCTGAAGTGTCCCGTTCACGATAGCTTGGTCGTCATACATTCGATTGGTATCGGTAGTATATTCCTTCGTTCTCAAGCCGCTCGCGTCCAGGGTCCTTCAGCGACGGCATTGGGGGATTGTATTTAGCGTCCAGTCTAACGGGCGTTGCATGGTGGAGTATCCAACTTCCGCCCCGATCGAAGGTCGAACGCCCGTCGCCGGGCATTTAAATGCTTCGGCTCGGATGTTGCCCCGATCAAGGATTATTCGAGCGGATGGACGCTTGTTCCCGCTCCCGTCTTAGCCCATCCGCCGCGGATTATCAAGAGCGGGCCGCGGATCGAAGAATCCATCCATTCCGCTCGCGAGTCACCTAGCCGCCTGGCTTCGACTGGAACCATGATAAAGGCACTAAAGCCAGGGGGAAGCGATTTCGTCCCTGAAGGCCATTGAGAGGGACGGTCTGCGGTTCGTACCCTAGGCGCCCCTGCAAGGCGCGGTATAAGCGATTGAATGCTTTCGGCAATTCTTTTGCGGCCTGCGTGCTTTGCGTCGATTATTGGATGAATTGTTCCAAGGATTCCCATGCGCCCGATGAAACCATCAGCGATCGTCCTTGCGTTCCTCGTCGTTTCTCGATCCGCTTTCGCCGTCGAGTTCCAGTTCCAGAATCCTGATCCTGGCGCGTTGTTTCAAAATCGGTCGAATTGGCTTCCCGATTTCTTTCCCGACCCTCCCTTTGGTCCGCCAGGAGCTGCGGACACGGCTATTTTTGGCCTTGGACAAACGCACGAAGTCTCCTTCGACGGTGACGTGACGAATTCGCGACTCATCGTTCGTGACGGGGATGTCGGGTTTGACTTGGGTGGCTTCGACTTTTTTCTGTCCGGTCCAGGGACCGCCGCCCCTTCGCTGGTGGTCGGGGATATCGACGGTCCAACGGCCGAGTTGCGTCTTTCCAACGGTGGAATCCAGGGTGTCGTCGGTCAACTCGCGACGTCCGGGGCAAGTTCGGGCTCACTCACCATTTTTTCCAACGCGACCGCGTCTTTTTCCGACGTATTCAATCTCGGAGTGCGCGGGACCGGTACGCTTCACGTCGATGCCAATGGCTTGTTATCGAGTAACACGGGGATCGTGGCGTCACAGGCCAATTCGACGGGGACGGCAAACCTCGTCGGTGGTGAATGGAAAACGACGGGTCTGATAACGGTCGGTCGGGCAGGAAATGCGAATTTGGAAGTGACGGAGGGTGGCCTTGTTCAAGCGGGCAGCGTTATTGCCGCCTCGCTGTTGGGGTCACGGGCTTACATCGTCGTCAAGGACGATGAGTCGAAGTGGAACATCGGCGATAGCCTGACGCTTGGACGGGAAGGGCATGCGCAGCTTTCGATCGAAGAGGGTGGGTCGGTCGCGAATCGCGCGGCGACCTTGGCATCGATGCCGGGGTCCGAGGCAGCGGTACTCGTTACTGGCCAAGGATCCCGATGGACGAACAATGACCTCTTGACCATCGGTCGAGCGGGCCATGGGGAGCTGACGATTGAGAAGGAAGGGAGCGTCCTTGGCCGAGGAATGGTCATCGGTTCCTTGCAAAACGCCGTGGGTCAAGTGACCGTTCGAGACCTGGGATCGTCAATGAGCAGCGACTCGATCGTCGACGTGGGAGGTGGGGGGCAAGGGAATCTCCAGGTCATAGACGGTGGGTTGTTCGAGGCGAGCGAGATCTACGTGGCGCGTAGTTCCACGGGAGCCGGTGAAGTCCAAGTCTTGGGGAAAGATGCTCGCATTTCCGTTGCCGAGGATTTCAACGTGGGTTACGGCGGCTTCGGAACGCTTCGCGTGGAAAACGGCGGCAGCGTGAACATCGGCAACTATCTCTCCTTGGGTGACCTCGAGAATGGATTTGGCTTGGTGGTCATCGATGGCAACGGGTCCAGCGTAAATGCCGGCCAGACTTACATTGGAGGTTTGGATGGCGATGGCGAGGTTCGCGTCCTGAACGGTGGGTATTTGCGCACTACTTACACTCCGATTGGCTACCAGCGAGGGGTGCGCGGAGACGTCGTTGTCAGCGGGCAAGGTTCCCTGTGGGAATGTGGCCATTTGGACGTAGGAGCCTTCGGAACGGGGACGCTGACGATTTCGGATCGTGGTCAGGTAACGGCGAGAACCACGGACGTCGGAGGTGGTCCCTTCGCTTGGGGTGAATTACGCGTCGAAGGTTCGGGAACGAAACTAACCAACACAGAGTACCTTCGCGTGGGACGAGGGACGGTTGAAATCCTTAACGGCGCCGTCGTGGAGGGAAAAGAGGGTTACCTGGGCCAGTTCTCCGATAGCGAAGACGCGACCGTCCTTATTCGAGGCGCGGGTTCCCGCTGGAGTATGTCCGAAACGCTACAAATCGGCAACTACGGACGTTCAGAAATACGGGTTGAAGAAGGCGGCGTGCTCGACACGGCCGGGGCGTTTATTGGCGCGGCTGCCATTCAGCCCGCGAGTATTGTTGTCGAAGGAACCGATTCCCGATGGTTGGCCGGCTATCTGTACTTGAACTGTGGGGACCTCACGGTTGGCGAGGATGCCGTCGTTGACGCGGATTACTTTCTCGGTCGGTTCCCTTGGCTCCGTCCACCTCGATGGAGGCACTGTCCGATCGCCGTACATTGAAATTGTCGGTGACCTGGAAGTCGATGGTGGAACGTTCCAAGGGAGCACCGTTCTCCAAGCGGAGTCCGAGGCACGCATCGTTGGCGACGGGCGCTTTGAGTCCTTGGAAAGCGGCGATTTCTTTTTAAATCTCGCGTCGGTGGAGATAAAGGGCACCGCGACATTCGATCTCTTTGCCGAGGTAGGGGAGCGTTTCCTCGGTGACGGAACGGTCGTTTTCCACCAGGGAGTTGTGTTCGAAAATCTACGGATGGCGAGGGAAGTGGAAGGGAATGTCGCGTTTACCTCGGAGAATTGGCTCGCGCTCGGCATTGGATGGAATGAGAAAGGTGATGCCGAGGACGTACTGGATATCGGCGGAGAGGCGATTCTCGGCGGATTGGTCGAAGTTCAGCTCGCGCCGGAAATCGAACGAGTGGATGGTCTCCGCGTCGAACTCCTGCGAGCGGGAAAGATTGTCGGCAATTTTGACTCGTATGAATTGCCAACGCTAGGGGATGGACTTCGTTGGGTCGTGGAGCGAGGTCCGCATTCCCTTGCGATTGTCGTCGCCGTTCCTGAAGTCTCGCCGTTGGCGTTCATGATCGTCGCCCTAAGCGTCGCATTTTCGTGTCACGGTTGGATATCACGACGTCGTCGATGGCATGCCATGTTCGGGATGAAGGGAATGAAGCACGCATGATCGCGGTCACTGGCTTGACTTGGTCCCAATATTGAAAAGGATGTCGTGGAGCACGAAACGGCGCGGGGGAACGGGACCGATGCCAAACGGGAGTCGGCCGGACACCGTTGAATAGAATCCAGCGGAGCGATAATCCGAGATGGTGGCCAGGCCGAGCCCGGCAGGAAAGTCGCGCATCAACCGGGGACGGGCGACCGTGGGAGGAAGTTCCAGAACTTGAGTCGCGGAGAGCGCGGCAACAAAGTACGAACCCTTGGCCATCTTCCAGGAGGCGAGGTCGAGGGGGACCGCGCCTCCCGCCTGCATGTAATACTGGAAACCCCAGTCCCCCGTGAACCATATGGTCCCGCGCGTCGGATCGCACTCCGCGAGGAGTTCCTTGGCGGCCCCGCGACCACTTTCCGCAAGGACGAAGTCCGCGGTCGCGACCCAAAGAGACAAGGCCGCGCTCAATGCGAGGCCGGTGAAGATCGCTACTCCCTTACGCCTTGGTGCAACTACCTCAATCGACTCCACGTAACGAGCCACGACGATTCCCATCGCGGGAGCCATCGGGAGCAGGCTACGCGCGCTGATGGTCCAGTTGAATGCCACCGCGAATGTCCAAGTCCCCGCCAACCAGGTAATCAACCAAAGACTTCTTCGGTCTCGGTGGACGTAGAGATCGCGAAGACAAAGCCAAACGCACCAGAGGCCTGCGGCGACAAACAAGGAGTAGGTCATCAATAGGTCCGGCCGTTCAGTAATCGGCTCCAGTTCGGGGAGTCGGGTGGCGGCAATGAATCCGAGCATGGAGAGCATCGGGATCGCGACGAGGCTAGCCATGAAGAATCGAACCGGCTTTAAGCAAGAAGGGATCAGGGAAACGGAGGCCATGCACCCTCCGAGGAACGTCAGCCCGGTCAGGAACTCCGCCGAATACGCCCGGAAATGGGATTGGCGGCGCGTGCCCGCGGCGTCAACTGCGGATTGAATAAGTCCATGGCCATACAGATGTGTCGTCCAGGCTTCAAAACCTCCGATCATCGCCAAGGGGATGGCGAGAAGAACCGTCGATCGCCATTGTCCTTTCAGCAGCACATGCAGGAACATCAACGGCAGGAGAGCCAAGCCAAAATACTTTGTGACGGCCGCCAGGCCGGCGAGGAATGCGGCAACAAGCAGGAGGTCCAATCGGCGAAGATCCGACCCGACGAGCCAAAAGTAAAGCGACCAGGTCCAAGGGCCAGGAGCATCATGTCGACATCGCCTGCGTGCCGGATACCACGAACACCGGCGTAAGCACCGCGGCCAAGCTCGCCAGGAGAGGCTTGGAACAAAATCGACCCGCGAGGCGTAAGTACCGGTGGCCGCGAGCAGGCCCAGGGTAGCAAGGCAACGTGAATGGCGAGTTCACTCCAGCCGACGAGGGCCGTTACTGCCGCCAAATAGTACGCGAAGAGGGGAGGATTCTGCATCTCCACGTGCATCGGGACGGCGCGTTGGTCCCACGTGATCGTAAAGCCATAGAAGTCCAGCGGGTGCGTTTGAATCTGGCGCGCGGTCCAAAGAAACAAGGGATCGTCGACGTGATAGGCCTTTCCCAGAAAGGGAACCAGCAGGGACGTCGTGATCGCGATAAGCAATAGCCACGGCCAAGCATTGTCGGGTTTCTGGTTGCTCGGAATGGCGACTGGTTCCAACGACTAGTCCTTGTGAAATCATCGCGTGAGCCGCGGACTGCCATGCGTCCTATCGGGTTGGATCGGCCATCCCTGAGAATCAGAAATGGATCCGCATGCCCGGGCCGGCGCGCGGGTCAGGCCGAACGTTCCGTCCAGACGGGCCCCGGCTTTACTTTTCCGAGGGGCGATTTCTCGCGAATGAACGAAGTCCCATGGTGAACATTCTCTCGATCTCAAGGAAGGATTTCCATGCCGAAAGAGGTTTGGCTTCGTCGGATCGGCGACTCGCTAGATTGTCAAGTCCGCGAAGGCGTCCTGGGATGCCATTTAGGCTCACGAAGTGCAGTTGGGCTGATTTGATTGAGCGCTAAAGTGGTGCCCGTGGCGGAAAACCTTGGGGAAAAACAGGAAATACTCCGGCGGCAGCAATGCTGCGTCGGTGAATTTAGTATGTGTTTGTTTTCGGGGAAAACGGCGTCGGGAAAACAGCGGGGAGGGAGGGGAAGGCGGATCAGGTATACGATTCCTGGGCTCGGTTGAATTCCTGGCGGGTTCGCAACCAACCCGTGAACCAAACATCCACGAACATACCGACCGCGCCGGCAAGAAAACCGGCAACGAAAACAGCGACCACTGACACTTTCATCCCTCCTCGTAACGCGTGGGGGCTGCGCCATGAGCCCGATCAAATATAGAACACGGTCGGCACAAGGGGGGGAAAATGCCCCGTCCGAACGCGCGATCGGTGATAAGATGAAAGCAACTCGCGCCTCCGCTTGGGACCTGGCAGGTGAACCCAAGCGGAGGTGAGTGGGCCGCGAGTTGGATCGCTCGTTCGCCGCCGAGCGTTGAATAGCAACGTCGATCAAGGCCCGTCGCAAGATGGCCAAGGTCTCTGGCGCACGAGGCCACGACATTGCTTATTCGGACAAGGTTGGCTCCCTGGGATGGGAAAGCGGCGGGCCGCGCGTGGCGGCGCGCGATCCCCGCCGATGCCCAGGGGGGGCCAACGACGAAAGTGTTTTGGGAAGAGAACTCGCGTCACGACGCGTCCCATCTCTTCCCCCGAGGGGTAGGGGAGTTTGCGGATTATGGCGGACAACAACTGGCGAACATTTCTTCAGGAGGCCGAGCCGGAACTCTGTGCCCACTGGGGAGACGAACAATGGTCTCTCTTTTTCGCCAAGCTCGACAGGATGGGATCGAGCGGCTACCTGACGGCGTCCGCGGCCCGATTTCTCGCTCGAGCGGTCGCGGAGGAATTGCCCCCACGGACCCCGGATACCGATCCCGCTAGTCGGCATTTGCGCAAGCGAAGGTCCACGAAAAAAATCCACGCCGACGCAACTGTCCACGAAGGGCAAGGCCATGTGCACGACGCCGGAATCTTGCATCCTCCAACGTCGCCAACCATCGATGAGTACCTCGTAACCATTCGGCAAAAGTTTGAAGCTTTACTCGCCAGCAAGCATCGCGAAACCGTCTCTGCGTTCATTGAAGTGCTCTATCGCGATGTTGTTTTCCTCACGCCGAGCCCAAGCGATGCAGAGGAACATGGCGTGAAGGACGATCCGGAATCCTCCGGTTAGATCCGGTCCGAGCCGAGGATCCTTCCGAGGTCGAGAATCTCTTCGTACTCCGACATCTCCGGATCTTCTTCAAAGTGTCCGACGCTGTAGTCGCCGTAACGGTCGCGGAAGTTGACGACAATCTCTTCGGCGTCCAAGAGCAACTCTTCCAATTCATCCATCATGTACGTAGTGTCCGCAGCCATGGGAAACCCCCTATTCTGGTTCGTTGTTGGTTTGCAGGTTTATCAGGAATTGGGAGTGTTTAATGCAAGGGGCGTGCCAATCGTTGTACGCCCTCCGCCCGAAAACTGCAAGAAAGCGGAGGCATTGAGGTTGTGGAATTTCAGCACTTTCTTGCAAAGGGCTTGGCGGATTTCTTCAGGAGTTTTCTTCAAAACGGATCGGCGGAGATTACAATCCGGGTCACGCGAGGCCTCGGTTTTTGTGATCTTGGGGGATCTGGGAGGCTCGCTTGATGGCGAAACGGGATCCCGGCCACGTGGGTGCGAGACTTGAGTAAAAGTTCGAAAAACCAGGGAAATTTTCAGGAAAACTAAACGGCATGAATGCAATCTCAGCGGAGCAAAGAACGAGTCGTTTCACCTGCTCAAAAAGTGGTTGGCCTACGCGTGGCGTGGTGCGGATCGTGCGTCGAAGGGTGCCGGCCTCAGGGAGGTCCATGGTCACGTTCCTTCTGTCGGCCGTGATCGCGCTTTCGGCTCGGCACGTGAGAGGCGCGGAATCCGTGGCGTTATTCAACGGCAAGGATCTTTCAGGCTGGCACGTGTATACCGTTCAGACGAAGAACGAGAATCCCGGCATCTTCACGGCCGTGGACGGCATGCTAAAGATCTCGGGTGGAGCCGGGGACGTCGCGTATCTTGGCGGCATCATCACCGAAGGCGAGTATGAGAATTATCGCCTCAAGCTCGAATACAAGTGGGGCGGGCCGACCTACGGAGCGCGACAGGACGCGGCACGTGATAGCGGCATTCTTGTTCATTGTGTCGGGCCAGAAGGGCCCGGGCCTTGGCGAACGTCCATCGAGTGTCAGATCATCGAGGGTGGCACCGGCGACATCATTCTCATCGGCGGCAACGGCGACGATGGAAAGCCCGTCCCCATGGCCGCGACCATTGAAGCGGTCAAGCGGGAAGGGCAATATTACTTCCATCCCGGCGGCCCCAAGGTCACGGCCAATTCCGGGCGTCTCAATTGGTATGGACGCGACCTGGCCTGGAAGGACGTCAAGGATTTTCGCGGCAAGGAGGACGTCGAGAGCCCGTTCGGCGAATGGACGTGCGTGGAATGCATTTGCAAGAACCACGAACTGACGAACATCGTCAACGGCAAAGTGGTCAATCACGTAACCGGCCTTCCGCTCAACAAGGGGAAAATCCTCATTCAAACGGAGGGGGCGGAAATGTGGGTGCGCAATATCGAACTGACCCCCTTGGATCCTTGATTGCCCCCCCGAATATTCAATGCTTCAGGAGCCGCGCACGACGGGGTGAATCCTGGCGTACGCGGCTTTGGGATTCTGAACCCGCGCTCAGTCTCCTTGTTCGTCCCCGGAAGGACCGTAGAGGGCGGGTACCGGAATGTCATTAAGTCTCAGATAGACGCACAAATGCGCGCGATGATGGATCGTATGGCTCAGAACGAACGTCCGCAGGACGGCGATTCGAGGCATCGTGAAGAGCACGTTGCCCCCCATGAGCAGGGACCAGGGCTTGAAAAGATCCGGGTCCTTCGCCGCCGCGATCGCCTTTTTAGCGGAAGCAACGTTCGCGTCGAAGGACTTCAAGATGTCCGCTGTCCGGGTGAACGTCGGCGTTTGGTAAGGCTCGCCTCCAGGGGGGCTGAGGTCCCAAGAATCCTGAGTGAGCGTTCCCTCGACCCATCCCGGGATTTCCGCGAGATGAGCCGCCACCCACCCGATCGAGTTCGACTTCGGATGTGCCTTCCAGTCCAGTTTGTCGTCCGGAATACGCTCCAAGGTCTTCCGCGTCCCGGCCATCTCTTGCTCGAATTCCGGCAAAAGCGATTGCGCAATGTTCATCCGACTCTCCCCTGGTCTCGGACCTGTTGACGTTGGATTTCTCTTTCGTCAACAAGGTAGCGGGAATCGGAACATTTGTCCAGTAAAAACTAAGATTGGGTTTCGGTTACTGGAAGGGAGCCCGATTTGGTCGAATCATTTTGTCGGCTGTAGAGGATGGCGAACGCGATTCCGCCGAAGGTGACCGCGATGTCGGCGACGTTGAAAATCCCCGTTCGTAAAGGGCCGATACCGACGTTCAGAAAATCGGTGACCAGCCCGTCCTGCGTGACCCGGTCGACCAGGTTGCCGAGGCCGCCGGCGAGAAAATACGCGAGGGCGACAAACATCGCCAACTGCATGTTCCAGGACTTGGTGAGCACCCGGGCAACCGTGAGAAGTAGGACCGCGTTGGCGACGACAAAGAGCCAATAACGAATGTTGGCGGGCAATTGGCTCCCCAGGCTGAGAAATCCGCCGGGGTTGAGCGCGTATTCGAGTCGAACAGTGTTCGAGAGATAGGAACGAGGGGGGGCGTCCGCCAGCCATTCCGTCGCGATCCGTTTCGTGGCTTGATCGCAGCCGATGCAGGTCGAGAGAATGAGCAGCGCCAGCACCGTTCGTGAAATCCGAGAAGGGCTTCGATTCATGAACTCGATCCTCGCCACCAACGGTCCTAGGAAGTCAGGAGCGTCACCTTCCCGCACCGTCTCCCGGCTCGAATGTCGTTCTTCACGGTTGGCGGGCGTGGTGATGGACGGTTGCGTGGATTTCCCGCCGTGAAATTCGACACCTGAAGTTTACAGAGCGGCAAAGGTACCGACTTTAACTATGGTGGAATCCGGCGTTTGCCGCAAGTCGAACCTGGTTCTCGCCAGGAAGTTCACGCCTATGACGTCCGTTCGAAACCTGCGATCAAGCGAGGTCGCCTCGCGAATCAACGCGGGCGAGCATCTTTTGACGCGAGGAACAGTGAATGCCTCGGCCGGGCGCCAAGGTCCACGATTGCCGTGGCCCAGTGAATACGTCCGACCAGCATGTCGGGGGAAGTCCGCGATCCCTCTTTCCTGGGGCGTTGCCGCGCAGCAGTCAACGGCTTTGGCACTCGTGCCAGGTTCCTGATGCCCGCCATGATTCCTGCTATTGGTCGTGTCGGCAGCGGACGACTTTGAAGCCTTGGGGGGTGGCGAAGAGGGAGTCGGTCCAGGCGTGGGAGTCGAAGGTGTAGCGGATTTGAGCGGCGCGGGTTTCACGCGCAAGCAGTTGATCGAGCAGCGTGGGGAGATCGGGCGCGCCGGCGGCGGAATTCGCAGTGAGGGAGTTCTTCTCGCGGATCGCTTCGATCGTTGCGTGCGTTCCCAGATCGGCGAAGAATTGACGAAGGGTCGCTTCGTCCATCGTCCCTTCGACCATCATCGGCACGGGGGGACCATCTTCGAAGGTTGGCTGATTCATGGCTGGCTCCCCGCGAAGATGGAACGATCTCGATCGGCCGACGGGGCGTGGCACTGCGTGCAATTCGTCAGCCAGGGGTGCGTGGTTCGCGTTCCCGACCGGGTAAGCACGCCATGGCAACTCGAGCAGTTCTCGCGCATCCAGGTGTGATGGGGAATCGTGGGGGGGGCGCCCGGAGAGGCTCGTTCCCCCGGGCCCGCGCGCTCGATACCGAGAAATGCCGCTAGGGATTCCTCCTGCTCCGCTGCAGGCAACTCCGAGATTTGCGAAACGTGGCACTGCGTGCAGTTGGAGAGGAGGGCATGGCTCATCCGCGAGGCGACCCGATCTCCCACCTTGATGCCATCTTTATGGCATGCCAGGCAAGCCGCGACCGAAAGTTGATCGACGGGATGGGGGGCGGTGGGCGGTGCACCGTCGTAAGCCCGGTTGCGCGCCCGATCGGCGAGCGACGCGAGCTTCATGGCCTCCGTCCTCACGACGGGATCGAAGAGGCCGGGCTGGTCGAACTTCAGGTCCTTGAGCGTCTGCTGGTCGAGGGGATTTGGCTTGAGCCTGGCGGTCGGCATCTCGGCGTAGGTGACGGCGGCGGGGATATTCCCTTCGGGAACCGCTGGCTCCGTCGCGACCCGCTCGACCGGCGCCATCTCCTTTAAGCCCACCAGGTAACCAAAGAGCGCGAGTCCCACGATGACGGCGCCAATGATCGGTATGAAACGCCGGAGGCGGAAGGGAACCAGGTTCTCTTCCTTTAGCGAACTCGAAGGGTCCATGGCATGCCTCACGCTAACGGTATCTTGACGATCCGAGCCGCGCATTTCTTGTAGTCCGGCTGTTTGCTGAACGGACAGTGGGCGTCGAGCGTTAATTCGTTGATGAGTTTCGTTTCATCGAAGAAGGGAACGAAGACGTGCCCCTTGGGGCAGCGCCCGCGCCCATCGATCATGACGGGGAGTTGAATGGCTCCGCGGCGCGTTTCCAGGCGAACGGTTTCTCCCTGCCGAACGCCGAGATCGCGGGCGTCCTCGCGGCTCACTTCGACATAGGCGGCGGGCATCGCGCGATACAGGGGAGCCACACGACGCGTCATGGTCCCGGTGTGCCAATGTTCGAGCACTCGGCCGGTGTCCAGCCAGAGGGGGTATTCCGCGTCCGGCATTTCCGGTGGTTTAACGTAGGGGCGAAACCAGATGAAGGCCCGGTCATCCTTGCCCACGGAGTGGTAGAACTGGAATCCTTTTCCTTTCTCGACGTACGGGTCGAGCCCTTCAACGAATCGATACCGGGTTTCCTTCCAGGTTCCGTCCGCTTGCTTGACGACGGGCCAACGGAGTCCTCGTGCGGCAACCAGTTCGGAATAGGGAGCGACGTCCTTGTGTTTGATCTGGGTGAATCGCCGGTATTCCTCGAAGAGCTTTTCGTCGACGTTGATGCGGCCGTAGTAGTTCTCCCACTTCGAGACATCGACCTCCGTGCCGGCCGGATCGGTCATGCGGAAGAGGTACTGCCCATCGGCATCCTTCATGCCAGGGTGACCCAGGTCGAAAAGTCGTTTCGCGACGGCGAGCAGTTGCCAGCAGTCATCGCGCGCTTCTCCCGGCGGTTCGACTATTTTGAACCATTGCTGCGTGCGCCGTTCCGAGTTGCCGTACACCCCGTTCTTCTCCACCCACATGGCCGACGGTAGGATCAGGTCGGCCAGTTCCGTGGTGGCGGTCGGATAGACATCGGAAACGATGAGGAACTTGCCGGGCAGATTCTTTTTCGCGTTGAAGAGTTTCTCCGCGTTGGGCAGCGTCTGGCCGGGATTGGTTACTTGGACCCAGAGCGTGTCGATGTCTCCCCCCTGGTCGCTGGGAGTACAGAATTTTTCCCACATAAGGAGCGTGTGGTACCCCACCTTCGGATTGATGCGGCCGGGGGGAAGATTCCAGAGTTTCTCGGCTTTTTCCGCTTGTTCGGGATTGTCGACGCGCAAGTCGCCGGGGAGGGCGTGCGACAAGGTGCCGACTTCGCGCACCGTGCCACAGGCCGACGGCTGACCCGTCAAGGATTGCGGACCGTCCCCCGGCTTGCCCCAATGGCCGCTGAGCAGATGGATGCCGTGGACGAGGTTGTTGATCGCCGTCCCCTGGGTGTGCTGGTTCATGCCCATGCACCAGAGGCTGACGACCTTCTTCGACTTGTCGATGAAGAGTTTGCCGAGGAACCTGAGTTGTTCGACGGAAAGGCCGGAGATCGGAGCAACCTTTTCGGGCGTGTACTCCCCGAGAAACTGCTTGTACTCTTCGAAGGAGCAGGGGTGCCCCATCAAGGACTGCGGTTCGCCGGGTTTCGGCCAAGGTTTGCGAAAGCTGCAATGTTTGTCGACGAACTCGCGAGCGACGGCATTCGCCTCGACCACCTGCCAGGCGATGCAATTGGCGATCGCGAGATCGGACTGCGGCTGAAAGACGAGCACGTGGTCGGCCCGTTCGCTCGTTCGCGTGTGCCGCGTCGTCAGGTCGACGAGCGTGATCTTGTCGCCGCGAAGCTTGCGGTCGATGAATCGGCTAAAGAGGACCGGGTGCATCTCGGCGAAGTTATTGCCCCAAAGTATAAGGACGTCGCATGTATCGAGATCGTCGTAGCAGTTGTACGGCTCGTCGACGCCGTACGTGCTGATGTATCCCGTGACGGCCGACGCCATGCAAAGCCGGGCGTTGGGATCGATGTGGTTGTTGGAGAGTCCCCCCTTCATGAGTTTGTTGGCGACATAACCCTCGGGAACGGTCCATTGTCCCGAGCCGTACATCGCAAATTTCGCGGGATTGGCGTGAATGCGCTCGGCGATGGTTTGGATCGCCTCTTCCCAGGTGATGGGGACGAGCTTCCCCTCGACGCGTTTCATCGGCCGCGTGAGTCGATCCTTGCCGTAAAGAATGTGCCCGACGTGGTATCCCTTGACGCAGAGCAAGCCCTTGTTGACCCCGGCCTGGCGGTCTCCGGAAATAGCGACCACCTTGCCATTCTCAACGCCGACCTGCACATGGCACCCGGTACCGCAGAATCGGCAGGGAGCCTTGTTCCATGTCACGTTGGGGAGCACGGGTAGTTCGACACCGCCCGGCGGTATTGGGGCATCTCCGCGCGACAGGTTGGGAATGGCGGCGGTGGCGGCGGCGAGAGCCGCGGACCGGAGGAAATCCCGACGACTCGAGTCAGCAGGGTTCATGGTGTTCTTCCTCGCCTTCGTCATGCCAATGCACGAACACGACTTCGACCCCCTCGACCCCCGCGAGCGATTGCGTCCACTCATGCCAATCGCGGGCGCTCGTGGGTCCCTCGGCTTCGAGGACGACGGGCAGGCATCGATCTTGACGCTGACCGAGGGTAAAGGGCCCGGCGGCGCGGATTTGCTCGAGCGACTGTTCCGCCGCGTTCGGTTCCGGGCCGAGCAGGACGACGAGTCCGGTGGTGTGCATGATCATTACTCCGTTCTCTCTATCGACAAAAATAGCAGGCGAAGGGTGACAATTCAAGATATAAAGATAAACAGTTCTTGATTTCGTCGATAATCCACGCTAGGGTAATCTTGGGACCAAGGAACCAAGCGATGCGTTCACGGAAACAGTCCTTGCCGAAATGGTTTCCCTTACTGGGAATGATGGCGTTTGTCCTGGGGGAATGGGCTGCGAGCACGTGCCTCCCGGGAATTGGCGTGGGTGCCGGCCGATCGCGTTGATCGAGCGGAGACGGCCAATCGCGCGGACGCGGCCATCGCAAGAGACTTCCTTTCCTCCAGGGCCGGCGATGTTGAAATTCGCGTCCCCAGCGAGAGGCTCGCGATCGATACCGGCACCGTCGATGAAAAGGGCCACGCGATCACGGTCCAATGCGGCACCTGTCACGCGACCCGGCCCGCGAACCTTCAACGCGCATCGGGACTTCCTTGGTTCAATTTCACCAGGGGTTGATCGGTCCCCATGGCAATCTCACCTGTGCTTCGTGTCATCATCCCGACGACGGCTATCAATCCCTGCGGCTGGCGGACGGCAGCAACTCGCGCATGCGGACGTGATGATGCTCTGCGCGCAATGCCATGGTCCGCAATTTCGCGATTACCAGCGCGGGCGACATGGCGGGATGACCGGTTACTGGGATCTTTCCAAGGGGGACGCCAGCGAAACAACTGCATCGACTGTCACGCGCCCACGCCGGCGTACCCCGTCGTGCATCCCGCGCGCGGTCCCAACGACCGGTTTCTCAAGGGGGACCACCATGAATGACCCCAAGCAGGTCGAACTTCCGATCCTCAACAACGTGACCCGCAGAACCGCGGTGAAGGCGGCGGCCGTGACGCTCGGCTTGGCGGCATGGGCGGCGGCCATCAAGCCCTGGTTTGAATGGACGGAAGGGCTCTCGACCGACGAATTCCTGCAGAAGCACTACCGCGAACTGACTCCCGATCAATTGCAAGAGGTGCTCCGCCGGCTGTCGATGGAAGCCAGCAAGGCGGCCCAGCGGCCAGTCACGGTAGAAGATCATCGGCCGCTCGAAGGGGTCTCGTTCGCCTATGCATTGAATATAAGCATCTGCATCGGCTGCCGAAAATGCGCGGAAGCGTGTCATCAAGAGAACAATCACGACCGCGCGACCCATCAAAGCTACATCCGGGTCTTCGAGATGGAGCAGGGGGGAATTGACTTCGAAAAGGGGAATTGTGAATACGATCATCCCGTCCCCGCCGACGGCAAATACTACATGCCGGTGCAGTGCCAGCAGTGTGAAAACCCGCCCTGCGTCAAGGCGTGTCCCATCGAAGCGACCTGGCAGGAATCGGACGGCATCGTCGTCATCGACTATGACTGGTGCATCGGCTGCCGGTATTGCGAGGCCGCGTGTCCCTATCACGCGCGCCGTTTCAACTGGACCAAGCCCTTGGTTCCCGCCGCCGCCATCAATCCGGACCAGAGCTACCTCTCCAATCGGATTCGTCCCCAGGGAGTGATGGAGAAGTGTACCTTTTGCCTGCACCGCACCCGGGAGGGTCGAATGCCCGCCTGCCTCGAGGCCTGCCCCACCGGTGCCCGTGTCTTCGGAAATGTCCTGGACCCCGACAGCGAGATCCGCAGGGTCCTCGAAAACAAGCGGGTGTTCGTGCTCAAAGAGGAACTCGGCACCAAACCCCGTTTCTACTACTTCTTCGATAAGTGAGTGACGGTGCCATGAACAACGCATCGGCGACGAGTTACTTGGCGTTTCTCAAGCGATCCGCCTCGGTGGCGACCGATGGAGGATGGGTCTTTTACGCATGGATGATTCTGCTTACCGCCATCGCCCTGGTGGGCGCGAATGCTTGGGCGGTGCAGGTTCGCGACGGCATGATTCGCACGAACATGACCGACCACGTGAGTTGGGGGCTCTATATCGCGAACTTCACGTTCTGCGTCGGGTTGGCGGCTGGGGGAGTGATGATGGTCATTCCCGCCTATCTCTACCACGACCGCGACATGCACGATATCGTGATCGTCGGCGAGATACTGGCGATTGCGGCCATCCTCATGAGTACTCTCAGCGTCGTCGTCGACCTTGGACGTCCGGACCGTTTCTGGCATCTCATTCCAGGCATCGGCGAGTTCAATTGGCCCATATCAATGCTCACCTGGGACATCGTCGTCCTGAACGGCTATCTGCTCATCAACCTGCACGTGGTGGGATATCTTCTCTACACGCGGTTTCGCGGCGCCGAGCCCAATCCCGTCTGGTATCTGCCGTTCGTATTTCTGTCCATCGTTTGGGCGATCAGCATCCACACCGTGACCGCGTTTCTTTACTGTGGCCTGGGAGGTCGACCCTTTTGGAATACGGCTCTTCTGGCGCCACGATTTCTCGCGAGCGCCTTCGTCTCGGGTCCCGCCTTCATCCTCATCGTCCTCCGCGTGATTCGGGCGGGCACGACGCTCGCCATGAATCCCAGGCCCGCTCGGCTTTTGGTTCAGATCATTCGCGTCGCGGCGGTTGTCAATCTTCTCATGCTTTTCTCGGAACTCTTCACCATCTTTTACGCGGGAGGGGGACATGTCGCCTCCGCCCGTTACCTCTTTTTGGGGGCGCATGGTCAATATGGCCTGGTCCCCTGGATCTGGTCCGCCATGTTCCTCAATATTCTGGGAACGATCCTTTTTTTCCTGCCCGCGGCTCTCCGCCCGTCGAAGCTGCAAATGCTCGCGTGTATCATGGTGGTCGTGGGCATCTGGATTGAAAAGGGAATGGGGCTGATCATTCCAGGATTCATCCCGTCCACGCTTCACGAGATCGTCGAATACGCGCCCAGTATCACGGAATGGAGGGTGACGGCGGGGATCTGGGCGCTCGGCCTGCTCCTTCTAACTGCCATGCTCAAAGTCGCCGTCGCTGTCTTCAAAGAGGAAATCGCCTTCCATCCCCTCGAGTTATCCCACGCCGTGCCGGAGAGTCGTGAATGAGTCCTTACAGCAAGATGGCACAAACGGCGATCTCGGCGATCAGTATTCTTGCCGAGGCCTATGGCAAGGGCGGGACTTCCAAATTCAACTCTGCCGAGATCGCCAAGTTGCGAGGTCTGCCCAAGCCCGTCATCGCCAAGGTGCTGACGATTCTGTCTCAGGCGGGATTGGTCAAAGGGTCGCCCGGACCCGGCGGTGGATACGCGCTCGCGCGTCCGCCGGAAAATATCACACTCTTCGAGGTTATCTCCCTGTTCGATCGTGTCGACCGCAATGTTTCATGCCCCTTCGGGCCGGACTACTGTGGCGTCGGGCCACATTGTCCCTTGCACGAGCAGCTTTTGAACCTTCGCGAGGAGATGACTCGATTTCTTCATTCCACCACGTTGGCCGCTTTCGTTCCTTCCGCCTCGGGGACGGAGACGCAGCGGCAAAAACGGACCAAGACAGGAAAAAGAATCGGGCATTGAACCGGCATTACCGTCTTGCGGGGTTCGGTCGTTGGCTTTGAAAGCGCGGGGACCCATGACCAAGCGGAGCATTCGGCGCGAGTTTCTGGGCGTGCCCAAGGAACGACTTTGGTGGTCCAGAAATCATGTAGACAACTGTAACGACGGGAAGGGCCCGGGTTTCGGGGTGGCGAAACACGGTTACATTTGAACGCGGGAAGAAGTTGCTCTGAATGATTCAATCGGAGAAGTCTCTCCGGGGACCACGTTTACATCTCGCGGCCGTTGAGTTCGGGGATCACGATGCTGGCGAGGATCGATTTCTCCTTGCCGAGCACTTCACTCGTCGCTTCCTTGATCTGGCGTTTGAGTGTCGCGAGTGTTGCCTCTTGAATCGATTCGAAGGTGGCTCGACGCAGTACGGTGACGACGGATTCCTTGACGCGAAATTCTCTGGCTTTGAAGACTTCCGTGAACTCTGCTTCGTGGATTTTGTCGACCGTGGCGTAAACGCTACATTCAATGCGGATCGGAAGACCGGGATCGGCCGTGTTGTTCACTTTAAAGTTCCCGAGGAGGATTTCGACCACCTCGCCCGATTTCGTTTCGCCGGCGGATGCCGATTCATGATCGTCCGCCTTCAATTCCGTTCGCGTGCCGGGAAGGATCATGAACAAAGCCAGGCCCTCGCCGATCATCATCAAGGCGAGGACGAGGTACATCTTGTACTTTTTAATGAGTGCCATGGCGCAGCGCCCCCCGGGGTGTCGGCAAGAATGCCGAGGTTCTTTTTCGTGTCTTTGCAAATATAGGTCACGAAATCGGGGGATGCGGCTCAGTCCATGCCTGGAATCAGCCGGAGACTTCGCCGGTATTCGACGGCCCGCTCGATGATCACGTCGAGGGGTTCGCGAACGAGGATCTTTTCGCCGTCGCGGAGCGTGATCAGCGTGTCCGGCGTTCGTTCCATGAACTTGATCAGATGGGCATTCAGGATGAATTCCTGCCCATTGAGCCGAGTTACCTTGATCACCGAGGTTGCTCCTATCTCTGCTGAATCAGGCCGGAATCCTTTTCAATACCCGCCGGCCTTCGAGGCGGATGCCAACGCGTCCTAGAC
The DNA here is from genome assembly GCA_046350335.1 of Planctomycetota bacterium. Lineage (GTDB taxonomy): Bacteria > Planctomycetota > Planctomycetia > Kolteriales > Kolteriaceae > JAXMAQ01. The sequence goes on from JAXMAQ010000077.1 coordinate 19,845, forward strand.
CCGGGAGGTTGCACGCGTTTGGCTTTCGGCCGCTCGGGAAAGCAATGTCGGCACCTTGTTCCAATTCAAGGACGCCGCGAATGGCGGCTGTTGCCAAGGAGCCGAGCGTCCGGGCCGGGGTTACGTCATTACTTTTCTAATGCTCAATGGTCGGCGGCGAGCGACGTTGCCTCCGGCGGTTCGCCCCGCAGGATGCGCAAATAGCTTTCGTGCCTGCCGGCGCTGATGAGTCCCGCGTCCACCCCCTCCTTGACGGCACAGCCCACTTCATGGCTGTGGGTGCAACCTGGAAACCGACAATGCCTTAAGAATGCGCGAAACTCAACGAAATACCCCGCGACTTCCGTCGGTTCGAGGTCCCAAAGCTCGAACTGGCGCACGCCGGGCGTATCCACGACGGTTCCCTCCCCTTCGAGTCGCAATAGCTGAGCCGTCGTCGTGGTGTGTTTTCCTTTTCGGGTCGCGTTGCTCACGTCTCCCACGCGGAGATGGAGTTTAGGTTCCAAGGCGTTGAGCAGTGAACTCTTGCCCACGCCGCTTTGGCCGACGATGACGGTTTCACGCCCGCGCAATTCTTCTTTCAACCGCGCGATGCCTTGGCCGGTGGCCGCACTGGTCATGAGGATGGGGTAACCCAATTGCGAATAGAGCCCGACCAGGGGCTGCAAACGCCAACTGGATGCTAGATCGACTTTGTTCACACAGACAATCGCGCGGATTTCGCTCCGTTCCGCGCTGACGAGGTAACGGTCGACGAGATTGGGTTTGAGATCCGGCTCGAGGACGGAGGCTACGATGAGGACCTGGTCGATGTTCGCGGCTATGACTTGTTCCCGTTTTCGGTAGCCACGCGTCAAGGTTCGTTCTCGGGGCTCGACGCGAACGATCAAGCCTTCGTCATTGGGGGCGGGTTTGAACCAGACCCAGTCCCCGGTGGCGATGACGCCCCGTTCCTCCGTTTGGAGTGACTTGAGGAGTCTGCGAATATAGCAGCGATGGATTTTGCCGTCATCGGTGACCACGGCGGAATAGAGCCCTTGCGCCATCAGGATCCGGCCACGAAGACAACCCGATTCATCGATCGCGAGGGAGTCGGATTCCGCGTCAATCTGGACAGTTCGCTTGCGGGAGGCGTTTCCCTTAGCCCGTACACGCTCGTCCCGATCGGCGAGTTCGGCGGCGGACTCGTCTTGATGGTACTGGCGCGTCAAATCCCGTTCACGCGGCTTGGATTGCCGGTTTTTCTGGAACGATACGCGAATCTTGCGGTGTTTGGCCATGTGGGGAATTTTACCACAATCTCACGCCGGCGGCGTGCGTGGTTTGCATTCCGGCGTCGTGCACGCCCGGGCGCCTAGGAGCCGATTGAACCATCCAATCTCGGCGCGCCGGGATTGGTCCACGGTATATTGTGGCTGCGAAAAGGATAACACCCAAGGATTGGTGGATCGATCGGCGTCATCGCGACTTCTCAACAGGCAGCTAGAAGCTCATGTCCGCGGAACCACCTTCCCCAAAGGGGGTGATCTCGTGGTGGAAGTTCTGGAAGCGGGTAAACGCCTTTTCGAAACGGAGTTTGACATCGCCGACCGGCCCGTTACGCTGCTTGGCGATGATCACTTCCGCCGTATTGGGATTGTCTTGAGGGTCGTAGGCGTCGTCGCGGTGGAGCAAGGCAACGACGTCCGCGTCCTGCTCGATACTTCCGCTTTCGCGAAGGTCGGACATTCTCGGCCGGTGTCCCTCCCGGGACTCGACGCCACGATTGAGCTGGCTCAAAGCGATGACCGGGACCTTCAATTCGCGGGCCAGGTTCTTGAGCCGACGAGAGATCGTGCTGATCTGTTCCTGGCGGCTGACCGATTTGTCGTCGGCTTCAATGAGCTGCAAATAGTCGATGACGATCATGCGGAGCCCTTCGCGCATTTTTAGCCGCCGTGCCGTGGCGCTAATGCGCAACATTGTTTGGCCGGGGGTGTCGTCGATGAACAAAGGGGCGGTGCTTAGTTCGTTTCCCGCGTGAATGAGCTTTTGCATGTCCTCCGAGCCGAGCCGTCCTTTCCGTAGGAAATGGCCGTTGACCTGGGCAAACGAACAGAGAAGACGCTCGGCGAGTTCGAGGTCGGACATTTCCAGACTGGCAAACAAGACGGGCATTTTGCAATGGACGACGGCGTGCTCGACCAGGTTGAGGGCGAAAGCGGTTTTTCCCATGCTGGGTCGTGCCGCCACGATGATCAATTCGGAGTCTTGCCAGCCGTCCGTCATTTCGTCCAGATCGTAAAACCCGCTGGGGACCCCGGCGACCGCGCCCCCTTCGCGACTCTGACGGTGGCTGATGCGGTCGAAGGCCCTACTGATGACGGACTTGACGTTGACGGCGTCGCCGCTCCCCCGGTCGTCGAGGATCTTGAAGAGCTTTTTTTCGGCTTCGGCGAGAAGTTCGTCAGGGGAACTGGTGCTGTCGTAGGCGTCGCGCAGGATCTCGGTGCTGGTGTGAATCAGATTTCGCAAAACCGCCTTCTCGTAGACGATTTGGCTATAGAATCCGACGTTGGCTGCCGTCAGGGTCTCTTGATACAGGTCGACGATCGCCGCAGCCCCGCCGATTTCCAGTAGCCAACCTTTTTTCGCCAGTTCCTCCCCGAGGGTCAGGGCGTCAATCGGATGGCCGGCGGAGAACATCTCCACCATGGCGGAGTAAATGCGCTGGTGCTTATCGCTGTAGAAATTGTCTTCCTTGAGCTTGCGTACCACGTCGGGAAGGCAATTGTTGTCGCGCAGAATGCCGCCGAGAACCGCGCGTTCGGCTTCCAGGTTCTGGGGAGGTACTCCTTCCGCGAGGAGCTCGCGAGCAGACTTGGATTCGGGACGCGTCCGGGCGCGGGCAGCCCCATTTTCTTTGCGAACCATCGTTAGCCTCCCTGCGTTGCTCTCGCGTTCCCCTGTCAATGGCCGCTGTCGGCGAATACGGTGAGTTGCCGGCGGTTCACCCCGTTGCGGGCAAATGGCGCCACGCCAGTTGCGGCGGAGGGGTTCGATTTGCCCCGGCCGAAGCTGGCTCACTTCGCCTCGATTATCCCTTGCGGACTTGCGTACTTTTACTCCATCGGGACCGGATCGGCAATGAAGTTTCTTCCGCATCTTGGGAACCGCGTCGGATCGTGAGGTGGGCCAGCCGTTTGGAATTTTTACGTTGGGAAACGCTGCCGACGAGAACTGCCTGACCTTCTTTGAAAGGATCCCCAGATCCGCTTGGCAAAAGGTGCAAAGGCCGACGAAGTCCAGGTTTTACGACCAGAGTAAATAGGGGGTTTGCGTCAAGTGTTGCGTTGTGCGTTCAATGACCGATGTGGTTCAAAATGATACAGCCCAAGGGCGGCGCGTTTCAGTTTGCGTCAGTGATTTTGCTGTATCCTTGGCGGGTCGGCGGGCATCTGAAAGGCAGAGGATTTGGGTTATGCGGCTTTTTAGCGTGAATTCTTTAGTGTTTCTCGGTAGATCCGGGTTTTTGGTCGAAAAAGCATGCTTTGGCACGGTGTGTGCACGTTTGTGTTTTCAAGAGTCATCCATCAGGAGATGGAAGCGCGTCAGAGAATGTTGCAAGGAGGTGTCCGATGTTGGTTCTCACCCGCAAAGTTTCCCAACGCATTCAAGTCGGCGAAGACATTACCATCACGGTCGTGAAAATTGACGGAAACAAGGTTCGCATTGGGATTGAAGCCCCTCGAGGGGTGTCGGTGATGCGCGAAGAATTGCTCGATCACGAATTGGTCGGCGCACATGCTCTGGAGGAGTTAATTCCCTGCTAGGTTTGTTGACGTCTTCGGCCCCATTTTAGTACAACGAGTGTGGGCCGAAGTGGCGGAATTGGCAGACGCGCTAGATTCAGGTTCTAGTTCCCGTTAAGGGAGTGCAGGTTCAACTCTTGTCTTCGGCATGTTGGAACACAAGGACTTGCGTTAATTGACCGCAAGTCCTTGCTTGTTTCTTGGACTCTCCAAGGCGTTCATTCACAGGCAATCTTCATTGCCATTCCCGGCCGGTTGCGGATTTTCTCATCAAACGGGAAGTTCCCTTCCACAGTGATAGAATCTTTTCCCAGGCGCCCCGATTATGGTGGTCAAGGCTGACGTGTTCGGCAAGCCATGTCGGTGGGGGAGGGTGGAATCCGCGTGGGGATCGGTCGTTATGTCGATTTCTTCGGACGCCATTTAACTTGGTTCTGGCTCTTGGTCGTTGCTTTGACCATCGTGGCGGTGTATGGCAATGCCAGGCTCCGATTGGACGACCAGCCACGTGCCGTCATCGAGACCGATGACCCGGACTTCGATGTCTTAAAGCAGTTCTTTCGCGATTTCGGCTCGGATGACAATGACTGCGTCATGGTACTTCGGGGGAAGGATCTTTTTTCTCCCAAGGGACTTGTGGCAATTCATGCCATTGCTGATCAAGTCCGCGAATCGCCGGGAATCTTGAGCGTTCAAAGTTTGGTGGACATTGTCATTTTCGAGCAGGGGAAGGTTCCCCGGCGATTGCTTCCTCCCGCAGATAGTGATTTGGGACGAATTGCTCTAGCGCGCAAAGACGCCCTCGAACACCCGCTTGTCAAAGGACAACTGCTCTCGGATGACGCCTCGACCATGCTTTTCATCATCCGTCTGAAAGGGGACTCGCTGGCGATCGCCACCATCGAGCCGATCGTCGCCCGGCTGAGAGAAATCGGAGAGAAAGCGACCGAAGGGACGACGCTGCAGGTAGGCATTACGGGAATCCCCGCTCTTCGCGCCGAAATCATCCAATCTCTTCGCGCCAATCAATTGCATTCGACGATTCTCGGCGTCTCGATGGCGATCTTGATCGCGGTTCTTGCGTTTCGGCGGCCCGTGGCGGTGCTCATGGTGGTTGTACCGCCCATCATTGGCACGATATGGACCATGGGAGCCTTGGGGCTTGTCGGGGAAAAAATCAACGTCATCAACAGCATTTTGCCGACCTTGGTCCTGGTAATTGGCTTTACGGACTCCGTCCATCTGGTGCTCGATATTCGCCGGTCGATCGCCTTCGGGGTTCCTCGTCGAAAGGCAGCCCTAGACGCCCTTAAGCATTTGGGAATTGCCTGCTTTCTGACTTCTTTCACCACGGCCGTCGGTTTTGGATCCTTGGCGACGGCGGAAGTACGGGTGATCAAGCGACTGGGAATCGCCTGTGGGGCGGGGGCGATGATCACGTTCGTCGCCGTCATTCTCCTGGTCCCACTAATGGCCAGTTCGAAGCTCGGCGATTACATCACGGTTCCCATGCGGGGACGAAGGAACGCGGTGTTCACTTTCTGGCTGGAGAACCTGGCCGGCGTGGTATCGAGGAACTACCGCTTGATCTCCTTTGTCGGGCCCGCGATCTCACTCGTACTCGCCATCCCTTTCTTCCTTCTCAAGCCGGATAATCGACTGACCGAAACTATTCCGGATAGCAGGGACTCTTACAAGATCCTCCAACATTGCGACGACGCCCTCGGTGGCGCGATGCTCATGCATGTCATCGTCCACTGGCCAGAGGGATTGAACGCCACCTCTCCCGCTGTCCTCGAAGTTCTCGACGCAGTGCAAAAACGGCTGGGAGAGCAGCGTCTGACCGCGAACTCCCTTTCCCTTCTCAATCTTCTCCGTTCGCTACCCGGAGGCGCGCAAGATCCCGAAGCGGGAGCGCGCGTACTTCCCATACTGTCCAAGGATCTCAAGGATCGGCTGACCGGCCGGTTCGTTCGCGAGGATTCGCGGCTGTCGGTCGTTAGTGCCCACATTCGCGATGTCGGCGTTGCCGCCTACGAACCGGTGTTCGCGGAGTTGCAGCGGCAATTTGCCGAGTTGGAGGCCAAGAATCCCGGGTTTTCCATTCGTCTGACGGGAACGACGATTGTTGCGTCTCGAAAACTGAGTCAGATGATTCGCGACCTAGCCGCCAGTCTCGCTTCGGCAGCCGTGATCATCTTTGTCTCGATGGTGATTACGTTCCGTTCGTTAAGGTTGGGACTGATCAGCATATTCCCGAACCTTTTCCCGCTCGCGGTGACCGCGACGCTTCTTTACGTCACGGGGCGGCCGTTGCAACTGACCAGCGTGATCGTCTTCAGTATTTCCCTTGGGATTGCCGTGGACGACACCATTCATTTTCTCAATCGATTTCAGCGGGAAATGCTTATCGATGGCGACCCCACCGAGGCAGTTTGGCGGAGCTACACGGCGGTGGGCAACGCAATGGTGACCACGACCGTCGTGCTCGTCATGGGGTTCGGCGTGCTGATGATCAACGAGATACCAGTGACTCGACTTTTCGCGGAACTTTCCTGTACGGCGTTGATCGCCGCCTTGATCGGGGATTTGGTCATTCTGCCCGCGCTTGTCATTTGTTTCGTCCCCCATTCCAAAAACGTCGTCGGCCAGGCCCCCCTTGATTGAGGGACCTGGCCAAATCGCGCGTCTCCAACGACTGCCATCGTCAGGCGAGTTGTCTTTAACTGGATTGAATGGGGTTGAAAACCAAGCCGCTTGCCAGCTTCGGATAGAAGTAGGTGCTCTTGGGGGGCATCTTTTCGAACGTCCCCGCCAGTTGCCGAATGTGTTCCACCGTGGCGGGTTGCACCAGGCACGCGAGTTGGCAACTTTTTGCCTTCACTGCGTCTAGCACCTCGCTTGTTAGGTGCACGTACTTGCACTCGACCTTTCCTTCGCCCGCCAGGCAGTGGTCCAATACGAGGCGATGCAAAATGCTCACGCCAAGCGATCGCCAGACATCGCTGTGATCATGGACGATGAGTTCCATCGACTCTTTATCTCGGAGCGTGGCGAGCAGCCAGGTATCGTCCGCGGTGGTGTTGAATCCAAGGCAATCTTGCCGGCCACTGGTGACGATCGACTCCCAGGTTGTCTCCCCCGCCTGGGGACCTTGGCCGACGATCTCGACGTCGAAGTGTCCGGACAACTGCACGCGAAGGCGCTCCGCGCTGAGGTTTCCGACGCCGGACACGAGCCGGTGTGTCGGCATGACACGGAGGC
>JAXMAQ010000078.1:0-26261 GCA_046350335.1 Planctomycetota bacterium
CCGCTTCCGGTGGGATATCCGTACGGATTCGCCGCCTGAGTATTCTGAAGCGAATCAATCGATGAGCACGGCACATTTCGCGAGGCCGTCCAGGATCTGTTCCAAGGAGCGGGCGAACATGAGTCGTCGTTCTTCGGGGTCCGTCACGGGAACGTTTTCCTTGCGAAGGACTATCTTTCCTTGCTCGGCTCGTTGACAAAGATCGTCGACGATCTGTTCTCGGTCATGTTCTCCATCGAGGCTCAGTAATACCAGTCGGGTCACGGGATCGCCGAGTTCGATGGTTCGATGCAGGCGATTGGTCAAAGTCGCGCCCTGTGCGGCCTGCCAGCGGGCGAGGGGGCAGGCGAGTGGCCGATCGCTTAGGGACGTGGTGAAATTCCCCGGGTGCACATGGAGGCTGAAAAAGTCGGAGGAGATGGCGGCTCTCAAGAACGATTGGCCGAGCACTTGATGGTCGCGATGTTCCCATTCCCTTGCTTCATTTTCGTTTGAGGTTAGCCGCCGGCGTGCCTGGTTGAGAAGTTCCGGATAGGCGAGGGGCTTGGGCCAAGCCTCGGCCAGCTGGAGCAGGGCGGATTTCAGAATCGGTTCATCGGTCGACAGATTTCCCATCCTGCTTTCGAATTTGACGGCCGACTTGCCATGGATGTCGGGATTGTCGGTCGCGGGAGTCGCGGAAGAGCCGATCAGCAGCTTTTCGACCCGATGCCATGCGGGGGTGGAATGCTGCTTTACGCCCGCGTGGCAAAGCAGGCTCTTTCGGAAGCCGTTGTTGCGGACGAAATCGAGATACTGTTGCGCCTCGATGGGATCGCCAGCGATATTCTCCAATACATTGGTGACCTCGGGCGGCAATCCCGCTTCCCACGAATCGGAGAGCTTGGCCTCGCATAGGTAGTCCAAGGAATGCGCCGCGGCGTGCGCCATGAAATCCTGAAAATAGACCGGTTGATTGACATCCTCGAGATGTTCGTGAAAGAGGTAGGTGTCGGGCGCCTCGTTGACGATTTCCAATTCGTCCTGGAGGAGGCGAGCGTAGGATTCCTTGTGCTTGGGCGCGGCCTTGACAAGGAACTGCAAGAAGCCACGCGCTTGGCTGATTTGTTCCCGCGGATCCGAGAAGGAACGGACGTGGTACCGGAGCATGTCGCGAATCATGCCTCGAATATGCCAGCCGGGGTACACGTTGTAGCTGATGTAGGCGACGCCGTTAGGCGTGAGTTGGCGGCGACAAATATCGAGGATCTTCTCGCGAACGGGCTCGGGAACCCAGGAATAGACGCCGTGGCAAAGGATATAGTCGAAGGATCCCATCGACTCATCCACGTCGGTGATGCTCATGGCTTTCAAGGAAAGATTCGTCAAACCGAGGGTCTCGACGGTTTGCGTCCCCTCGTCGACCTGTCTTTTCGAAAGGTCGATGCCGACGAATTGACCTTCGGGAAAGGAGACGGCCATCGGGAGAAGATTCCCTCCCATGCCACAGCCGAGTTCCAGGACTCGGCAGTTTTCCAAGCCCGGGGGATCGATGCCGAGCAAGGTGGCCGCCGTCGCCAACACGTTCGGATGGGTTCCGGAAAAGGATCGATTGGTGTAGGGAATTGCATCGTACGCGTTACTGGAATCGTGAGTCATCGCCTTTCTCTTTCCTGCAGGTTTATTGCCACTCAGAAAAGTAATGTCCGGACCCGGCGCCAATTCGTGGACGTCGAGCCTTGCGGCGAGAGCCAAGGCTTTCCCCGTGACCAGGCCGAGTGTTACGACAGGGCTTTTCTGATGCGCAAAGAGTCCTTCCCATTGTAATCACGGTCTGCCCCGTCGCCGGGCACAATCTGAAAACGTGTAGACGGAACACGAACGAAGGAGACGCGCGTCGCGCAGCACCGGTTTAAGCGTTATGGAAACGCGGGTCATCCGCGTGCATTGCTCGTAGAGGCGTAATGAGCAAGTGCACTTCCTCGTAAGCCCAACAGGTTGGCGGATTGGGTGGGTTTGGCAGTTTGATCAGGGGCCAGGGCGTTCTACGGTAGTTTGGGAAAAGATTGCCGAATGTTTCGATTGTAGCGGGTGTAGCGAATTTGCCGATAAAGGGGCAGACGTCCATCGGCGTGTAAGCTAAGCCTCATACAGACGCCCCACTTTCGCGAGTGAAGGTCCTTCCCGGACCCTCGAGTCGTGGAAGCCAATAACCGCAGGATATAGACCATCGGAACATGTTTTGGTTGTTTTGTTTTCCGGATATTGAGCAACAGAAAGGCGTTGTCGTATTTTCCGTCCGGGAGACGGGGGAGCCTGGTACAAAGCGATCCGGGCGACGGCATTACTTTTCTGAGCGGCAATAGGTGTCAGGAAACCTCTGAAACAAAATGAATCATGCTGACCGGACAACCGGAGGCATGGCCTGCGGAGCACACGGATGACTGCCTGGCCAATGCCTTCTGTCTTTTTCGCGACGCGCGTGCCTGAGCGGCGTTTAATCGCGTTTTTGATAATGTCGCTTCTCTTCCTTGGGGGAAGCCATTCCGCTGCCGAGCCTTCACCGGAGCCGAAACCGGCACCGCAAACATCCGAAAAGGTCGAGTCCGCGAACGGCGGGTCGTCGACGGATGAGGTGAACGGCACAAGCCAGAAAGAATCGAAGAAGGAATCAAAAACCGAATCCGAAGCGCGCGACACGCTCCTCGGGGTGAAAGTCAATCCCGGCGAGGGGGATCCGATCCAACGTTTGACGGAAAGAATCGAGCAATTGGAAAGTGAACTCGTGGAGATTCGCGAGGACAAGAAATCGAAGGGCTCGGAAAAAGACGACGAGGATCCGGACAAGAAAGAGTCTAAGCCGGAATCGGAAATGAAACCGGAATCGGAGAAGAAACCGGTTCCCGTCGAAGATCCCCTCCTGGATACGAAAGCCAAATCGGATGTTGGCAAGCGGCCGGTCGACGACAAAAAACCAGACACGAGTTGGCTGGATTTGTCGACGGAGAAATGGAACGTCAAGCTCGGCGGTCACGTTCAGGCGGACTTGATCGAGTGGGCTAACCGCGATCCGAACATCACCAGTCCCTTGGCGCGCGATTACTTCGAGTTTCGCCGTTTGCGCCTGGTCGCGGATGGCACGGGATACGGCGTTTATGATTTTCGGCTGCAGCTCACTCTCGAACCGGAGACCGTCAACGACGCGTTTGGAACGACCTTTCCCGCAGTGAAAGACGCGTATTTCTCGATCAACGAGACCCCGCTCGGGCGCTTCCGCATCGGTAACTTTTTCGTCCCCTTCAGCCTGGAACAGGTGACTAACGACACGAACACGGTGTTCTTGGAACGTTCGATTCCGACGCAAGGGGTGTTCTCGGCGGATCGCGAGCCGGGCATCGCGCTTTACAACTGCACCGAAGATCAACGGATGACCTGGACCACGGGTATCTTCATCGACAGCATCAGTGACGCGATCCAGGAGCGGATCGACAGCAACATGGGGTATCGGATTTCCGGCCGCGTCACCTGGCTTCCTTACTATGACGAGCCGTCCAAGGGGCGTTACCTGGTGCACACCGGCGCGGGGGTATTGCACACCAACGACTTCGACGATCGCACGAGATTTCGCACCCGGCCGCAAATCCATGAAGGGCCGTTCCTGTTGGACACCGGGGTCTTCGACTCCCCTTCGTACACGACCGGAAATCTCGAATTCGCCACCGTGCTCGGACCGTTCTGCCTGCAAAGCGAAGCCTTTCTGTGCAACGTGCAACGTGGAGATGTCGATCCCGCGATGCTCTATGGCTCCTACGTCTACGGGACTTACTGCTTGACCGGCGAGAACAGAAACTACGAACGGTTCGGTCAACACGGAGCTCAGTTCGCTCGCTTCGTTCCCTTCAATCACGTCTATTGGGTTCCGGGTGCCTGGAGTCTGGGGGCATGGGAAATCAAGGCTCGCTGGTCCTGGTTGGGACTCAATGAAGTCGATGCCGGGCAGTACAACGACTTCACGATCGGCTTCAACTGGTATTGGAGCGATCGCGTTCGCATCCTCTTCGATTGGATACATCCCATCACGAGCAGTGAAGCGGTTTACGGCAATACGCAATCCGACATCATCGCCATGCGTTTCGATTTCAATTGGTAAGCAAATACTCCTGTTGCCGGGGTGATGAAAAGCAGGATGCCGACGAAGGTAAGATGGAAGGTAGGAAATGATCCGCAAACATGTGAGAATCTGGTGTTTAACGGTTCTCTTGATGAGCACTTCCGCGGCGATCGAAGGAGGAGAACCGGCGTGCAGTCTCTGCGGTCAATGCGGGAACTGCAAGAAGGTATGCCGCCTCGTGCCGGAAGAAAAGAAGATCGAAGTCGTCTGCTGGGGGAGCAAGAAGGAGGACTTTTGCGTGCCTGGCTGCAGCAAACCCGGATGCAAACATTGCAAAGAGGTTTGCGGGCCCGAAGACACTGGGACGAAGGAAGGGGATCCGTGCTCCAAGCCTCGGCTCCTGAAATGGATCGAGTGGATACCTTCGAAGAACGCGACGATCTACACGAGGAAGAAACTGATGAAGAAAGTCGTGGTTCACAAGGTTCCCGGCTTCAAGTGGGTCGTTGAAGAACTTTGCGACAGTTGTGAAGCGAAGTGCGAAGCGGAGAAAGTCGCTGCTGGCGACAAGGCCCCGCCTTTGCCGGAAGTCGATGCGAAAGTGATTCGTTGACCGGAATCGATTAGAAGAGCAGGAAGGGGGCTAGCGACTATCGCAGGCTCGTCGGCCCCGGCCGTTCCAGAGATAGGCGTCGGGAATCGGACTCTCGGCGTTCTCTTCCTCCCAGAAGATCGTCACGATCCACCAACGTCCCCGGTCCCAGAGAAGCTGCACACTATTGATTCCTCGACCGAGCGGTTCGGCGTCGGACGGCGCATGCCGCCATTCATACGTGCTGAAGATGTGGGCGATGTTGCCGAAACGGTGCGTCTGCCGGGCTATTTCCACTTCGTGAAAGCCTTGATGGCGCAGTTCGCTCCGGTTAAGTCCGTCACGAGACCAGGCGATGAAGTTGTCCACGTCGAGCACTTTGACGCCCAACTCGCCGTTCATTCCGGGAGGGATCAAACGGCCTCCGGGAAGGAACAATCCGCGCAGGCGCGCCCAATCGGGAGCTTGGTCGGGCAGAAAAGAAATCGAACCGTATAAGGCACCCATGATCCCATCGATGGTCGAGGGATCTTTCGTGTTGCTCTCGGTGGCATTCACTGCCCGCCGATCGTCGGCCGTCATCGATGGGGTTCCGCGGACCGTTTTATCCATGCGCATCCTAATTCCGTGAGAGACAAAGGTCCATCTTCGACCTCAAGTTGTCCGCGATGGCGTCCCAAAGAGACAGGCGCGCCTCTAAAGATTTTCGCGCGGTGGCGGCAACTTCCCGCCATTTTTGCGGGTCATCACCGCACAACTCCTCCAGCAAACCGAGAGCCATGGGGCCATGCTCTTCGGCATCCAGGTGCATGTGCCTCCTCAGGTAGTAATCATACGCATCCAGGGATGCGTCCTGCTGGCGCCGGAGACTCGAAACGATTTCCTGAAACATGTCGGGAATGATATCTTCGCGGCCGATGGCGAAAGCAGCGGCGATTTCATGCAACTGGTTCGATGCGACGATCTCCCAAGTCGTTTCCACGAATCGGGCGACGGCGACGGGTGCAGCCGCTGAAACCAGGGAGTCGGTCACGCTCGTTCCCCTGGCGAGATTCGCCACGAATTGCCGCGCCGGTTGCGTGTTGGCGGCAAATGCTTCCATCGCATGGAGATACATCTCGAAATGGCTCGCTGGATTTCCCTGGTCATCGATGTCACTTTCTTCCGCCAGGACGATCTCATTGATCATGCGACGTATCCGGGGGTTCTCGCTCGGAACCCAGGGAACCTGAACGCACGTTAGGCGAATTTGCAGGAACTTGAGCAGCGACATGAAGTCCCAGACCGCGAAAACGTGATGTTCCATGAACACCCGCAGGTCGGCGGCATGGACGATAGACTCGTACACCGGATGCGAAAGCAACTGGCGGCGTAGGGGAACCAGTTCCTTCTGAAGAGAATCCAACCGTTCCGCGTCCCTCATGCGGGTTTCACCTCGCCATCTGCATCATGGAACCTTGGGAAAAGTATAGGACACTATAGGACATCCGTTGTTTGAAGTCCGTCGAGTCGGGCAATGGTGGTGTTCGTAAGGTGGTCGGCCCATGGGGAATGAAAAAAAGAACGCGAGTCCCACGGGACTCGCGTTCTCCACGTAGTTTTCACAAGTTCGATCAGCGCGGGGCGCCGTTGTCCGGGACGACCGTTACGACGGCAGCGCTCGTGACCGCAGGGAAGCCCGTGTTTTGCTGAAGGATGTTAGCCTCCGGCGACAGGCTGGGATTTCCTTCCAGCAGGAAGGGCTGGGGGTTGGGAGAGCCGGTGACGAAATAACCCGTTTCGCTGCTATTTCCGGTCAGCCCAAGCGCGATGGCGCTGGTTTCATTTCGCTGTACGTGGATCCCCTGTCCGACGCTGAGCAGGTTGCTGGCGAGCGACGTATTGTTGCGCACGCCGACGGAGACCTGCCCGGAGTTGCTGGTCTCGACGAGAATGCTCTGGTTGGGGGTGGTTTGAATGGAGTTGCCGGTGATGGCGACGGAGAGTCGAGGGTCGTCGGTGTCGGGGTCTGCCGTCTGGCCGACCGTAACGCGAATGCCGCGTCCCCGCGTTCCGCCGCCGCGGAATACGGTGTCGATCTGATTGTTTCGAATTTGGCCGCTGGCGACCGAGGTTCCGCCCAAATCGACGGAGATGCCGTCGTCCGTCACTCGATTAAGCACGTTGTCATTGATCGCGAAGGTCGCCCTACTGGTGCTTTCGAGGCTGAGCCCGATGCCTGGCCTTAACGTGTCGGAGATGTTGTTTCGCTGTACGACGATACCTCCTTGGGAACTGTCACCCAAGGAAAACAGAATGCCGACGCCGTTGCTAGTGGTGGAAATCGTGTTGTCCTCCACCCCCGCGTTCAGGATCGACGAGTCAAAGGTGACAAATTCAATGGCGTTGTTGGTCAAGTTCGACAGGGTGTTGCCGGTTATGCTGATCTGCGAGACGCTGTTACTGGAAACATTGGTGACGATTCCCGAGCCACTGACGTTATTGATGCGGTTATCGTCGACGCTGAATGCCATCTGAGCGTCCGATTGAGCGTTGAGGAGAATGGCATTGAGGCTGACGGTGTCGATGGAATTGCCGCTCGCATTGCCGAAAAATCTGCTTTGTTCAAGGGCTTGGGCCAGAACGGCAACCGTGCTTGAGTCCAGTCGATTATGAGTAACGTTCCACTCCAAACGCGAATCGCCGTTGGTCTGGGCGCCGACGTTGACCGGCTGGCTGTAGATATAGTTATCCGTGACGTTAATGGTGGCCGTCGTGCCGGCACTGAGAGTCGCGAACAAGCCGCTGTTGCCGTTGGATTGGATGGTGTTTTGTTCGACGTTCAAGGTGAAGGCGCCGCCGCTGGGGCTAGTCACCGAGATCCCTTCCTGATCGTTGGTGCTGATGGTGTTTTGTTTCACGGTTCCCGTGCCGGCAAGGTCGATGATGCGGAATCCGTGCATGGCGGAGTTTTCCAGATTGCTGTCGTGGACGAAGAAGCTGTCGATGCCGTTTGCGAGGATAGCGCTTCCTTGCGCGCCGACGATGGAGATGCCGCCGACTTCGTTGTTGTCGTTCAGTTTAATGCCATTCCCCCCCGGCGCGGTGTTCGTGAAGATCGGGGAAGGCCCAGGCGTGTGGGGGAGGTAGATGGCTCCCGTGTTGGAGGTGACCTCGAACGGCCGATTGTTCGAGAAAAGGTGCTGGTTCGCAAGGAGTGACAACTGGCCGTCAAACACTGGTAGTCCGCCGGCGTCCGGGCGAACGATAATGAAACTATTGGTGGTGCCGCCTGCTCGTCCGACGGCCTCAGGCAGGTTGCCGATCGGACTTTCGAACGTGCCGCTTCCGGTCGCATTCGGTTCAAAGTGAACGAAGAAGAGAGGCAAGCCGTTACTTCCCAAGGCGATGACTTCGTCCTTTTTCGCCGACTCCTGCACGACGATGTTCTGGAACCGTCGAACCGGTTCTCCCATGCGGCTGGCGACTCCGTCCAGCGGGTTGGAGTTGCGCGCGCTGATGTTCGGGAACCAGATCGAGATCACGAGATTCGCGGTCGTGTCGAAAACGGTGTCGTTTTGCACGTTGGCGCTGATTTCCAACTGTTGGATCGGCCTGAGACGCACGCCCCCCGTCACTCCCCAGACCTGCTTTACGGACTGTCCCTGGAAGTGATAGCCGCCGGTAAAAACGCGAACCATTTGGCCAAGATAAGGGACAGGAGACGAAACCTCCAGATCCGTGCCGTACATCGACGTTTGGAATTGTCGTGCGCGGTCGCGGAGCAAATAGTTGCCCGTGTATCTCAGGCCCGTGACGCTGAGGTATTCATCCACGACCTTTTGGTCCTGGCCAACGGGCGCGTAGTAGTTCCAGTGGGCGTCAAACCAAGTCCCCAGGGTTTCGATGCCACCACTCAACTGGCTGAAGGTGGTTCGGCCGGTGTCTCTGCTGTCGTAATACAGGTAAGTGCCGATGGGTCGGTTCAAGCCGGGGAGGTACTCGCGGTAGACGAGGCCAAAGGTGCCGCTCACCGCCGAATCATTGTCGAGGAAAACGCGGATATCGCTAAAGAGGAGCGAGGCTCCCGCTTCCTCCATCCAGGGAATGACGCCTTGGAAGTTCGTGAATCCCTGCGGATACCCGACGCCATCAAAGAAGGACTGGCCAACGCTTCCCGCCGGCTGGAAATACCGCCAGGTGGCCCCATTGCTGGTGTCGGTCCAGAGGAAGGCCCGTGGCGGAGGTCCCTCGGAGAGGGGGTCCGGCTCCTGGGCGCTGCTGGGTGATACTTCGATGGCCGCCCAACTCAGAAGTAGAAGCGCAGGCGCGAGGATGGATCCCCGACGCTTCATTCGCCTAGTGCTATTCGTTCGCAACGGATAGGTCTCCGACTGGTCGAACTCGCGGCCTGCTGGTGGCGGGAGCATCCCAACCTTCCAGACCTGCCGGCTACTCTCATTTGTTCGACAATCCGCACGCCAAAATCGGCATCAATGCGTCGACCGATGCAACCGCGCTAACCTGAAATGTCAAACTTTGCGTGTCAGGGAGACTCTCCGGCCACAGCCGTGGTCTCCGGGTTTGCGCAGTCGACCTGTTTTGGCGCGTTCTCTCTCCGGCTGGCCGATGCTGGAACTTGAGTGAAAAACCATCCCTCGCGAAATCTTCGGGTTGAGTGAACTCACCTCGATGGGTATACGTGCTGCGTCTGATGCCCCTGGTCTTCTCACGGAGGTGCCCAGGTGCTCGATGTAAGGCGTTTGTTTTGTATGGTTTGTACGCAGGGTCCGGCCTTGGAGGAGACTGAAATGCACACACGGATGCGATGGCTTGTTTGTCTGGCGGGCGTTTTGAGCCTGACGGGATCGGTCTCTGCGGGAACGATCAGCTACAACGGTAGTTTTGGTCCGCGGTCTTTTGGGTTTGGCCCTCAAGCGTTGATTACCTTGCCTCTCTTCGATCCGAGTCTGGGTGTGCTTACCGAAGTCGCGATCAAGTTCGTTACGTCAACGTCGGGTGGCACGATTCGTTGGGATAATGAGTCGGAACTTCCAACAAGCGTTACGCTTGGGATTGGCTCTCGGACTCGCGCTCAGTTGCCGGGCGGCGGAAACGTAACCGCCCAAGCGGCGCCGAGTAGTGGTGTTTTTCCGCTCGTCAGTGCAGACAGTGACGGCGCTCCGGACTTCTCGGGAAGTGATGCGGTCAAGCTGATTGGCGGATCTGCTTCCGCAGAGGGGCAAACCGTAGTGACCGGCTCGGATACTTCTCCCTATGTGGGGCCGGGCAATTTTGATGTTTTGATCGACTCAGAGGTCGACACGACCATCATTACGAATGGTGGTTCGGGGGCATCGGACCTTGGGGACGAAAACGATCCCGATGGCACGGTGGAAGGTGAGGTCGAGATTACTTACACCTACGAAGATCCGACGGAAAACAATGGTCCGGAAGTCGCGCACACCCCTGAGCCTGCCAGTTTGGCGATTTGGGGATTGGGTGGGCTTGGGATGTTTCTTTTGATGCGTCGTCGGAACCGGGTTGCCTAGTTCTTTGTCTGTACGCAATAACGATCTCGTGACGGGGACGCCGAAAGGCGTCCCCTTGGCGTTTTTGGGGATCGTGTCCGTAAGATTATTGTTTGTAGTTGTTTAGGGTGTTCTTGGGGGGCGAGGAAATGGCGGCGTGACCCGTGGCAACGTTCGTTTTTGAAAAGTTGGCGCGATTCTGGAAAAATTTATTTTTCACCCCCAGCGCCCCTGCAGGTCGAGGTACATTCCGCCTGACTGAGGGGGAAACAAAAACACTCGGTGGATGTTCGAAACAAGCAAGTCTTTTCATCGATGGTGTGGAGGAAGGTTATGTTGCGGAATCTGGTCGTGCCTTGCTGGTTGCTGGTCTCGGTTTTGTGGTTGCGGACGCGCTTCGGCCGCCCCCGTCGTTTTCACGATCGACTCCACGCAGAGCTTGATTGCTTTGTCGGGCTCCATGGTGTCTGGTGACATCAATGCTCCGACCTTGACGATTGCTTTGCTGGCCCAGTCGTTTGCTCCGAACTCTTCGCAGAACATCACGAACAGCTTGCAGGATCGTTTCAGCGGTACGATCACCGCTCAATACAGCTCCAGCGCTGATACGATTCAGTTCATCGGTGCGAGCGCTCTCGGCAACAACGGTGGCAGCTACCGCCCGAACGACTTCGCGGCTAGCTCAACCGCTCGTTCGCAAGCGAATTACGGCGGTCGCATTGAGATTCCATCTCTTGGTGGTGCGGAACTGGCTCTGCGTCAAATCATGGCGAATATCACGAGCGGCGTGCTTCCCATGGGCGGCCCGAACTATAACTGGACTTTCGGTACCACCAGCCAGACTCTCGGATTGAGCCAGGGACGCATTGACTACGCCGGTTCTGGATCGATCGGCGGAGCGTTGGGTACTGGAACGTTCGACCTGGTTGGTGAAACCTCTGCGAACCAAGGTACGAGCCCCGGTAGCCTTGTCCTCGTCGGACCGACGACGAATGCAACCGCCACCTTGACGATTCCCTTGCGGATTCGGTTCGCTCAGACGATCTTGGGCGAAGACACGCCAGACACCACGGACGACATCTTCGTCGACCTGCTCCTCGCCGGTCAGCTTGTGGCAGTCGCGGTTGTTCCTGAAGCTAGCTCGCTGGTTCTCCTCGGACTCGGTGGAGTGGTCGTCGGAATCGTCGGACACCGACGCCGTAAAGCCGCCAAGCAGAGCTAACACGCTCTCGTAGTCGTACGATCTAAACCAAGGCCGGCACTTCCAATCGAAGTGCCGGCCTTGTGTCGTTTTTGATCACGTCAAAGTAAATCAGCAATTGTGCTATTTCTTTTTTCCTGACCCCCTTGGCGCCATCGCAGCCTGGGTTAATGTGCGAACGGCTGCGTGGAACGGGGAAGGGAAAACAATCGTCTCTTATTTACCGAGGTTGGAGGGAATCCATGATTCGCAATCGCTCTTTTTGTTTATTGGTTGCCGGTCTGTTGTTCGCCATTGGCGGTCGCGCACACGCGGCACCGGTTGTATTTACCATTGATTCCGCGCGAACCTTGATTACCTTGTCCGGCTCGGCGGTCTCCGGCGACATCAATGCCCCCGGTTTGACCATCGCTTTGCTTTCGCAGTCCTTCGCGCCGAACTCCTCACAGAACATTACGAATAGTCTTCAAGACCGTCTCAGCGGCACTATTACCGCGGAGTACAGCTCGAGCGCTTCGACCCTCCAGTTCCTCAGTGCTGAAGCCCTCGCGAATAACGGCGGTAGCTATCGTCCCGGAAACTTGCCGGACGTTGGTTCGACGGCACGCGCACAAGCCAACTTTGGTGCACGCATCGATATTCCCGGCCTCGGTGGTGCGGAACTTGCGATCCGCAACACGCTGGTGAATTTGACAAGTGGCGTGCTTAACATGACTGGCCCGATCGGCAATTGGTCGTTCGCTTCCAGTAGCTCTTACACCCTCGGCTTGGGTGCGGGTTCGACGGCGATGTATGCCGGTAGCGGGTCCGTGGGGGGAGCGTTGGGAACGGGAACCTTCGATCTTAATGGCTACAGCGGCGCAAACCAGGGATTGACGCCTGGCTCGTTGACTTTGACCGGTCCGAGCACCAACGCGACGGCGGAATTGTTCATTCCTGTCCGCTTTGCGTTCCAGCAAACGATTCTGGGTGGCGACACGCCGGAATCCACGGATGATATCTTCATCGATCTGTTACTGGCCGGGCAGGTCGTGGCGGTCGCCGTCGTTCCGGAAGCCAGCTCCCTCGTCCTCCTCGGCTTGGGTGGCATGGTGATAGGATATCTCGGAAATCGCCGTCGCAAGGCGATGAAGAGTTAGTCGTTTCCGAGAAACGATGAATCAATAAGCGCGGCCGGTACCTCGAAGAGAAGTGCCGGCCGCTGCTGTTTGTAGTCAGAAGGGAGTGCGCGCCCTGCTTGGGGCGCGTTGGCTTGGGAAACTGCTTGATTCACTCGTCGAGTTCGGAATCCTCATTCATGTCCGCGACCAGATACCCGTCTTGGCAGATGGACGCGAACTCGTCGCTGAATTTGGGAGCTGGGTCCGTACGAGGCCAGAACCTTCCCTGACGCACTCCCCGTATGACGTTTCGGGCCGCTTCGTCCGCTTCGTGTAATAGCTCCGGCGTCCAGGAAGCGAGTCTCGCTCCCGCTTTCGACATATCCTTGGGGAGAACGATGTACCCTAGGTCGATGGGCTTACTCCCCGCTTGGAGAAGGTGCCGGTACAGGGGGAGTTGGAGATCCATCCATTCTTCTTTTACTCGATGGGTATCGTCCGGTCCGGTGCCGGCGTCCGCGGTCTTGTAATCAAAAACCGCGATGCGACCGGAGGGGACATGCACGTCCATTCGGTCAATTCGACCGCGAAGATAAAAGGGAGACTGGTCCACGTCAAAAGGGACGCCCGGTTCGGTGAAAGAACGTTCGACTTCCGCGATTTGCCATCCCTCGCGAGCCCAGTTTGCTTGCCAATCCGCGAACGCCTCCAATCGGCTTGCCAGTTGCTCGACTTGGATTCGGACCGCGGGCATCGGCCAGTTACCATAGCGGTCGGCGGCTAATTGTCGGAGACGTTCGAGGAGGAATTCGCGAATCCGAGCGACGTGCGTTTCCGAAGCCGCCTCGCTTTGGCCGAAATCACGAAGTACGTCATGTGCGAGGTTGCCGAAGGCGCGGCCGTCGAGTTCTTCCACCGAGTCGTCCAGCGAGCCGAGCCTTAGAACATGGCGAAGATAGAAACGGTAGGGGCAGGCCAGATAATCGCGAAACGCGGTGACGGACAAGCTTTCGATCGGGCGGTTTAACGGACGGGGTTTCGGCACAGGGAAGCTGGAGAGCGAATCGCTTCCTTCGTCGAGCACCAGGACCGGTTTGCCTTTCCCTTGCTTGTTCTCGTAAAAGGCGACGATGCGCGCGACGAGGGTGGCGTCGTCGCAGGCGAACAGAAGCCTGCTTGGATTCATTGGATCCCCCTCGATCGATCGTCGGCTGGCGATGAGTTGAACGGTGGGTCGAGAGGCGAGAATTGCCGTCAGTCCGTAAGCATCACGCGCGAAACGGCGGTCATTGTCCAGCAAGCCGAGCTGTTGCCGAAGATTATTGGGCAGGAAGAGATCGGCGTTCACGGAAGCAGGAATGCAGGAATCATTCATTCCCGCCACGATCAGAACGGGAGCGTCGTCCAATTGCAGCTCGAGCCAGCCCAGCATCTCGATCGACTGGTCCGCGCGCTCTCTCGGAACGTACACCTTTTCCAGTTGCCGCAGTGTCAGGCGAATGGCGTCGACGGCACCCGCGCGGGGCGCGAGAGAATCGGAAAGCCGATGAAATTCGCTGAGCACGGCATGGATGCGAGTCAGGGTCTCGACGAGGAGGTGTCCATCGGGGGTTCGCGTATCCACCGGGTTTTCCCCATGAACGCGGAGCAGCAGCGCGAGCAGCGACTCTCCCCAGTCTTTCAGTGAGCGCTGTTTTTGGGGAATGAAATCCCGCAACATGCCGGCGACCTGCTGGCAAAGCATCGTTAAACGTCGGATTTCCGCGGGGGTGCCCACGAAGGAACCTTTGCTTCCCTCGAGGAACGCGCCCTGGGGCAATTGTGCTTGCAAATGTTCATTGTGATACTCATCAAGGAATGTGAGCAGGTCGGTTGCGTCGTCGCTGCGCGCGGAGTCCCGTTCGATCGCGGCGAGGAAGTCGGGATGCCGCACGAGGGAAGCAAGGTCGACGAAGAGTCTTTCGTCGAGGAAATTGGCGACGGCATGAAGTAGACGAAACGGCGCCGTCCGTTCCATCGGCGTTCCTCGCGCCGACCTGACGGTGATCTGGGCCTGCTCAAAGTGATTCTCGAGGACGGGAAGCAGCGAATCGTCGGGAAGCCCGATGGTGATCTCTTCGAGTGGATGTTGCCGCCTTGCGTTCAGGACGAAGTTCACGACCTTTTGGGCATGACTTTTGGCGTCGTCGACGAACAGGAGCGCATCGTTGGGAATCGCCAGCGGGGAATCTCGCCAAGGCCTGGTGAGTAGGCATCCCATGTCGTCGAAGAGGTTGGCGTGTTCCCTTGGTGCGTGCACGAGTGCCGTGACGCGGTCATCCACTTGCCGAAGAATTGCGCGCAGGGCCTTGGGCGCAAGTTCGGCAACCGCGATCAGTACCAGGTGACCGGCAAATTGGCTGGCTCCCTCGCGAGCCGCGGACCTTAGTGCATCCATGCCGTCGACCAACGCCACTTCCTGCATCGCGACGCGATAGGCCTGTTGAACTAGCGCTAGCGTTGCCCAGCGAGCCTGTTCCCCGAAGCCGGGAATGCGCGTGCCAGCGGCAACCACGTCCTGGAAATCAAGGTCTTCGCCGCCCAGTTCGCGATGCAGCCGATCAAGTATCTCCGCCAGCGAAATCCAACCCAGGAGATCGTCGCGCGCGGGAGATTGCGGAAAGACATTTGCGAGCGATGCTTGTTCGATCGAGAGAAGAGCCTTGCGCCAAATCAGCAACCGTTCGAAGTCGCCCGCCTCCCGTCGATGGTCAGGCAATAGAAGGTCGGCCAAGGTTGCCGGCGTGACAATGGTTGGGGGGATTAAGGTCGATCCGTGCGATGCTGCGTGATCCACCAGGCGTTCGATCAGCCGGCGTCCCGCGCGGCTTCCCGGGAGCACGACGACGACGTTTTCCAGGTCGAACTGCGAATCTTGGGTGAATCGGTTGGCGAGATAATCGACGGCAAGCGCTAAGGCCGGGCGATCCCATCCCAAAAAGATTCTTTCCATGCCAATCCCGTGCTGGACTTGTGGGTCACTTTACACCATTCTTTGAGTTTATCCGGAACCGGCATGAGGTGGTGGGCAGATTTTTCCGGCCGACGGAACTTCCGATTTGGACGGTCGCGGGCGGAAAGCCCTTCGAAGTATCGTCATCCAATTTTGCGTCCGCTTGAAAGGCGACGTTCGAAAGCCGCATTAACGTGGAGAAGTCGCGCCGTCGTGAAGCGCTCTTCGCGGGCAGTGTGACGGGCGACGCCGTCGTTGTTTCGATCCCGCGACTGCCGAACGGACGGGGCCGCCGAGACCAGAGAGAGGAGTACGACAGCCGTGGTTCACGCACCGATGGACGAGTGGGAGTCTCGAGAGATCGAGCCTCGGGCGAAGAGTAGCGCGACGTACAAATGGGCCGTCGTCGGCATGCTCTGGTTCATCTGCTTTTTCAACTATGCCGACCGGCAAGCGGTGTACTCGGTGTTTCCGCTGTTGGAGGAGGAGTTCCAATTCACCAAGACGGAACAGGGTTGGATCGCGGCGGCGTTCATGTGGGTTTACGCGCTGACGGCACCTTTCGCCGGCCAGGTAGGAGATCGCTTTTCGCGCAAGTACGTGATCCTTGCGGGGCTCTTTGTATGGAGTGCCGTGACCGGATTTACCGCGATCTGCAGCAAGGTGTGGCAATTCGTTTTCGTTCGCGGGGCCGAAGGTTTAGGGGAGACCGTCTACTTTCCCGCCTCGATGTCGCTGATCAGCGATTATCACGGCAAATCCACCCGTTCGCGCGCGATGAGCTTCCATCAAACCAGCGTCTACGCCGGAACTATTGGTGGTGGGTGGCTCGCCGGATGGATGGGGTTGCATTACGGCTGGCGGGTATCGTTCGTCGTCCTCGCGGTTGCGGGAATTCTGCTCGGACTGGTGCTCGCGGCCTTTATTCGCGAACCGAAAAGGAATCAAGCAGAACTCGAGGAGGCGGGCCATCAGCCCAAACCGAATGAGGCCACGGAGACGGCGCCCATCGGACCTTTCCTTTGGCAGTTTTTCACCACGCCCACGGCGATGTTGCTCATCGTCGCATTCATCGGCGCGAATTCCGTCGCCGCCATCTTCCTCAGCTGGATGCCGACGTTTCTCAAGGAGAAATACGCGCTTGACCTCGCATCCGCGGGATTCGGCGCCACCTTCTACCTGCAGACGGCGAGCATGGTGGGTGCCATCGCCGGGGGAGTGATGGCGGATTGGGCCAGGCAGCGGATGCCAGGTGGGCGGGTGTGCGTGCAGTCCCTGGGGCTTTTTCTGGGGGCGCCGTTCGTCTTCGCGTGTGGCTATACCACTAATCTGTGGCTGCTTGCCGGTGCCATGACGATGATGGGGCTATTCAAGGGGATTTACGACTCCAATATCTGGGCGTCTCTTTATGACGTGGTCATTCCGTCGCGACGGGGCACGGCGGTCGGCATCATGAACATGATTGGCTGGATCGGAGGGGGACTTGGAACGACGCTCGTGGGGGTGGTCGTGGATCGAGGCGTAACGATGAGTGAAGCCATTTCCGCGACTGCGGTGGTTTACGCGGCCACTGCTATGCTGTTACTCGCTGCCGGCCTGTTGTTTGCGCCCCGCGACGTGATTCGAGTCCACGGTGCTGCGTAAATCGATCTCAGCCGTTCCCATTTCTCATTCACGAATAGGGCCGCATCGACGTCTGCGGTCGATGGGTTAAGAGATCGGGCGCTCTTGGAAGAATGTTAAATTGGCCCGAGTTTCGCGGTGACTGTAAGATTTCCGGATCTGCGGGCTGGTAGGGCTGAGGGTTCAGTGAGGCATGGGGCGATTGGAATTCTCCGCGTAGAGGCATTCCTCATTCCTTTTTGACGAGAAGCGACCATGGGTCCGACGAAGGAAGGGACACGGGATGTGATGGAGAGTGGAATCCCGCTCGGGTGGAAAGGTCTCAAGGATGGGTCCTTTGTCGCGACTGGAACGCCGACGTCGGCCGGTGTGGCTCGCCGCCATGGTCATCGGTTTGCTCGGAGGGGCTGCGCGCGGCGCGCCCCCAACGGTGCGTGCGTTATCGTCTGATGGCAAAGAGACACCGAGTCATTCCGCAACCTCGAAGGAAAGCGAAAAGGTCGCCAAGCAGGCGGTAACGACAGCCGTTCAGGCGACGGATCCGGAAACGGTCGTTCCGGATGCCGGTGGAACACCCCCAGCGGGAAGTCCCGAACAGGACGAGAGCTTTCTCGACCTTCCACTTGAACAATTGACGCAATTGGACGTTCGAGTGCCCGTCCCTCCAGTCTTCGACACGGAAGTTACCACGGTCGCGCGGACGCCGACGCGAGTCACGCGTACGCCCGCCGCCGTTTATGTGATTACCCAAGAGGATATCCGCCGTTCAGGTGTTCGCAGTCTTCCCGACGCGCTCCGCATGGCTCCCGGAGTGCAAGTCGCTCAAATCGACACCAATACCTTCGCGATCAGCATCCGTGGGTTCAACGACCAGTACAGCAACAAGCTGTTAGTGCTCATCGATGGCCGGAGCATCTACACGCCAACGTTCTCTGGGGTTTACTGGGACCTTCGCGACGTCTTGCTCGAGGACGTCGAACGGATCGAAGTGATTCGCGGGCCGGGTTCGACCATTTGGGGTTCGAACGCCGTCAACGGCATCATCAACATCATTACCTATTCGGCGAAGGATACGCAGCAGATCTACGCGGGGGGCGGGGCCGGGAACACCGAACTTTCGTTCGGCGAAGGGCGTATTGGCGGCAAGATCGGCAGCGACACCTTTTACCGAGTTTACGCCAAGTACTTTGATCGGGATGACTCCGTGCTTCTGGACGGCGGCAAGAACTCGGACGGTTGGGAAAACGTCCGAGGGGGGCTGCGGCTTGACCGTGAATTCTCAGAGGAAGATTCCTTCACCTTCCAGGCGGAGATGTTCAAGGGAGAGTCCGGCGGGTTATTGGATTTGCCGCAACTTACGCCCCCTTACAACATCGTGAGTAATCAGCCTTCGACGTATACGGGCGGCCACGTGCTTGCGCGGTGGATGCATAAGTACTCCGACGAGGCGGACTGGTCCGCGCAGTTCTACTACGATCGAACGGACATCGTGCAAGTCAACATCGCGGAAATCCGCGATATCTTCGACTTCGATTTCGTCAATCGATTCCCGCTAGGGCGAAGACAAGAGATCACCTGGGGGGCCGGTTATCGATTCACCCCGGACCAGGAACGAGGAACCTTCGGCCTGAATTTCACTCCCGAGGATCGGTTTCTGAACTTCGTGAGCACGTTCATCCAAGACGAGTTCAAACTGATCGAAGACCGGCTGAGTTGGTTTCTCGGGAGCAAGCTTGAATATAACGACTTTACCGGAGTGGTCATTCAGCCCGGAACTCGATTGCTTTGGACGCCGGACGAAAGACAGACGATCTGGGCGTCGGTGACGCGCGCCGTTCGGATTCCTTCGCGTGCCGAGGACGACATCACGATCGTCCAAAGCGTCGTACCCGCGGGGCAATTGGATCCGGCTCAATTCGGCAACTTGCCCGCCGACCTGCCAGTCTCTTTCAACCTGGTGGGCAGCCGAGGATTTCAATCGGAAGACCTTCTCGCCCTGGAATTGGGCTATCGCGTCAGCCCGACGGACCAACTGGGAATTGACGTAACGCCGTTTCTGAATTTTTATGATAACCTGCGGACCTTCGATCCGGTGCCACCTTATTTCAGCGCTACCCCCTTGCCGCTGCATTTGATCGTTCCCTCCCGGGCGCAGAACCTGATGTATGGCGAGACGTACGGCACGGAAGTGGCGACGACCTGGGACGCGACGGAGTATTGGAAGCTTCGTGGATCCTATTCATGGTTGGACATGCAGCTGCATGCCCGTTCGACGTCGGCGCAGAGCCAAGCTGAGCAGATCGAAGGGGAAAGCCCGAACAATCAGTTCACCGTTCGATCGTTTCTGGCTTTGACGTCACGCTTGGACCTGGATACTTCGGTATACTACGTGGATAACTTACCGGCATTGAATGTCCCGAATTACGTGCGCGTGGATATGCGGGTGGGCTGGCGTCCCACGGACAGTCTCGAGCTGATTTTGGGCGTTCAGAACATGTTCGATCCGGAACACCAAGAGTATGCGCCGACGGTTTTCACGAGCGCGACGAGTGTTTTGGAACGCAGCATCTACGGCATGGTGAAATGGCGCTTCTAAACCGGGCCGCGTCGGTCCTCATTCACCCTTTGTGCCTTTTCTCCGTGGTCGGGTTGTTGACCTTGCCCGTAACGGCGCAGGAGTTTCTTGATCGCGAGTACAAGATCAAGGCGGCGATCATCTACCATTTAGCCGAGTACACGGAATGGCCGGCCGACGCTTTTTCCAGCGGGTCGGGCGAATTCGTCATCGGCGTGATCGGCGTTAATCCCTTCGGTCGCAACCTGGACCTCATCGCCGAGAAGAAACGTCTCAAGGGGAGGAGGGTCGCGTTGCGATCCTTCAAGTCCGCCAAAGAGCGGGACATTACCGGGGCGCATTTGCTCATTTTGCCGGCCGCCGAGGCGGGACAGCTGGCCGACTTGCTCAAAACCACGGCGGACAAGCCGATCCTCGTGGTCGCGGAGAGCCCCGGATTCGCCGAGAAGGGTGTTGAGGTCAATTTGTTGCTGGCGAACAATAAAACCGTCATCGAAATCAACCTGGAGGCCGCGAAACGCGCGGGGCTTTCTTTCAGTGCCCAATTATTGAAACTCAAGACGGTGAAGATCGTCGAGGATCGCGGCAATGCGCCTGAGTAAGCTAACCTGGCTGCGCGACATGCCCATCCGGGCGAAGCTGATGCTTCTCCTGGTGATGGTCGTCGCCGTCGTCCTTTTGCTTTCGGGCGTGGCGTTCGTCATCAATGACGTGACGATGCTCCGATGGTCGCTCGTGCGGCATCTTTCCGCCATGTCCGTGGTGCTGGGAGAGAATTCCATCTCGGCGCTGGAGTTTGGTGACTTGACGTCGGCGAACCAGGTCCTCGCCGCTCTCGAATTCGAACCGGACGTGCAGTTTGCTTGCATTTTCGATCGCAACGGCGTCATCTTCGCCAGGCACGTCAACGGCGTTCCCGCGGACTTCGTCCCGCCCCCCATCGAAAGGAACGTGCAGCGGTTTTCCAACGGCTATCTCGAAATCTTTCAGGAGCTGATCCACAACGACGAATTCGTGGGAACGATCTATCTGCGCGCCACGCTTACGGACGTGTATCGCCAGATGCAGCCCAACATGGTAATCGTCGCGTGCGTGCTCCTGATCTCTCTGTGCTTCGCGGTCTTGCTGGCTTCGCGGTTGCAGGGGGTGATCTCCGAACCGATCCTGCGGCTGGTCCAGGCGGCCAACCGGATTGCCGAGACGGCGGACTACAGCATCCGCGTCGAAAAGGAAGGGGAAGACGAGATCGGCGTGTTGCAGGACGGATTCAACTCCATGCTCGCGCAACTCGAACGGCGTGACGACGAGTTGGAGGGGCATCGGCAGCATCTCGAGGAAATGGTGGCGGAACGAACGCGAAGCCTCGAGGCGAAGACGAAGGAGGCGATGGCCGCCTCGGTGGCGAAAGGGGAATTTCTCGCCAATATGAGCCATGAAATTCGCACGCCGATGAACGGCATTCTCGGCATGGCGGAACTCCTCTTGGATACGCGGCTCGATGAAGAGCAGCAGAATTACACCCGAACCCTCCGTGGCTCCGCCGAATCCCTGTTGAGTTTGCTCAACGACATTCTTGACTTTTCCAAGATTGAAGCGGGAAAACTGACGCTTGAATCCATTGAGTTCGACATCAGCGACACGGTGAGCCATACGGTCCAGACGCTGGGACTTCGAGCGCACAAAAAAGGGTTGGAGCTTCTTTGTCACGTCTTGCCGGATGTTCCGTCCATTGTGATCGGCGATCCGGGACGATTGCGACAAGTCATCGTCAATCTGGTCGGCAACGCGATCAAATTCACCGAGTCGGGCGAAGTTGCCGTTGAGGTTGCCGTCGATTCGATCTCCAGCAAACGAGTGACGCTGCACGTGACGGTTCGAGATACTGGCATCGGGATTCCCAAGGAAAAGCACGAGGTGATTTTCGAGTCCTTCACGCAGGTGGACGGGAGCGTTACGAGAAAGTACGAGGGAACGGGGCTGGGCCTCACGATTTCCTCGCAACTGGTCCGAATGATGGGTGGGTCGATCTGGGTCGAGAGCGCGCCGGGGCACGGGAGCACCTTCCACTTCACGGTAAATCTTGGGCTCCCGTCGCAAAAGGCCGCGCCCGCCATTTCGGGCCCGATACTCGATCTTCAAGGGCTGCCGGTATTGGTGGTGGACGACAATGCGACCAACCGCCAGATTCTCGAAGAAATTCTCAAGCAATGGCAGATGCGTCCTACGCTGGTGGGAAGCGGAACGGAGGCGTTGGCGGCGTTGGAACGGGGCCGTTACGCATTGGTCCTGCTCGATGCGTGCATGCCCGAAATGGACGGTTTTTCTCTGGCGGAGGAGATTCAGCAACATCCCGAGCATGGGAGCGCCACCGTGATGATGCTCTCGTCCGGCGGCAAGCATGGGGACGCCAAGCGTTGCCGGGACATGGGGATTGCCGCGTATCTGACGAAACCGATTCGCCAGTCGGATCTTTTCGACGCAATCTGCGCGGGGCTGGGGATGGCGCACGTGGGAGGAAGCGAGCGCACGCTCGTCACGCGGCATTCGCTCCGCGAGAGGCGTCGTCCTTTAAGGATCCTTTTGGCGGAAGATAACGCGGTCAATCAGACGCTGGTGGTCCAACTCCTTCAAAAGCGTGGTCACTCGGTTGAGGTCGCCAACGACGGCCGAGCGGCGATCGAGGCCTATGAACGAGAACCGTTCGACGTGATCCTGATGGATTTGCAGATGCCGCATATGGGGGGGCTGGAGGCAACGGCGGAGATTCGAAGACTTGAGGAAGGAACCGGCAAGCATACTTTGATCGTAGCGATGACGGCGCATGCCATGACGGGGGATCGCGAACGTTGTATGGCGGCGGGCATGGACGGCTATATCTCCAAGCCGATTCAGCCGCGCCTCTTTTTCCTCGAACTGGAGTCTCTTGCCGAGGGGCTGAACCGCTATCGGCGACGGGAGGCCTTGCGGGAGAAAGGCGCGATTTCGGCGACGGCGTCGACTCGGGAGATCGTTCCCTCGGCCGGCGAGGTCTCGGATCGTTTGAAGGAGGCGACACCTTCCGCGAACGCGGTCGACGCGCGAGCCTTGATGGACCGGATGGACGGAGATCGGAAACTGTTGGAGACGATGGTCGATCTCTTTTGGGAGGATTGGCCCTCGCGGCGAGCGCGGTTCGAAGCGGCGTTCCGTGGCGGGGACGCGGCGGCGATCGAACGAATCGCGCACGAGATTAAAGGTTCGGTGGGAAACTTTTGTGCCCAGGAGGCGTATACCTCCGCACAGAGGTTGGAGAAAATGGGAGCTACGGGAGACATCGAGGGAGCGACGCGCGAGTTCGACCATTTGGTCCAAAGCGTGGATTTACTGCGGCCGGTGTTGCAAGCATTGGTGCGGGGGACGACCGAGTGAAAGTGTTGGTGGCCGAGGATGACGCATCGACCCGATTGTGGCTGGAAAATGCGTTGGTCAAGTTGGGGCACGAGCCCGTCATGGCGCGTGACGGGAACGAGGCCTGGCTCAAGTTGCAGGAGGATGATCCGGCAAAGATCGTGATCCTCGACTGGGTCATGCCGGGCATGAACGGCTTGGAGTTATGCAGGAAAATCCGTGCTTTGGCGGATGGCGATGCGTACGCCATGTTAGTGGTTACCGGCCGGGATCAGCCGGACGATCTTTTGGAAGTGCTCAACGCCGGCGCGAGCGACTATCTTGCCAAGCCGGTCAACGTGGCACAGTTGAAAACCCGTCTGTTGATCGCCAGCAGGAACGTTTCCGAGGCGATCAAGCGGTTGCGCGCAGAGGAAGCGCTTCGGGAAAGTGAAGAGCGGTATGCTTTGGCGGCGTTGGGGGCCAACGACGGACTCTGGGACTGGAACCTGAGAACGGACGAGGTCTACTATTCGCCCCGTTGGAAAGCAATGCTCGGCTACGAGGATCACCAGGTCGGAACCGCGCCCGATGAGTGGTTGGGGAGGGTGCATCCCGAGGACATCGACCGGGTCTGGAACGAGATTTCCGCTCATCTCGAAAAGGCGACCGATCATTTCGAAAGCGAACATCGACTGCGCCATCGGGACAACGGCTACCGCTGGATGCTCAGCCGGGCGATCGCCGTGCGGGATTCTCGCGGCAAGGCGTACCGCATGGCGGGCTCCCAGACCGACATTACCGAGCGGAAGCATGCCGAGGAACGGTTGCGGCATAACGCGTTCCATGACCCGCTCACGGGGCTGCCCAATCGCGCGCTGTTCATGGATCGGCTGCAGCGAATGATCGAGTTTTCCAAGGAGCATCCCAATTACGTGTTCGCGGTTCTTTTTCTCGATCTGGACCGCTTCAAGGTGATCAACGACAGTCTCGGCCACACCATAGGCGACCAGTTACTGATGGCGATCTCCCGGCGATTAGAGGCGTGCCTGCGCTCGGGAGACACCGTTGCGCGGTTCGGCAAGGAGAAGACGATTGCGCGCTTGGGAGGCGATGAGTTCACGGTGCTCGTCGAGGATCTGCACAACGTCGAGGAAGCGAGTCTGATCGCACGGCGGATTCACGCGGAGCTCGCGGCTCCCTTCAAACTTAGTGGCAAGGAGGTCTTCACGAACGCGAGCATCGGCATCGCGATCTCGACGGCTGGCTATGAAAACGCCGAGGACGTGCTTCGGGACGCCGACACCGCCATGTACCGTGCGAAGGCGATGGGGAAGGGAAGGCACGCTCTCTTCGAGCCGAGCATGCGCGACCAGGCGGTCGCCACCATGCACATTGAAAACGCCCTCCGGCGTGCGATCGACCGCGAGGAGTTTGTCATCCACTACCAGCCGATCATCGATTTCGCGACCGGCCGGATCTGGGGCATCGAGGCGTTGGTGCGTTGGCAACATCCGGAACACGGTCTCGTTACCCCAGCCGACTTTCTTTCCGTCGCGGACGAAACAGGTCTGATCCTGCCGATCGAACTTCTTGTTCTGCGCGACGCTTCGGCGCAATTCCATCGTTGGCACGAGAAGTATCCGCGGAATCCTCCGATCCATGCGTGCGTCAATGTTTCCGGTCGCCAATTCGCGCTTCCCGACATGGTCGAGAGACTCGACGCCACGCTGTCTCTGTCCGGTCTCGATCCAAGTTCGTTGATCTTTGAAATCACCGAGAGCAGCATCATTGAACACAGCGACTCGGTGACGAAAACCCTGGCGGATCTGCGCAAACGAGGCATTCGCTGCTATCTCGACGATTTTGGGACCGGCTATTCGTCCCTTCATTCGCACCGATTCCCGCTCGACGGGCTGAAGATCGATCATTCCTTTGTTTGCCGACTGGGGGAGGACGGGTAGTACTCCGAGATCGTCGGCACGATCGTCACCTTGGCGCATAAATTGGGAATCGACGTCACGGCCGAGGGTGTGGAAACCTCGGAGCAGTTCAACAAGCTGAAATCGTTGGACTGTCGCCGCGGCCAGGGAGACTTCTTCTGCAAAGCGTCCGAGTCGGCGGTCCTCGATGAATTGCTCGATTCGGACAAGCGTTGGGGATGATTCGCAAGTTCCCCGGCCCGGTCGAACGGCGAGCCTTATCGCGAAGGGCGCCGAACATCGGCATTACTTTTCCGAGCGGCAATTGATGGTGAATGATTCGATAAATCGATGAAACGGATGAGGTACCAGATCGGTACCGTCCGGATTTTTCCATTGGCTAAAAGTTTCCGATCTGCACCGAGTCCGGCGTGATCGCAGCGTCGATCGTAACGTCGAGGAGTTGCATGCTCTCCACGACGTTGCCGTTCGCGTCGTGATCGACGACCATCGTAGGCAACATCAGTTCCGCGTCCACGAACCAGTCACGAAATCCCCCAGCGGTTAGGCCCACCAATTCGGGGTTCTCGGGAGGGCAATTTTGGCGGATGCGGTAGGCGTTTCGCTTCGTTTTGCCCGGCATGGGTTGAAGCTCGGCGAGTTCCACGGTTCCCCAACGCGTTTCCTGTCGCTCCGTGGCGTTGGCCATCATTTCCAGGTGATCGATCCAAGCGTGGATTCCCGTTTTTGTCGTGGGAAAATGACTGGCGATCCGGACCAGCAAATGGTTCGGAGGTAGCGAGAGCCGTTGACCCAGAAGTTTGGGTTCCGCGGGACCAAGGACAATATCGACGTTCGCATCCGGCTGATGCCCGTCGAACGCGATCTGTCGCCCTTCTTTCCGCGTGTCGAGCCATTCCAAGAGGACTTTTCCACTTGGCACATGGGAACGAATGCGAATGGTCTGTTTCTCTTCTCGTCCGTCCTCCGCGTGCACGTTTAGTAGTTCGGCGGAATAGCCGCCGCTGATCTCTTGAAAACTGCTACGGCAGCGAGAAATGATGTCGCGGAGGGACTTCGCGTCTTTGGGAACCGAGAGTTTGGCCGACGGCCTTGTCGGCAGCGGGGACGCAGGCGACACCTTCGGAGGAGGCTCGTTCACGGAAGGCGTGGCTGACGGATCCGGCAGCGGTTTTGTCGGCTCGGCGATCGGAGACTCAGTGGTAGCGTCCGCGGGTAGAAGAACGTCCTGAGAGTCCGAGGGCGTTTCCTCAGGCGGTTTGTCGACAA
>JAXMAQ010000079.1:0-25459 GCA_046350335.1 Planctomycetota bacterium
TACCAGACGAGTACCCAGGGGCCGTGCTTGAGGGTGAACTTACCAAGGGTCGGGCCGGGATAATTGTGCTCGGAAAGACGACGCTCAAGATCCTCGGTGTGGCCGATGTAGAAACGGCCCGACGAGTTCTCCAAGACGTAAACCCAGAAGGGGTATTGCGGGGCATCCAAGCTCCCCGAGTAGGGCTCGAACCTACAACCTAGCGGTTAACAGCCGCTCGCTCTACCATTGAGCTATCGGGGATCGATGACTCGTTGAGAATCATCGCGGGTCGCTGACTCCGCGAGACTCCATTCATAGAGGAAAATCGAAAAGGATTCAATTCGGAATTATCCGTGGATTTGCCTTGATCGTTTCTCCTTGGCCAGAAAAAGGCTACGGCGTTTTCCCGGCAAGGAACCGCGTGGGGGAACCTTTCGCCGGAATGTAACGGGGGGGGTATTCCGCTGGGCCGATGTCGGAAACCTGCATTCCTCCCAAGCCTATGCCATAGTTACTCCAGACGAATTTTCACCCAAAGCCGCTCAGAACAGTAATGTCGGGGCCCGGTGCTCAATCAATGGACAGCGCGAAAGCAAGCGGCAAGGCTCTCCAAGCGACCTGGCCTTGCATGAGGACGTTACTTTTCTGATCCTTTGGGAGATGGAGCCCGCGCGGACGGGAAAGGTTCAGTCGCGAGGAGTAGGGATGCAGCGAACTCTGGGACGGCTTCTGTTCGGCGACCCCCTGCGGTCGTCGCAAGAGATGGAGCATCGGCTAACGCGTACGAAAGCACTCGCGGTCTTTTCTTCCGACGCGCTTTCCTCGGTGGCTTACGCGACGGAAGAGATTCTCCGCGTCCTGGTCCTCGCGGGCATCGGCGCCCTGAGCTTTTCCACGCCGATCGCGATCGTGATCGTGGTGCTGCTGGCAATCGTGGCGGCGTCGTACTATCAGACGATTCACGGCTATCCCTCCGGGGGTGGCGCATTCATCGTGGCGGCGGACAATCTTGGGGAATATCCCGGGCTGGTCGCGGCGGCGGCATTGCTCGTGGACTATGTCCTTACCGTCGCCGTCAGCGTCACGGCGGGGGTCGAAGCCATTCATTCCGCCTTCCCGGAACTCCACGGGCACCGGGTCCTGATCGCGACGGTCATGATTATCCTGATCGCGTGGGCAAACGTCCGTGGCGTACGGGAGTCGGGAACGCTTTTCGCCATGCCGACGTACTCTTTCGTGGTCCTGGTGCTCACGCTAATTGGATGTGGAATCTACCGCATCCAATCGGGCTTGGTTCCAGTAGCGGCGCCACACCATGCCGTCCCGATTTCGGAGCCACTCGGGATTCTGCTTTTATTGCGCGCGTTCTCGTCCGGCTGCACGGCGATGACGGGAGTAGAGGCGATAAGCAACGGAATTCCCGCATTCCAGCCCCCCGAATCTCGAAATGCGGGCCAAACACTCATCGCCATGGCTTGCCTGCTAGGGACCATGTTTGTCGGGATCACATTTCTGGCGAAGTACTTCCACGTGGTGCCCCATGACCAGGAGAGCGTTCTTTCGCAGATCAGCCGGCATGTTTTCGGCGAGGGGATCTTTTATTACGCGCTGCAGTTCTCAACCACGCTGATCCTGGTGCTGGCGGCCAACACTTCCTTTGCCGATTTCCCTCGACTGGCGAGCATCCTGGCTCGTAAGGGTTATGTTCCCCGACAGCTAGCAAACCTCGGTGACCGACTGGTTTATGCCAACGGTATCTTCATGCTCGCCATCCTGGCGGCGTTACTGGTCGCGATCTTTGATGGGCGGACGTATTTGCTCATCCCGCTCTACGCGGTCGGGGTGTTCCTCTCGTTTACCTTGTCGCAATGCGGGATGGTCCGCCATTGGTACGTGGTTCGCCTTGGCCGTTGGCAAATCAAGGCATTCATCAACGGCCTGGGCGCGATCGCCACTGGGATCGTGCTGCTGGTCATCATCGAGAGCAAGTTTTCCCATGGTGCCTGGATTGTCGTCGTGCTGATTCCCGTAGTCGTCTGGATGTTCAAACGTATCGAAGCGTATTACCGTTGGGCGCGGGCGCGGATGGCATTGGACCACGGCAACGTGACGATTCCGCCGGGCGCGGATCGTTCGGACTACAAGGTGGTGGTGCCGGTCGCAGCGTGGAACAAAGCTACGCTTGGCGCACTCCGTTTTGCCCGCGCGCTCTCCAAGGATGTGATTGCCGTCATGGTGGACGTGGATCCGGAGAAGACGAAGGAAGTGGACGCGCGGTGGAAGGCTGCTGCCCCCGAGATCCCGTTCATCGTGCTCCCTTCTCCCTACCGATCGGTGGTCGAGCCGTTCGTCGACTTCCTGCGTCACGTCGACCGCAGGGACCCCGAGAAAGGGCTCGCGATCGTCGTCGTTCCTCAACCGGTGCCCGCGCGGTGGTGGCAGAATCTCTTCCACAATCAGACGGCTTTTTTCCTCAAAGCCAACCTCATGTACCGAAGGGAACGATCGATGGCGGACCGCATCATCGTGGACGTCCCCTACCATTTGGGCCGTTAGACCTTTGCGAGACGGGACTCCCTCGTCAAACAGGTTTGCATTCCCCTATCCCATATGCCGGATCGGGATTGCGAAAAACTACGATCCGGACTATGAGATGGTTCTCCCCATGCCGCCCAGCCGGGAAGGAGATTCCATGCAAGTACGTTACGCAGCATCGAGCGACGCGTGGTCCGGCTTTCGCCAACGCGTTAAGGCGTGCGCCGCTCAAATTCCAGGCGGCCGCGTCTGCGACCTGGGGGGAGGGGCAAACCCGACGTTGCCGCTCAAGTTCATCGACAAATTCGACCTCAAGTACCTCGTTGCTGACGTCGCCGAATCTGAGCTGGACAAGCTTCCAATCGGTTACGAACGACGGCGATTAGATATTCAGCAATTGCCGACCGCTTTTGAAGGCTCATTCGACCTGGTGGTCAGTCGCATGGTCGCGGAACACGTTTCGGATGCGCGAGCTTTTCACTCGAACATTTTCCGGATGCTGTCACCCGGTGGAACCGCCATCCATTTTTTCCCCACGATGTATTCGTTGCCGTTCGTTTTGAACCGCATCTTGCCGCACCGACTTTCCGAACGGCTACTCCATCAACTGCAACCTGGCCGTGACGCCGCCGGCACGCATG
Organism: Planctomycetota bacterium; assembly: GCA_046350335.1. GTDB lineage: Bacteria > Planctomycetota > Planctomycetia > Kolteriales > Kolteriaceae > JAXMAQ01. Next base: position 3,159 of record JAXMAQ010000079.1, read on the forward strand.
GAAAGTTCCCCGCCTTCTATCGGTGGTGTCATGGTCCCCATCGCCGCCAACAACGGCGCCTGGAGTCGGTCGGATTCCGAGTCGAGGAATATGTCGGCTACTTCGGACATAGCGGGTGCCTTACGCTTGGCGATGGCTACTGGGACCGCTTTCCATTGTTGACGAAATTCCATGAAACATTCGGTGCGTTCCTCCTCCGTCACCCTCTTTCCGTTCTCACGAGCTATGCCTGCGTCGTGCTCAAAAAACGGCCGCCGAGCCCCGTGAGATGGAGGTCCTTATGCCGGCCAAAAAAGTTGGCTCCCATTCAGGGACACCGCAAATTGCGGCTAATACCAAGGGCCTCCCATCGACCAGGCCGTAAAACACACCATTACCATTCTTAAGCTCAATAAGCCGACGATAGGATCTCCCACGCCCCCATCCGTGGAGAGGAGTGCGCGATCTAAATCGGATCTCCTTCGACATTTCCGGCATGGGCATTGAACGGATAAGCAATGACACTCGGCAGAACCCGCGTCTCGTCCGCGTGACGGAGAGATTCGAAACGGCGCGAACACTGAAGGACAGCATGAAGGTCGGAAGGGCCGGAATCGGCCCTGAAACGCATCAGCCACAGTTCGATTTGGCGGTGACGGCTTGGCTCCGCACAGAGCGTGTCCCGTTCAAGTATGCAAACTTGAGACGGGCTCTTTTCCCGTGACATTGCCGCAAAGGTAGTTTAAGCCGCCGCTTGTTCACTGCGACGTAATCGACCGCTTGATGACGGGAAAGGCAAAGCAATGCACCCGCAATCCCAATCATGAGAATGCTGCTGGCTTCCGGCACTTCGGCATAGGCGACGATGGTCCCGGTTCCGGTGCCCGATCAACGGCACGCCACCGTCGACGTTGATTGGGATATTCAGAGTAATGGTCATCTTTTTGAAGTTCGGGGTTAACGGATTCGGAACAGTAATTGATCCGGACGTCGATGTGTTGGGATTCAGGATCGGCGCGAATGGCCCAGACCCGCACCCGGAGTCCTCCCGTAACTGTAACCACCGTACATCGTCGCGGACTGCACTCGAAACTCCAGCTGATTGGCACTAAAAGGCCGGGGTCCCGTGCCAGGAAGAACAGGCGCGTCGATGGCAATGGGACTGCTGTCGATGTTGAACAGAACTTTTCGAATGGCGATATTCGCGACATCACTGAATCCCAAGGTGGGATATCCGCCTGGATCTTGGCACCGAGAAACGGATGGTGATGATGAATCGTTGTTCGGCGGCGAACCGCCATTGAGCTGGCGACCCGGAATTGATACCGTAAATGTTACTCTGGCCGCCGACGAAATCAATCGTCGAGCCGAGCATATCGACTTCCGTCTTCACGGTTCCGCCAACGTTTGCCTTGTTCCCCTGGTTCCAGCAGTTCCGCCGGACTGATTCCGCATGCGGATGTTGATGTCATCCCCACCACCGAGCGTGATTTTGCTGCGGAATGGACAGTTGAACGAGCTCAACGCCGTGTCGATATTCCAGTTCACGACGAATGTGCCGTTCGCCGACGATACATTCGCCAGCATTACCCAGCAGAAGCAGAACGACGCCGTCCGGACACTCAGTAAACGATAGCTCTTCAACGGTCACCCCAACCCGCCGACCATCCATCGACGTTAACCATCGACCCATCGCCGTAAAGCACAACGGGACATATCGTTCGATGCCTAGCCACGCCCATGCGGCCAAGCCAGCATAAAACGGACCTTCGGATAGCTTTGACTAACCGTTCGTTCGAAAATCGCACAACTATGGATTAGAGCGGGCATGAAGAGAACCTGGGGACAGCTGTTCCTTGTCGAGCGAGGCACGCTACTGAACCGCAGGCTACAACGCCTACCTGAACGACGAATCGCAGGCATGCCTGCATTTGCGTAAAGTCAAGCAAAAAAAGGTTAGAATCGTTAAAATTAATCCCAGATTTACATCCGTCCATGCAATTTCGGGCGTTTTGGAGCGGCTTTATTGCTATCGTTTTCTATCGCGTCCGGATTGGCCAAGGGACGGGTATTGGCCGATCAGGAATTGTATCGCCAGTGGCGATGGACATTTTCCGCTTTCCCCATCCTTTCCTTCCGACGACTGTTTCTCTGAGATTCATTGCGTGCCGGCCGGACCCAACTCATGGACGCGCCGCGAATATGGGCCCTGTCTACGGCCCTCCAAGCGACCGGCTCGGAAACAGGCCATTAACTCTCTCTCAAGTTCCATCGATCCACGGCACCTGGATCGCCGGGATTTTCTTCTGAAATGCCCCTTGCGATCAGCGTTGCGCGAAGAACCACTCGGAATGAGTCCCCTCACCTGGCAAACGGGCACTTTAGAACGCCGGTCGCCACGATAAATCGCCGGTAGAACAACCTTGCGTCCGGACCTCAACCGCGGCCCCAACGTCAAGGATCTCGAAGAGATCGGTCACGTCTTCGACATTCATTCGCGCATTTCTCGTTTGAACTGTGTCAAAAACTGCCTTACCGTCTTGCAGGGTTCCTGGATCTCGAACAGGGCCGGACAGGTTGCGGGAGGTTTGCGAAATGCGAAAACAGACGATGAATGGATTTGGCTTTAATTGGCTTTTGCCGCGGAAGTTGTTCCCCTGTTTTGCGGAGACGAGATTGAACCAAGCCCATTTTACATCACGTCCGATTAAACACGACCGACCCGGCTGCCTTGGCAAGTTCTATTCAAACATTTCGGCGGTCCCGATCAAATTTCGAGATGGACCGGACGCTCTCTTTAATGAACGATCGTTCCTTCTTTTCAATAAGGTTGAATCCGCCTTACCTAAAGCACTCGTTTCCGGCATCTGGCACATCGGATGGGGCGGCGTCGACATCATCCACGAATACGAATGGATGAAAAAGCGCGGCGTCGACTTCCACACTCCCCACGCCTCGTGGGACCGGATAACTTTTACGCTTAGCCGCTCGGCCATCGGGCGAGTTGATCAAGATCAACGATAGGGCACCCGTCACCGCTCGTCCACTTCTTCTGCGACGATGTCAAAAAGCGAAACCACTAGCTGGTACGTGGGCACCTCGGCCTGAACGCGATGCCGCGACGGTGCCCAAGCCGAAGAGGAAAGATGGACACCCTGCTCGGCATCTGGATGAACATCATCCGCTGCGTGTCTGCGCTAATCTATTTCGGAAAACCAGACATCGAACCCGCGCCACGCTGGTAATGTATGCAGATCCCTATCAAGGAATTGCAACCGACCAAGGGTCAGCCGATCCGACCATATCGCCTTCTCCTATCGCGATATTCAACCGGTCTACGAACGGATGCAAAGGGCGGGAGTCGAGATCGTCGAACATCCGACATATCACGAGGACATGAAACTTAAAAGCTTCTCCGTTCTGGCACCGGACAAGGTGCTGGTCGAGATCGTCGAGGACAAACCGATTCCGGAGGGAATCTGGGACCAATGAGCTTCTCTTGGTCCGCCATGCTTTGACGGCGAGAACCGTGCAGTGTTTTCACGTCACCGTACGCTGTTCCACTGCCAACGAAATTCGCCGCCCGCGGCATGGCCAAACCTTGCAAGCGGCAGGTGGAGGCCGTTGCTTGGTTCGGCATGCCGCGGGCTCATGACAGTCCCGGCGATGATAGTTTGCGACATCGAACGGACTCCCCGGCAAAGCCGTGGAAAACGCCGACACCGTCAAACATTGGTGGAGAGATCGCCGAGACCATCACGGTGTACTCAAGTTTTTCTTCGAACATCGCCAAAAGGACATGGTTCCCTTCCTCACAAGTACTCGCGCGCCGGCGTCATACCGGCGGAGAAGAACGCAAGGAACGGAGATCGGCCAAGATCAAACGCGCAGAATGCCGCTGCGACTGGGACGACTGGGGTGCATGGAGAGACCCCGCCCTACCGAAACGGAACGAACTTCGGAAATGATGGAATCGACGAAGGAATTGCCTGCCCGGTGAGCCATCGTTGCCCCTCGGACGTCCGCCCTAAAGTTGTCCGGCCCCCATTCACCGGTTGAGAACATGTCATACGGAACCGACGACGGATCCGCGGGATTGGGGGGCGGTTCATCACCGGCCGCGGGACGAGGTGCAATCAAAACAAATTCAAACCCGAAAAAGAATTGGTGACGATGATAGACCCCCTCGGACCGGACGAGTGGGCCGGCCTTTGCCGCGCTCGAAGGGACGCGCCCGTGCGAATGAAATACGTCTCCATTATCGTGGGAGTGCGCGTACGACGAGACCATGCCGCCGGGCACGGCAAAGATCAACGCCACAAGCCAAATACGAGCCAACTTAGCTGGATTCACGCCGCACATGCCCCCCATGTTACGACATTGTCCGTTCGCGAGTCCTTGTTCGTCAAGATCCTCTTTGGCACGAGTCCCCCAAGAACGCTCAGGATTCCCGTGAGCGACTTTTTGAAAGGACCTCGCTTTCGAGAGAGTCATCCGCCGGCCGCAACGCGCGGGGCGGACCGGGCCTTTGTGCCGCGTGAAGCAAAATTCCAAGTTCGTAACGACGGAGCGCTTCCTCGGGATCGTCGACGCCGCGAGTGGGAACCGGATCATATTCCCATTCCTCGAGTTGAGGATTGACGATCGGCGCTAGTTGCCTCAGGGACCCCTGGGAAAGTCGCCGCCATCTGCCGATGCTCTGATCATCAACGCTGCCTCGTGCGTGAACTTTCCAATCTCCAAAACCATCCATTTTTCGATCGGCCAGCGCGCGTTCCAGCATCCCCTCTTCCCAAGATTCGTCGAGAAAATCGAGGAGGCCGCGAAGGACGACTTCCGGTTCCGCAACGAGCGATTCGTAACGCACGACAAATACTCGATCGGCAAGCTCTTGGCGGAGCTTGCCCAAGGATTGCATGACATCGACCCACGCGTGCGCGAACGCCACCAGCGGCTGAGGATTCCGGACGATGTATTGATGCAATTCATCGGGATAGGATTCGAGACGAGTACACCACTCTTGGGTGCTCACGCAAACGTCCAGGGCGTGGCGAACGACGAGCACATACCGTAGAGAATCGGAAAACACGCGTCGAATGCCATCGACATGGAAGGCATCGATGGCCGTCTTCTCGACCCACCGACTTTTTCCCACGTTGCGCGCATGTTCGCCACGTAACTCTTGCACCATGCGTCGGAGTTGCTCGAGCACCTTTTGCGAATCCATCCCAAGCAGGGAAACGCCGCTAAGCACTCCGGCATCGACGCCGTCGACGACTCGTTGATGTTCCAAAAACCGAGCGCACGACGAGAGCAGATACGTTTCACCCGGCGCGTCAATCGCGGAATGGGCGTCCAACAAACGCCGCAGCAACGTTGTCCCCGATCTGGGAAAACCAAGTATGGCAATCCCCGGTTCTGCCTGTTTCATTGCCAACCGAATCTCCTTCCCTTGAAACAGGAACCGCCCCTCCGCGGCATCGGCTCCAAGCGAATTACCGCTCAATGAGCAGACGCGGCATGGACACTAGAAACTCCCGTGCTCAGCGGAACGGTCGGCGCGAGAGGCCGAGGCTCGAGCCAGGTATTCGCGACGTACCTGCTTCTAAACGAAGAAACACTACCAGGCGATTCGCTTGTCGCTTAGAACCCGACCAAACCATCCGGCAGCGCCACTGCGGCATTCAACACAGGTCGCTCCCACGACCCGTTCACATCATTTCTTGACGTCCGCGAGAACTCGGCTCTCGACATAACGAAGAATTCGTCCCACGGTGTCGAAGTTTTCGAGGCTCACCTCGAAAGCTGCGACGCGAAAGCACGCTTCGGTTTCAATAAATCGCATCAACCCCACCATCGCGTAGGAATCGATCATTCGAGACGAGAACAGGGGAGTTTCTTCGTCGACCTCGCCGAGATCAAACGGTACGGTTTCGCGAAGATACGTGATCAAGGAATCTGCAGTCACCGCCATTGGAATTTCCCGTGCCAACCGTGGTCATTTCCATCGAATCTCATCGGAGCGCGCTTATTTTGGGACTCGCCCGCGTGTTACACCATTCCTTCAGTACGGCTCGATCCAACTTTCCATTCGGATTGAGAGGCAGGAACTCCACCGCGCGGATCTCGCGAGGGATCGCAAATGGCGGCAGGATCTTCCCCAATTCGGCGCGGAGCCGCGCGACATCGACGGCATCCGCTAGCACAAACGCGACGATGCCATCCGCCCCCGCCTCCGTGATCGGCCATCCGACCGCCGCCACGGCATCGGTTCCCGTGACTTTTCGCAACGCCGCCTCGACCTCGCCGAGTTCCAGGCGGTTTCCCCGTACCTTTAGCTGATGGTCCATTCGGCCGAGAAAATGAAGCGGGCCATCGGGAGATTGCCGGAAAACCCGGTCCCCCGTTCGATAATAGGTTTCTTTCCGGCCTGGCGGAACGACGAAAGCGTTCGCGGTTTTTTCCGGCTCGTCGAGGTACCCCAGCGCGACCTGTGGCCCCGCCATCAACAGCTCTCCGGGCTCGCCGTCCGGAACGGGACGAAGTGCGTCGTCCACGACGAGCACGTCGCAATCCGGAAACGGAAATCCGATGGGCACCACGCCACGATGGCTTAATGTCCGCGACGGCTCTCCGTCCCACCGATAATACGTGCAGCTTAAAGTAAGCTCCGTGGGGCCATAGAGGTTTTCGACGATCGAGTGGGGGGCCGCCTCGCTCCAGGCACGCGTGACTTCCGCCGTCAATGCCTCGCCGCAGAAGAGACTTAATCGAAGACCAGGCAAGGTTCCGGACTCCAGAAGTCGCAAGCGACTCATCAAACCCGCCACGGACGGGACCGAGAACCACACCGTCAACCGCGACTCGGTAATGAACCGCGCTGGGGTGAGCAATTCCGATCGCGCCGGCACGCAAACACAACCACCCACCCGCCAAGCGGCGAACAGGTCGAATACGGAAAGATCAAAGACCAAATCAAACATCTGGGAGAATCGATCTTCATGGCTAAGACCATATCTCGCCCCAACAAAGTCCAGGAAATGCGCGACATTGCCATGCGTGACCATAACCCCCTTGGGAACGCCCGTGCTTCCCGAGGTGAACATCAAGTACGCCATGTCCTTCTCGGACACGGGACGAGACTCGGGAAACTCCAAGGGTTCATCGGCCGCGGTTTCCTGCCGGGCCGATAGGAACCGATGGCGCGGCAAACGCTCGGCGAGGTCCTTTTCGTTCACGCCCGGCGCGCCAATCACGGTCAACGGCGTTTCAATGGCATCAAGAACATCGACGAGTAACGCCTCGATTCCCGCGTCGGCGACAACCACCTGGCATCGGGATCTTTCCAGCATCGTCTGCAATCGACGCGGCGGGAACTGAGGACTCAAGGGAACGTACGAATAGCCGAGGGAAAGCGCCGCGAGAATGCCTTGATAAGCGATGGGGGATCGCTCCGCCAGGATTGCCACCCGGGGAGGGTTCAATGACGGACAGGAATCCGCGATGGACGAAGCCATCGCATGAACGAGTCGACGAAGTCGGGAATAGGCGTAAACTTCGCCCCCCACCTCCAAGGCAGGACGATCCGGAAACCGTTCCGCGGACGAGGAGAAACCGTCAAACAGGTTGCTGCTTCGATCAGCCATGAGCGAATTCCTGCCGTGGACTCGCCATTCGACGGATAATCCGCGCGGTCGCGGTGACGCGATTCGAGCGCGCGTCAAACCCGGAACGAAAGCGGCCTAAATGATAACGGACTTCCCGCCGAACGCGCCCACGAGGAATGATCTGCACTCGCGCCGCGTCGAATCCCCCTTTTGGATTGTCGAATGATACCCTCGATCAACCAAAATTACCACCGAGCAATCGAACAAAAATTCGGACGCTGTCATGGAAGGAGTGATTGGGGTAGGTGCAGGTGAAACTATAGGCCGATGTGACGAACAGCTGGGTTGCCCCCCACGCCCCCAGCGACCACCACCAACCGCTAGGTCCTTTCCAACGGTGATTGAACTTGTAGCGACGATAGGCGGCATGCGCGACGATGCCACTGGCGTGATACAAACCCCAGACAAGCCACTGAAACGTGGCGGCATGCCAAAGTCCGATCGCCGTGAACGCCAAATAAGACGCGAGATAAGGATTTCGCGTCGCGCCGATCAACGGCATGTAAACATATGCCTGGCACCAACCGGCAAGCGTCATATGCCACCGCTGCCAGAAATCCGAGATGCTCGTCGCCAGGATCGGAAAACGAAAGTTCTCCAGAATTCGAACCCCAAAGAGCCGGCTCGATCCAATCGCCATGTCGCTGTAAGCGCTAAACTCGAGGTAGGCAAGTATGTAACTTCGCCCCAGAAACCACCAAACATCGATCGGCGACGTCTGAGGCAGGCCCACGAGCAGCTGATCGAGCGGAAGAATCGGCCCCCAGATCATCGGCAACACCACGTCGACTAGCGCAAAGCGTTTGATCAACCCATGAATGATTCGCGACAATCCCTCGACAAACATGTCCTTCTGAAACTTGAGCACGCGTTGGCTGAGGTAATGATCAAATCGCTCGATCGGCCCAATCGTGAACGTGGGAAAAAACAGCACGTAGGCGACAAAATCACCAAAGCCGTGAGCAGGCATCGTCCCGCGCCAGACTTCGATGGCGTAGTGAACTAGCTTGAATGTGAAATAGCTGATGCCCAGAGGAAGAAGTATGCCGCCAGCGGTCGGATAACCCCATTGCGCGGCGATCATTGGCGAATACTTGAAGTACGCCAAGAGCGCAAAGGCGCCAACGCAGAGTACAACGGTTCGGACAGCTCGTCCCGTCCCGGAGCCTCCTCCGCGACGCGGCGCCACCAGATAGAAGACGACCGCCAACCCCGCGGCAATGAGAGGACCTGTACCCCCCAATGTCAACAAGTATAAGAGTGACGTCACGGACAAAAACGGAGCACGTCCTCTAAGGGGAATGCTCCAAAAAAGGAGGACGATCGCCGCCAAGAAAAACCAGAACGTTCCCCCCTGGAACATGTGCACCCCTATCCGATCGGCAACGATCCGAAACATCCTTGGGCAACATCGCCGCGACGGCCCTCTGGTTCACTAGAACATTAAATAACGAAACACCGGAATGCTTCCCGACAAACCGAATAGCCGCCAAAGGGCGACCGCCAACAGAATCCCGAGCACCACCCCCTGAAGAAGTTGGCCGGCAAAAAAACCCAATCGTGAAGTCATCGGCCCCCTCCGTCGGAACCACGCAGTAGTTCCTTTAGATCCGCGACCACCCGTGGAGCAACCGCGGATGGGGAATCGCTCGATGCGACCGACCAAAGAACCGTTCCCTTCCGATGTTGGACCAATTCCCGAAGCGCCAAGCCGAACTCCGTCTCTTGCAGTTCCATGCCGGAATGCATGACCACCACGGTTCGATCGAATCCGAGAAACGCCAGCCGATCCAACAATCGTCCCAAGGATTCCAACTTCCGAGACGTCGAACCCCTGTCCATGTTCTTCGCCACCGTCGGCGTCGTCGTTTTCTCGACCCGCTGGCGCGCGGGATCAAACAAAACACGGCCCGCCACGAAGTTCATGGCATGCGTCGCGACGACGGGCGCGCGGGAAAGGAGGTAGGCTTGATTGTCGACAAAATAGTTGCCTCTTAGGGGGACGATCGTGACGCCTTGTCGCATCATATCGATTGTCGCGGAGGCGGAGCGAACGCCGATCTTCGATCGATTCGCCATTTCGGACACCGCGTCCTCGCTCGCCGTGAACATCTCGGGAGTCACCAGGATCACGACCCTTCCCGAGGTAGACGAAGGGATCTGATCTAGAAGAGAAAAGGACTCGTAGAGCGTCTGACTCGGGGCGCGCAAATCGACAAACTCGCAGCCATCGCCTGCCAACCCGCGAAGAACCTGCGTTTCTCCCATGTTCGGGACCGGCGCCAATGAGATCTCGTCCCCGGCGAATACCAATAGTGTCTTGTTCGTCGCGTTCGATCGCAGTTCCAGAGCTCGACGCGTAACCCTGGCGTTGGCGTCCTCGTCACCCGCGGCAAACCAATCTCCATGCCGCAGCATCCAAGACTCATCGATGCAGTTGGCGAAAAACACGGACGCCGTGCTAGCGACTACGATGGCAGTCGCGACGCTCGTTCGGCCAGGCTGGACCAGCCCTTTCCAAAACGCGCGCAGGACGGAAGAGAGAACTGCGTCGCGATCGGACACGGTTCGCGGCGTGACTGCCGTCGATTGTTGACTCATCCATTCACCCTCATTCGACAGCGGCGTCTCCTGGTTCCCTCGAGTGCGTCGGCGGCCCTGCGTTCCTTGACTTCCTCCAAGAGCGGTTTCCAGCGCCAAGGCAAGATTCTCGCTCACCAACTCATGCCCTTTCACGTTCAAGTGATATTCCGCGAAAATCTTCTCGGCGGCATTCGCGTCCAACGACGACGATTGGCCAGCGAGAGCATCAATCACCAAGACACCATCCTCGCGATGGAATCGGTCAAGGACTTCTTCACGCACCAGCCGCGCCTCGGCGGCGACCTTCCCCTCCAGTTCGTTTTTCGAGGGTAAATACGCCGTCACGTATTCGCAGCCATTCTTTTGACACAAGCTCTTTGTCGCGCGCAGGATCTGTAAAGCCGCCTCCACTCGCTCCGCGCGCGTGAGTTGCTGACGAGCCAGGACGCGATGTTGCCACGCCATGAATGCGTCGATCGTGTTCAAATCCGCGTCGGTGGAGAGGAGCAAATGGAGCGTAACGGCTAACCCACCCATGCAGACATAGCTCGACTCGATGATTCGCGGAAGAAAGCCCTGGTCGGGAGGATTGATGGCGACCGTCCCGTCCTTGACGCTCACCCAACATTTGCGACGATTGCTGCTGAACTGCCAAGGCCACAAGAAATCCGTACCGTCCGTTTGAACCAGAAAGTGAACGACGACATCCGGATGAAGGGGCAGCGCAAGTTCGCGGAGCATCAACCAGTGCTGATCTATGGACGAGCCTGGCATGCTGACATTGACGACATCGGTGTCTCCCCAATGACGCTCCAGTACCTCGGAGAACATCTTGGATTGGTCGACCCCATCGCCAAACACGGTCGACGCCCCAAGTACCGCAACGCGATGGCGACCCGTGGGAGCCTCGAGAGCATACTCTCGATCGCGAAGCCCGCGTGAGTTCGATTCGTACAAGTACGGACCATCCGCGGATCCAAAGATGGTTGACACCCCGGGCTTCAGCCGCCAGCCCATGACCGGGTCCGATTGACAGACGTCATGCGATCCCGTCCACCAGACGGTCCCGCGAATGAGAAGTTCCGCGACGAGGATCAAAATCAGGACGCGTCCCGTCCATCGAAACATGGCTCGCGACGGCCTACGTAACCAACCAATGACGCGGAACATCGCGACTCCATATCCTTCGATGACGGACTTCAATATCATCGCGCAACGAAAACGCTGCCTGCTTCCGCGGACGAAAACAAGCCTCGATGGATCGGTGCCCGACTTCAACTACCCGAAGATTCTCTTTTGCGTGAGGTTCCCGAGCGAACGGGTCCCCTTTTAACGTCGCGCGTCGCTCAGGTCACCGCGAGCTTTTTGATGGACTCCGCTTCATAGGCGCGGGCGGCGAACTGCGCCAGCAGCTCGCGGTCCTCTTCCGTATACCTCAGGTCTCCCGTGATGGTTTTCAGATTCTCGTCGACGTCGCTCGGCATGGAAACTCCAATGTTGAGCAGCGAGATTCGCGGATCCTGCAACACCCAGCGAATCGCGGCAGGTGGCAATTTCGCCAACGCGGACTCGTCGAAGTCCGGAACAAGCTTTTGGGCATTGTGGCTGAAAATATTTGCTCCCATCACCTTCATCGCCACGATCGCCATCCCCTGCTCGTGCGCTTTCGCCAGGCACATCTCCCGATACTCGATCTTTCGGTTCGAGAGCATGGTATCCATTCCCTTGCGGAAGTAACCATACGCCAATAGCACCTGGTCAAAACCGCCCGTCGAAATCATCTCGAGGACATCCTCGAAGGCGACATGGGTCGTCAAGCCAATGAAGCGGAGCATCTTCTCGTCGCGAAGCTTGACGAGTTCCGCGTGCAGCTTCATGGCTTCCATGGCGCCAACCTTCTCGATCGCGGGGCTGTGAATCTGCACGCAGTCGACGTAATCCATGTCCAACTGTTTCAGCGACGTCTCGAGCGACTTGCGCACCTGATCGGGACTAGGGAAGTGCATCTTGGTCGCGACGTAACATTGATCGCGGACCCCCTTGAGGCCCCGGCCGACGATGGACTCGCTTTCTCCATAGACGCGCGCCGTGTCGAAGTATCGGATTCCCGAGTCGTACGCATGACGGACCATGGCGATCCGCTCTTCGAGCGGCAAGAGTCCCGCGCCATAGGCAAAAGAGAATAACCGCACCATCGCCGAACCACCCATTCCAAGTATGGGAAGCGTATGGCCGGTTTTGCCGAATGGCCGCGTCGGAATGGCAACTTCCGCAGCGTCACGCTTGGGAGCGGCCATCGCCGCGGGCAGCCAGGACGAAACGCCCGTGGCCACGAGTCCGGTCTTCAAGAACGAGCGACGTTCGATCGCATGGATATTCTCGGACATGATGGTTCCCTTTTGCCGAGAGGATCTGTCGTTCGACAGAGCGTAACCATTTCGTCAATCGTTCGTAAAGGCAATTCCTCCAAAAGCGACTCCGCGCCAAGGGAAAGGCCCTGAAATCATGAGTGTGAACCAAGGGTGCGGAATCGTTCACTCGCACGAAGATTAAGGCAAAAGCAAGTTGTAAGGCAGGCCGAAGATCTCCGCCTCCTCCTTGGGCAGCAGTGGCTCCGGCTCGCGTGGAGGACTGGAAACGAACTTCGCTTCGACGAACCGCCGACGTTCCTCCTCCGCCAAGGCGAGGAGGAAGGCGGTTAAGTTGAGCTCTCCTGGATCTTGAGTCGTGGGTGCGTCGTCAAATCGTTGCCTATCGTGCGCCCAACGAAGATATGCCACATGGTCTTCTAGGGCGGCTAACTCGGACCAAAGGTCGTTTCGCAGCCGGGCATTGAGTCGACGAAACTTGATGTAGAGCGCGAGTCTTTGATAAAAGTCGGTGTGCCAAATCTTGCCGTTGAGATACCAACGGTCCACGGCTCGAAACGCAATCGTAATGGAATCCAGACCCTCGGCCGCCATCTTTCGGCGAGTAACATCCGTTCCCATTGGCGGAGTCAAAGCGAGCCGAGCATCCAATGCCAAGGCATGACAGTAAAGGCCATCGAAGCGAAAGAAGTTACTGAAGCATTCATTTTCACGAGCGGACTCGTAGCGAAAATGGTCGCTGATTATTTGCATCGAGTAACCGAGTTGACAAGCGGCCACGAGCCGTGGAGTCTCTAGAAGCCGTGCCAATGCAAGTCGAGATTGACGGTCCCGATCGACCAATCGGAAGGGCCCCATGATCTCCTTGCCTAGTAGAACCATGTGTTCAATAAAGGGACGAATTTCCGCTGCGAGAGAGATGTCCCGTTGCCAGAGTGCACGTTCTAATTGCTCACGCTTACAGGCGTTCGCGATCAGCGAATGGAAACGTACTTGGCGAAACTCAACGCAGAGTGCGTTGAACCGAGTCACACGTGAGTCGCTTTCGACCCAGATGGACCCTTTCCAGGATTGCCTGGCCCGCTCAACTCCAAGAGCCGTTCGAAGGATGGCGTTTTTGCGATCGTCACGTTGAGATTCCAAGTAGCCGCAAAGCATCCAAAGATCACAAGCACTATCAAAGAGTTGCTCGCCCTGCCGTAACCAGCTAACCTTCGGGTTCGAATAGCCCAATGCGAGATTTTCACCGAGACGCGAATACGTTTCTCGTGGTCGCACTTTCGCCCATGGCGTGGGATCGGCGGGAAGGAGAATCAGTCGCTCGAGGACAAGTCCGCCATTAAAAGGGCTCCAATACGCCTCGTAGTGTCCGTCCTGGATCATCCTCGTCCCATCGCGAAATGCCCATCGGCCACTTTCGATGAGGAGACCCTCGAAATCCAAGTTCGGCAGGAGGCGTAACTCTTTCGGTTCCAATTCCAAGACTCCTTCGGGCATGTCGCGTAACCACGTCCGCAAGGCATCTGGAAGCTCGCTTTTTGCTGGCGTTTCATCGGAAGTCGTCGGCGCGGCTTCCCGGTCCGCAGGCCTCTTTCTTCCCAGGACCAGATCGCTAGGGAGCACGACTTCCGCATGGGCGGACGTGAGTGCAGCGAGTTGGTTTATGTCTTTCGAATGGAACGCGCTTAGCCACATCTTACGCATCGGATCAAGTCTCGTGCGTGCCGTTTCCAGGCCAAGAGAACCAGCACTGCAGATGGCTTGAAACGAGGCGTCGCGCAGTTTCGGGCTCTCATCGTCCAAGAATGGATTGGCAAGCGAGACTCCCTCGTTCCCCAAGCGACCAAAGGCCCGGATAAACAGGATTTGCCTGCGGGTTTCATCGTCGTCTTCGGGAATCCTTTGGAAGAGTTCCTTCATGGCGGGCAGAGCTTGAGGACCAATGGCAGTCAAGGCTTCGATGCACCGACCGAAAGCCAATTCCCCCATGAAAAGGACGCCACCGTTGAAATGCCGTTCGATTTGCTCCTTGAGCGGCGCGATCGACGACGATCCGATCCGTCCGAGTGCATCGATCGCCTCGTAGTTCGAGTTCTCCACCATTGTTTTCACGAGTAGGGGCACTGCGGAACTGGCGTCCTTGCCCATAGCGCCAAGCGCACGAGTTACGGTGTAAGTAGGCAGGATTGGTGGTACTTGAATCACTTCGTTGAAATCAAATCGTTCCATTTTCGAATCGACGTTTTTCAACTCTTCGATGAGTCGCGGTACCGCGGGCTTGCCAATGCCACCTAAAGCCGTCATCGCTTGAACATTTACCACGGCGTCCATGTCCCAAAGCGCGTCAACGAGCGCGTCGGTCGCTGGAAAGGCGTCCGGTCCCATTTGCGTAAGCGCGTCGGCGGCTTGCCAACGATTAAACCAGTCGGCGGCTTTGAGTTGGTCGGCCCAAGCAAGGGCGGTCTTGCCTTCGAATGCAGGCTCGGCGGCGGTGATGGAGAGGGAGAATTTGCAGGCAGCGAACACGATAGCGCAAAGTCGGCGAAACATGTGTGCTCTCCATGTGCGTTCCAGGCGAATCGAACATCGTTCTTCGGATATCGTAACCCCCGGCACCGCGGGAAGCCCGCTAAAGCGGACTCGAGTACGAGGAAGATGCGGCCGCGTTACCTGGCATGAATGCCAGACCAATGACCGCTTCGCGTCCCAATCGCATGAATGCGGCTGGGACGGCATCGTATGCCGGGTCGACGTGCCGTTGGCAGGCCGAGTTGACGCGGTTCGATCCGACTGCGTCGGCCAGCCGCGTCACGAGTGTCGGCGCAATTCCTTCGAGCGGCCTTCAGGCCGCTTGGCTCTGGGTCTTAGGCCCGTCGTTCACGGCGGGTGATCCGGTCACGCGCACCACATTCTTTAGCTCCCTTTAGGGAGCTTCGCGCTGTTCCGATCGTCTCCAGCCGCGCGACGATGTCGCATCGCGCATGTTGCTCCTTTTGTTGGAGAACATAGGCGTTGACCCACGGCAGATTCTTCGTGCCAAAAGAGACCACGCCGTAACCCGATTGCCACCGGAGGAGCTTCCGGCCTCCGCCAAGGCAATGATTCGCCACGTGCGACGAAAACCTCTTTAAGCTGCCCAATGAGGTCACTGATGGGAATAGTCGGCGCGACGGTCATCGAAAGGTGCACATGGTTCTCCGTTCCTCCCAGCGCGTGCACGTACGCCCCTTCGGTCGCGACGATTTTTTCCTTGAGGGATCGGAAAACCACCGCTTCCACCTCCGGCGTCAACAGTGGCGAGCTCTCCTTCGTGTGCCAAACTATGTGTAAATGGATTTCGCTGTAATAATTTTCGCGCCATCGCGTCGGGCTCCATTCGCGGTGCGTTTTTGCGGTGTCTTGCTGATATTACCATCAACGAGCGAGCGAAGCTCGCTGAAGCGGGCTGAAAAATGGGGGGTGTGGCCGCGTACCCTGGCATGAATGCCAGGGCTAAGACCGCTTGCGGACAAGCCACGTGAACGTGGCTGGGGAATGGCCGCTCGACGATATCCGCGACCATCGGCCGCCATCTTGGGCTGTCGTTCCGTTTGTCGTTCCGTTTGTCGTTCCGTTTGTCGTTCCGTTTGTCGTTCCGTTTGTCGTTCCGTTTGTCGTTCCGTTTGTCGTTCCGTTTGTCGTTCCGTTTGTCGTTCCGTTTGTCGTTCCGTTTGTCGTTCCGTTTGTCGTTCCGTTCGGAGGGTCGTTTGCTGATGGGAGTTTTCGCTGCGGGGATTGCTCTTGATTGGGAGTGCTGCCGAGTTACGATGGCCGGGGTGTTGCGAATGCTACTCTCCGCGTTCGAGTGGGTAAGCCGTGAAGACGCCCCTCACCCCGACCCGGCGGGAGAGGGAGAAAGATGGGAAGAGACGAAGACGTTGAGGTGAGGAGGCGGCGTTGCAATTGATGCTGCAGATCGGATTGGTGGCGGCGGGGTCCGCGTGTGGCGGGCTGGTGCGCTGGGGCGTCGCGAATGCTGCCGCGAGGTTCCTGGGCACTGCTTTCCCTTACGGAACAATGATCATCAATGTCGTCGGCAGCCTGTTTCTGGGCTGGTTCATTACGGTGCTCACCGATCGGATGCTCATGACCAATATTCTCGGCCTGCGACCCGATGAACTGCGTTTGCTTGTCGCCGTCGGCTTCACTGGCGCGTTCACGACCTTCTCGACGTTCGAATACGAGACGCATTCACTGCTCCGAGATGGCGACGGCATGCTTGCGTTCGGCTATGTTCTGGGGAGCGTCGTTCTCGGCCTCATTGCCGTCCGTTTGGGCGTCATGCTTGCCAGGACCGTATAGGGTTTCGCGGGCATTCGCGTTCTTCCCGTGGGGCGACGCCGAACCATTGGGAAAAGCTTTTGCCTGCCAGCAGGGAATTAGGGATGCATGTCGAGGGTGAACAAGTTCTGCTGCGGGTCTGCCTGCGGAACACGGATAAGTCGGGCATAGCGTCCGCCACCGATGTCCTTATCGAGCGAGCCTTGGGCCATGGTCTCGGCGGGGGGACCGTGTTCACCGGCATACTTGGCCTGGACGTGAATGGTGATTTGCTGGAAACGCGGCGCTGGTCGTTCGTCGAGCATCATCCCGTGATCGTCGAGATTCTCGATTCCGCCTCTACCATCGGCACCTTCCTGCCCGTGGTGGAAGAAGTGGTCCACGAAGGAATCGTGACCTTGGAGCGTGCCCACGTAATGCTTATCCGACATGCTGACTCGTCTCGCGATCAGGCGGCTCTGCGACTGAACTCTCCCGAGCGTGCAGGATCGCTTTTCACCGTGCCAAACGCCGAGGAACCATCGGTCATGAAACGAAGTGAAGAAGGCCAGCTCCTGCGGGTATTCATCGGCGAGTCGGATACATGGAACGGGGAGCCGTTGTACCGCGCGATCGTAATGAAGGCCAAGGAACTGGGACTCGCGGGCGCCACGGTGCTTCGAGGGGGGATCGGGTTTGGCGCCAATAGTAGAGTTCGATCCAACAAGTTGGTCGAACTCTCGACCGATCTCCCGATCGTCGTCGAACTCGTCGACAGCGCGGAAAAGATCGAATCGCTTCTGCCATTCATCGACGAAAGCGTCAGCGAAGGGCTCGTCACGCTCGAAGCGGTCCATATTCTGAAATACCGCCATCGCGACGACAAAAGATGACTTGGATCCAGGTTGCTCCCGCCATGATATCCGTCACCAGGATCCCGCGAGGGCATGGCAATGCAACCGTCGGTATCGCGGGCCTACCGCAGCCGAATCTCGGGTTCTGGCCGCCGTTTTTCGCGACCGGCACGCCAATGGATAGGGTCGAGGGGCCTTCCTGCCTCGACATCAACACCCAATGCTCAATGGTTACAAAGCCACCAATATCGATCACGCGACAATGCGGACCGTTGCCTCTTCGGGATTGATCCGGTCGAGAAGATGGCGCGCCATGCGAAGCTGCAAGGTCACTCGGTCGCCGTCGTAATGCTTCTCGTTGATGACCGCGTGGGCGCCGAGGTACGCGAGCAGCTTGCCGTTCCCCGCGTACAGATCGATCTCCGCGTCCACGAAGTGATCGGCAAGCATCTGGGTGACCTGCCGGCAAAGCTCCTCGATTCCCGCGCCGGTCTCGGCGCTCACGGAAACCGAACAGGGATGCAGGCGTTCCAGGCTTGCGAGCAACCCTCGGTCGCTGAGTCGGTCGATCTGGTTCAACACCAGAACCGTCGGCACGCTGCGCGCGCCGATTTCCTCGAGCACCTGGTTCACCGCTTCGATGTGCTGTTGAGCCATCAGATTGCTCGCGTCGACCACGTGCAAGAGTAGATCCGCGTGCACCGCCTCCTCCAACGTTGCCTTGAACGAAGCGATCAAGTCATGCGGCAAATTGCGAATGAAACCGACCGTGTCGGAAAGTAGAATCTTTCCCCACCCGGGAATCATCCATTGCCTCGTCCGCGTGTCGAGCGTGGCGAAAAGCTTGTTGGCGACGAGTACGTCCGCCCCCGTCAGTCGGCGCATGAGAGTGCTTTTTCCCGCGTTGGTGTATCCGACGAGGGAAACTCGCAACTCCTTTTCGCGCGCTTTGACTTCGCGGGCGCGCCGTTCTTGCACGACGGTAAGTCGGGACTTGAGGTCGCGGATGCGCTTATCGATTAGTCGGCGGTCGGTTTCGAGCTGCTGCTCACCGGGTCCCCGCGTGCCGATCCCACCTCCGTGCCGTTCCAAGTGGGTCCACATCCGTCGCAGCCGGGGTCGGAGATATTCCAACTGCGCCAATTCCACTTGCAGCCGGGCCTGGCTGGAATGGGCACGAGCCGCGAAGATATCGAGGATCAACTCGGTTCGATCGACCACCTTGCACTCGGTCCGTTGTTCCAGCTGCTTTAGCTGCGCCGGTTCGAGTTCGTTGTCGAAAATGATCACGTTCGCCTGGTTGGCGCGGACGGTTTCCCCTAGCTCTTCGACCTTCCCTTTGCCCAGATAGGTCGCCTGGTCCGGTTTCTGTCGTCGCTGGGTGATGTTTCCGAGAATTCGTGCGCCCGCCGTCTTGGCGAGGCCGCGAAGTTCTGAGAGAGGTTCTGGAAAATCGTCCAGGGGTCTCTCGGGAAGACCCACGCCCACTAAGACGGCGCCTTCCGCCTGGACGGTTAGCTCGTCGCGTCGCGGTTCATTCAAGGGAGGCTTCTTCTCCTAGTCAAAGAAATGATGCGTTGCCGTCAGTATTCTAAACTTCCCTCTCCCGACGGTCAATTCGAGGATACCTGGCCCGTTGGTTTGGATACCCATGGTGACCTCCTCCACGTCCCAAGTTCGCTCGTGCCCTGAGTGACGCTCGTCCCGGTCCGACCAAGTTCCTTTCAGGACCCCGAACCAGTGTCTATCGATCTACTCGCCCTATAAAATAGGACGAAACGTTCGCTTCCAGATCCTCCATATCCGTTTCGAAGATGGATTGACGGAGTCGGCTGATGAGTTTTCCGGCATTTCCCCGTTTCCAACCCCACCCCTTGGTCCGCGGTGGGCACGCTCAAACATTGGCAGGACACTTTTTCCCGGGCAACCTCGCCCCATACCGAGCCCGCCAACACGCCGTCGCGCTTCCTGACGGCGACACGGTCATTCTTCACGACGACAGGCCGAAGGAATGGAAACCGTCGGACCGAACCGTCTTGTTGATCCACGGCTTGGCAGGTTCTCACGAAAGTCCCTACGTTCGACGCATCGCCGCCAAACTCAACGATCGAGGCATTCGCGCTTTTCGCATGGACCTTCGCGGCTGCGGCGCAGGCGAAGGACTCGCCAAGTTCCCTTACCATAGCGGTCGAACCGAGGACGCGACGACGGCATTGGAAATGATCGCCAGACTCTGCCCCGATTCCCCCGCCGCGCTGGTCGGATTCTCGCTTGGGGGCAACATTACCCTCAAACTGCTTGGCGAGGTCAAGAACAAACCACCCGGGAATCTCGACCGCGCGATGGCGGTCTGTCCGCCGATCGATCTATCCGCCTGCACGGTCGCCTTGTCCCAAAACCTCAATCGCATCTATGACCGTTACTTTGTCCGTCTTTTGTCGAGACAGTTGGAAGACCGCCGGCGCAGGATTCCGGACGCCGCGTATCGCAAATTCGATCGACGACCCCGCCGGCTCATGGAATTCGACGATCAGTTCACGGCTCCCATCTGTGGCTTTGGAACGGCGGCCAACTATTACCGGACTTGCAGCTCCGGCCGATTCCTCCAAGACATCGAACTTCCCTGCCTCATCCTGGCGGCAAGAGACGATCCGATGATCCCCCCCATCTCCCTCGAGTCCGCCGATGTTTCCGCCACCACCGTCGTGCATCTGACAGACACGGGTGGCCATTTAGGGTTCGTTGCCAAAAATGGTATCGACCCGGACCGCCGTTGGATGGATTGGCGCGTCGTCGATTTCGCCGCCGCTCCGGAACCTCCTCGCCCGAAAAACGATCCATGAACTCAAGCCATTTCCTCCAAGAGACTTAAGAATTACTTTCAGATCAAATCCTCTCTCAAAATGACTTCGCGACCGCCGTTGATGCCGGCGTTTGTTTTCCCCGTCGCGAACTTTTTCAAAATAATTTGCACGAAACACGGCTCGAAAACGCACTAACGAAATAGAGCCCGCGACGGGCAACATCGTGAGGAGACCGAGCCATGGCACTTCGACTAACGCTTCGAACCTTGCTGGCATACCTGGATGACACTCTTGAGCCGGCACGTGCCAAGGAAATTGGCCAGAAGATTTCGGAAAGCCCCCAGGCCCAGGAGTTGATCGATCGCATTCGCACGGTGATGCGTCGACGCCGGCTGATCGCCAATGCCGCCGATCCGGATGCCACGGACGTCGACGCCAACGACGTTGCCGAATATGTCGACAACATGCTCGACGCCGAGCGAGTCGCTGCCTTTGAGCAATCCTGTCTTGAATCGGACATGAATTTGGCGGAGGTAGCCTCGGTCCACCAGATTTTGACGCTCGTGCTGGGCAAGCCTGCGGAAGTTTCCGTGGAGGGACGCCGGCGGATCTACGGGCTCGTGGAAGGAGCCGCGGACCAGCCCACCAAGCGACGTCCAGTCGGGCCTAAAGTGGCGACAACCGCTCCGCCCCCGTCCAAAATCGTGCCAGGCGAGAGCACTTCCATCTTGCTCCCGATTCCTCCTTTCGAGAGCACGAATCCCGCACGCCGATTCCTTTCGATTTTTGCCGTCGTCTCCTTATCCGTCGCCCTTCTCGTCTTGATCTGGCTGATGTTGCTTCCCGCAACGTCCAAGAAAGCTCCCGACATCGCCAAACTCGCCCCCGCGATCCAAGAACCCGCCCCCAAGATCGAGCAAGCGCCCCCTACACCGGCCGGCAGCTTGGACAACGCCGTCGACGAGCCCCCAAAGGGCCCGAATCCGACGCCCGAAACTCCTAAGGACATAGCTTCCACCAAGACGGCGGACCCCGTTACCCCGCCGGTACCAACTCCCGCCACCGCTCCGATGCCGGAGACGTCCCCCGTTGCCGCCGACGAACCCAAACCGGAGTCGAACGACCGGCCCCAAAGTCCACCCGCTCCCCCCGTCGCGATGGATCCTACGAAGCCGGGAACCACCAACCTGGCGAAAGCGCCGTCGACGACGGAACCGGCTCCTGCCGTTCCCATTCCCGAGCCAAGACCTTCCGAACCCGAGAAAGCCATGCCGACGGAGACACCGCCAGGAACTCCCCCCGCCACGGAAGCTGCCTCCCGAGGAAATCCGGAAGTCAATCCCGCGAAAAACCGGTCGTCTTCAAATCCGCTCGATGCGGTCGTTCCCCTCGCGACCTACACCTCCGCCCACGGCGTCATCTTCAAGCGGAGTCGTGATTCCTTGATTCGCATGCAAAAAGACGCAGATTTCGTCTTCATCAACGACATGCTGCTCAATCCTAGCGGCTATCGATCGACCCTCTCGCTGCCAAACAAGGCAACCTTGGAATTGGTCGATGACACGCGAGTGGTTATTCTCGAGGGCTCGGGGGACGGCCTGAATCTGGAGTTCCCGCGTGGCAAGCTGGTCCTGCGTCTGGCGGACAAGCCAATTCGACTCGCCTTGAAGGTGGGAGCACGCCGATACGAGCTTGCAATCAAGGGGGATCTGGCGCTCGTGGGCGCCCAGGTGACACTCCAGAATC
>JAXMAQ010000080.1:0-23951 GCA_046350335.1 Planctomycetota bacterium
GGGTGGTGCTGGACTTGCTGGCGCGGCTGCCGGTCGACCGCGAACGGATTTACCTGGCGGGGCTGTCGAGTGGGGGGAATGGGTGTTGGGAGTTCGCGAAGCGGCATCCGGAGCTCTTTGCCGCCGTCGCGCCGATGGCGGCGGGGTATTCCTCGACGGAAGGCTTGTGCCGACTGGTGTCGATCCCGATATGGGTTTTTCACGGCTCGGACGACGCCTCGGTGTCCGCGGAGGGGGCTCGTCGGATGACTCAAAGACTTCGAGAGCTCGGTGGAAACGTTTGCTTGACGGAGATTTCCACGACGAGTCACGATTGTTGGACCGCGGCGTTCGGCGAGTATCGCCGTCTCGATTGGCTGTTAACGCAGCGACGCGGAGTACAAAACCTTGGCCACCCGCCGGGCGTCGTTCCGCTTTCCTCTCGACTTGAGAACGCGCTCGCCGGCTGGGCATGGTGGCAATTGTTCCTTCAATCGATCGTCCTCTTCGTGTTTGCCGTCGTTTTGGTTCAATCCATGCGAAAGATCCAGAAAGCGCGGGTTAAAAGGATGGCTTCGCGAATCCCTTCGTAGGCGTCTTCATTCGGGGACGCGGGGACGCGACGACCAACGCATGATTCGGTAGTCCCATCGCGTATGTCGGCATTTGCGATGCCATCGTCATGGCCCGGAAGCCATCGGACGGCGTCTCTGGTGTTTTAGGTCACATCAACAATCGAACTAGTGTTCTCCAGGCCCTCGCCCAACGGGTGAAGGTGGCGAGCGGGGCGCGCCAAGGGAAGGACGGGCCAGGAGTCTTCCGTTTCACGGTCGTGCACGCGCGAGCGGCGAAGCGTGGCGGATTCGCTGGGTGGATTCGGAAATGTATTCGGCAACCGGCGGGTAATTTGCCATAATGCGCCCACGCGGATTCGCTCCGCGGGACCGAGACCGCCGAGAGCGAAGGGCGCGTTGGTCGTTCACGGAAGTAAACGTTCATGGAAGATAAGGAGTTCGATGGCAGCCGATACCTATGACGCCATTGTGATCGGTGCCGGGCACAACGGTCTGGTCACGGCCGCCTACTTGGCGCGCGCGGGTCGGCGGGTGTTGGTGCTCGAGCGCCGGGCCATCGTCGGTGGAGCCTGCGTCACCGAGGAAATCTTTCCGGGCTTCAAAATCTCCACTGCCGCCTATGTCTGCAGCCTGCTCCGGCCGGAGATCATCCGGGACTTCAAGCTCAAGTCGTTCGGCTATGAAGTGCTCGTGAGGGATCCTTCGTCCTTTTCTCCCTTTCCCGACAATAGTCACCTGTTGTTTTGGCAAGACGGAAAGAAGACCTGTGAAGAGATCGCGAAGTTCTCCGTGAAGGACGCGGAGCGGTACGCGGACTACGAGGAGGAACTGGACGCGTCGCGGCGGCGATCGAACCGCTTTGCTCAAGGCGGCGCCCAATCCCCGTTCGCGGCGTTGGAGCGATCTTTGGCGACTGCTCCGCTTCGGCTTGAGTTTGCGTTCGCACTCCGTCGACCTGGTTCGTCTGTTCTCGATGAGCGTGGCCGACTATCTCGATCGATGGTTTGAGTCGGAACCGCTCAAGGTGCGGCTTGCGACCGACGGGGTGATCGGCGCCATGGCCGGGCCGCGAACGCCGGGGACGGCTTACGTTCTTTTCCATCACGTCATGGGGGAAACCGAGGGCCAACGAGGGGTTTGGGGTTATGTTCGGGGCGGCATGGGGACCATCACCCAGGCGCTAGCCGAGTACGTCCAATCGAAGGGTTGCACGATTCTGACGGACGCCCCGGTCGCGCGAGTTCTGGTCAAGAGTCAACGCTGTCAGGGGGTGGTCCTCGAGGACGGCAGGGAGTTCCGTTCCTCGATCGTGGTCAGCAACGCAGACCCGAAGCGGACGTTTCTGTCCATGTTTGATCCGCTGGATTTGCCGGAGTCATTGGTCGAGGAAGTCCGCCGGATGCGCTTCCGGAGCGGCACGGTGAAGATCAATATCGCCGCCCGCGGCCTGCCTGACTTCAAGGCTTACCCCGGCACGCAGGCGGGTCCGCAGCACCGGGGGACTATTCATCTTTGTCCGAGCATCGACTACATCGAGACGGCATTCGAGGAAGCCAAATGGGGTCGGCCATCGACCAAGCCGGTCGTCGAAATGTGCATTCCCAGCGTCGTGGATGAAACGCTCGCTCCTCCGGGAAAACATTTCATTTCCTTATTCGTGCAATATGCGCCCTATGAGCGCTCCGATGGCCTGGCGTGGGACGCGGTGACGGAAAAGGAGTTCGCGGAGCGGGTTTTCTCCGTCATCCGAGAGTACACGAGCAACTGGGACGAAATTGTCGAGGATTACCAGGTTCTCTCCCCCAAAGGACTCGAAGACCGCTTCGGGCTGACGGGGGGAAACATCTTTCATGGCGAAATGTCCCTGGATCAACTTCTCTTCATGCGCCCCGTGCCGGGTTGTTCGCAATATTCGACTCCCATCAGTGGCTTTTACCTCTGCGGTTCGGGCACGCATCCAGGGGGAGGGGTGATGGGTGCTCCCGGATATCTCGCTGCCAAGAGGATTCTCGGCAGGATTTGAATTCCGTTTGATCCGCGAAGGGAAGGTAAGACACGTAGCGGCTAGATCTCTTCGTCCGCCGCTAGCTGCGTGCGAAGTTCGGTGTCGGTGAGCGTGTTTTCCGGAAGAACCAAAGGTTCGACCGAGACTCTGCGGATCGGGGTTTCGATGGTGAATCGGCTCCCCTTGTCGATCTCGCTTTCCACCCGGATCGTGCCCCCATGTTCCTGCGCGATCTTCAGACTGACCGGCAAGCCGAGTCCGGTTCCTTTCGAGCCCTTGGTGGAACTGAAGACTTGAAAGATTTGCTCTTGTCGATCCTCGGGAATACCGCAGCCGTTGTCGGCGACGGTGAAGTACAAATAGCGACTTTTTGCGTCGGCCGCGGTTTGGATGTGAACACTCCCGTTCGGCGTCCCTTCGACCGCGTCGATGGCGTTGCTCACCAAGTTCAGGAGCGCGCGGTGCATCGCCTCGGGATCGAGGGCAACTTCGCCCGCGGTGAACGTATATTCCGCGTCGAGCTTGACGCCCAGTTCCTTGGCCCTTGGCTCCATGAGTTCGAGGATGTCCTGAACGATACGGTTGGGGTCCACCATCTCGAGGGCCGGTTCTCGTTCCTTGGAATAGCTGAGCATGTCCATGACCAGGTTATAGATTTTCCCCTGGTTTTTTTGGACCACCGACCAGCCGCGTTCGAGTAGATCGAGTTTCTTTTCCGAGAGCCCCATTTCGACGAGGTAACTGCCGCTCTTGAGCCCCTGGAGAATGTTTTTGATGTGGTGGCTGACGGTGGCGATCGTTTGGCCGACGGCAGCTAGACGTTCCGCCTGCACCATGGCCTGGTAGTAGCGGCTATCCTCGATCGCCAAGCCCGCCTGATGCGCGATGGCAATCATCAGCTTCAGCTTGTCGTCGGTAAACTTGCTCGGTTCCTGGGTCTTCAGGATCTCTTTGTTGTCACTCTTGGTGTCCACATACATGACGCCGAGCGTGTCATGGCGTCCGAGTAGCGGAACGCACATTGCCTCGCGTATGCCAAGTTGGACGATGCTCTGGGCGGAATTGAAACGTTGATCGTGAGCGGCGTCGAGAACGATGACTCCCTCTTTCCGATCGAGCACGTAATCCATGATCGTCCGGCTGAGGGTGATTTGTTCCTCGGTGTCGACTCCCTGGGCATAGCGGACGGCTGTCGGTTCCAGCTTGCCGGTTTCCACGTTTTTGAGCATGACGCAGCCACGATCGGCCCGGATGGTCGTGAACACGAGGTTCATGATGTGGTCGAGCAACTCGTCGATGTCGCTGATCCGGGTAATCGCCTGGCTGGTTTCGTAGATGATGTTGAGATTGGCGAAGTTGTGCTTAAGCCACTGGCTATCCGCGCTTTCAGGATAACGGAGCAGTTGGCTACCTTCGCTATGCTTGATGCTCCGGATGATGGCGGAGGATTCCACGGATTCGCGGCGAGTGACCATGTTTATCTTGTTCGCGAGATCGACGGTTCCGGTCACTTGCGGCGAGTCCGCGGTGAAAATCAGCTCCGTCCGTCCCACGCGGATCCGGTCTCCCGTTTTGACCGCGCCATATTCGATTCGTTCGCCATTGAGATACGTTCCATTCGAACTGTTCAGATCCCGGACGATGAATCCATTGTCCGTCTGACGAAATTCCGCATGTTGTCGGGAGATCTCGCTGTCGTGCAGCCGAATGGAATTCTTGGCGTCGCGGCCAATGGTGGGAACCTTGTCGTCAAGTTCGAAACGACGTCCTCGATCGGGACCTTGAATAACGGTCAACGAAGCCACGGGACAATCCTTGCGTTGTCGGCCTAGCGGGAATCCTTCGGTAGGCAATACCTGTGGATCTGGATGTCACTCGCCACCCATCTCCCCTAACAGCATAGTTTTGAATGGTGCCGATGGAAACCCGATTTTGCTGACCCACTCCTTTGAGCGATCTTCCCCATGGAATCCCAAGGCTGGCTGGTAGGGGCAGTTTCGCGTTGGGGAATGCGTTCGATCGGCGATAGGCGAGACCTGAGGCTTGTCAGTAGAGAGTCGTCGCGGATTCCTTGACCCAGCCGTCGTTGCCGTCCGCGAGGTGAACGAGGAGCCAATCGCCGCGACGCTCGACGAGCGTGAACTCGGTTCCTTGGGTCAACGGAAGCTTAAACGCGGGCTGGTAACTCTCCCCATTTCCTTTTCTCGCGGTCACTTCCTCTGCGGTGATGACGCCGTGCGTCCAATGGTCGTAGTCCAACCACATCGTTGTTGCTGCAATTCCCAAGATCAGGCAGGCGGTGAGGGAAACGAGAGCAAGTCTTTCGAGGAAACGTCGAGTTGGCCAGATCACGGGGACGATGCCAAGAGCGAACGCCAGCGTCCCGAAGGAACCCATGGCGAGGAATGCCTCGTGATAACCGAGCCAGCCATGCCAGAAGCACAGGCGGTTCCAGGTGCTTGGCTCGGCGTGGGGGAGTCCCGCTTTCTCTTTCGCGAATTCCAGATTCGCGGCGAGACGATTGTCCCTGGGCAGGTAACGCTGTGCCTGTCGGTAGCTGGCGATGGCGCGGCCGTATTCGCCGGCGCGAACGAACGCGTTCCCCTGGTTGTAAAGCACGGCACCATTCACCGTTCCACTATCCAATACTTCTTGAAAGAGGCTGGCGGATTTCAGGAAGTCGGCGGGAGTTTTGGCGGCGTCGAACGCCTCGAGCCCCTTTTGGAACGTCGATTCCGTTCCGTCCGCACTCGTCGCGGCGGCAAAAGAAGATGCTGGCGACTGGACGAACAATGCGGCGATCAGACCGTGTGCGAGCAAGGTGAAAACGCGTGTCATGGTTGACGTCCCTTCTTCTTATCCGCGGCAATGAGGGCGCTGATGACCTCATTCGTTTCCTTTTCGAGCGAGGAAGAAACGTTTGCGTCCCCCGCGTAACGTGCGTCGTCGCAATGTTGGACGAACTCACGGGCCCGTCGGGCGATATCCTCGTCTCCCAATCTCTCGCGAACGTGCCGTTCGACATCCTTGGGAGTCAGTCCCGCCTCTTCGACGTTCCAAAGATCCGCCACGAGACCCGTGACGGCGGCGCGAAACGCTTCGGCGGCCGCACGACCTTGGCCTTCTTGAATCCGCAGGCTTCCCTGGTTGATTCGCTCCCCGGCACGCGTGCCGGCGTGTCGGCGACGCTGCAAGGCGGGATCCGCATGCCGTTTTCTGACGCGGACGGCTGCGACACTTGCCAAGCCGTACGCCGTCGCTAGAGCCGCCATGCCGCCAAACCAATAGACAGGCGCCACGCGTTGGTTTCGAAGTGCCGACGGGTCGACGATGTTGGCGTATAGGCCGTCCTTGCGAACTTCATTCACCACCGCTGGGGTTTCGGCATTCGTGGAATTGCCCCCAATGATCTCGCTTCCCGCGAGATGGTCCGCCGCCGAGATTTCGAGTGGAATCGCGTCCGAATGAAGCACGACATATTGTTCTTTGCGGGTGTCGAAGTAGGCGATTTCTACGGGGGGGAACTCACGAATCTCGGTAGACTTGGGTCGCACGCTGTAGGTAAAGACGCGGGACCGGCCCTTGGTTTCTTCCGTCCCCTCATGGATGCGGAAAAGTTCCGCCAACTCCTTGTCCGATTCCAAGTGGGGCGCGCCCGCCGTGTCCAGGAGTCCGTCGCCGGTCAACGTCAGGGTCAAGGTCATCGGGTCGCCGACTTTCGCCTTTTCCGGCTTCATGGTGGCGTTAAAGGTGAACTCGCCGACGGCTCCGGTATAGCTGTTGGGTCGGCCGTCGCGTGGCACTTCCTTGACATCCACCATGAGTTTTGGCGTTCGGGCGTAGATTTCCTCCAGATTGAATTGGCTTTTTCCCTCTCCGGCGCTGATGGGAACGCGCGCCTTGAGGCTCACGGGACCGAAGCCGTATTCTCCGGGCGCCTTGGCGGTAAACGTGCGTGATAACGTGTATTCCCAATAGTCGGCTTCCTTTCCGGCTTTATCCAGGTGACGGACCTTCTTGCTCTCGAAGTCGAAGGTCGTGGCCTCGCGGCGGAAGAACGAACCGAAACTAACCGCCGGCGTCGAAATATCCTTGATGCTAAAGCCCGCGCCATCCTGGCTAATTCTCTTGCCGAGCCATTGATTGAGGTCCCCTTGCGGCGTGAGATTGCTGGGAAGTTCGCGATCGTTCGCCCAGGGGATCGAGAGCATCCGCTCGATTCGCAGGTTGGAGGGATCGGTGTCGGCGAACCGTCCGGGAAGCGCCTTCAGAAAGATCTTGAGCGTGACCGTGAACGGCTGTAGCGGGTAAACGTTCTTGTGATCGATGTCGATTTCGACGATGGCTTCATCTTGTTCGTCGGCGCCGATGACGGTGATGGGGATGGGCCGTCCCTCCACCTTTTGTCCATCGACGATGGCAAAGGGGGCGGGAATCGTGAGTCGGCCGGAGCGCAACGGCGTCAACCGGTAGGCGAAACGCCAGCCGGAGGTGTTCGAATCGACGCGCCGTCCATTGATAATGATGGTGAAACTCGCCGATTGCTGCTGTGCCTGCCCCAGGAATTGAACGTCGAAATCATCGGACTTTGGAATTTCCGGCGTGATGGCACTCTTGACGTTGTTGAGCTCCACTTCGAACTGAATCGGCTCCCCTTCGTAGACCCGCTGCCTTTCGACCGCGGCGGAGATCGAAGGAGGATTGTCTCCGCGCGCCCCAAAGGCGAGCAGGGGGAGCAGGAAAATCGAGGTCACGAGATACCGTTTCATTTTCACCAATCCTTCTCGACTTTAACGGGCCCGTGCAGCCGCCGTTCCATCGCGCGAATCTTGTTGCGGTAATCCAATTGCCGCTGTCGGACGCGGCGGATCATCTCGTCCGCTTTCTCCTTGGCGATCTGTTCCTCGGAGACGGCAGTCGGTGCTTCGCCAGCCTCCTTCGCTTCCTTGGCGTCCTTGGACTTTTCCGCGGCGGAAGGTTGTGGCTTTTCGGCCTTCTTCTCTTCTTCTTTCGATTCTTTCTCGCCGGGCGTTGGTTTCTTTTCCTCTTTCTTGGCCTCTTCTTCCTGCTTGTCTTTCTCCGGGCCGCTCGCCTGGTCCTCCTTGGACTTCTGTTCTTCCTTGGGTTCGTCCTGTTTTCCTTGTTGCTGATCCTTTTTGTTTTTCTCGTTTTCGGACCCTTGCTGATCCTTGGACTCCTCATTCTTCGAAGAGTCTTTCTCGTCCTTTTTCTGGTCCTTGGAGTCCTCGTTTTTTGAGTCTTTGGATTGCTGCTGATCCTTTTGTTTTTGATCTTTCTGGTTTTGTTCGCCCTTGGACTTTTGGTCTTGCTTCTGCTGGTCCTTCGGGTCTTGCTTCTGTTGATCCTTGTTTTGCTGATTCTGTTGTTCTTGGTTCTGCTTTTGCTGGTCTTGTTGGTCCTGGTTTTGCTGCTCTTGGTTCTTTTGATTCTGTTCTTGTTGTTGATCGTCTTTGGGGAACTTGTCGGCGATCTGTTCGAGGAGTTTCTTGACTTCCTCCTGTTTGGGCATCGCGCCGGCGGGGTCCTGGTTTTGCAAAAGCTCGGCCGCCTGCTGCGAAAGTTCGCCGACCTTGGGAGTGAGTGCGACGGCGTTCTGCAACGCCTCCTTCATCTGACGTTGTTTCTGTTGCTCCTTTTCCTCCGGCGTGGCAGGTTTGGGTTCGCTCGCCCCGTCCTGCGTTTCCCCCGTTTTTCCCGGCTCGCTACCTGGCGTCGTTTTCTCCTTCTCAGCAAGCAGATCCCGCAGATCGACCGCTTTGCCTGGAGGTGTCGGTGCAGTCGGGGCAGCCGGCATGCTGGCCATTTGTTCGAGCATGACCTTTGCTGCCGATCGATCGCCTGGCCGAGATGCGTGACGCGAGTTTGATCCTCGGACTGCTCGAGAAGTCGGCATTCGCCTTGGCGGATTCGACCTCTTCTGCTCGGAGGAAAGTTCGATCAACCGCTTTTGATCCTGGATCCCTTCTGGAGCAGCCGGTCCACGGGGGCGACGGACAGGTAGATCCGATCGAGCGGATCGAGTGCCGCCGACTGGTCATTCTTTGCCTGTCCCAGTTTGGCTCCCACGAGGTCTGTGCCCGCGCTCAACATGGATTCCTTGGAAGCGTCGGACCATTGTTCCAGCGTCTTGATTGCTTCTTCTTGCTGGGGGTTGGGCGGCGCGGGTTGTTGTTGCGACGCGGGGTTCGCGAGCGCGGCGTGGATCTTTTGCTTCAACGGATCGATTTCGTCCGCCAACTCGCGCGCCGCGTCCGCTTGCCGTGTTTCGAACGCCAAAGAGGCGTATCCGATTCCCGAGCGAGCGTTTTCGTTCCCTGGCGTAATTTCCTTGCCAAATCGTGGAGGGTTTGCAAGAAGGCGAACAGGTCCATCTTCGCGGGCGCGCCTGCTTGTCCTTTTCCTTCCACGCCCCTTTCATGTGCTTGGCCCACGCCTTCAATAATTCGAGGTTGTATGCGCCGACTTGTTCCTGGAGTCCATTTGCAGGCAATCCCGATAATGCCCGGCGGCGGCTTCGATGAACTCCATGACCTGCCGCACGTTGGGAGCCGCATCTTCGGGCTTATCTCCCAGGAGACCTTTCGCCTTTTGAGTGTAGACGTCCGCGAGATTGTATTGCGACAAGGCCGCCAGTTCCGGGTCGCGGGCCGCCGCGCACTGCTGGAAAAGTTCGATCGCTTTGTCGAACTCCCCTTGAGCCGCGAGCGCACAGGCGCGGTCGAAGGGGATCTTGGCTTCGTCCGGGTGCACGTTCTCCGCGTCCGTGAAGGCCTTGTCCGCGGCCTTGTAATCCCCGGCTTGGAAGTGTTTGATTCCCTCGGCGACACGGGCGGCCGCCTCGTGGGGAGAGGCCGTTGCCAGTTGGGGTGCGATCAGCAATATCCCAGCCAACGCGGACATGGTCACCGCCCGCTCCAGCCGCCTTTTCGGGACCGCAAGCCGAGATTGCCGCCGGACGGCAGGGCAGGCGTTCCTCCGCCCCCTACGCCGAGCCGTCACATGTACGCGACCAGGGGTTCGATGGACAGCAATACGACGGAAAGGGCCAGGAACCACTGAAACTGTTCATGATGACGCTCTTTCCGTTCCTCCCCCAATTCGCCTCGGGTGAGGTTGGCGAGGTGACTTTCGTAGACCTGGCCAAGGTCGTAGCGCGGGGTCTTGGCCGGGATGTAAGCACCTTCTTCGTGTCGATGCTGCCGCGATTTTCTGCAACAGATGTTCGTCCATCTTTGGTCAAACCTCTTGGCCGTCGTGAGTGACGTAACCGGATTTGCCTGCGGGAACTCGTGCGCCCTCCACCGGATCGCCAAGACCGATGGTAAAGATCTTGATGCCCTGTTCGGCGGCACTCTTCGCCGCCTCCGCGGGGAAAGAGTCATGATCTTCGCCGTCCGTGATCAAGACGAGCACCTGATCTCGGTCCCTGCGCTCCTCCATCGAGGAGATGGCTTTTCGGATCGCATCGCCGATGAGACTTCCTCCCACGGGCGCGCTCGAAGTATCGACGGTATCCAGCACCGAGCGGAAATATTCTTGATCCGTGGTTAAGGGAACCATGAGTACGGGTTGGCCGGCAAACGCGATCAGGCCGACGCGGTCTCCGGCGAGCTTCGGCAGCAAGTCGCGGATATCCGACTTGGCGCGCTGCAAACGGTCCGGCGCGACGTCCTTGGCCAGCATGGAACGCGAGACGTCGAGCAGCACGAAGAGATCGACTCCCTTCTGCGTCACCATTTCGCTATAG
This sequence comes from Planctomycetota bacterium, assembly GCA_046350335.1. Classification (GTDB taxonomy): domain Bacteria; phylum Planctomycetota; class Planctomycetia; order Kolteriales; family Kolteriaceae; genus JAXMAQ01. The sequence continues at coordinate 10,328 of JAXMAQ010000080.1, forward strand.
GTTCCCCATTGTGGCCGAGCGGCGGCCACGATCGCGGAGGCAAGCGCCACGACCAGCAGGCTTCCCTTAAGCAGTGGCCTGCCGGCTCGCGTCGCCGGCATCAGCCGCGCGACCATGGCGGGATCGGCAAACTGTCTCGTCGCCGCGTTCCGTTTGCGCTGTGCTCGATAGAGAAGCCAAGCGGTGATCGGCACCAGCGTCAGCCAGATCAGTGCGTTCGGATTGCCCCATGTCATCGCTTTGTCTCACGTTGCCGAAATTGTTTGTTTTTGAATTCAGGGTCGAATCGGCTTTATGTCGTCCGACCCCTTTGGTTGAGCGCCAAAAACCTGGGCGTGTCCGCAAATCTTAAGGGAGCGTACGGAAGCGAGTTGCCGACAATCCCACTTCCATGAACACCAGGAACAGGCCCGGGACGAGGGCGAAAGCGAAGAGTTCGCGGTAATGCGAATAGACTTGGCTGTCGACCTCGGTTTTCTCCAATTCGTCGATGGCGGCATAAACCTCCTTGAGCGCCTCGGTGTCGCCGGCGTGGAAGTATTGACCGCCGGTCTTGTCGGCGAGCATTTTCAGCGTTGCTTCGTCCAATTCCATCTGCTGGTACTGAATCCGCTGTCGGCCGAAAGGATCGGTGACTTTAACAGGGACCTGGCCGGAAGTGCCGACGCCGATGGAGTAGATCTTGATGCCGTGCGCCTTGGCGATTTCCGCGGCTTCTTCCGGAGTAAGAATGCCGGCGGTGTTCTCGCCGTCGGACAGCAGGATGAGAACCTTGCTCTTGGCCTTGGTTTGTTTCAGTCGGTCGACCCCGGCCGCGACCGCGTCGCCGATCGCCGTCTGCTGTTCTTCCTCGAAAATCGCTTGGTTGATGATCTCGCCTCGGCTGTTGATGATCGGTTCCGCGATCTCGACCTTTTTGGTCATTTCCACGAGGGCGACATGGTCGAGCGTGAGCGGGCAGAGATTGTCCGCGAATCCTCCAAATGCGATAAGCCCGATCAAGTCGTCCGGCCGGCCGGAGAGACCGTCCTTGCCGGCCACAAAGTCCTGAAACACTTGTTTAACGGCTTCGAGTCGTGTGACGTTCCTGCCGTCGATCTGGAAGTCCAGGCCGCGCATCGAGCCGGACCGATCCAAGCACATTTCGATGGCAATTCCCTGCGATTGAATTCGAGATTCTTCTTCCCCCTCTTGGGGCCGGGCCAGGGCCAGGATGAGCAGACATAAGCCCGCCCACCGAACCCAGGGAAGCATCGGCTTGAGATGCTGTGCCATGGTCGGCGGCAGATCGCGGAAGAAGGCGACGCTCGAATAGAGAACGGTTCCGCTTCGCCTCCGTCGCATCGCCCAGACGGCCGCCGCCGTCGCCGGGAGGAGGAGCAGGAACCAAAGTGGATCGTGAAATCGAAACAGGTTCATTTCGAGGGCTCCTCGTGCAGCATCGGAATGCGATTGGTCGTTTCCGGGTGAAAGCCATTCTTGACCGGTTCGTGGACGAGCACGACTTCTTGCTCAAGGTCCACGAAGACGCGCGCCCTGCGAATGCTTTCCTCGACCGCGGGCAGGTGCGGTTTGTACCCCGCGAACTTGACCAGGTCCGCCGACTCGAGAAAGTTCTTAAGTCGCTCGCGTCGTCCCTGGATGTACGAGGGATGTTCGCCGATTTCGCGAAGGAATTCCTCGGTCGTTTGTTCCGGAGCGTGGATCCCTTCGGTCCGTTCGATGTACCGCCGGACAATGCCGGTCAGCTCGACGTAAAAGAGCTTGAGGTCCTTTTCGAGCAAACCGGATTCGAGAAGTTTTCGCAGTTCGAGTTCCGCGAGCATCCGTGGAGAAAGAGGTGCGGCCTTTCGTTCGCGGACGGCGTTTCGCCAGCGGCGCCCAAGTATAATGATGGCCACGCACGCGAGCGTGCCCACCGCGAGGAGGGCCCAGGTCCAGGGTGAAATCGGCGCGTGGACGGCGACGGGGGCGGCGGCGGGCGCGAGGTCCGTGAGACTGGGTGTCTTCGTGCCCATCTCCGAGGAGACTTCCACGGTCAGGCTCTTGGAGACGACGTCGTGTTCTTTCTGGTCGCCGTTCTTGCGGGTGTCCTTGTAGACGACGCGAATCGGATCAAGGCGAAGCGTGCCGGCTTTGGTTGGTTCCAGGGTGAAGATCTGTTCGCGCACTTCGCGTCCGTCACGCGTTTTTGCCAGTGGTTCACGCAGATCGCGGATGACGAATTCCCCGAGTTCGCTGCCGAAAGGGGGCTTCTCGACGGTGACCCCTTCTTCGCTATCGAGCGTGAGGGTAAGCGTGATCTCGTCGGAGAGTCGTGGCTTGGCGGGCTCGACGCGGACCGTCATGCGAACGGGGCCGTCTCCAGCCTCGGTGGTCAAAACGTTGGGGCCGGCGGTGGTCGAAGCTCCTTGGCCACCACAGCCGGCGACCGTGACCCCCAGGGCCAAGGCCAGGATCGCGCGGCGAAGCAAAATGGTCATCGATTGCGTCATAAGTTGGTCCGTCCCGCGTGTTACCGGAATCTCTTTTCTCGCATGCTGAAGAATCGCCGGAGGCCGTTCATGTAATCGCTGCCGGTTTGGATCGGGAGTTGATCGACACCGATCTTCTTGAGCATGTTGGTCAATGACTCGGTCCTGGAAGCTGCTTGTTCCGCGAAGAGGCGGCGAACTTCAGGGTGGCTGGTGTCCACCTCCAGGATCTCACCCGTCTCCGCGTCCTCGATCGTGATAAAACCGACGTCGGGGATCGTCTCCTCGCGGCGGTCGGTTACCGAGATGGCGACGAGGTCGTGGCGCCGATTGGTCGTCGCCAAGGCGGTCTTGGATTGTTCGCCGACGAAGTCGCTGATCAGGAAGACGACGCCCCGGCGCTTCTGGACGCGGTTGAGAAAGTCCAAGGCGTTATTGAGGTTCGTCTCCCGATGGACGGGCTCGGTGGCGACAAGCTCGCGAATGAGTCGAAGCACGTTCGATTTTCCCTTGCGGGGTGGATCGAAGGTGAGGACGTCGTCGCAGAATCGTATCAGGCCCACCTTGTCGTTGTTCTTGAGCGCGGAGAACATCAGCAAGGAGGCGACTTCGACCACCAGATCGAGCTTGGAACGTTCCGTCGAGCCAAACGCGCCCGAGGCGGAAACGTCGACCAGGAACATGACGGTAAGCTCGCGCTCCTCGCAAAACCGCTTGATGAAGGGAGTCCCCGCCCGAGCGGTCACGTTCCAGTCGATCGTCCGCACGTCGTCGCCGGGCTGGTATTCGCGTACTTCATCGAACTCCATTCCGCGCCCGCGAAAGACGCTGTGGTATTGACCGGCGAAAAGGTCGTCGACCTTCCGGTTCGCGATGATCTGAAGCCGTTCGACCTTTTTCAGGATGTCGGCCACCGTCTGTTCCGCCATGGTTTCCTCGACGTAACTTGGCTACCTAGGAGCCTATGTCTTGAACCTCTTCCCGTGGAGAAGAGGTGAGAATCGCCGGTTTGCTTTTTCATTTGCCCGCCTGGTCGACTCGCCTCGGGAACGGGAGTCGACCGCCACGTTGGCTCAATCGTTCGCCGATGAATCACGGCACCGGCACTTTGTTCAAGATGGCTTGCACGACCTGATCGCTGGTGGTCTTCTCGGCTTCGGCCTCATAGGTGAGCAGCACGCGGTGCCTGAGCACATCGTAGGCGACATCCTTGACGTCCTGGGGCGTGACGTACCCACGCCCTTGCAGAAATGCCATCGCGCGGGAAGCGAGACCCAGGAAGATCGTCGCGCGGGGAGAGCCGCCAAAGTCGATCAGGGGGACCAGTTCCTTCAACTGGAAGGCTGCAGGTTCGCGCGTCGCGCGGACAATCGACAAAATGTAGTTTCGAACCTGCTCATCGACGTAGACCATTGAGACGACTTCGCGCATCGCAAAGATGTCGCCCGGCTCGATGACTGATTCGACGTGGTGCGATCCGCCGTCCAGGGCCATGTCCATTACCTTCCGCTCTTCGGCTTGTGTCGGATACGAAATCCGTACCTTGAGCATGAAGCGGTCGACTTGCGCCTCGGGCAATGGATAGGTGCCTTCCTGCTCGATCGGATTCTGGGTCGCGAGGACGAGGAATAGCGGGTCGAGCGGGTAGGTGGTGTCGCCGATCGTGACTTGTCGCTCTTGCATCGCTTCAAGCAAGGCGGATTGCACCTTGGAGGGAGCGCGGTTGATTTCGTCGGCGAGGATGAAGTTCGAGAAGATTGGCCCCTTGCGGGTGGTGAACTCCCCGGTCGTTGGATTGTAGACGAGCGTGCCGACGAGGTCGGCAGGCAACAGGTCGGGCGTAAATTGAATCCGCTGGAACGCCGTGTCGATCGCTTGCGACAGCGTCTTGATGGCGGTTGTCTTGGCGAGTCCGGGAACCCCTTCCAAAAGAATGTGTCCATTCGTCAGCAAGGCGACGAGGAGGCGCGATACCATCTCCTCTTGACCGACGATCACTTTGGCCAATTCTCGCCGAAGCCGGTGAAGCAATTCCGAATGCTGCGCCACTTGGTCTTTGATTCGATGGACATCCATCTGCAAGGGTGCCATGGCAAAATCCTCTGTTTGTGAATGATCTCTTGGTTATTGGCTGGCGGCTGATTAAGCTCAATTTCGCAAATTGCGACTCTTTCTCCGCGAAGGAGCGACATTTCAGTGACATCGAGCGTACCCGCATCCCCCGCACAACACTATTGAGCTCCAGAAAAGTGCCGGCGTGTTTCCCGGCCCCGTTGGCATGGATGGCCTTAACGCCAGCCGCAATTCGCGGCGACCATGAATTGGAGCCGGGCCCCGGAATTACCTGTCTTAACGCAATAGTCTGGAGACAAACGGGTCGCTTCCATGTCCACGGCGGAAAGTAACCCGCCCCTCAACGTCGGTCGAGGCTTGTGACCGAGTGCACCTCGGTCAACTCGGGACGCTGCATCTGTTACGTTCACGGGAGCTGAAATCATAAAAATTTTGTTGTCGGTCCCCGTCGCCCGCCCAGAGAAGGGTCTCGCCGGACGGGCAGTCATAAGATCTGGATGGTACGCCGTCGGACGTTAAGGAAAGTGACAAATTGGCAAAGGTTTAGCGTTCCGGAAAACTTTACGAAAGAATTGGGCAACGAGGGAGGCGAGGCGTCTCCAACGGACCTTCGAGGTGGGCGAATAGGGGCTTAGACTGGACTTTTTCTGGCCAATTTGGTTAGATGAAGGCCGGTCCGGTGGGACCGAACAACGAGGCTGGACGTCGAACCGTCCAGCCTCGTTGTTGTTCATATGGGATCAAAACGAGGGGTTTGGGAAATGAGCCCGACACCGACGACGCGCGAAGGCTACGACAAATTGAAGGCGGAACTCGAGCATCTGGAGCAGCACGAGATGCCCAGAATCACTCGGCTGGTTGCCGAAGCGCGTGCCGAGGGCGACCTTCGCGAAAACGCGGAGTACCATGCTCAACGCGAAAACCAGGGGATGCTCCAGGCGAAGATCAACCTGCTCAAGACCAAGCTCGCCGATTCGTACATCGTCGACAAGGAGAGCATGCCCAAAGGTCAGGTGGTGTTTGGTTCCAAGGTCAAATTGCTGGACCTCGACGCCGATTTCGAGGAGGAATACGAGCTGGTTGGGCCGGGCGAAGAGGATTACAACGGCGCGGTGATGAAAATACTGTGCACCAGTCCACTGGCTCAGCAGCTTTTGAACCACAAAGTAGGGGACAAGCTGACGGTGAGCACGCCGGGTGGTTCGGTCAACTACGAGATCATTGCCATCGATTAAGGGGAGTTGCCGGTTCGATGGCGCCCCGAGATGGGTCATAAAAAAGCTTCGTTGGAAAATTGCCGGCCTCCGCGTTGGCTGAATCCCTTGAAGCCGATCAAAGTTCTTATACTCTAAGTGTCTTCGAATCAATTATTTTGAGGTTGGCAGCAGATGGCGAACGTTGCAGGTGCGAAGTCGAAGGGAAGCAGCCAGAGAACGGGCCAGCGTAACCGGTGCCGGTTTTGCCGTCCCGAAGGTTGCCCTCGTCCGGCGTATGTCGATTACAAGGACATCGAGACGCTCAAGCGGATGATGAGCGGGCATGGCAAGGTGCTGAGCCGCCGGCGTACGGGGAATTGTGCGGCATTCCAGCGCGCTGTCGGGACCGCGATCAAACGAGCCCGTTTCATGGGGCTATTGCCTTACGTCGGCGAGTGATTGGCAGGCGACGTAAAGTCGCCCGGACATCCCGTCACGGCATGGCCGCCAGGATTTCTCCCTTTCCAAGTTCCAACAGATCCCCGATGAAGCGACGCACGCGCGTCGCTTTTGCATGCGCCGTGGCTGGCGGAAAACTCCGTTGCTGGAGCGCCGCGAGATAAACCCTCAGGAAGACAGGTTCAAAAACGCCGCTCTCGCGAAACGTGGGGAGGAGCGTTGGAACGTCGCGGGGGCCGAGTACAGCGATCGTCCCTCGCCGCATCCCCGCCCCCACGCGAACGCCCATTTCTCCAAAGACGAAAATCGAACCCGCGATCATCGACGCGCCGGCGAAATCGCCGACCTTGCCTCCGACGGCGATGAATCCACGCCGCATGGAGGCGCCGACCTCGTCCCCCGCGTTCCCGTGCACGAGAATTTCTCCACCCCGCATGCCGACGCTCTCGCCTCGATACGCCGCCCCGACGAGATGGCCGGCGTTTCCCCGAATTCGGATTTGTCCCCCCTTCATCTCCGCGCCCGCCCAATCGTCGGCATCGCCGAGCACTTCAATGCGTCCGCCGCTCATTTCCGCGCCAAGATGCATGCCGACGGCGCCGTCGACGAGAATCGACCCGGTGGTCATTCGGGAACCGATTCGCTTGATGCTGGTTACGTCCCCGAGGATTCGAAGGCATCCGTCCGCGGGATCGCCGGTCACGCGAAAATGGTCGGCGAGTTTCGTCTCGACGTTGCCGTGGAGGAGGGGTAGTTTTTCGATTTCCGCCGGACGAAGGCCCACCAGCCGGTCGGGCGTGATGCATTCCCCTTCGCGGGGAATGCGATCACCGATTTCCCTGGCGGTCAATGTCAGCATGTTGCACTATTTGAAGGAAGGGTGAGCCTTTTCGTAAGCCGAAATCTCGGCCTCGTGCTGGAGTGTCAAACCAATGTCATCCAATCCGCGAAGGAGGCAATCCCTGCGGAACGGATCCACCTCGAAGGGGATCGACAGTCCTTCCGGCCCGGTGATCTTCTGGGACTCCAAATCGACCGTGAGCTCGTATCCCTCGGTCGCGTTCGTCTTGTGGAACAGATAGTCGATTCTGGTTTCCGACAAACGAATGGGGAGAATGCCGTTCTTGAAGCAGTTATTGAAGAAGATGTCCGCGAACGAGGGAGCAAGGACGACGCGGAACCCGTAGTCCATGAGCCGGGGGCGTGCTCGCGCGTGAGGACCCGCAACCGAAATTGGCGCGTGACAGCAGGATCGTGGCCCCCTTGAAGCGGTCTCGATTTAACACGAAGTCCGGATTGGGGGCACCCGAATCGAGAAATCGCCAGTCGAAAAAGAGGAACTCGCCGAAGCCAGTTCGCTCGATGCGTTTGAGAAACTGCTTGGGAATAATCGCGTCGGTATCGACGTTCACGCGATCGAGAGGCGCGACCAAGCCGGTATGTTTCGTGAATGCTTGCATGTCGGTGAAAGCTCCGTGGAATGATTCTAGCGCCAGTTGCGAATATCGACGAAATGCCCCTCGATGGCGGCGGCCGCGGCCATGATCGGACTGACCAGGTGGGTCCGTCCACCTTTTCCTTGGCGGCCCTCGAAGTTGCGGTTGGAGGTCGACGCGCAACGTTCGCCCGGCGTGAGGATATCGGGATTCATGCCCAGGCACATGCTGCAGCCGGACTCACGCCAATCGAAGCCGGCGGCCCGAAACACGTCGGCGAGCCCTTCCGCTTCCGCTTGCCGCTTGATGCTTTGAGACCCGGGGACTACCATGGCGTTCACGTGGCTGCTGACCTTTCTCCCCTTCACGACTTCGGCGGCGGCGCGCAAGTCTTCGATGCGTGAATTGGTGCAGGAACCGATGAAGACCCTGTCCAATTTCAGTTCCGTGATTGGAACGCCAGGCGTGAGCCCCATGTAGTCGAGTGCGTCCTTGGCAGCTTTGCGGGAGTTTTCGTCCGAAAAATCTTGCGGAGCCGGTACTTTCGCCGTCACGTCCGTCACCATTCCCGGAGAAGTTCCCCAGGTGACCTGGGGGGCCAGCGAATTGACGTCCAGAGTTACCGTGACGTCATAGGTCGCACCAGGATCCGACGGGAGCGTCCGCCAGCGGGCGACGGCGGAAGCGAAATCCTTGGGGGAATAGTCGCGTCCCTTTAAGTACTCGAAGGTCTTATCGTCGGGGGCAATCATGCCGGCGCGGGCGCCCGCCTCGATCGACATGTTGCAAACCGTCATCCGTTCCTCCACCGAGAGGGCGGTGATGGCGTCTCCCGTGTATTCGATGACGTAACCGGTGCCTCCGTCGGTGCCGATCTTGCCGATGATGGCCAGGATAATGTCCTTGGCGGTCACTCCCTTGGGGAGCTTGCCGTTGCAGCGAATCTCCATGGTCTTCGGTCGATCTTGCTGCAGGCACTGCGTCGCCAGCACATGCTCGACTTCACTGGTGCCGATGCCGAACGCCAGGGCGCCGAATGCTCCATGAGTCGAGGTGTGGCTGTCGCCGCAAACGATCGTCATGCCGGGCTGGGTGATGCCGAGTTCGGGCCCGATGACATGGACGATTCCCTGCTTTTGGTTGTTTAAATCGAAGAGGGTCACGCCGAATTCGGCACAATTGGACGAGAGAGTGTCGATTTGTTTCTTGGATATCGGATCGACGATGGGAAGAGAGCGATCCGTCGTGGGGACGTTGTGGTCCATGGTGGCGAAGGTCAACTCCGGCCTGCGGACCTTGCGCCCACTGAGGCGAAGTCCCTCGAACGCTTGCGGCGACGTCACTTCGTGGACGAGATGCCGATCAATATAAATCAACGCGGGACGACCCGCTTCTTCGTGAACCAGATGCGATTCCCAGATCTTGTCAAACATCGTGCGCGGTGGCATTTACGGACCTCGTCGCTCGGCAAGGATATTGGCTTTCCACGAATAAAATAGCAACTCCCGGCCTCGATTCCAAAGTCCCGTTTGGGATCCTACCTCAAAGACCCTGCTTTCGTGGTCGGAGGTGGAGAGGAAAGTCGGAGATTTCGCAACGGGAGGGATGCTGGGGAATCAGGACACCGTCAGCGCTACAATTGTTCGCTTTCCCAGCCCAATGCCCCGATGAGCGGGACGAATCGACAATCGCAAAGTCGACGGCGGAGCACGCGATCCCCGGATTTGCGCAACGCGTGCAAGACTTGGTGGTCGGCTTCCCCCACGGGGATGACGAGCGTTCCCCCCTCGGCCAATTGATCGAGCAGGATGCGGGGTAGGGCGGGTGCCGCCGCCGTCACCAGAATCCCGTCGTACGGAGCGTGCTCCGGCCAGCCCTCCGTTCCGTCTCCAATACGAAAATGAATATTGTGAATGCCCAGTTCCGCGATTCGCGCCTGGGCGTGCTGGGACAATTCCGGGAGTCGCTCGACGGAATAAACTTCCCGCGCCAGCTTCGTTAGTATCGCCGCCTGGTAACCGCTTCCCGTGCCTATTTCGAGCACTCGTTCGCGACCCTGAAGTTGTAATGCTTGCGTCATGAGCGCGACAATGTACGGCTGGGAAATGGTCTGGCCGTGGCCGATCGACAAGGCGTTATTTTCGTAGGCACGGTCCTGAATGGATTCGGGAACGAAATTTTCGCGAGGCGTCGCGCGAATGGCGTCGAGCACCCGCGGATCGCTGATTCCCTCGGCGCGAAGTTCCTCCAACAGGTTTTCTCGAGCTTCCGCGAACGATCGTTCGGACGCCATCAGGCACCCACTTCTTGGTTCACCATGCTTCCTGCACAGAAATCCTTGACCTGCAATTCCACTTCCGGATAACCGCGATATTCGCTAATGATCGGGCGGAATACCACGCAGCATTTTCCCTCCTGGGACATGAGTTCTTCCGCCCGTTCCGCCAGGCCAAAGGCAATCGCCTTCATCGACTTGCCTCCTTGCGCGACCCGGAACATGAGGTGACGTTCACCCCCCCCGACTTTTCGAGGTTCCCCCACCACGTTCAGATTCGTCGCGAGCATGGTCGGCGAGGGATTGGTAAGGCCAAATGGCTGCATGACCTCCAACTTTGCGAGCAGCGACGGATTCAGGACGTGCAGCGGGACTTCAACATCCACTTGAATCTCGCCGGCAAGATCTTCGGCGGCGAGTTGCCCACGCGCGAGTTCCTCGAAGCTCTCACGGAACCGGTCGAGCGAATCGCGGCGAACCCGCAAGCCGGCGGCCATCGCATGCCCCCCCGACTTTATCAGGTGCTCGCCACAGGCGGCGAGCGCTTGCTGCAGGTGGAATCCGGGAACCGACCGACCCGATCCTGCTCCTTCCCCGTCCCCCAAGGCGATCATTAGGCAGGGGCGATGGTATCGTTCCACCATGCGGCTGGCGACAATGCCGATCACTCCGGGATGCCAGTTCTCGCTGGCGAGCACCAGAACCGGACAGGCGTCTTTGTCGTCGATGTCATACTGTTTTTCCGCGAGTTCGCGCGCTTCCGTGAAGATTTTTCGCTCCACCGATTGCCGCTTTTTGTTTTCCTCCTCGAGGTAGCGCGCCAGTTCCCAGGCGCGCATCTTGTCCTTGGTGGTGAGTAGTTCCACGCCCAGCCTCGCCTGTCCCAGGCGGCCGCAGGCGTTCAGTCGAGGACCGATGACAAAGCCGAGATCGCCGCTGTCCAATTTGGCTTTGGAAGCCATGCCAGCGAGTTCCATGAGGCAGGCTAGCCCCATCGGTGGTTCCGCCTTCAAGCTTCGAAGACCATGATGGACCAGGACCCGATTTTCGTCGTTTAAAGGAACCACGTCGCAGACCGTGCCGACGGCGGCAAGGCTCGTGGCGTCGAGCAGGAACTTCTGAAACAGATCGGTGGTTTTTGATCCGCCGCTGAATCGGCGCGCCAGTTCCCAGGCTAACTTATACGCCACTCCCGTCCCGCAAAGACCACCGAAGGGATACTGCGAGCCGGGTAAACGGGGGTGAACGACGACGTCCGCGGGGGCAGGGCCAAGCTCGGAGTACTCGTGGTGGTCCGTCACGATCAGCGTCAGGCCGATTTGCCGTGCAAAATTGGCTTCCTCCCAACTGGAAACGCCGCAGTCGACGGTAATGACGAGGTCGATCCCCTCGTCCTTCAGCCGGGCCAAGGCGTCGGAATTGAGGCCGTATCCTTCCTCGAGGCGGTCGGGCACGTAAAACCGAGGCTTCGTTCCCCCGAGGCGGAGGCATTCGAGCAAGATCGCCGTCGCGCACATGCCGTCGACGTCGTAGTCGCCGTAGATGCAAATGTTCTTCTGCTGGCCGATCGCTTCGTGGATCAGGTCCGCGGCCTCGGTAATGCCAGGATGAAGCACTGGATCGTGCAAATCGACGAGCTTTCGATTCAAAAACCGCCTTCCCGCTTCGATGGAGGCCACGCCGCGGTTGATCAAGAGCTCGCCGACGACGGGATGTACATTGAGACCTTCCGCAAGCCGCATTGCCAATTCGGGATTGCGAGGGCTCAGGATCCAGCGACGTGCCATGACGGATCATCCATGTGAAGGTTAGGTCGGCGGTATTTCCGGGGCATCGCAGCCTGGGATTCGACGAGTTCCTTCCCAACCGATGGCTATGCGTTACCGCCTCTGCATCATTGTTACCGAGACAAGGAGGAGAACACAAGCAGAGCCCGTCTCTCGTGCGGCCAGGGCTCCGTCGTGACTGCCGGATCCCGACGGGCGGTTTCCCCAATCCTTGCGATGCCGCCGATGCTGGACTAAACTCGAAACATGATCCCTGACTTATCACCCATGCGTTTTGGCGGATTCTTAACCGCCATCCCCCTTCCGAAAGTCCTTGACTTCGATCATTACCGGGGAAGCGCGGGGAACGCTTTCCTTTGCCGCGTGTATTGGGTTCTGATTTTCGCGGTGTTCCTTCTCTTTCGTGCGTCCCAGCTTCATGCCGATGTAAAGGACGCCAAACCCCTCAACGTCATTGTATTCCTGGTCGACGACCTCGGATGGAGCGACGTGGGGTACAACGGCAGTTCCCTGTATGAAACTCCGAACATCGATTCCCTCGCGAAGAGGGGCGCGGTGTTCCGCAATGCCTATGCAGCCTCGCCTCTATGTTCTCCCACTCGGGCCGCGCTCCTGACGGGTAAATCCCCCGCGCGGCTTTGGTTGACCAACGCCATCGGTTCTCCGAACCGCAAGCCCGCGGAGGTCAAACTTGAAACCGGCCAGACGCTGGTAACGGCGATCAGTCGTGACGCGCTGGATCCAGGAGAACTCACGATCGCCGCCCGATTGCGCGCCGCCGGTTACGCGACGGCACTCAACGGCAAGTGGCACCTGGGAGCACAACGCAACTTGCCGGGCCATTTTGGTTTCACGTCCAATGTCGCGGGCAATGCCTTGGCTCATCCCTACCGTTACTTCTCCCCCTACCTCAATGAACTTTTGCCAGACGGACCAAGGGGCGAATACCTGACCGACCGACTGACGAACGAAGCGGTGGATTTCATTCGATCGCATGTGGATCAACGGTTCTTCCTCTACTTGCCTCATTTCGCCGTCCATTTCCCGTGGGAGGGTAAAGAGGAATTGGTGGCGAAATATCAAAAGAAAGTTCGCGATGGCGCGCCGCAAAACAATCCCGTGTACGCCGCGATGGTGGAGAGCGTGGACCAGAGCCTGGGGAGGATTCTTGCCACGCTGAAAGAAACGAACTTGCTCGACAAAACCGCGATAATCTTCGCGTCGGATAACGGCGGGGTAAACATTTACTACGGGGGCCAGTACCCGCGGACGGCCACTCCCCCACCTCGCGGGACCGTGATCACTTCGAATGCGCCGCTGCGTGGCGGGAAGGGAAACCTGTACGAGGGAGGGATCCGCGTCCCCACTATCGTCTACTGGCCGGGCGTTACCCGTCCTGGCTCCGTCATCGATGAGCCGATCGTCACCATGGATTTTTATCCGACGATTCTCGCGATGGCGGGTCTAACGCGTCAGCCGGGAGAAGCCCCGGAGGGAATCAATCTCGAACCCTTGCTTGCCCGCAATGAAACCTTGGGTCGCGGTGCCCTCTATTTTCACTTCCCCAACGGTCAGCGGCCTGCGTCCGCCATTCGGAAAGGAAAGTACAAGCTGATCCACTACTATTCGGGCAAGGACGAACTCTATGACCTCGAGACCGATCTCGGGGAGCGGTCGAACCTTGTGCAGGCGCAACCTGAGAAGGTTAAAGAACTGCGGGAAGAATGCCTGGAATACCTTCGCGGTATCGGCGGCCTTTTTCCGAGCATTCGCTGAACGGATTACCCCTTCGACGGACGTGGAATCTTCATTCGTGAATGCTGGAAGGCATGGTTGAGAAATGCTTTGAGTAAATCGCTGGATTTCTCGTGGGGATCGGCTTCTGCCATGGACCGGGGGATGGGTAGGGCGGATTTCGGGCGCT
>JAXMAQ010000081.1:0-23305 GCA_046350335.1 Planctomycetota bacterium
TTCGGTGATCGAGATGTCGATGGGTAAGTCGACCTCGGCGGAGTCTCCCGAAAGGAACGCGAGGTTGCCGGACTGTCCCGGCGTGTTTCCGATTGATCCTCCCGAAATGTTCACGGAGACGCGGAAGGTTACGAAGGCGAAATCAAAAGTTCCGGAATCGACGGTGAAATTAAGGTTGGATGAAAAGTTTCCAGAGGCATCCAAGGCGGCGCTGCCGCTATGAACGTCGAGAACGAAATTGCGGATCGCCAGGTTCGCGATATTGCCGAAGATGTCCAACCGGGCCGCGAAGTCGGCCGGGGCCGCGTTGTTGGAGCCGGGCAAACCAGGCTGAAATCGACGCGGTAAACCATCCCCTCGGAGCAACTCATTGGCGTCCAAGTAACTGCCGCTGCCGAACGAAATCGAATCGTCCGTGACTTCGGCGTAAAGGAAACCGTCCAATTTCGAGGTGAGGGAGTTGCCCCCCGTTGCCGTGATGAACGGATAGGCATTGCCGCCAAACTCGAAATAGCCGGAAACCGACAGGTGCGATCGGAGTGCGTCGATGTCGAAACTGAGAATCTGGGCGGCGAGCAACGTACGATCTTCCAGGAGCTCGACCTGAAAACGATTTTCGGTTACCTGTGTGCTCGCGGATCGCGCAGAAACCCCGGTAGTCGAAGAACGCATCAAGGCAACTCCTGAAGGTCGCGTCGCCGGCTTCCTGACAGACACGCCGCTGACCCGGAAATGATCTCGTTATTCTTCCAAATCTGGATCAAGAAGAAAACGGGGAGATCATGAGTATATCGCTCCCAAACGCCGTCAGCAAACGCAAATCGGTGAAATCAGGGCCCCGTCGGCAATCCCATGCACGTCGAACTATTCCCTCTTTGCAATACGAGGCCGATCGCGTAACCTGCTAATGAGCGTCAACAAGAAGTTTCAAACCACTCCCCAGATATCGCGAAAAGCGGGTCCCAGCGGTTCGTTTAGCCCGAGGTGGTTGCGGGAAACCGAGCCAATCCTCCGATCCCTAGGTCGGGCTCTTCGCGAATTGCGGAAGGCATCATGCAACAACCGTCAATAACCATCAAAGTTCGCCTATTAGGCATTTTCCTGATTCTTGGACTCCTGGTTTCTGCAAATCGGTCGGAGGGTCAGTTTCTCGAAAGCCTCCTCAAGCCCAAGCCGAAGGATGAGCGGACTACGGAATACATGGTTCCCACACGGGATGGTGTAAAATTGTCCACTGCCGTTACTCTGCCGAAGGGAGAGGGGCCCTGGCCGGTGGTTTTGTCCCGGACCCCGTATGGCAAGGCGCAGGCGTTCACGGGAATTCTCGGCTCGGAGTTGGTGGAGAATGGTTACGTTCGCGTTGCACAGGATTGCCGCGGGCGTTTTCAAAGCGAGGGGAACTTTGGCTCCTTCGAGATGGAGCCGACCGACGGCTACGACACCATCGAATGGATTGCCAAGCAACCTTGGTGTAACGGCAAGGTTGGCATGTTCGGCGTTTCCGCGATGGGGATCACGGCGAACTTCGCCGCGATGACCAGCCCGCCGAATCTCGTTTGCACGTTCGTTTGCGTCGCTCATGGCTGCGACTACCGGTTTGGCAGTTATCCGGGGGGCGTCTTTCTTCAAGACTTAAATGAACGTTGGTTCCGCACGATTGGCGCTCCGTTGCCCGTCTCTCCCAAGCCGCGCATGTCCCTTTACACCGAAGACTGGGCGCGCCGCGACATGAAGAACAACTATGCCAATGTGAAGATCCCGGTCTTCAACGTTGCCGGCTGGTATGACATCTTCAGCGAAAGCGGCATGGAGAATTACGAGGGTCTGCATAAGCACGGAGGAGGAAACGCCAAAGGGAACCAAAAGATCGTCATGGGCGCCTTCGGACATTTCCCACTCAATGGAAAACTGAAGTATCCGGCGACCGCCTCCAAGCTCGACGTGGGCTTGGTGATCCCGTGGTTTGACCATTGGCTCAAGGGAAAACAGAACGGCATCATGGAAGAACCGAGCTGCAAATACTTCGTGATGGGGGATACTTTCGACACCAGCGCGCCTGGCAACGAATGGCGGACGGCCGACAGTTGGCCACCCCCGGCAACGGAGACCGCCTATTATTTCGTGCACGGTGGCAAACTGGCGAACCGATCGGCAGCGGAAGGAAGCTCCATCACCTACGCCTATGATCCGCGTCGTCCCGTGCCGACGGTGGGCGGCAATAACCTCTTCTCGCCGCGCGGGCCAATGGATCAACGGGAAGTAAGCCGCAGGACGGACGTGCTTCGCTTCGAATCCGAACCGTTGGAACACCCGGTCGAAATCGTCGGTCGCGTATTCGCTGAGCTCTTCGTGGGAACCGACGTCGAAGACACTGACTTTACGGTCAAGCTGGTCGACGTCTATCCGGATGGGTACGAAGCGCTCGTTTTGGACCAGGCCTACCGACTTCGTTTTCGCGAAGGCTTTGACAAGGAACTTCGCGCGGAGAAGGGGAAAACGTATCCCGTGCGAATGAACTTGTGGTCGACCGCGCTGGTGTTCAACAAGGGGCACAAGATCGCCGTGCATGTTTCCAGCAGCAACGCTCCGCGGTTCGAGCCGCATACCAACACATGGACGCCGGTGGATTCGTACGCCGACGCGGTTGTGGCCAATAACGTGATTCACGTCGGAGGACAATCGGCGTCCCGCGTCTTGCTCCCCGTCACGAAGATCTACGCGGAACCGACTCATCCCCCGGCCGCAAAAAAGGAAACAGCCGCGCGGTGATTGGGCATTCGCGGTTGCCACGGATGTCATCAACCGAAAATCGCGAACCGGCATCGTCTCGACGTTCACCGGCCCAAGCGGTTGAATGATTTGGACCCCGTTTTTCCCGCGACACCGATTTCGATTTGAGGGCACGTCATGACGGCATCGTTCGCGTGGATCGGATGGACGGTGATCGTGGGGTTGGCGACGGTTGGGATCGAGCCGTCGTGGCCTCTTTGGAGAATGGAAGTCTCGGTCCAATTCGGCGAAGACCGAGGCCAGAACTTCGGAACGTTATTCGAAACCACCTCCACCGACAAGGACGTTGTTCTCGGGGCGGGCTTTCTCGGCGCCTATAACACGCTCGTGCGCAGCGAACGCCGGGTCGTTCATTTCTTCGTGCGCGATTCAAGGAAAGAAAACGCCGAATCGATGGCACGCTTGCCTCGACCCACGGAGGACAGTGGCGTCTACTTGTTCGACGTCGGGAATCAGCTCTTCGAGACCAGTGCCGCCGAAGGGAGGGACCCAGGGGTCCGGACGTGGGATTTCAAGGACAAGGAGTGGAAGCTCGCGCCGGACACAGATGGAACGACCATGTTGGCGGGGAACGGAGTGCTACAAACGGACTCTCGTTCCATTCGGTGGAATAATCAGAATCTCCTGACGCTCAAGGCGGAAGAGGGAGTGCTCGACAAGCCTTATTTTGCCGAGGGGACTCTCTTCTTCCGCTTGTCCTATCCCAAGCCTGCGGGGCGCGTCGCGCGGTTGGCCGCGTGCGCGCTTCGAGTCGGTGAGACCAAGTCGATCGACTGGGCGACCGCCAAGTTCTTCAATTTGGCGACCCCTGGTGAGTTCATCTATGCCTATGGCCAATGGAATGGCGACGTGGTTGTCGCAACCAATTTGGGCGGTGTCTATCGTTGGGCAGGTGGCAAATGGTCGGTGGTTCGGTCGGCTTCACCAGGAGTCAGTTTTCAGGTCTATGCGATGATCAACTACCGGGATCGGCTACTTCTTGGCCAATACCCGACCGGGCACCTCTTTGAGTATTGCGACGGCAAGATCGAGGAACTCGAAGGATTCCCTCCGAGGCTCGAGGGGGTTTCGAAGTATGCGCGCGAGGCCCAAACGCTGGCGATCTATAACGGCGAACTCTACGTCGGCGTCTGGCCGTGGGGCGAGATCTGGAAGTTTCGATCAGAAACATCTACTTGGAGTTTCGTTGGCCGGGCGTTCACTCATCCCGAAGTAACGGATCAGGAGCAGCACCCCTATCAAAGGGAAACCACCGCCGTCGATCCCGTGATTAACCAATGGGGCCAGAGAATCACGAGTCTGGTTCCTTGCCGCGGTTCCCTTTTCGTCGGAACGTCCGCCAAGTCGTCAAGGCCGTTTGACAAAAGGTTTGCCTTCTTGGCGCCCGAGAAGTGGCAAGAGTATGGCAGTGTGCTTGAAATGACGCTACCGGGTCAAGCGAGCGGCTTCCTGCAATGGTCCAATGGTCCAACCTCGTTGACATTCGAAATCCATGCCGATCACCTCCTCATTCGTCAAGACGGCCAAACGATCGGCAGATCCGCGTTCGACGCGCGCGGGTTAAAGGATGTTGCCTTCCCACCCGCCGATCTTGGGAAGGGAGTCTTTGGCCCTTTCGCGGGTCAAAAGCTCGCCGTGGTCCCCTGATACCGTTCGAGAAAGTCATGCCTTGGTCCGATGCCAGTTCAGGGACGCCGCGAACTTCGCCATTGTTTTTCTGAAGCTCAAAAGTCAGACACCAGTGGTTCCGTACACGCCACGAAGCGGTGGTTCCCCTTGGGGGAATCCCTTTCGGGCGGCTGCCTTTAGTTTGCCAATCGTGTCGTTTCACCGCGTGGGGTCGCGCGTTACAATCCTTTCCACGCGGGACGGAAATATCGGGAATGTCTCGCATCGCGAGTTCCATTCCACTGGCGAGATCGCGTGACGACGTTGTCATTTCGCCGCCGAGGCGAGGAGTGTTTGGACGCGCGACAGACTCCTTCCCGAAATGGCGCGACCGGGGATCACAAGCAGAATTCGACTAGACAAGGGGACCAGGCTGCAATGTCCAAAGAATTGAATCGACGCGGTTTTGTTGGTCACGCGGCGGGCTTGGCGTTGGGAGTTGAATTGGCGCGCGCAGGTGCTGCTGGGGAGGAAAGATCGGCCCCCGAGGAGAAAGTGGCTACCGCATCGGCGGCACCCTCGGAAAGGATTCGAATTGCCCTCATTGGATGTGGCGGCATGGGACGCGCGGACCTGAGGGATTTTCTCAAATTCCCCCAAACGGAGTTGGTCGCCCTTTGCGACGTTGACACCCGGCGATGGGGCGAAGCGCTTGCCGACGTCACCGCCGCGGGACGGCCGACGGAGAAAGTGCAAACCGCGCAGGATTTCCGTCACGTTCTTGATCGCAAGGACGTCGACGCCGTCATCGTGGGAACGCCCGACCACTGGCATGCGATTCCGACCATTCTTGCCTGCCAGGCGGGCAAGGACGTCTATTGCGAAAAGCCACTGGCCCATAGCATCGTCGAAGGGCGAGCCATGGTGAACGCCGCGAAAAAACATCGGCGGGTAGTGCAAATCGGCACGCAGCAACGGAGCGGCAAGCACTTCCAGGAGGCCGTCCAATACGTGCAGAGCGGAAAACTGGGAAAAGTGCACTGCGTCCGCACGTGGATCAATAATCGCAACAACTCACCGGACGGTGACGGCAATCCCCCCGATGGCGATCCGCCGAAAGAAGTCGATTACGACCTCTGGCTCGGTCCGGCTCCACTTCGCGCGTTCAACCCCGTCCGGTTCCACTACAATTACCGTTGGTTTTTCGACTATGGCAACGGCCTCTGCAACGATTGGGGCGTTCACCTCAATGACATCGTTCTTTGGGCGATGAAGGAAAAGGCTCCCCGAAGCGTTGTCGCCTCGGGTGGCAAGTACGTCCTCACCGACATTTCCGACACTCCCGACACCATGGAAGTGATGTACGAGTACCCAACGTTCACGCACGTCTACAGCATCCGTCGTTGTTGCGATAACGCAGGTTTTCGAAGCAAGAGCCATGGCATCGAATTCCAAGGATCGAACGGGACTCTGGTGCTGACTCGAGGTGGATGGTTCGTTCTCGCGGAGATCAATGAGGACAAGCCCCGAATCAAGACCGAGATGCATCCTGGAAGTGATCAGCACAAGGAGCATGTCGAGGATTTCCTCGAGTGCGTGAAGACTCGAGGCCAGACTCGGAGCGAAATCGAAGCGATGCATCACGCCACCGCCACCTGCCATCTGGCGAACATCTCCTTAAAGACCGGCAAGAAGATCTATTGGGATCCGGAAAAGGAACGTTGCATGGTCTGGGATGGGGTCGGTCAAAAATGGGTGGGCGAAGATGCTCAGGCGAACGCCTATCTCTTCCGCGAGCCACGAAAGCCCTGGACCATTCCTTTAGAGGGATGACCTCGAGAAATGACCGCTTGCTTTGGAAAGGCTCCGTTCGAACATTCCGCAAGCAGTGGTTCGTCGACGAATTTTCCCTCCCATGCGCGGGGGGCATAAAATTGCCTTTTTTTTGGCATGCCGCGTCAAATGCTTTTATTTCAGTGGTTTAGGCTTCCGGCTCGATCGCGTTCCTCAATGGTGGTGCACAATTTTGCAACAAAAAGTCGCCTCCCTGCCTGAAAAAGCCTCTAATTGGAGGAGAGTGAAGGCGACCTGTTGAATGATCTCGTCCTTGCCGCGCCCGCAGAGCGATACTTCTCCCTATCGCTCCCACGTTTGCGATTCAGCAAGTGAGTTAAACCGTCTACTCCGAACGGGCCGAGTTCCATGGCAACCCTCTTGATCGTGGATGACTCTCAATTCCAACGAAAGATGTTGCGTTCCGTGGCGCTGGGAATGGGGCATGAAGTCCTGGAGGCGACCGACGGCCAACAGGGACTGGCGCTTGCCGAAGAACGGCGGCCGGACTGCATGATCTGCGACCTGGTCATGCCCGTGCTCGGTGGTCTGGAGGTCTTGGCGGCGCTCAAGGAAAGCAAAAATCCGACTCCGGTCATCATCGTGACTTCGGACATCCAGGAACCGGTCAGGCGTCAGTGCCGGGAACTTGGCGCGGTCGCCTTTATTTGCAAGCCGGCGCCCCCGGACCAGCTTCGACAAGCGATCCAAGCCGCCCTGGAAACGAGGAAGAACGCCCATGAACATTCGTGACGATCATCTCGACGTCATTAAAGAAATGATCAACGTCGGCGTCGGCCGCGCCGCGAGCGCGCTCAACCAGATGGTGGACTCGCGGATCCATCTTCGGGTCCCGGAAGTTCGCGTTTTGAGCACGGAGGAGTTTCTCGCGGAACTTGCCCTGTTGGGCCGCCAACGGATTTCCGCCGTCCGCATGCGTTTTTCCGGTTCCTTTGCGGGTTCCGCCGCGCTCCTCTTTCCACCTGCCAGCGCCGCCAACCTCGTCGCGACTCTCGCGGGGGATGGCGCCGATTCGTCGGACTTGGACTCCATTCGAGCCGGGACGCTGGCGGAAGTCGGCAACATTCTCATCAACAGCGTCATGGGATCGATGAGCAACTTTCTGGACGAGAGACTTACCTTTTCGCTTCCCGTGTATTTGGAAGACAATCTCGAGGTGATTTGCCGAAGCGGGGGGGAAGAGAGCGCTCGGCCAACTATTTTGCTGGCCCGAACGCATTTCATCATCGAACAACTCCAGGTCGAAGGGGATATCCACCTTCGCTTCGATTTGGGGGGCTTTGACCGAGTGTTGCAAAGCATTGACGCATTAATTCGCGAGGAAAGCACGAATCCGTGAAAGAATCGTCCCTGACAAGCCATGTCTACGAGGCTCTGGATTGCTGTCCGCAGGGCATATTCGTGTTGCGCGCCGATTTCTCCGTCGTCCATTGGAATGGATGCTTGGAGGATTGGACGGGAATTAGTCGCGGTCAGATCGTAGGCCGACCCATTTTCGAATTCTATCCTCACTTTCAACAACGCGTCTACCTCGATCGGTTGACCCCTTTATTCGACGGAGCGCCTCCGACGGTTTTCTCCGCGCAGTTTCATCGCCATTTTCTTCCGATCCCGTTGCCGGAAGGTGGACTTCGACTTCAGCAAGCGATGGCGACGCCCATTCTCGCGGCCGAGGACGAAACCAGTCGCTACCACGTCGTCTGCGCCATTCAAGACGTAACCGACACGACTCGAAGGGTGCAGGAATACCGCAAGATGCGCGATGAAGCGGTGGCGGAAGTTCGCGAACGCTTGCTTGCGGAATCCGCGCTTCGCGAGAGCCAGGAAATATTGTCGAGCTTCTACAACAGCGCGACGATGATGATGGGAGTGGTGGAACTGGTGGGGGACGACATTTTGCACGTGTCGGCGAACCCCTCCGCCGCCCATTTCTTCCAGGCTACGCCGGAAACCATTCGTGGTCGTTTCGTCAGCCAACAGGAGATTTTCGCCGCCGCCCGAGAAGCATGGATCCAACAGTACCGCAACAGTCAGCGGACTGGCCAACCGGTTCGCTTCGAACACGCGCACGTCTCGTCGGGGAATTGTCGATGGTTCTCCGTCACCGTCTGTTTCACCGGCCGCGCCGCCTCGGGGAACCCGCGTTTCTCGTATGTCATCGAGGACATCACCGAGCGGAAAGAAGCGGAGAACGAACGCGTTCGACATATCGCGGAACTACAAGAGGCCAATCGGAAGATCGAACAGCAGGCCGCGATCGTGTCCCGGCAGGCGATCGACCTGACCCATGCGAAGGCGCGCGCGGAAGAGGCCAATCGATCGAAGAGTGCTTTTCTCGCCAACATGAGTCACGAGATTCGCACGCCGATGACCGCCATTCTCGGTTTCGCGGACCTGCTCCTCGTCGAGGGAGAGAAAGCAATCACGCCCGAAGAGCGCACTCGCCATGTGCGCACGATCAAGCGGAATGGCGAATACCTGCTCGAATTGATCAATGATATTCTCGATCTTTCCAAGGTCGAGTCCGGCAATATGTCCGTCGCCTGCGAGTCATTTTCGCTTCCTGACCTCGTTCATGACGTCATTGCGCTCATGCGCGTGCGCGCGGATGAGAAAGGGGTACCGCTTAACGTTCGCTTCTTGCGTCCCTGTCCTGCGACCGTGGTGTCCGATCCGGTACGAATTCGTCAGATCCTTATCAATCTTCTGGGAAACGCCATTAAGTTCACCCAGCAAGGGCAGGTAGAACTACGCGTCGATCTGTTTGACGCGGATAATGTATCCCCGGAACTCTGCTTTCAGATCGTCGATTCGGGGATCGGCATCTCGTCCGAACAGTTGAGAACGTTGTTTCAACCCTTTTGCCAAGCGGACGATTCAACTTCGCGGCAGTTCGGAGGCACCGGACTCGGGCTCGCCATCAGCCGCCGATTGGCGCAACTTTTGGGTGGCACGATCGACGTCGATTCCACGCTTGGGATTGGAAGTAACTTTCGCGTCACCATCCGTGTCGTAATCCCGGAGAACACGCCGTTGGTCGTCGTCTCCTTGCCCCGGCGAGAAGAATCGGACTCGACCTGCAGCGCCCCAGCCGACAGGGGAGTTCGGTTTCCTGGCGTTCACATCTTGTTGGCGGAAGATGGGATGGACAACCAGCGGTTGCTTGCGTTCCACCTGCGTCGGGCGGGTGCCGAGTTCACCATCGCGGACAACGGGGAACTTGCCATTCAGCTCGCTGTCGACGCAGCCGAACGCGGCCAGCCTTTCGACCTTATTCTCATGGACATGCAGATGCCCAAGCTCGATGGCTACACCGCCACCAAGCAACTGCGAACCCGAGGTATCCGGGGCCCCATCGTTGCCTTCACCGCGCACGCCATGGCGGGCGATCGGGAGAAGTGTTTGGAGGCGGGCTGTGATGACTACCTGACCAAACCAATTCATCGCCAGCAACTCCTGGACATGCTCACCAAACACCTTGCCCGCACCGCGTCAAACCCCCTTTGCGCCCGCTGATTGTGCCCGCTAGACACGCCGTGCGCTAGCCGCTCCACCGTGTCATCGGGCAGAAAACCTTGCCCACTTTACCAATAAGCTCCCTCCCAACCGGTACTACCGGCTAATTCCGTATCCTCGACAACGCCGATCTTTTGAAAAGATCGCTCACATTGCCCCCAGGGGAAATCAACCAGTTCCTTTGGGGAATGGGTCGAATCGACGATGACCCGGAGTTTTGAAGAGCATCAGGCTTCGTCATTGCAAATGGCGGAAACACTGAGCGGCATAAAGAGGGGAAGGGATGCGATGGCAACACGAAGCGTCGCCGGTAAACTCGTGATGGCGGTATCGATGGCCTTGGTCGCGAACGGGACACACGCCGGCGTCACGATGAGGCAGCTCACCGACGCCGACCTCAATACCGAGCACCAGGTCTCCAAGTCCTTCGGGGCCCAAGCGGGAGACGTGCTTTTGCGCAACGATATGATCCGTGTGATCGTGTTCTCGGCTCCCAGCAGCGCCAACCCCGATCGAGCGGGTCAATGCTTGATCCTGCCGTTGGAGGTCGGTTCCAAGGCTCAACCGGTCCGATTCACGCCGGCACCGGCCGGTGGATGGGGAGACGTTGAGGCCGGATTGGTTGCAAGCGTCGCGGTCGTCCGCTTTCATCGCAAGGACCCCAAGTGGAGCGCGGAACTCGTTTACAAGCTCCACGAGTCCGATTCCTGGATCGACGTTTCCACCATCCTTCGAAACCAGGAGGCCAAACAGGTTCTGGAGGTGCCGATCGTCGATGAATTGCATCTACCCCCGATCGCCAAGCTCGACGATTCCGGCGAACGAATCCTCTACGTGACTCAGAAAGATGCCCGCGACACATTAGCCGTCATCTCCATTGAAAAAGACTGGAATGTCCGCGCGGATTCCCGGGAAATTTACGCTCTAGGCTCCGTTTCTGGCGATCCTGAACCGCCTGGGTTCCTCTCGAACAGCGTCTCCACCATGAAGTTCTGGAATCGCAAGAAGCAGGAAAACTTGCCCCGGTTCAACCCCGTCGGGGGCGCTCGTTGGTGGCACCGCAGTTTGCGCGACAAGGAAGATTGGTATCGGCTAGAACCCAATACGGAACGTACGGTCGAACGCCGATTGGTCAGCTCCGTGGGGCTGGAGGAAACCAAGACGATCGTCGAGGCGATCTCGGACCAGAAGTCACCGCTGGTGCAGTTGGTTCCTTCCGGAGCCGACATCGCGCCGGTTGCCAAATCCCCAACGGCTGGGGGACGCATCGTCGGGCAATTGCGCAACGCAAGCGCCCAAGAGACGGCCGCCACCAAAAGTCCCGCGAACACGAACTCACCAAAGAACGTGAACGTCAGCAAGCCCGTTTCACGCCAGAGTCAGGTTCAGATCCACGAGGATCAGGACATGGAGGAAGAGATTGAAGTGCCCGCGATTCTCGATCCGACGATTGAAGCGATCGAAGATCTCCCGCCGCCGATCGAATAAGGGTCGGCGCGCGACCAGATCCCGTCAAACCTCTCGGGGGTTTTCGAATCGAGGCGTCCGGAGAAACGGAAACCCCTCCCTCGGCCGTACAAACGTGAGGGACGCAGATCCGCGAGTATTCCGGACAATAGAACCGCATGGGCCGCTTAAAGCGGCCATCTTTTTTGAACTTTCGTCCGATTATTCAGGCTTGGCAAGCTCGCGAGACTACGAAAAAACTTCCTCGTTCGCCGATTCACCCGCCCAATGCCATTTCCTTTTTGGATAGTTTGCAAATATAATTGATTTCAGGAGTTACGGGATCCTTGTCCGTTGGGTTCGAGAAAAAGCCATTCCTGGTAGGGGAGATGACGCGGCATAACGACTGGGTTTGGGAGGTTTTAGGACGGTTAGAAGCCCCGGGAAGGGCTTGGGGACGAGATTCCTCACCCCTTTCACTAGGCGTTTCGTATGCCAAACTCGTATATAAAGTCGAGTAGTGACTCCTATTGATGAAGGCGGAAAGCAAGGACGCGGCCCGCGACTTTTTAAGCGTCTTTGAGATTGGGTTCCGGTCAAAGGGAGTTCGTTTTGAGAACCGCTCGGAATTGGACGATGTACTTCGCGGTGCCGCTAACGGCCATCGCTGTGTACGTATTCGTCGCTAGCGACAAGCCCCTCTTTTCGGCGCCCCCGAGTGAATTGACGCTCGGCGGCCTGCCCGACGATGCCATTCTCGTGGTTGGTTCCGGTGAAATCGACGTTGAAGGCGGCACCATTCCTCTTTCCTTATCCGTGATCGGCGATGTCGAAGAAATCCTCGTCAAAGAAGACCAGCATGTAACCGCGGGCACGCCGCTCGTCCGGCTGCGAAGCGTCCTGGCGAAACAGAATGTCGCCCAGGCGGAAGCGGCGGTTGCCAGGGCCGAAGTCGGTCTCGAACAGGCGAAACGTGCTCCGGCGGATCACAAGTTGCGCGTCCAACTTCAAGAACACGCCATCGCCGCGTCCCAAGCAAGGCTGGAAGCGCAGCAGCGACAGGTGGACAAGCTCGAACGTCTACTCAAGATCAACGCGACGGCGGACGAAAACCTCCGCTCCGCGCAAGATCAGTTGCGGGAAGGCAAGATTCAGGTGGACGCCGAGGATGTTCGAATTGAGCAGCTGAAACTCGAGCGGCCCGCCGAGGCCATCTCCATTGCGGAGTCGGCACTCGCCGACGCCAAAGCGCAGCTTGCCATCGCGCGGGAGCAGCTGGCGCGGCATACGCTCGTGGCCCCCGTCGACGGTATCGTGCTCCGCGTGCTGGTCGGGCCGGGAGAAACCTTGGGCGCGCAACAACGCGAACCGGCCGTCTGGTTCTGTCCCAACAAGCCAAGGATCGTTCGATGTGAGATCGAGCAAGAGTTCGCCAACTCCGTGACGCCAGGCATGCGAGCCGACGTCTATCTTGATGGTGATGACAGCACGGTATGTGGTGGAACGGTACTTCGCTGCTCCGAGTGGATCGCCCGCCGGCGATACTTACCCGAGGATCCGACGTTGCGCATCGACGCGCGAACCATGGAATGCCTGGTGCAGCTCGATCCCAAGGAATCCCCGCTCCGCATCGGCCAGCAAGTGCGCGTGGTGCTCCGAGCGCCCGGTCGCCCCAATCCGCCGGCCCGCGAGCCGAGTGTCGCCGCGTCGCCTCTCGCAAAGTCCAGCGGATAATCGTTCGCCGCCTCCCAGCCGTCTTTTCCCAAACCGGAACTCCGCGTCCGAAGTGTTTTCTTTAAGGGATCGGCTCGTTGGAGTGGCGGCTTCGCCTGCCGGGACCGCCGTTGCATCTTCATGATTCTGACCCCTAGCGGCTTGACGCGATGTACTATGCTTTGCTCACTCTCTGGTTCGAACGCAAGCGCTATCTGCCTGGCGTGCTCGCCGTCGCGTTTAGCGCGCTGCTCACCGCGTTCCAGATCGGCATCGTCGACGGCCTCATGAGCATGGTCAGCTTCCCCATCGACTTTTCGTCCGCCCAAATCTGGGTCACCTCCGCGAACGCTCCTTCCGTGGACCTCGGCGTGCCCATCAACAAGAGTTGGAAAGATCGACTTTGGGTCCAGCCCGGCATCCGCGCCATCGATGAATACATCCAGGGGTTCTCCCATTGGAAGATCCCCGATGGCGGCTCACTGATCGTCATCATCGCCGGCTGCAACCTGAACTCGGATAGCCTCGGACCCGTCGGACAACTCAATCCCACGCAGAGGACCTTGCTCACGGAAACCGGCGCGGTGGTTCTCAACTACCGCGACCGGGGTCGATTGGGCGTCAGTAAAGTGGGCCAGACCGCGGAAATACTCGGCCAAAAGGTTCGCGTCGTCGGCTTTACCGAGAACATGGGAAGTCTGACGGGCCCGTACGTGCTTTGCTCGCTCGCCACCGCGCGGCGAATTCTCCGCCTACCCGAACAAATGACGACGTACCTACTCGCCTCCTGTGACAAACCGTCGCAAGTCGATGGAGTCCTTCGTTCCTTTCAAAAATACAAGAACGTCACCGCGGTCGGCACGCACGACTTTTCACTTGGCTCCCGATTGCACTGGATTCAAACCACCAAAGCGGGTATCGCGGTCGTCTTCGTTGCCGCCCTTGGCTTGGCGGTCGGATCGGTGGTGACGAGTCAAACGTTGTTTTCCGCCACCGTCGCCTCGATTCGGGAACTTGCCGTTCTCCGCGCGCTTGGCATTCCCCGGTGGCGCATGCGGCTCTTCGTGATGCAACAATCGCTGATCGTCGGCGTGCTCGGCTTGACGCTTGGCATACCCCTGTCCGCCGGGCTCGCGCAAGTGGCGGACGCTGCCGGCATTCGCGCCTCGCTCCCCGCCTGGCTCCTCGGCGGGACCGCCATTCTGACCTTGATCATGGCGTTGGTCTCGGGTCTGTTCGCGCTCCGCTCTCTCAAGCAAGCCGAACCGATCCAGCTACTCCGCTAACGGCCTGTTGAGAAATCGCGATGATGCCGATCGGTCCACGAACCGTTCAGTGTTATCCAACCCGCAACATCGATATCCAGTGAACCAATCCCGGCGCACCGGGATTGGATGGTTCAACTGGCTCCTAAGAACCCGTCTTCCGTTGCCGGGTCGACGAGATCCCCGCAACCAGGATGGCAATCGGCATCGCGGCCAGGTTCCCAAACTTGAACCAGAGGGGGTAGGGGAGCATGGAAAGATTGAGCACGACCGCCGCGAGAAGAAGTACGCCGACGAAGCCGGCGCACGCGACATTGCCCCACCGTCCCGCGATCCACGTGCCGATGAACGCCGTTCCCGCCCACAGGGGAATGACGACCGCCAGTACCCAAGCGGGAAAGCGTTCGACATGCCGGCACATTTCCTCCTGCGAGTGTTGAAAGTCCGGGGGAAAAGGATGGGCGACGGCGCCGAAACCTTCCACGCCGATCACGAGCAGGAATGCCACCATGATCGCGGCTACGGTGGCGCCGAGACAACGAAACAAACTTTTCATTACGAGAACCTCCCGAGCTTGTATACTTGCGTCATACTTTGGAAATCTTATGAGGGATACCCGACGGCATTTCCCATCGAATTCCCGGACGACGAATTGGCGGATCCGCGATCGAGCCTAATTGCTCCGAGGACATGGCTCCGAAGTGGCCCGAAATGGACATGCACCATCGGACGAAATCGCACCGTCGAAACGTCGCTGATCATGACGAGCTGTTAACCTTTTATCGCTCCTTGTCGAGTAACCTTCATGAATCCATCGCGTTCGGAAAAGACGGGCTTTCTTGATTTGTAATCGATCAGCCACGGTAGCCGCGGGTTGCCTGGCATGGGGTCTGGGCCATGTCAGGGCAACGATGGCGGACTTGTAAGTCGATCATCTCCTTCGCGCCTTTTGTTCCGCGAGGTCTCGGATTTGTTCGAGCCAATGCTGCCAGCCGGCGGGCATGCCATCGCGATGTTCCGGCTGGATCAGACCCATGGCGCGGTGAACGAAGGTCAAGAGGGTCTTGCCCCCTTTCGTCTCCTTGAGGCGGTATTGCACGTGATTGATCGCGGGATAAGACATGGGCATGGGGCCGGTGATCTCGATGAGAACGGGGGGCTTGATCACTTGCACGTGACCCCAGAGATGCCCCGCGTTGTTACCGAGGTCGCGGTACCATCGACCGCCGGGCCAAGGTTCGAACTTCATCGCTAGGGTTGTCCCGTCCGGCATCTGCGCCGCCGGGCCAAGTTCCTCCAGCACTGCTTCAAACGCGATGTTGGTTGGTGCGTCGATCTCGATCTCCTTGCGTATTACAAAGGCATCGATCTCTTGTCGTTCGACGTCGATGGTGGCCATGTCGTGCTCCTCTACTTCGTCTTTGTGAATGGATCCCGTTCATTGCTGCCGGAACCGCCGCCAATAGTGGGTCAAGTTCCCTTCCCGCCACGCCTTTTCAAAGCCGACGTTTAATCGTCGTCCTTCTCGGCGCGAGCACAACGCTCGGCACGTAGTTTGATGCGGTCCAGCTGATGACTCCAATGCCGCTCGAACTGTTTGGTCCAATCGTGGATGACCTTCAGCTTCTGGGCATCCAGTTCGTAGACCCGCTGTTGACCTTGCCGCGCGACGGAGACGATGCCGACCTTGCGCAGCACGCCCAGATGTTTCGAAACTGCGGGCTGGGGAAGCTCCAAAGCCGTCACAAGCACTCCAACGGCGAGCGCGCCACGCTGGGATAGCAATTCGACGATCTGCCGTCGCCTGGGCTCGGCGATCGCGTTGAACACATCGGTCGTAGTCGCTGCTCTAGCCATGCTTGCAATATATTCCAATATGGGAATATATCAAGTGCCTCTCGAGAAAACGGCCCATCGTCTTGCGCCGTGCTCGCGGCGGACGCAATCTTGCCGGGAATCCGTGTCCCCTAGAGAGTCGATCGAGGGTCGGCGGAATCGACATTAAAAAAACGAGCAATTACAGATCGGCTCGAAAAGGACTTAGGCGCTACTTTGGAATTGGAACACGATTGAGCGTTCGTAAGGTAACGGCGTTCTTCGCCGTCGGGTCGCGGGCACGGGCTTGGCGCTAGCAGAGATTCGCGGCGTTCATGAATAGACGCCGGGCCACGGCATTACTTTTCTCAGCGGCACGAGGTTCTTCCAGACGGTAGAATGATCGCCTCCCTTGGCATCCGGTGCTGGCGGGGAGCGGAAATCGGTGGAAATCGGAGACCCTTCCCGCGTCGCCACGCGGCAAGCCGGTGCACGAAGGGTCGACATGAGACGAGGAATTCTAGTTGGCGGAGTGACGTACGGATGAGTATCGCCGATGTGCAATCGCTCAATACCGCTGCTGAAGTAAAAGCCGCCAGTCTCGTCGGCATGCCCGCGGACTTGCCCGCGAGCAGTTACGCGGTAATCGAGCGGACCGCGCGCACGCATCCCGAGCGCATGGCATTCTCGTTTTTTCTCGAGGTCCCTTCGCATCAGAAGACGGAAACCTGGAGCTACAGTCGACTTTTTAACGGCGTGACGCGCTGTGCCAACCTGCTCCATGGCCTAGGGGTAAGGCCAGGGGAAGTTACCGCGCTCCTGCTTCCCAATCTTCCGGAAACCCATCTGGGTTTGTGGGGTGGCGAGGCGGCGGGCATCGTGATGCCGGTGAATCCTCTCTTCGAGCCCAAGGCGATCGCGTCGTTGCTTTCCGCCGCCAAGGCCAAGGTATTGATTACTCTCGCGCCGTTCCCGGGCGTCGATCTTTATGAAAAGGCGGCGCAGGCGGCGCGCGAGGTGCCTAGCCTTCGACATGTCGTGCTTGTCTCGCTCGTCGATCACGTTCCCGGCTGGCGCAAGCCGCTCGCCAATCTGGCCGCCTGGAAGGCTTCGCGTGGAGCGATTCCGATGCCGGCGGGCGTGCAGACGCATCGTTGGTCCACGTTGTTCGATGCCGCGCGCGGCGATGCGCTGATCAGCGGACGTCGCATCAAGTCCGAAGAGGAATCGTCGTACTTCTGTACCGGAGGGACCACGGGGCTGCCGAAAATTGCCGTCCGGACCCATGGAAATGAGGTGGCGAATGCTTGGATGGCGACGCGCATGTTGGGGGAGGCGCTCGCCGGGGACGGCACGATCTTCTGCGGCTTGCCCCTCTTTCACGTCAATGCAGTGATCGCCACGGGGCTGGCGCCGTTCATGGTCGGAGGGCGGGTCGTTTTGGGAACGCCGCAGGGCTTCCGCGCGCCGGGCATCATTCCCCGGTTTTGGGAGATCGTGGCCCATCATCGCATATCCGCGTTTAGCGGCGTCCCCACTTTGTTCGCCGCCTTGCTGGATCAGCCTTCCTCGAATCACGACCTTTCCGAGTTCCGGTATGCCTTCTCCGGCGCCGCCCCCATGTCCGTGGAGCTGATGCGCAAGTTCGAGGAGAAGACGGGCGTGACGATCGTGGAAGGCTATGGCTTGACGGAAGCGACTTGCATCAGTTCGATCAACCCGGTGGATGGCGAGCGACGCGCCGGCTCGGTGGGGTTTTCGCTTCCCACGCAGGAGGTCGCCATCGTGCATCTGAACGCGGAGGGGAAATTCGTTCGTGACGCCGCGACGGATGAGGTCGGCCTCGTGGTCATTTCCGGTGCCAATGTATTCAAGGGCTATCTCGCGCCTGAGCATAATCGCGGACTCTGGATCGACCGCGGGGACGGTCGGCGCTGGCTGAACACCGGTGATCTCGGGCGGTTGGACGCGGACGGATATCTTTGGCTCGCCGGTCGCGCCAAGGACCTCATCATTCGAGGCGGGCACAATATTGATCCCGCGATTATCGAGGATGCCCTACACGCTCATCCCGACGTAGTGCTCGCTGCCGCGGTTGGCCGGCCGGACCGTTACGCCGGCGAAGTCCCCGTGGCCTACGTGCAAGTTCGGCCGGGAAGCAGCGCGGACGAAGAGTCGCTATTGGCGACCGTGAAAGAGCGTGTCGCCGAACGCGCGGCAATTCCCAAGGCGATTCGTGTCGTCGATGCCATGCCGCTGACACCTATCGGCAAGATCTTCAAGCCGCCTTTGCGTCTTCAGGAGATGACACGGGCGGCGGCGGACGCGCTCGAGGAGACGGGAATTGTTTCCGCCAAAGTCGAGGCGCGAAGCGATTCGAAGCATGGCAGCGTCGTCATCGTGACCCTGCCCGCCGAGGATGAGCCGCGCGCTCATGAATCCCTCGATAACTTTGCCTTTCATGTGCAATTTGAACGTCCGTGAACGGAAGTGACGTTTTAGTTCCCAAGTAACTCGTCGAAGGAGTCTTCGGCTGCGAGGTTCGAAAGCGGAAGATCAAAGAACAGGAGAGCCGGGAGAATCCCCTCGGCAACTCGTTTGCTTCTGCATCCTTCGATTCGCCGCCTTGGCCTTCGCCCATTCCCCGAGCGCCGGCGGGCTGACATTTTCCACGCGTCGAATGTCGGTAGAATGTCTCGAGCGTCGCCGCGACTATCCGCGTCCGTCCACGCCTTGACGTCGAAACTTGCCGAAGAGGTTTGGCGTGGAACGTGATTTCCATGGGAAAAGAATGGGATTGATAGGGTCATGAATACGGTCACGATTTCATTGGCGGTGTTCCTTTGTATGTTTGTCGCGGCGCTGATCGGCATGCTGCTACGCCGGATATTGCCGGAACATCACCTCAGTTCCGAGACGAAAGACACGGTGAATTTGGCAATGGGATTCGTGGCGACGATGGCCGCGTTGGTTCTCGGCTTGATCGTGGCGTCGGCAAAGGATTCCTTCGACAAGCAGTCGGCGGGCGTCACGCAGATGGCCGCCAAGATCGTCTATCGCGACCGGCTGCTCGCCAATTACGGCACTGAGTCGGCCAAAGTGCGCGAGCTCTATCGTCGCGTCGTGCAACACGTCACCAATCGGATGTGGCCCGACACCAATTCGGGCGAATCGCAATTGGATCCGACCGCGTCGCATACGGAAGCCCTCTTCATTGCGATCCAGTCACTCGAGCCCAAAAATGAATTGCAGAAAACCGTCAAGGACCAGGCGGTGGCCACGAGTCTGCAACTTGGGGAAATGCGCTGGTTGGAATATGAGCAAGCGGCGACCTCGGCGACGAACGAGCTCATCATAATCCTTGTTTTTTGGCTGGCCGTGTTGTTTACGAGCTTCAATATCTTCGCGCCGTCCAATGGCACGGTCGTCGCCGCGATGATGATGGGGGCTCTTTCGGTGGCGGCCGCGATCTTTCTCATCCTGGAACTCCGGAGCCCGTTCGACGGGATCATTCAGGTGCCCAATACGCAATTCCTCGACGCGATTGCGCATCTTGGACGATAGACGGCCCCGTGGCTCCTGGTCGATCTCTGTTTTTTCCACGCGGCGCGCATGGCTCGGTTTTTCGAGGAAAGTGACGGGCGAATCAAAATCGATCCAATCGTTCGCCCCGCGTGAATGGGTGGACCGCATCGAGTCCTCTCCCGCATCGGTGCGGCGGGTGCCACTGCTAATGCATAGGATGAGGAAATGCTGTCGACGCGAGGCGGCTCGTTCGATCCACAACGGCGGCCGCCGACGAGCCGATTGCCGATGAGTTTCGCCGTTGGGCCAAAAGGGCGCGATGACAATGACAACTGAACCTACACCAGACCATCGAACCTTGCGCCCGGACGTGACGGTGAATTACGACGGCCAACAGGACACCTCGTCGATCCCGAGCCCCACCCTCGGGGATTCATCGGTCGATGACTCATGTGAATCGGAAGACCCATCCTCGAAGTTCGACGCGATCGACAAGAAAAGGAAAATCCCCAAGCGAATTGCATCCTACGTGGTGTTGGATGAAATCGGTCGGGGTGGAATGGGGGTGGTTTACAAGGCACAAGACCTGCGACTGAAACGTACGGTGGCGTTGAAGGTCATTCTCGCGGGTGGCCACGCCGGCGAAGTCGAATTGGCCCGTTTTCAGATCGAAGCGGAGTCCGTCGCGCGGCTCAAGCACCCGACGTTCGTGCAGATTTACGAAGTGGGCACGGATGACGGGCTCCCCTTTCTGGCGCTAGAGTATTGTGCGGGGGGAAGTCTGGAAGATCGCATCGTCGCGTCCCCGATGTCGCCGCGTGAATCCGCGGAGCTGGTCGCCAAGCTCGCCGACGCCATGGATCATGCCCATCAGGCAGGCGTGATTCACCGGGATCTCAAGCCGGGCAACGTCCTGTTTGATGAGAAGGGCGGGCCCAAGATCACCGACTTTGGACTGGCCAAGAAGGTCGGCGAGAACGACAGCCATACCCGAACGGTATCGGTGATGGGAAGCATTGGCTACATGTCGCCCGAACAAGCGAGCGGCCACACGCGAGGCGACCACCGCCGTCGACACGTATGCCTTGGGCGCAATTCTCTACCGAATGCTTGCAGGCAAGACTCCCTTTGAAGGATCCTCCACCGCCGAGTCGTTGCAAATGGTCATTCACGGCGTCCCCGTTCCCGTCCGACGCTTGCGACCCGCCTGCCCTCGAGATATCGAGACGATTTGCCTGAAATGCTTGGAGAAGTCTCCCGTCAACCGCTACCGCAATGCGGGCGATTTGGCGGAAGATTTGCGTCGGTTCTTGCGGGGCGAACCCATTAAAGCCCGCGCCGCCACGCCGCTCGAACAATTGGTCAGTTGGTCGCGACGCAATCCTCTTCCCACGACCATTGCCGTCGGCGCCATCGTCATGCTTGCCCTCTTGGCTGGAGCCATGGCTTGGACAACGTTTCGCAACTATCGCGTAATCGAGAACATCGGTCGTCGCGAAATGCGCGTCCAGGAACTGCGCGGACAGATTCTTTACCTGGACGAAGTGCTAACCAACTCGTGTTCGCTCGCCGCCGTCACCGGAGAGTCGAAATGGGAGCAACGTTACCGGGAATTCTTGCCCGAACTCGATTCCGCCATTCACGAGGCCGTCGAGTTGGTTCCCGACGCGCAACGGGAACTATCCGCCGTCGACGACGCGAATGCCGCCTTGGTGCGACTGGAAGATCAAGCCTTTGACTTGGTTCGTCAGCAACAAATGGCGAGCGCCTGGTCTCTGTTGAACGGCGAGGAATACCGGCGCAACAAGCAGGAATACGCGGGGGGACTGGCTGCATTTTCCAATCGACTGAAGGAACATTCCGAGTCGGCGATCCGTAACGCGCGTCAGGAAGCGGTTTGGTTTTTGATCGCCGCCACTGTTTTGGGTTCTCTGGTCGCGTTGATTTTGCTGATCGGTCTCGTCAGTATGGTTCGCCTTTTGCGTTTGCGGTCGGAAGCCGTTGCCGGTTAACCCGTTTTGTTGCACTGCGGTCAGGCGCGATTGTCGTTCAGCAACATAACGCCGTGCCCCGGTGCCAATTCATGGACGCCGCGAATCACGACGACCGTCAAGAGATTCCAAGCGACTAGGAATAGTGTTACGCCATTCCTTATCTGATGCTTAATGGCTTTTCGGTTATAATCGCCGCCATGACTTCCAAAGAAATCCTTACGCGACTGAAGGCTCTCGGCAACGACGCTCGGCGGGCTCACAACACGAAGGCCGGCGCGCCCGACAACCAGTTCGGCGTGAAACTTGGGGATCTCCGCATCATCGCCAAGGAGATCAAAACCGATCACGAGCTCGCGATCCAGCTCTGGGACACCGGCAACGTCGAAGGGCAATTGCTCGCCACGCTCATCATCAAGCCGAAGTCCTTGTCCGCGGGCGATCTCGACAAGATGACCCGCGGCACCACCTGCGCTCAAGTGGCGGACTGGCTGAATGCCTACGTGGTCGCGCAGCATCCCGAGAAGGAAACGCTTCGAATCAAGTGGATGAAGGCGAAGGATCGCTGGGCGGCGCGCGCAGGGTGGAACCTTACCGCCAGCCGCGTGAACCAGGGGACGGCCGACGATCTCGACCTGCCCGCGTTGCTCGACCGCATCGAGAAAGAGATGCCGAAGGCGAAGCCGGAGGTGCAGTGGACCATGAACAACACGCTTGGCGCCATCGGCATTCACCACCCCAAGCTCCGCCGCCGCGCCGTCGCCATTGGTGAAAAGATTGGCCTTTACCGCGACTGGCCCGTGTCCAAGGGCTGCACTCCACCTTTCGTGCCCGTGTGGGTCGAAGCCATGGTGAAACGGCAGGGCTGAAACACCGGGTGTTTCCCTTTTGCGAGACCTCAGGATTTCTATCGACTCTTTGGCTCGGCGGGTTTGGGTATTGGATATCGGCGGACCTTGACGTCATTCTTCTGACGCGGTCCGGGAGTCGTGCGGCCGGCGACAATGAACTCTTCCATCAACCGGCGCATCTCGGACACGAGGGCGGGCTGGTCGGCGGCAACGTTCTTCGTTTCCCCCAAATCCTCATCGAGGTTGTAGAGTTGGACGGACGTCTTGGCATCGGAAGCGAGCACCAGTTTCCAGGCCCCCTGCCGCAGACTGGGGGTGCCGTCACACGCGCAACTGACCGCGTGCGTTCGAACCGGCTGGTCCTGTCCCTTGAGTAGAGGTAGGAAGCTAACGCTGTCTTCGCCGGCATCGGCCGGCAAGGTCGTACCCAGGATCTCGGCCATCGTCGCCATCACGTCCGCTTGATGAACCAGCCGAGCGCAGACGGAACCGGGCCTCACCACGCCGGGCCAACGCACGACGAACGGGATTCGATGTCCACCTTCATAAACGGACGCCTTGTAGTCGCGGAGTGGGCCGCTGGGGAAATGGCCGCGCGCCTCCAATTCCTCGACGCCGATGTACCGGGCGCAGCCGTTGTCGCTGGTGAAGAGAACCAGCGTGTTGTCCGCCGTGCCACTCTCCTCGAGCGCCTGCAATACCCGGCCGATAATGGCGTCGGTCTCCATGACGAAGTCGGCGTAATCGTGGCCGATCGGGCTCTTGCCGCGCCACGCCTGGTTTGGCGCGATGGGCGTGTGGGGCGCGGTCAATGGCAGGTAGAGCAAAAAGGGCTGCCCGGCTTTCGTCTGCCGGGCGATGAAGTCTGCAGCGCGTTCCGCGAGCGCGGGCAATATAGGTTCGAGGCTCCAGTCCTTGAGCGCGGGACCTT
>JAXMAQ010000082.1:0-22693 GCA_046350335.1 Planctomycetota bacterium
AGGCGCAGATCTTCACCGGCCTCCGGCAGCGACGACACCACCGGATCTTCAAGGCGACACTCGAAGGATCGTTGCAGGCCCCGCTCTATAGTCACCATCTTTCGGGCAAGAGCATCGCCCAGCATCTTCTCGAGTGGCTGTTCTCGGCGCCCAACGACGTCTCTCTGGACAGTTTTTCCGCGGAATTCTTCGAAGCGGGGACCGACAACAAGAGACACCTTGGGCTTCGACCCACGCGGGGAATCATCTCCGGAAACGCCGAAACGGGTTCCCTCTCCCTAACTCTCGACTTGCGCGGGAAAGAGGAACAGGGCGGCGTCATCACCCCTTCCCTTGTGCCAACCTCACCGGTTCCCACGGAGATTCTCTTCAAGGACTGTCTCTTCACGATCGACGGCCAAGCGGTTTCCCTGCAATCCTTCGAACTCACCATCAACAACAACCTCCAGATCTACCACAACAACAGCTATTGGCCCTCCCTGATCGTCGCTGGCACGCGCGAAGTCGATTACCGCTTCTCGCTTTTCAAGACCGACAACACCTACGACCTCATGCGCCGAGGAGCCGCGTCCGAACGCCCCGCGAGTCTCGTACTCAAGGGAGCCCACAACGGCACCGGCCCGAGTGGCAATTTCACAACCATCACGTTCGACTTTCCCCGAATCGCGCTTCGTGACGCCGACGATACCGCCGGCCTCAACGACCTCGTCGGCCAGAACATCGACACGGTCGTCCTGAAACCCAACACGACCGCCAACGAGGTCAATCTCACGTTCGGCACCACCTCATGACGCTGGTGACTTCATGATCCCCAGCGTTCCATGGACGATACCGGGCGAGCTTTGCCCGAGCCGCATGTAAGCACTCGCAGTGACCCTGTCATCCAGGGCGAGTGATAAGGAACACCGCGCGTGGGAATCGCGCGGCCACGACATTTTCAAGGACACTCTGCATGAGCATGAGCGCGTTCGACATCGCCGGACCGATGCCAAGGCCAATCTCGGCCGCCTGGACGCCTTGGATCACGGCAGTCATCGACGCTTGGACCGCGTATTGCAACGTCCAGCGGACGACCACGCGGTACGTGGCGGCGAACGGGTCGGACTCCAACCCCGGGACGGAGCTTCTCCCGTGGCGGACGATCGAGAAAGCGAACACGGCGATCCAGGGTTCCGCGGGAAATATTGCGGTCCTTTTCCGCCGGGGAGATACCTTTCGAGGCACGCTCGGCCTCAGCTTGACTTTGCCGAACGTCACTATTGGAGCGTACGGATCTGGCGACAGGCCGGTCCTTTCCGCATTCTCCGTCCCAATCCTTAAAAACACGGCACAATGGACCTCCGCGGGAAATAACCGATACACCTACCCCTTTGCAAACCGCATCGGCTGGCTTCGCGAGGCCACAAATATCATCTCGCAGCTGTCCGCCTACGCCTACCGAACCTCCACGGCGGCCGTCGAAGTAAACCCCGGTTCTTGGTATTGGTCCAGTGGCGTTCTGCACGTCCATGCTCGAGGTTCAGTCGATCCGAACACGATTGATTTCGAGGCCATCGACGGCGGCGCTTGGGCGTCCACCGGGGACGTGGTTACGCGCGGGGACGGCGTTTTCATTCAAGGGGACGGCTCCTTCGTCGATGACGTCGACTTCCACGGCTGGGGCTGCGACGCGACCAAGGTTTGGCAGAACTACGGCGTCAAGGTTGCCAACGAGTCCGGCAAACTGGCCGTCGTCAGAAACTCCGACACCTACTACAGCGGACGTCATGGCCCGAGCACGCTTGGCAGCAACTCCGGCGGGCTCGCCTTGTTCCAGAACTGCGCCTGCGGCTACATGAACTCGACCGCCTCCGGCGTGAACGCGTTCAACGCCTATCAATCCATCGGCGATCATCAGGTCATCTTCGACAACTGCAACGCCAGGTTCGGGCGGGCGCCCGATTCCGCGGTCGATGGCGTGACGACAAAGTACGATGCCGCGTCCGATAGCTACTACGGCCATACCGGCGGCACCGGCTTCGTTGCATTGTTCGTCGTCCGAAATTGTCGTACGTCGAAAGAGAGTTACCCGGGCGCGACTTTCTTCAATGGACTGGCCAGGTTCTCGCAACTCATGTCTCCGGGAAACGAAAACGATCCGGACTCCTGGCGAATCGTCATCGAGAATTACCGGGTCACGCATCGGGACGAATGCAGGCTCTCCATGGGCCCGAGACAATGGGAGATCGGCACCTGGCTCAATATCGTTTGGAAAACCACGGGCGAGAACACCTATCTGACGAGCGGCGAAACCAGTTTATCCGGCGGAATTCGCGCCAACGGCGTCTACGTGATCGAGGACACCATCGCCACCAACCGCTCGCTCCTGCACACGTCCACGACCTCCACGACGAAGTTTTGGAACTGCCATTTCGCACTGTTCGCCAATACCGGAACCGTCCAGAGATGGCGCATCCAGAACACGGGATCGGGCAATGATTCCGGCGTCTATTTCGCCAACTGCTTACTTACCCGCGCCGGCAACCGACCCTTCGAGCCGCACATCACCAACGACGCCGAACATTGGATCAACTGCAGCGGCTATCAGGTGCTCGCGGATGGCACCGCGAACGCCATGAACGCCGCCGGAAACAATCTCGTCATGACGGCCGAACCGGCGGCTTTTGCGATCCCGGAAACGAAGACGTATTGGACGCGAACAAACTTTTCCTCAATGGCGCGAGCGACCCGTATTCCGTCGGCCCGCTATCGATGGACTTCTGGAAAAATGCCCGGCCGGTTCTACCCTCTCGAGGGCCGGTCGAGTTCTCCCGCCCGATCACATCCGTCCTTTTCTCTCTAGCGACGCGCGCCGCGACCTTTTCTCTCTCGGAGTAGCTCATGCCCCTGGCATACATCCACGAAAACACGACCGCCTACCTGACCGTCTCTTTTCAAGACAAAACCGGAACACCGGCGGTTCCCACGGCCATCCTCTACCGACTCGACTGCATCTCCAACGGCAGGGAAATCGCGGACTGGACCACGATCACTTCACCTTCGTCAACGATCGAACTCACTCTCTCTCCCCTGCAAAACTGCATCTATAACACCTCTCGTCGCCGGGAACTCCGCTCCCTGCAGGTGATCGCGACCTATGGGCCAGGCGATCAAATACACGCAGAGTTTCGTTTCGAAGTCATCAATCTCCGGGAGCCGTTCGAACCGGTCCTCGTGGTCGGCGACGACTATCTGGATGCGGACGGCAGGGCGCTCCAATGGACCGGCGGCGGTGGCTGGCCTCCCCTCCTCGACGCAACCATTGATCTCACGCTCGCCTTTGCCGACACCCTATTGACAGTCCCAGCGGTGACCGAGACCCCTACAGGTCCCAACAAACTCGTTCGCGTCTCCCTTTCTTCCACTCAGACCGGTCCCCTCCCCAGCGGGAGGGACCGCTATTCCCTGGTTGCTTCCTTTCCATCCGGCCGAACCGCCACCCTCGCGGCCGGCACCATCAACGTCGTGGAGCGCTAGCCCGCATGTCCCTCAAAATGCACTATCTTGATCCGACGCTCGAGACCTGGATCGAGGTCGATTTCGTCACCTCGCGGGTCTGCGACCTGGAGCTGCAGTTCAGCTACAGCCACCCCGCGCGCCTCTCTTGGACGATGCATCAAGCACAGCATGCCACGCCGATTCCCCATCGAGCGTTTTTGCAATTCACCGACGATGACTATCTCGCCGGCACGTGGAGCACGCCATTTCGAAGAGCATCCACGAAATCGCCCGGCGCCGCGGCCAACGCCGAAATCCCTTTACGTCGCCTACGATCCAACCCGCCGAGCCGCCCAGGAAGTCACCATTATGAACGGCGCGCGGCGACCTTCCACCTATCCCGCGCGGTTTTCAACGTCAAGATCGACAACGACGACGACCGCGCGTTCGAGATCGAACATGACGCCACCACCGATGAGATCTTGCGCACCCTCTTCGACAACGCAACCAGCGAACTCGCCGCCATGCAAGCCGCCCCCATCGCCGGCACCCCCTACGTCGCTTCCGATCTCGCTCCCCTCGATTACAAAAGTCAGGAGAAAATCGTCTTCGGGTCCGAAACCCTGCGCGGTGGCGTCGACCGCTTGCTCGGCCTCTATCCCCAATTCCGCATCCTCTTTCACCCGGGCGACGGAATGAGCCTACGCACCTGGCGATTCCTTAACGTCGCCGCCGCGCCCGCCGTCACGCTCACTCTCAACGACTTCCAATCCGAGAATCCACACCATGTCCTCTCGATGAAGCTCAGCCGATCGCTCGAGGGACGTTACTCCGCGGTCAAAATCTATGGCCCGGAGAAAACCGCCGCCGCGGACGTTCATGTCCTGGGGGGCGGCCTCGATAAACTCTGGAATCCCGCCTTTGAA
Organism: Planctomycetota bacterium; assembly: GCA_046350335.1. GTDB lineage: Bacteria > Planctomycetota > Planctomycetia > Kolteriales > Kolteriaceae > JAXMAQ01. Next base: position 4,404 of record JAXMAQ010000082.1, read on the forward strand.
AGTGGCTTTGGCGTTTCTGGGCCTGCGGGCTCCCCGACTTATGCCGATGTCGCGCGCGTCTGGCAGATCAGTCATCCGGATCGGCGGCACATGGCCAACATCCTTCCCGCCCCCCTCTCCGTCGAAAACTACAGCACCGACGGCGGCCAAACCTCTTTGACCGTTTTCCTCCGCACCCCCGCGGCTCCTGGCCACCTGGGATGACGGCGATACCTGGGAGCCGGTCTCTCTCGGCACCATCGATCGCAACCAGAGAGTCACGTCACACGCTACCACGTCTATAAACATGATCCCGTCGCCCCACTCCCTACGTCCTCCCGGATGACGTGCGGCTGGTTTACGCCTACTACGAGCCCCCTCAGCGTCCGCTACCCACGACCGGCCATGGCAGCGCCCATGCCGTCGCGGGTGCCGAAATCGAGATGCGCCGTACGACGAATCGCTCGCCGTCGGCTTTGAACGGTACTCATTGCCGATCCTCCGAGCGACTCGCACAGTTCGCCAAACTCGCGCAGCCATTCAGGAAGCTCGCCGCGACATCATCCGTACCGGCGGCTGTACCCTCGGGGGTCTGCAATACGACTTCGCGCGTCTCAACCTCCGCGTCCACTTCGCCGCCGTCGACGGGAAGGCAACTACTCACCACCGGCTGGGAATCCATCGGCGCCATCCTCACCGACGTCGAGTTCGATTACTCCCAACAGATCACCACGCTCCAATTCTCCAGCAGCGACCACGCCGAGTTCCTCCAAGAGGACCCGGAAGAACTAAAACGACTTCCTCGACTCGACGCCCTCGGTCCGAGGTCCGCCGACCCGCGGCTCATCACCTACCGCGACAGCCGCACCGGCCGCGTCATCGCCCAGCTACTCCGTCTACTCCCTCCATGAAGAAGACCTACGGCGGCGACGACGACGCGGCAGCCAAAGCCGCCCGCTACGGCCGAACAACCCCGACTACCAAAGGAAATCCATCATGAAAAAAAGGATGAAGGTTGAAGGTTGAAGAGTTGAAGGTTGAAGGTTGAAGGTTGAAGAGTTGAAGGCTGAAGGCTGAAGGCTGAAGGCTGAAGGCTGAGGATGAGGGATGAGGGATGAGGGATGAGGGATGAGGGATGAGGGGTCAGGGATGGGAGCAAGCGATGAGAACTGAAAGACGAAAGACCCACTATCAACCAGAGGCGGAAAGTTCACCCGAGTAGCCCATGTCCTTTATCTTCCCTTCATCCTTCCTTCCCCTCTCCCCCCCGGGAGAGGGCCAGGGTGAGGGGTCTTCTGTCCTCATTCCTTCATCTCCTCTCCCAGGCCCACAACGCCAATGCGGTCGCCCCTGGACTGGAGAGGGCCAGGGTGAGGGGTCTTCTGTCCGCATTCAGCTTCATCCCCTCTCCCCGGGCCCACAACGTCAATGCGGTCGCCCCTGGACTGGAGAGGGTCAGGGTGAGGGGTCTTCTGTCCTCATTCCTTCATCCCCTCCTCCCAGGCCCACAACGTCAATGCGGTCGCCCCTGGACTGGAGAGGGTCAGGGTGAGGGTCTTCCTGCCGCCGCCGCGCCCCTCTCCAGGGGAGAGGGCCAGGGTGAGGGTTTCTGTCCTCAACAACCATTCACGCCGAGATATCCCTTGCCCCACTTGCTCACCGAATCCCCGGCCCGCCTCGTCGACGAACTTCTCCGGCGGCAAAACGCTCACGACGTCGACATCAAGCGACTCTGGCGGCGCGTCAACAACTCGAACAAGTCCTCATCGCCGCCGGCCTCACGATCCCCGAAGCGGAGTGACCACCGAATGCCCGCAACTTTCCCCAGCGGACAACGCCCGCGGCCGACCCCGCGGCCTCCCCTAACTTCGACGTTCCCAAAGTTTCGGCAATCTTGACCCATGGACATACCCGAGGCATCCGCGTCATTGACCAACCGACGTTCCCAACGTTGCCGCGTTCTTGATCGATCGACCTTCCCCCGGCATTGAGGCTCGCAATGTTCCCCGACTGGCCCGCACCCTCACGCCCGCCTCGCCTCCCTCGTCCGTCGTCAAAACCAGATCGACACCGATATTAAACGCCTCTTCCGCCGCCTCCCCTCCCTGGAGCACGCTCTCCCACCCCAACCCATCCTTCCCCAACTCCCCCTCCCCCTTTGAATGCACCCACGTCAAGACGGTGTTCTTCGATGGGTCAAACAACGGTAGTTTTGGTGCCATCCCCCGCAGGCCGGCCTAGACGATGGAAGAGGACTGAACGTATACAACTCATTCTTCGATCTATCGCCGGACCTCACCCTGGCCCAGTTCGAACTCAACCTCACTGGCGGTACATCTGGATGGACGATTTTCAACGGAACCCACGTTCTAAGCTACGACCCAGCAGCAACCAACACGTCCCTCCGCATTATTACTTGGACGACCATTCTCGCGCCCGGAATCTCGATAAGACTCGAAATCCATGAGAAGGAAGCGATCTTCGAATCGTTTTATCCGAGAGCTAGCAACTCACCATTGAAAGGTCAAGTGTGGCGTAAAACAGAATGCACAGGCGCATTCTCCAACTTCTTTACGGTAAACCCTGGCGGGGTCGTTCCAACATTAACAGGAGTCACAAGGGTATAGAGATGGCGATAATTGGAAAAGTCATTGATATCGAAAACCACATCGCAAATCGGTGTACGTACATCCCCACTAATTTCTCATTCGGGCTCCTGCTTGCAACTTCAACACTTACGAGGATCGGAACCAATCAGGTTGTGGCAATTGAGCCAGAAGGAGGCTACCAACGTTTTCCGATCTCACCAACTGACTGGAACTACGTCACGAACGACGGCTGGGGAGAATACTGGCTCAATCGCGAATTGCATTTTGGCCTAGCAACCGACGCGTGGCCGAACATTCGCTATCTTGCGCTATTCTGCAACTCCTTGATGCCCGGAGACGGGACTTTGCTCCGTGCTGTCCCAATTACAGGAGGCGTATTCACGGCAAATACTGGCGAGGGGGTATGTTTCAACAATCCGCTGGTATTCCGAATCGGCAAACACGTTACGGGAAACCCACAACCTTTCCGGAAAAAAGTCGCCGACCATGTCCTCGGGATTGCGCCGTACAACCAGTCAGGGCTATGGATTGGGATTGTTGACACGAACACGAATACCGAAATCGGGACGCGGATACCCGCCCCAGCATCTCTTAATCCCACTTACGTGACAGCAACCTCGTGGATCACTCGCTGGGGAGGCATGTCCCAAGACGTCTACCTTCCATACATAGGGTCAACAACAACCATAAAATGGTTTCTCTCATCACAGGAATCGGGTCTAGACGACGCAATATGGTTTGGCACTCCAGTTACCATAAGTGCGTCGTGCGCAAATGGCCCGTTCTTACCTCCGAACCTTGGATCCTTCTACAACATTTTGGGCGGAGCGTTTTGGGGCGGAATCTAAACGCGATCTCCAACGCTCAATCAAACTCGCATAAAACGCCATCGGGTTCCCGCTATTCAATGATCGTCAACTTCGTCAACAAGTCCATGTTGTCGATGCTTACAGCGTCTTCACTTTCCGGCGGACCGTCATACTTCGTCGCGATGCTGCGATCCACGATGAAGAAAACTCGATGCCGAACGTTCGTCCCGTTGTCGATCCCGATCTCCTCGTTGAGGCACGGCACGCTGCTATTCTCCGTCCCTGGTTCCACCGCAAAGAACCCGACCGTCATCCAGCACGCATACACATTGCTCCGCGTCGTCGTGTTGCCGGCGATTTTCGCCAGCAGCCGATTCCGCTCGGTTTCCAGCATCCAGGAGTCCCGTGTGTTCACGGGAAACGCGGCGGCAATCTTGAGCGCCCCTACATCCTCCGCCGAGTAATCCACCGTCATGGACGGCGTGATTCCGACCGTCTCCTTGGTTCGGTCTTCCCAGGTTGTCGGTACCGCGTCCGTGGATTTTCCCGATGGATACGGATTCGCCACCGGATCAAAGAGCCTCGGCGTCCAGTTCGGGCTGGTCGCGGACGCATTGACGTCCGTCGGATCATTGTTCACCAAGTTGACCATGTACTCGCCGGAACCCGCGGGTTTCGTTGTATCGCCGACACGAGTTCCCTCTGGATCATCCAAATGTGCGTAGTTCCGCTGCCGAAGAATCGTGTCCGAAAGCCTCGGCGCGCAAAACTGCGGAACGGTTTGTCATCCCCGGTTCCCGTGATGCCATCCTTCCCGCCCGGCTCAAGAGGAACGATTCGGTAAACCTCCGAATGAACCTGTCCTTGCCGGATCCCGGCCAGGAGCGATCGACGCTCCCGCCGTCGTTGATCAATTCCGGGCCGCTGCCGCGCCATCGTCCGGTGCGTTTTTACTCGTTGATGCGGTGGGGCGGCGGTCGGAGCCGTCGCGTCGGCACCTGGGCTGGCGACCAACGCGGGAGCGTCAAAATGTCTGGGGACTCACGACCAGCGCGCTTTGCCGTCAAGCGGTAAACGTGCCGTCTCGTCCAAACAAAGACGGAGTTCCGGCATTATCCCACGCGGACGTGAAGAGCCTTCCGAAACGAAGGTTATGGCGAGGATTGAAGGGGAATCGAGGTCTCCGCGGTCGTGGGGAAATCGTTCGAAGGCAACCGCTGCGGCGCGTCGGCGCGCCCAGTGTTATTCATCAATTGACTGGGCATCACCCAAGAATCGTCGAAGAGCGCGGAACACCTCTTCGTCCGTTGTCGTGTTCAAACAGATCTTTCCCGGGACCCGCGCCCGCGGAAGTAAAGAACTCGTCGCAGAATCTAGTTGCTCGGCCCCCATCATCCGGTTTCGACATTCGACAAACTCGAAGAACCGATGAAGTCGGGCAACATCGGTGCCAATGGCGCCGCGGGGGTGGACTCCACGACGTTCGATCGAACGGGTGAATCTCTCGGTTATCCTCGAGCCAAGGGACCACGCGATCACGATGATTGCGGTTATTGTTCCCGGCCGAGTCGTTGTAGCTAAAGTCATCCGTGAACCGGGGTTTCCATTCCGCGTAGTCCTTCGGTGGCGAGTTTATAGGAGTAGCCGTCGCAGCCCGTTAAGCGTAGTGTTAGGTTGCCATTGATGCGTACCATACAAACGGGCCGGCGAGTAGCTCAAGCGGCGTCGCAACACGATGATTCAAGGGTGAGACGTCGGCGATGCCCCTGCCCTGGTTTGCAGCGCCACGTCCAACAGGTGGCGACGAATTAGGATCTGTGAAGAGCGAGTGAAAAGAAGTGGTAGCTGGTGCAGCAGTATTTCCTGATGAATCCATCGATATTTGCCTTACGCATCAGGAGAACCTAAATATTCGTACATATTGTAGTCGTTAGCATTCGGGAAATCCGAAAGCTGCAGATCAACTGCGCGAAAGTCTCACCGGCCGCCCGACACGTAAACGTTCGCAGCTCGAACGGTCAACAACGATGGAGTAGCGACGCCTGAGTCCTCGACTTCATGCGCGCCCCCCTTCGCAGACGGAGCGGTTTACTCGTCGTCACTATCACACGATCAAGCTGGATGTATGGATTGTGTTCGTTGAATGATCGAATGGATTGCACCGCCTATAAACTCGATCTCGTAAATCGAGGCAGTAGCGTGATCGCAGCGAGCGAGTTCATCTGCAGTAAAACTGTTGAGCTTGCCACCTTCGTTTTGGGTCATATTTGTCGAACAATACTTTGAAGTTGGAGCTTCTTTGTACTTCAGCACTATGTGCAATGCCCATCACACGATTAAAGTCGTGCTCATTGGGCATGGAGGACCGACAAAGAATCCGTTAAGGACTTCACCTTTGCCAGTCGTCAGTATCAGCGATCGTTGGAAACGTCGACGCTGATTCAAGTCCGTAGTGGGGTATTTAAAGTCAACGTTTTGAACACTGTTTGCAGCTCCGATCAATAACCCTTAACTGAAATCACGATGAATAAGAATCTGGTCAGGCGACACCGAACGTGGATCAATCAAGTCGACGCTTCCAAAGTCGACGCCGACATGGATTAAATAACTCGGCGAAAACCCAAACCGTGTCTTTATCGTATGGCGATGGCGAAGAACGTTCCGTCATTGTACTGATACTGAATCACCATGGCTTCATTCTACGAGGCGGGGAGTTCAAAGCCGAAGACGACGTGGTTGGGATCGGCGGGGGGAGTGGCCGAGGTCGAAGTTGGTGGCGAACTGGGTCGTCGTCTTCATGAGCGAGAAGCGTCATCACGTCGTCGCCGTCCATGAAGTCGACGATGTTCACTGCGAGTTGGGCCAGCGTCCGCGTCTGCGCATTGTTGGATTGGGACGGGCCGCCATGTGGAGCAGAATATAGATCTTCGCCGCGAGTCGCGAACGGTCCTGATCGATCGCGGCATCCGTCACCGTGTACGGCCGAAGCGGATCCAGGTCCCCATCTTGTCGGCCCCGGAAAGATTCAGACGCGTGTGCAGACCCTCCGCGATCCATAGCAGCAGATTATTCCCGCTATTCGCCAGCGGAAATCCGCCGTGATGCAACCTGATGCGTGTTTCAATTTCCGAATGGTCCTCGCTTAGTGCCGTTCCGAGCGCCCGGGTCACCGGCGCTGGTAAAGAACGCGGGCGTGTTGAACTTAATCAAATCCCAACTCGCGTGCGTGAAGAGGCGGCATGCGCTGACGAGCGTACTCCTCGCGAAGCAGCGTCGATTGATGCTGGGTATTGTTCTCCGGATCCATGCCGGCGGGAGTCGACGAACTTCCCAGATTGTTCTGCAGCAAAGTCGCCAATCGCGGTGAAAGAATGGCCGCGTCGATGTCCCGCGAACGATAGAGACGTTCAAGATCCGATTCGTCGAACGCCCAGTCGCTGGAGGAGGAACTGTAAAGGTCCATCTCGATCGCGTCGTCTTTCGTCAAGGCGGTTGGCGTGAGAGCGGCGGCGTTGTAGGCCCGGTTGGCCGTTCGGTTATTCCCGGTCTCGCCGGGATAGTTGACGAATCGTCCCGAAAGAGCCTTGATGCTCGCGGCGGGCACGCCCGTGAACGCTTCCTCGAACGGGGCGAAGTAATAGCCCAAGCCGTTCCAATCGGGCCGGCCGGCAAAGAGGCCATACGCCGACAAGTCGTACTCATTCGAGTAGAAGACGTCCGCCGTCCCGTTGTCGTCTGTATCCGTCACTCCTGGCCGATCGGTCGCGACCGGCGACTGACCATATTGCGTGTAACGACCGGGAATGCCGATCGTCGCGATATCCTGTGAGACACCGAGCATGCGCGCGTACGCCAGCGGCCCGTCGCCGGCTCCCGAAGAGTTCTTCTGCCACTCCGGCATCGGTAATTCATTCACGCCGGTCCGCGTTTCCCCAAGCAAGAACGCGTGCTTCGGATTGATCTCCGTCACCGAGGCACCGAGATTCGAGTTATGCAATTCGCCAAGCCCGGTATCCGCGGGGCCGCCTAAAGAAGTGAGGTCTTCCGGCAGCAGATTGCCGGCGGTATTCAGATTGATCTTGCCGTCGAGCGAGAGGACTTTGAAGGCGAAAAGGGGCTTGAAGGTCTTGCCGTTCACCGTTTGCACCGGGTGCCCGAGGTCGATCCAGATCGCGTCCTTGATGCCGTCGCCGTCGGTATCGACATCCAGTTCCTCGGGGGAATCCCCCACTGCCCCACTGCCGTCGAGGTCCTTCATGTCGCGCCAACGATAGCCTCGTTCGCGCCCCGTCGCCGTGTCCGTGGACTCGTTAAAGACCACGCTGGCGTTGTACTCCAGTTCGCGCGGCCGAAGGATGACTTCCCGGCCATGCGTCTTGTCGCGCCAAGCGAGCGTCCGCCGGGTATCACTCGTTTCATTGGCGTCGTTCGGGTTGTTGTACTGGTTCTGAAACACCCCCGCGTCTTCGAACTGCTTAATCAAGTGTGGCCGATGGAACGACGGCAGAATGATCTGCCCGTCCGCCCGCTCCATGGCGAGGAACATGTTGTTGAAGTCGGGGTAGTCATAGTCTTCGTCATATCCGAAGAAGTCCGGATTCCCCGGCCCTCCCGTATAGCGTTCCGGCTCTCGGCCATCGCTCGTCGCCACCCGCATCACCGTGCCGTCCGCGCGTGCCAAAGCCGAGAAATGGGTGAAATTAAAGGGAAACGTCGGACCGAGATTTGGCATCGTCCCCAAGGTGCCGATGGTGTTGATGGGCGTGCCATCGGATTTGAAACCGATGACCGGCCGAAGCTTGCCGAGGAAGTACGCGACCTCCTTCGGCTCGATCGTGCCGGCAATCGTGCTTGCCCCCACAATCCTTAGATCGGTGTCCGCGATGGCAAACGCCGTCGGCACGTCAAAGGGGAAAAGATCCCCGTGCCGTTAAAAGCACCGATGTAGGTCTTCGGATCGACGTTTTCGTCCTTCGCCTCCGGATCGGCCCCCGGGCTTCCGTCATTGGCGATCGGCGAGCCATACATATCCCGCAGCAAACTATGCCCCCGCAGCGCCGAATTCGTCCGCCGCGTGTCATAGATAAGCTGGCTGATGCCAAACTGGGCAAGCTGCCGTGCTGGAATATCCAATGCGGTATTCGCATTCGTCGTGAACGACCGTTTAAAATTGAGCGCCGCGCGTCCTTCATATCTCGCGAGGACGGCAAAGGTAATTCCAATGGCCGCCAGGAGTCCGAGTAGACCAAGCACGATGATGAGAATCACGCCTCGTCGGTCGTTCTTATAGAGCATCAGAAAAGTAATGCCGTATTCCCCGGCCCGGTCGCTTGAAGAGCCTTGGCGAAAGCCGCACCGGGCCCCGACATTACTTTTCTGAGCGGCAATACGATTGGAACTTTGCGCTTTCATGCCAGAACCTCCCCAGACGGGAAATAGATGTGCCGATTTCACCGACGCGATTGATGTCGCCAACCACCGGATCATCGCGAGACTATTATTTAGAATCGAAGTGATGCCTTAATGTCACTTCCCGCACCAAACCACTTTTTGCGTCAAAAACCCGAATCTTTATTTGAATCCCTTTTAAGGGTCTCGGGTACGGAACGGGTCGAAACTTCGGATTGGGCGTCGGAGTTGCACCCGGCAAATCCGGGTTCGGATCATAATCCGACGACCCCGCGACCCACGTGTCATACGTGTTCCGCGGATTGAGAAAGCCCCAATTGAGATCCTCCTCCTGGTCAAATCCGCCGCCTACGCCTAAACTCGTCGAACCAACGCGACCGGGTGTGCGATACGAAAAAAGAAAACTCGGTGACATGTCGTCTGACCCGGGAGTAAGATACTCCTCACCATTTTCCAGCACTCCGTTACCATCATCATCACCAGTTCGCCCCGGTTGGGAATCCGCACCCCGCGCCATACTACTCAAAAGTTGAATCGTCTCGAGTTGAGCCCCCGTAAAATCGTCAGCCGTCCCAAGAATGCCATCAGCTCCCGCAACCGCATCAAACTGCGCGTCATAGTACGCTGCACCGGTATTCGAATGGTCGATATATGGGCGAACCGGAAAGCCAAATGGCGCAGCGGTTGGCGAAAAAGTATAGCGAGAGTAACGCATTGCGAGCGTCGCATCATCAATTCCCGGATAAAAATACGAACGTGATGGCGTGGGAATAGCCCCGGGCGGACGGTACAATTGGAACATTGCGCGCAGATTATCATAGCCATATCCCAAATCCACAAAGGCTGCCCCGCTAATGCCTCTCGTAGTAACATCTGTCGTAGCGTTGAACGCGGCCGCGACGCCAGTCACGTTAAATGGGGCTGCCGTAATGTCATTGTCGTTGACCGCATTCACCCGATCAGGCGCAAGCAATCTAATCTGATCAACGACTCCACCGCCGGTAGGGAGCGCATTTGGAAATTCCAAATCCTCGAAAACCTTGACGTCAAACGACACAACATTCGTCAACAACACGTCATCGCCATACCGCTGACCAACAAAGTCTCGGTAGTTGTCAATAACTCCATCCAAATCCGCATCCACCATGTCTAACGGCAGCTGACGATTCACTGTCGGCTGCGGAAACAATTGAAAATTGGGATGACCCGTTTCAAATTGCGTCGGACGTCCAAACCACGGCACAACCAAACTGGGATCTGTACCCGGGTTCGTTGGAACCGAACGCAAGTAGTCGTGTAATAGTCCAATAGGATTCCCCTGAATGGGATGCGAAAGCGGCACAGCCCGGTATAGAAATTCTCCCATGTTCGTTGGATGCGGGAACTGAACGTGTCGCATTCCGAACCGGTTTTCTCGTTTCGCAAGATCCGCGAGCGTATTGAAATGAATGCGCGCCAGTGGCGGACCGGCCCCATCGGGGAATAGCCATGTGCCCGTCGCTGCGTCGTACTCTCGCGACGCCGACAGGTCGAACATATCGTAGAAGCTCTTGCCCGTGGGCACATGCGGGGGGCCGAGCACGAACCCAGGCCGATTGGCGGCGACGTTCCGGTTGAGCTCCTGCGCTCCTTCCACAACCAGAAGCTGCCTGCGATAAAGCGTATACAGGGCTGGCGTCGAAGGGGACGCGAGATTCGGATTGGAAGGATCGGTGCGCAAATCCGCCGACGAGTACTGCCGTCCTTGCGGCCTGAGGAAATAGACTACCTCGGCAAAACGGCTAGTGTACTGTTCGTTGTTCGGAACATCGAAACGCGAATAAGGTGTTCCATGCAGATTATCGAAATACTCGCCGAGATCGTTGACGATGTTTCGATTCCCCGGCGGATTGGATACCCCGGGCAAGTTCGTCACTCGGCCATAGTAGTAATCGGACGCCTTGGTCGCGACCGGATGGCCAACGGTAAAGGCCAAGACATCATCCGTGTCAATTTCGACGGGAAGGCCGCTATTGTCCATCCCCGGCAAGGCTCGGTCATTCTCGATCATGAAATAACCCTGATTCGGCGCCTTTTCAGCGTCAGTGAAAAGCTCGCCAAGAGTCAGCGGCGTGCCGTTATAGGCAAGATAAATACTCTTCAGGTCGTCATTAAGAACGGTTACGGAATCCCGCACGGCCTGGTCGGCGGCGGCGATCCCCTGCGACGTATTGATCGCGCCAGTGGCCGCCGTTAACAGAGCCGCTACCAGTGCGAGAAGGAACACGCTCAGCCCCATGGCGACGAGCAATTCGGCAAGCGTGAATCCCGCACGACCTGCAAACCGAATTCCCAACGCATCACTAGTCGTCATCGACTCGATCGAACGGTAATCAAGGCGAGCACCGTTTGTCTTTATTCGCATCATGGCTCAGTCCTTGATCTTTAAAACGTCAATTAAACCGTCCCATATGATCACGGGGACCCATACGTGAGTACTAAGCGTCGGAGTCGCAATACCAGGGGTTGCCGTTACCGCCGTCGTTCCAAAATACACCGGTCCCAGTGGAGTAGCACCACTGGATGTGTTCGCAGGCGCACTGAACCGGTCGGGCCGTTGTCGAAGTGCACCATCAACATGTTCGGGAAACATTGCGTCATCGACGGCCTGTTCGAGCGTCACAGATTGAATCCAGTTTCCACCGCCTGCATCAAGAACTGGATCATCCAATGCGGCAACACGATGAAATTTGATTTGGCGTCGATGTATCGGTTTGTTCGCGGCCGAAGTGTCCGTGCGAGCAACGCCCGTAACCGCATACTCCATGAGCCAAGTTCCACGCCGAATTGTGGGGCGAGACGTCTCTCGACCCGTTGGATTCACCGGCCATGAAATGGTTGCCAGATTACTCTTGTTGAAAAAACATCCTCTAGTCAACCGATAAGGGTCCGCGAAGTTCCTACGGCTGAATACCAGTATGCTGAGTGACTCCCAGCTGTCAGCGGGAATGCCATTGTTGATTCTTCGCCCGTTGATTGCAAACGCCCAATGAAACTCAAGCGATCGAATCGCCGTGGAGTGCGCCTGAACCTTGCTATTTCCCGATGGAACGGCTGCGGAGTCAACCGGAGGAAGAATGGATTGGTAATACTCCCATGGCTGGACAGAAATACCCGGAGACCTTGCGGGATTTCGAGGTAATACTGGATTCTGTGAATCGAACTCGAGATCCACGTCTGAATACAACCACTGACGCATGAAAGCGGTCCGACGATCGACGACAGTTCGAGAACCACCAATGTCCACACCGACTGGAACAGTCTGAACATCCGAAACGGTATGAATTGGCAGGTCAAAATATGGCAAAGGATTCGTGGTAAAATCAACTAGTGTAAACGTCGACATTGGAGGAGCCAAGTTACTTCGAATACCTATTTGCTTATATGCCAAATCGACGAGATCCACGGTCGAGGAGTCATCTTGAAACGCCATGTTGTTGGCAAGGACTGGATCGACATAAACGGGAAAACCCTCGCCCGAGTCGCCAGTCGTCGGAAACGCGACTATCGATGCGCCAAGACTGTTAACCAGCTTCGCGTAAGCACTCGTGGACGGCCCAGCGGCTGGAAACGAAGGGTCCGAAGGATGTAAGGGAAGCGGCTCGTTTTGTGCACCCGGATCGGGCATGGGCCCAAGCGAAAGCGGGTTGCTCGGAGTTCTCGCCGGCGGATTCATCAAATACGGATCATTTATCCAATCGAATAGTTCAATAGTGGATTCCGCATTGATGGCGATAATGGTGGAACGAGTGTCGAAGACCGATTGCCGGATCGTCTGGACACCAACGGGAAAGAGCGAAATGATGGCAATGACGCCAATCGCGAGGATGAATATCGCGACCAACACCTCCATCAAGGTAAGCCCGCGACGATTATCAACGGCAATTCTAAACATTTTCGCTCATCCCTTATTCAAACGATGCGGAGCTTCATTCGCATGCATTGAATTGGGGTTCTCGTTATCCCCACGACACAAATAACACCCTACGTCTAACAACTGTTTCGTTACATCCCTGCACGACTGCCTGACAGAACAAATTGATAATACCCGTATGGATTGTAATAGTTCACGCCATTAAAGGTCACGATCGACTTGTCCACCGGCGCCGGCAAAGTCGAGGGAGGTGGAAGTTCACCCAAATTGGGTAGGGAACTCTGAACCCGGCCGGTTCGTGTGAAAATGGCGAGTAAAGCATGGTTCCCCGTGCCGACCGTGCGGATCAACTTTCGAAAACCATCGTCCGTGCCTGCTTTACTTGTATCAGTACCGACGGTCACCACGTCCACGCCAGCAGTTTGTTCGCGTATCCAGAGGATCACTTGCGGCTCAGCCGCCGCCGACCCGATGACTCGACCAGACGGGGAAATCATAATGTCCCAACGAATGTCCCATTTCCCCTGCTGATCATAGCCGACAAACGATGGCCGTATCGCCGACAATTGTTGACTCGGAGGATTGATGCGTTGGCTCGAATTATTCGGCGCCGGCGGTGGAATGTATCCGAGGTCAATCACGATGCCAGCCGGCAAAATGATCGGATCCTCGCCCGCCCTCGGCCGATAGCCGAGAGGAATAACGAAATCCGTACCCACAGCCAACGGATCATTACTGAACTTGTTGCAGTCGGGATGCCAGGGTTCGCCCGTCGTGGGATTATTCGCATTCGTGTTCGAAAGATCCACTGATGTGCCAAAAGGAATCGGCAACGTAATCGCATTCTTCAATGTCAACTTGGGATAAGGATTGCCGCCATAATTAAAATCCAGACCGGCCTCCGTAGCGGTGAAATTTAGACGATCGCCGGAATTTCCGATTCGGATCGTACCCGTATAAATCGGGTTGTTCGAGGCATCCAGATAACTCGGCAGAAACGATTTGAGGGTATTAGGATTCGCGCCAAGCAACACAACGGTGTTGATGATGGGAGTAGGAACAGCCGCAGAGGGGGAAAATGGCGTAGGCCAGTTCGCATGAACCACCATTGCCTTCCCAATCATTGGAGGGCTTTCCTCGATATATTGCAGCGACCTCACGATCGATGCATCATTCGGATCCGAGATCAACCGAAGTCCAACGGGGCGATCGGACGACATGGCTTGCTCGCGAGCCCCGGCAAACACCGCCTGGAGAGTGCGCGAGGTATCGCGTAACTGTCTGCCATCATTCATTTCCAGCGCAACCGGAATCGTTATGGTCGCAAGCAAAAATTATGCCCACGGCGACAAAGAAGTTCCGTTAGAGTAAACCCCGGGCGGGTGGACGAGCAGCTACAGGTGCTCGTTCGCCGAATTGTTCCCTCATACCCACAAAGTTTCATCATTGTCGCCTCGTACCGGCACTTTGCCAGGCTTCTTCGAGCCAAATCATTGCGAACTAGACATTTGCAGATTGACGATATTGTCATAAAGGCTTTCCAGATCATCGGCGTCAACCCGCGCTCCGCGAAGATCCATTTCAAATGGATAGGGACTTCGCTTTCCTGGATTGCGGCTACTGGGAAGAGAATTGGAACTAGGTGACAAAATGCCAAACTTCATCCGGACCCGATGACATTATGACCGAAGTAAGAGGATAGCTTCTCGGTTGAGTCGCCGTGTTCAACGCACCATTAACATCCGCAACCACCGCGTCTGATCCACGGATAAACTTTGAAGCGCAGTAAATGCCTGATGAACGCGGAAGTATCCACGCGTTTCGAATAGCCGTCGATTCTGCCCCGTGAACCATGTTTGATCATAGAGGAATCCTTCGGGGTCGAAGCTATTTGTGTTGGTTTTTGCTGGGAGTTCTCCGTTGATGTCGATACGGAACGCATGGAAGTCGACCGGCCAACGGTAAAAACGAAGCGGCTTGCCCCATGCATCGACAAACTCCATAAGTCCGTCATTATCCGTGTCGGCCTTATACTGTTCGCCAATGCTATTTATGTCAAACGAACTCCCCTCCATGGGTAGCGAAAGTATAAGAAAGAGGCATTCCGAACTTTCCGTGGCAGGATCATGAACACAACCCGACAGATCCTGGGGGTTTGGAAAAAAGCAGTTTCGCCATGTATTTGGAGTTCCATTCACAAGGGTATTTGCCACCGTCTTATTTGGTGAACCGTCGGCATTTCGGGTTAGCACCATCAATTGTTGATACGCCCGCAACAATTCGCCGCTCCCGGCATAGGCACTTAACGAGGCGTTGGGGGGGGGAGGATTTAAACGAGCTGTATCCGGGGCCAAGGACGAATCCACGGGGTAAGGCGCGATATCCCAGAACTGCTGCGGAAATGCCGTGCGCATCTGAGTAAGCCGGTTCATGACTTGCTGCCGGCGATAGATAGGGCTGCCAGTTATGACATTTCCCGTGTCACCCGGATTGTTTCTCGAATCCGTAAAATCCTTTGGTGCACCAGGCGAGGCAGTTTTATTGATGAACGCCTCCATGCGTTCTTGCAATCCAACATTTAACACCGCAATCAGATTCCGCGTCGACTGGACTCGTGCGTTGGTGGTGCTTCGAATGTAGGCGACCAAGCCTATTGACGACAACAACGCAATGAGAGCAACGGTAATCAATACTTCAATTAGGGTAAACCCCGCATACTGCGTCCGCTGTACAATCTTCGCTTTGTTAATGCGACGGACTTGCATGTTATTATTGTCCTTTCCGCAATCCTTCGCTGAAGGGCCCGACGAGTTTTCCGGAACTTGCGTTAGAGATGTTGTCGTACTCCGGATCGGAGGTTTCGAACGTTATCGGCGGAGGGAGTTTCCCACCTCGGCCGAATTTTCCATCCGCGCACCTGTCGAAATGAGTTGGTAGCCGATTCGGCGAAGAGCCTTGCTGCCGCCATAGCCAGATCACCCAGCTCCGTGTCTCCTGGTTACGTTCCGGCTGTTACTGGCATAAGAGCGGTTAATCGTATACGGATTCGGGCCCAGGCTATACGGATGAAATCCATCATTAAGCGCCGGCTGAGCTGGTGGTGTTTCCACCCCACCATCTATCGTCACGCGTGGCCACATTATTTGAAAACGTTGCCAAGCCTTCTCCGTTGAATCCGCGCAGAGCGGTTCTGGGAGGTTACAATCGTTGGGACGATACCCCCTTCCCTCGTAGGCGCTGAAGTAGGCGATGGGTGCAATTGCGCCATCTGGTGCCCCTTGACCGCGATAACTTGGAAGTTTGTTTTCCAGGCGATCACCGATTTCCGCGAAATCGCGGTAGTCGTCATTGGCTGTCGCTATCTTCGGAGCAACCTGAGCATCACCCTTTCTCACGAACAACCGGGAAAAGTCAAAGGTGTGAAACGGACCTTCGCGAGAGACGCTCTGTGGATCCGCAGCGTTTGGAACACCTCCAGGGTTCCGCGGATTTCTGCTGAATCCGTGCAACAGAATTGGCCTAGTGGGGTCATTTCGGTCAAATTCGGAGATTCCGCCGAGGAAGAAGACGAGACATTCATCCCCTTCGAGTTCGTAGGTTTTCCCCGTAGTCTTGAGATTTCCGGCAGTTGAACCCGCTGTGGCTTGTTTCGAGGGATCGTCTTTACACCAAAGTATGCAATTCTCCTCCAAGACGGTTGGAGGTGTTGCCGAATTCGTAACCATCAAGTTGATATTCGGCCAAATTCTCCTGAGGTACTGAACGCTGTGTTGGTCGAAGGGATCGCTGGCTAGGTAGAAAGAGTTTTCACGCAATCTGATTCGGCTTGGCGGGTAGATTCCAAAGCGGACCTTGAAGGATTCAAGTGTGATCGCGAGCTGCGCGATATCTGCTGACTCTTTGGCAACTCTTGCAGTGCCTTGAGCTGTCGTAAATGCACGGAGCAACAGTGTCCCCAAGATGGTAATGATGGCAATCACAACAATGATCTCGATTAACGTAAAGCCCGGCCTCGGGGCTCGGGGGAGCCGGAGGGGGGAGGAGTGTCGGCGGGGCGACGAGAGATTTCTTAACACGGCTGTTGCATCCTTTACTTAAACAAAGCCTTCTTGCCGCTAGGCATCGGAGTCCTAATATTGCCGCTCAGAAAAGCAATGACGGGGCCCGGTGCCAATCCATGAACGCCGCTCCACGCGGCTAGCGCCAAGGCTCTCCCAGCGACCGGGCCGGGCATTACGACATTACTTTTCTGACGTTCGATATTGCCGCTCAGAAAACGAAGGTGGCATAGCCGCATTGAACTCCCTCTCCCAGCGGGCCGGGGTGAGGGGCTTCTTTGGGCACGACAAACAAACGCGCCTCCAACACCCCAACAACGTAATGCCGTGGCCTATTTCCCATTCAAGGATGCCGCGAATTGCGTCATTTCTTTTCTGAAGCTGATTATCCTACCACGATGTAGGTTGACCACGCCAGCCATGTTCCCTTGGTGCCGGTATCGGGCACATGCCGAGGGCTTGGCCGCTTTTCCCAGGAGGGGCGTTTCCAACCATTGCAACGGAAATGAGCCGTGAGCGGCGGAATCGAGAGTGACTCGTTGACAACGAACGGGGGAAAGCTGAGAGTAAAGGTCCGGCCGACCGGTCGGCGGAAGAATTTGGACCGAGGGGAACAACCATGGAGTTGACGCGACGAGAGGTCATGGGGATGGCGGCGGGTGCGGCAATGCTCACTGCGACAAGTGCCAATGCCCAGGAGACCAAGGCGACGAACAAGGATTTGATTGACACGTCCAAGGGGGGACTGGAAAGCATCGGCAAGACGCCGCACACCAAGTTTGCGGTGAACGTCGAGATGTGGTGGACGAAATTGCCGTTCAACGAACGGATCAAAAAAACCGCCGAGTACGGCTTTCCCGCCATCGAGTTCTGGCCTTGGCAGAACAAGAAGATCCCCGAGATCGCCAGCCAATGCAAGGATCTGGGCATTGCCGTCGCTCAGTTCACCGCGTGGGGTTTTGTCCCTGGACTCAACAATCCTAAGAACCACGAAAGTTTCGTCAAGGCAATCAAGGAAGGGTGCAAAGTCGCCCAACAACTCGATTGCAAACTCATGACCGTCGTGGGAGGCAACGACCAAAAAGGAATGACTCAGGAGGAGATGCATAAGAACATCATCACCGGTCTGAAACTGGCGGCACCGATCGCGGAAGAGAACGGCGTAACGCTCATCCTTGAGCCGATGAACATCCGCGTCGACCACAAGGGACACTGCCTCTACGGCAGCGAGGCGTCGGTCAAGATTTGCCGAGAGGTCAACTCACCCAACGTGAAGATCAACTGGGATCTCTACCACATGCACATCACGGAAGGGGACCTTTGCCGCCGACTCAAGGAAGGCTTTGATCAAGTCGGTTATCTTCAGGTGGCCGACAATCCAGGGCGTAATGAACCGGGGACCGGCGAGATCTACTACCCTCGTGTCCTCAAGGAAGCTTACGATCTCGGCTATCGTGGATTCGTCGGCCTGGAATGCAAACCAAAAGGGGACGAACACGCCGCCGCCATCCGG
>JAXMAQ010000083.1:0-19360 GCA_046350335.1 Planctomycetota bacterium
CGGGCCAGATCGCGCCGTTCTCTTTGACGTCGTACGAAGAGTCCGCGGGGTGGGCGGAAACCATCGTTGAAGTGGTTCGCGATCAACGGATGCCTCCTTGGCACGCCGATCCTCGACACGGGGACTTCATCAACGACGCGAAGCTGACGGACCAGGAGAAGAGCCTGCTCGCCGCGTGGGCGGCAGCCGGCGCGCCCGAGGGGAATCCGAAGGATCTGCCGGAACCCGTCCCGTTCGCCGAGGGCTGGCGGATCCCGACTCCTGATCTCGTGCTGGAAATGAAGGATGAGTACCATGTCCCCGCCACCGGCGAGGTCCCCTATCAGTACTTCGTGCTAGATCCCAAGTTGACCGAAGACAAGTGGATCACCGCCGCCGAGTGCGTCGCCGGCAACCCTGCCGTCGTCCACCACAACATCGCGTTCGTGGTGCCTCCGGACATCGCCAAGGAAATGACCGAGGGACATTTCCGGGGCCCCGGCCGAGATGAACGCGGACGCGGTATTGGCGGCCGTGGAGATGGCGATCGGCGCGGGGACCGCGCATCGGACGGAGAACGCCGCCGGGACATTGCCGAACGCAAGGACGGGGACCAGGAATCCCGCCCTAGCGGCCGACCCGTCAGCGCCGCCGAGCAAGCCGCCATTCCCGGGGACATTCAAAAGCGGATCGGCATCATGCGTAGCTGGTTCACCAACTACCTCGTCGCCATGGCGCCGGGCACCCCGCCGATGATACTCAACGACGGCAAGGCAAAGCGCATACAGGCGGGCTCGAAGATCGTCTTCCAGATGCACTACACGCCCGTCGGCACGCCCCAGACTGACCGCAGCAAGATCGGCCTGGTCTTCGCCGACTCCGACAAGATCAAACGGGAAGTGGTCACGCGTAGCGTCATGGAACAGCGTTTCGAGATTCCCCCCTATGATCCCAACTACGAGGTCAAGGGGAGCGTCCGTTTCCGTGACGACACCTATCTGCTCGAGCTATTCCCCCACATGCACCTGCGGGGCAAGTCGTTCAAATACACGGCCAAGTTCCCCGACGGTCGCGAAGAGGTCCTGCTCGACGTACCTGCCTACGATTTCGCCTGGCAGAACATCTACACGTTCCGCCAACCGGTCCTGATGCCGCGAGGTTCCGTCCTCGAATGTGTCGCCCACTTCGACAATTCCGAGGAAAACCTTTCCAATCCCGATCCCTCCCGTTCGGTTCGCTTCGGCGACCAAACCTGGGAAGAAATGATGATCGGCTTTTTCAACATGGCGTTAGTCCGCGAAGGGGCCTACGTGGACACGACCAAGTCTCGCGCGGAACTCTGCGTCGAAAGACTGAAGTCGAAAGACGCCGTCATCTCGGACGAGTTGCGCCAGCGAGCTGCGAAGGCGCTCGAAAGCGACGCGGACTTCGATCGCTTTTGGGATCTGGTCGCGGAACGTTATCCGCAAGTGGATCGAATGGACGTCGGCATCGCGGACGGTTTCCAGTTCCGCTGGGCGTTTGTCTCCCAGGCGTTGGAGATCCCCAGTTCGATGCGGATGAAGCAACTCCCGCGTCAGATCAATGGCGCCGTCGGTCCCCTGCTTGGCCTCTATCAATACGCCTCCAAGAAGGAGACCACGGTCAACGACGGCTCCACCACTCCGACGGGGGTGGAGATGCAAATCCTCAGCCGGATTCTTCCCTCCTCCGTGCATATTCCGCTCCGTGTGCAAGGGAAACCAGCTTCGGTGAACATCTGGAGCATCGACAAGAACGCGTTTCCGCCGGAAGTGGTGGCGTCGCTCGAAGAGCTGGTGGGATTGCTCAAGTCCGACAAAACCACCGCGTCGCTGCAAAAGTAGTGGTCCGCCGATTGGACGGAAAACGCCGTCGAGCTTATTGCCCCTTGGTGGTCTGTAGAGGCGAATCAGCAAATGAACTCTCGCGCCCGCAGGGCTGGGGCGCGAGGCTCCTTTCTCCGATTCAGTCCTACGCGCCTCTCTAATGATGCTGGGTCGCGGGCCGGAACATGATTCCCGCAAGCCTGCCCGCGAATGTTGCTCGCCGGATGTCGTCCATTTCCGAAGTTTCATGAATGGGCAGGCCATATGCAATCGCGTCTGGTCTGTCGGAGAATGCCATCGAGCGTCGGTAAATCCCGTCCCGCCGACAAACGTTCCTTGAGTTCCCAAGAAACTTCGCGAAAATGGATCCTACGGGCTGGCGCGAGGGTACCAAACTTGTTGCCGCTCGGAAAAGTAATGATTCCGCCCGGCTGACGCCCGCAAGCCCGATGGCCGATCCGTTGCCGAAGAACTGGCCAATCCACGTTCGATTGCCATTCGCCAAACACCAAGGGGAGCATCGAAACCATGACTGGCCTTTGGCAGTCCGTT
The DNA here is from genome assembly GCA_046350335.1 of Planctomycetota bacterium. Classification (GTDB taxonomy): domain Bacteria; phylum Planctomycetota; class Planctomycetia; order Kolteriales; family Kolteriaceae; genus JAXMAQ01. Next base: position 2,379 of record JAXMAQ010000083.1, read on the forward strand.
TTGACGACGATTCTTTTATGCGGCGCGGACGTCGCCCCGAACGCCAACTACCGCGTCGGAGTCGGCATTGAGGACATCACCGGGCCTGCCGTCGGCGTCCAAATGGCGGGGTTCGTCCGGGCGGACCAGATCTCCAACGGCATCCATCAACGGCAGTGGGCACGAGCTTTCGTCGTCTCCGAGCCAAAGGGGGACCGCCGCCTCGCCATCGTCATCCTGGACTTGGCGTTCGTTTCCCATCCCCTCAAGCTCGAGATCCTCGATCGTTTGCGGGCGAAACTTGGCGACCGATACCGACATGACAATCTGATTATCTCCGCAACCCATACCCATTGCGCGCCCGGCGGATTTCACCACGCGATGGCCAAGAATCCGGTCGGCGGCAGCTTCCATCAGCAATACTTCGACGTCATCGCGGAGGGAGCGACCCAGGCCGTCCTTGACGCCGAGGAAAACCTGGGACCGGGCACGATAACCTTCGTGCAAGGCGAGGTCGAAAATGCCGGCGTCAATCGTTCCGCGAAGGCCTACGACGCCAACCCGGCCGAAGAGCGGATGCGCTACAAGAGCAACACGGACAAGACCATGACGTTGCTCGCGTTCCGGCGACCGGACGGCAAGCTCATCGGCATCCTCAACTGGTTTGCCGTCCACCCCACCTCCATGACTTTCTTCAACAAGCTGATCACCGGCGACAACAAGGGATACGCCTCCTACGAAATCGAACATGCTCAAGGCCAGCAATACTTGGGCGACAAAGGTTCTTTCGTGGCCGCCTTCGCGCAAACGAACTGCGGCGACGTGACCCCAAACCTCAATCTCAATAACACCGGCCCCGGCAAGACGGACGAGGAAAGCACCCAGATCATCGGACACCGGCAGGCGGATGTCGCGGCCAAGTTGATGAACGGCCCGGGCGAAACCGTGACGGGCCCTCTCGATACTCGTCATGCCTTCGTCAATTTCTCGGGGCTCTTGGTGAGCAGCGAGTTCACCGGTCGGGGGGATCAACGAACTTGTCCGGCGGCGTACGGCTACTCGTTCGCGGGTGGATCCACCGAGGACGGCGGCGGCCACCCTCTCTTCCGAGAAGGGATGACCGTTCAGAGTCCACTCGTGGACAACATCGTCAAGACTGCCATGGGCTCGAACGAGGTGAGTGAGGAGTTCCGCGCCTGCCAGCGTCCCAAGGCCATCCTGTTCGCGCCAGGTCTCACCAATCCTCCCGCGATCGAGCAGCACCTTCCCCTTGGAATCGTGCGAATCGGCCAGGTCGCCTTGGTGGTCGGGCCATCGGAATACACCACCATGACCGGCCGCAGAATCCGCGAGGCAGTCGCCAAAGCACTTGAAATCGATCCGAAGTATGTCGTCATCGCCGGCTATTCCAACGAGTTTTGTGGCTATACCACCACCTGGGAGGAGTACCAGACCCAGCAATACGAAGGTGGCCACACGCTCTTCGGCCCCTGGTCGGAATCCGCTTGGCGGCAAGAGTTCGTGCGACTTGCCAGGGCCATGAAGCAGAATCAATCGGCGGAATCTCCCGGCCAGCCCACCGACTACCGCGGCCAAGTAAAGAGTGTCTCCGTCGAAGGCCCTGACGACAAGGCTCCCATCGGGGCCCGCTTTGGAGACGTCGTCGAGGATGCCAAGGATAGCTATCGCGGCGGGGAACTCGTCGAGGTCAAGTTCTGGACCGGATTGCCCGTCAATGATTACCAACGTGGTGACCGGGCATTGAATATCGAGAGGCAAGACCCGAGTGGAAAGTGGATCACCGTCGCCACCGAAACGGATTGGAGCACCAAGTGCGTCTGGACCCAACCGGTGACGAGTGAAGAGAAGCCATCCACCCCCAACGGCGCGGAGAACGCGAAAGACGGCCCGAAGCCCAAAGCGCTCGGCGACCAGTTGAAAAGCTACAACCCCCTGCTCGCTCACGCCAAGCCCAAACCCGATCCCTACGTGGTCACGGTGAGTTGGCGAATTCCCCAGGACGCGGCAGCGGGAACTTACCGCGTCGTGCACTACGGACGTTCCAAATCGGGAGGAAAAGTCATTCGATTCGAAACGGCCAGCCGCGCGTTCCAGATCCAACCGGGATCCCCATGAGTTTCAGGTTCGAACGATCCGGAAGGGCACTTGACGCCGGATCGCCATGCTTACCTTTTTAGGGAGGCGCCCGTCCCGGCGGAAAGGGTTGTTGATCTCAGGATCCGGAGTTCGAGTGTATTTCCTAAGGTTCGTCTTTTCGAGGGGGCTCTGGCCAGGGAGCGACGACAACGGGCCAGATTAAGGCAGCCATGAAGATGATTTCGTAGATGATGAACTTGGGGGCCGACCCCTGGCGGACAATCGCGAGCATATTCGCGAAGACAAAGTAGCCGCACACGATCACGCCATAAAGCCGAAAGGGTCCGTCGCGCCACACTCGAATATAGAGCAGGAGCACGAGGAACGCAGTTACGCTCACCATGACGGCAGAGACGCCGATGGAAAACTCGCCTTGCTTTTCCGCGACTCCCATCGCGCCCGTGATCGCCATGAGCACGCCAAATAGCATGATCACGATATCGCGTTTACTCAGCGTCATCGAATCCGCCTTTTCTCGCCGACTTTCTTACCGAGCATGCCCGCATGGCAACGCTCTTCCAGTCCCCTTGCCGCGACTCGACGTTTCTCCCGCCGTGAGTGAGCAATTGGGTAACTCACCCCTCTTTCTCGGAGAGAAAGCCCGGGCAAGGGTCTCATGTTCCACTCGCTCACTCTCCGGAAGCAACTTCTTCTAACTCCCTAGCCCCAGGGGTCGGGGGTGAGCGGTTTCCGTTCAACCCGTTCGAACGCGTCGCTTACGTCAGAACCCCCATTGGATGAGACCTCTTTGGCCCCTGGGGAATTATCGTTCGGCCGATCTACTTCCGCCACTTCAAAAACAATCCAGGCCATTCCTCATGCCTTCGACCGTCGAAGTTCCAAGAGAGAAAGTACTGTTTCGCGAGACAAGTGCAATACCGCTATCACCACTTGCGAACAACGCTACATTCCCATCCTTTTGCCGCTCAGAAAAGTATTGTCGGGGCCCAGTGCTTATCCATGGACACCGCCACTGGCGACTAGCGCCAAGGTTCTCCAAGCGACCGGGCCGGGGAAAACTACCTTACTTTTCAGATGCTCTATCGTTCAGGCCGAGCCAAGTTCCTTCAACGGCTTGCCTCGAGGATTCCGTTCACCGAAACGGTGACAGGGTTGGTCCACCTTTTCCACCTCGGGATCCACAGACTTGGATTTGTGTCAACTTCCCTTCCCTTTTCACTTCGCGCCACCATGAGTGGTCGCGCACAATGAAGGTGGCGAGTCAAATGGCCGCGTGTTTGGCCGATATTCGAGGGATTGCTCGGAAATTCATTCCAACAAGGACCGTAGATGAACGCGGAAAACCAACGCCTAAGTGATGCGATCCATCCGGAAACGCCCTGGAAGAAATGGGGGCCGTTTCTCAGCGAACGGCAATGGGGAACCGTCCGTGAAGACTATAGCGAGATGGGAAACGCCTGGGAGTATTTCACCCACGATCAGGCGCGCAGCCGAGCCTATCGTTGGGGAGAAGACGGACTGGGCGGGATTAGCGACGATCGGCAACGACTCTGCTTTGCCTTGGCGCTCTGGAACGGTCGCGACCCCATCCTGAAGGAACGGCTCTTTGGGCTCACCAATGGCGAGGGAAACCACGGGGAGGACGTCAAGGAGTACTACTACTACCTCGATAGCACGCCGACGCACTCCTACATGAAGTACCTCTACAAGTATCCCCAGGAGGAGTTTCCCTATCGCCCTTTAGTCGAGACCAACCGCGGCCGCGGCCGCGACACCTACGAGTTTGAACTTCTCGACACGGGCGTGTTCGACGACGACCGCTATTTCGACGTTTTTCTGGAATACGCCAAGCGCGCTCCCAACGATATCTTCATTCGCGTCACGGTGGTGAACCGTGGGCCTGAAGCGGCCCAATGCCACGTGCTGCCGACACTCTGGTTTCGCAATACCTGGGCATGGAAAACCCACGAAGATTCCGACGGAGAACACGCCCTTCCTTCGCTCCAACAACTGGACGCGGTCGGTCCCGATCGCGTGATCGAGGCCACGCATGACAAACTCGGCATGATGTACCTCTACTGCCACGATTGCCGCTCCTTGCTTTTCACTGAAAACGCAACGAACGTGGAACGGATCTATGGCCGGCCCAACCTTTCTCCGTTCACCAAGGATTCGTTTCATCGCTTCCTGATTGAAGGGGACGCGGGTGCCATCAATCCCGCCTGTCAGGGGACCAAGGCGGCGGCCCATTACATACTGGATGTTCCCGCCCAAAGTTCGCGTGAAATCTGGCTGCGACTTTCCGATCCCCTGAGCGCGCCCGCACATCGGGACGGCGGCGATTTTCGAGCCTTGTTCGAAAAGACGTTTGCCGACCGCCAACGGGAGGCGGATGAGTTCTATGCCTCCCTCACCCCCGCGGACTTGGACGCGGATGAAGCACGCATTGTCCGGCAGGCGCTCGCCGGCATGCTTTGGAGCAAACAGTACTACTATTACGACCTGGATCGTTGGCTCGAAGAACGCGGGGCCGATCCCTTCAAGCCGATCCACCGGCTCGCGCCGAGAAACGATCAGTGGTACCACATGTACAACGCCGACATCATTTCGATGCCGGACAAATGGGAATATCCCTGGTATGCCGCGTGGGATCTGGCGTTTCATGTTCTGGCGCTGACCTTGGTGGACGAGGACTTTGGAAAGCAGCAACTGGAGCTCATGCTCCGCGAGCGGTACTTGCATCCCAACGGTCAGATCCCGGCGTATGAATGGAATTTTGGCGACGTCAATCCTCCCGTCCACGCCTGGTCGACCATCTTCACCTACAAGCTGCATCGCTTTCGAGGCCAGGAACCGGACATCGAATGGTTGAGGCATTGCTTTGACAAGCTCTTGCTCAATTTCACCTGGTGGGTGAATCGGAAGGATCGCAACGGCAAGAACGTGTTCGAAGGGGGCTTCCTTGGGCTGGACAACATCGGCATCTTCGATCGCAGTTCCGCATTGCCTACCGGGGGGCATCTCGAACAAGCGGACGGCACGGCGTGGATGGCCCTCTATTGCCAGAACATGCTTGAGATCTCGATCGAGCTGACGCGCAGCGATCGCGCGTACCAGGAAATGTCGCTTAAGTTCATCCAACACTTCCTCTGGATCGCCTCCGCCATGGTGAACCTCGGCAAGGGGGAGGGAATGTGGGACGAACAAGACGGCTTCTTCTACGACGTCCTTCGCCTTCCGGACGGCTCTTCCTCCCGCTTGAAAATCCGGTCGATGGTGGGCCTGTTACCCTTTTGCGCCGCGACCGTTTTTCACGAGGACCAGTCGGAACACATCAGTGGCGTCCGCGAACGATTTCAGCGTTTCATCGAGGCGCGCCCGGAGCTCGTCGCCAACATCCACGACCCCCGCGTTCAAGGATATGCCAATCGCAGACTCCTTTCCGTCGTCGACGAGACTCGCTTGCGGCGCATTCTCGCGTATCTGCTCGACGAGAACGAGTTCTTCAGTCCCTACGGCATCCGATCCCTTTCCAAGTTCCACGAAACCAATCCCTACGTACTCCACGTGGACGGGCGCGAATACCGGGTCGATTATCTCCCCGCGGAATCCGACACGAGCATGTTCGGCGGAAACTCGAATTGGCGCGGCCCCATCTGGATGCCGGTCAACGCCCTCATCGTTCGCGCGCTTTTGCAGTACTACATGTACTTCGGCAAGGATTTCGTCGTCGAATGCCCCACGGGATCTGGCAAGTGGATGAACTTGTACGAGGTGGCATTGGAATTGGCTCGCCGACTCACGTCGATCTTCAAGGTCGATTCCCGCGGTCGCCGGCCGGTCTTCGGGGGCGCGGACAAATTCCAGTCCGATCCGCACTTTCGCGATTATCTCCTCTTTTACGAGTACTTCCATGGCGACAACGGAGCCGGACTTGGCGCCAGCCATCAGACTGGTTGGACCGGCATCATTGCCAGACTCATCCACCTCTTCCATGTCGCCACCGAGGAGGACGCGCTCGAAGGACGCTTCGGCCAGGTTCACGCCGCACTCACCGAATCCCCCAAAAGTGACGTCAATGGAACGGATCCCATTGAGGCGATTGACCTGGCGACGAGCCGATGAGTTCCACTCTTCGGTTCGTATAATCCGCTTCATGAACATCATCCTATTCGACATTGATGGCACCTTGATCACGACCGCGGGTGCCGGCCGCAAGGCCATGGAGCGGGCGCTGGAATTGGAATTTGGCGTGCCGGCCCCCGTACAACGGGTGCAAATGAGCGGTCGAACCGATCGAATCATCTCCAGCGATTTGCTGCGACTGCACGGGATCGAGGAAACCGCGAACACCTGGGAGCAGTTTCGGGACGCCTACCTCCGCCAATTGCCTGCCCACTTGACAAGCAATCCCGGGCGCGTGCTTCCCGGCATCCAAGCATTGCTCGATCAACTGCGCCAGATGGAGAATATCGCCATCGGTTTGCTCACGGGTAATCTACGAGAGGGGGCAAGGCTCAAGCTTAGCCACTACGGCATCATGCACTACTTCAGCGAGGACCCGGACGTCAATCGTTCGCTCGGCGGCTTCGGGGACACCTATGCCTGCCGCAACGAGGTGGCGCGCGAGGCACTCGAAGACGTGCATGCCCGGTTTGGCAAGGGGGTCGCCGGCGACCGGGTTTGGGTAATCGGAGACACGCCGCTCGACATCGCCTGCGCCCGTTCGATCGGTGCCCGCGCCGTCGCCGTCGGAACCGGAGACTATCACGCCGAGGAGCTCGCCGCGGAGAGCCCCGACATTCTCCTGGAAGACTTGTCCGATCCAGCAAGCCTACTGGCGCGATTGATGTGACTCTTTGCCGCCTCGACTACGCCGGTTGGACCGCGTTCATCAGCAACGAAACGAGCGGCGGAATGATTCACCGCCTAGAACGAAATCAGGATCTGACGTGAGATTCACCCTTCGTTTTTCGATGTGCATCGGTCACTTCTGTCTCGCCGGGATTTCGTTGTTTCCAATCTCCGCGAGCGCACAAGAGACTCGTCGTCCCGCTGCGGGAGGAATCCTGGACGCCTTGCCCCTGTTGAAAGACTATGAAGCTCGGCGGGCGAGCAGTTCGAATGACGATCTCGCCAAGAACGGCGACGCGCGGCCGATCGAGCCAGGCGCGACGCTCGTGCTCGGCGACCTGGTGGGGCCGGGGTTCATCACCCATTTCTGGAATACCTGCAATGCGCGCGATCCCTTTTACAGCCGATCCCTCGTCTTGCGCATCTACTGGGACGGTGCTCAGGAACCAAGCGTCGAGGTTCCCCTGGGAGATTTCTTCGGTGTCGGCCACGCCGCCGAGGAAGCGTTTCAATCCCTTCCCGTCGTGAACACCGCGCATGGACGCTCGCGGAACTGCTTCTGGAAAATGCCGTTTCGCAAGCATGCGAAGGTTACTGTCACGAATGAGTCACCCAAGCATAAGGTCGATTCCTTCTACTACCAGCTCGACTGGGAAAAGCACGAGAGCATTCCCGATCAGGCCGCCTACTTCCACGCCCGCTACCGCCAGGAATCGCCGGCAAAACCCGGCGACTACACGGTTCTTGACACCCTAGGTCGAGGCCATTTCGTGGGCATGGTCTACTCCGTTCACTCGGTCAAAAATGGTTGGTTTGGCGAAGGAGACGATCGCTTTTTCATCGACGGCGAAACGCTCCCTTCCCTTCGTGGCACCGGCACGGAGGACTATTTCGGCGATGCCTGGGGACTGCACAGCGAAGCTTCACCCTTCCTCGGCGTGACCCTTTGGGATGGCTATGTCGCGGGAGACCGGGCCACGGCGTACCGTTGGCACCTCACCGACCCCGTTCCGTTTCGCAAATCCCTCAACGTCACGTTCGAACATCGGGGAAGCGTCTACAACGACCTCATGATGGTCCTGGGAACGTTCGTGGAACGGCCCGATTGGATCAGCTCCGTTGCCTTCTGGTATCAGTACCCTCCGTCGCGAGCGGCGAACCGTTGCCCCCCGTGGAGAAACGCGTCGCCCCTTACCGGGTGCTCAAGGCGGAGGACCTCGTGTCGCGCGCCACGCCCGCCGCCATCCTTAACAAAAGCCGCGACGGCATCACTTACGTTCCCATGAAACCCGACGCCAAGCTGGAACTGGATTTCGAAATCACGCAACCAGGCCGATACCAGATCGCCGGCTGGTTATTCCATTCCCTCGCCAGCGGCCGTTATCAACCTTTTCTAGACGGCAAGCCCGTCGGGCCGGAACTGGATCTCAACCAGGAAGGGGCCGAGTCCCTTAGGGTAAGCTTCGATTTGCACGAACTGAAACCGGGCACCCACACCCTTGCCTTCGAAGGACGCGGAACCTCGCCCCATCAACGGTCCCGCGCCCCGAAAGCCCATGCCATTGGTGTCAAATACATGACACTACTGAGGCTACAGGACATGGAAGGGTACTCCACTCCCGTGAAGGAATGAGAAGCTCGAAAAAAGGGGCGTTCCGACGGCAAGCCATGCGTTTATTACACTTCGTTCGTCGGCTTTTCCAACGAGATCCAACGCCCCAGCGCCGGGTCGTGCTCTATACCCGCAAAGGGTGTCATCTCTGCGACGATGCGAAAGTCGTCCTCCGGCGTTATCTCCGCCGGAACGAGCAGATCGAGGAAATTGACATCGACGAGCGGACCGAGTTTCTCGCGGACCATCACGAGTGGATTCCGGTGGTGGAAATCGACGGCGTCATTCGCTTCCGCGGCCAAATCAACGAAGTCCTTCTCAAACGCCTCCTCGAACATTGACGCGTCCCGTTACCCCTTTCAGCAAGCGAGCAGCTGTAGCAAGGGCGACTAACGGGCCATGCTTTACCAATTCCATCGCCGTCATCACTGCGCTTAGTTGCAGACAAACCTTATCACATCGCTGGAACACTTCTTTTGGTGACCAACCATCGAACGAATCTCCGATTGCCACTCAGAAAAGCAATATCGGGACCCGGCACGCTTTCCGTCAAGGCTCCCCAAGCGACCGAGCCAGGCAATACGACATTACTTTTCTGATGGTCAATATTGACAACGTAACATGTGAACGATACCCTCGACACCGCAGTATAAATACGGCACAATCTTCTTCCATCGTGGAGTAGTCCATGATTCGCCAATACGTTTTCGCCACCACTCTTCTTTTGGTTACTCCGATAGCCGCGGTCAGCGAAATGGTAATGCTGGATCCCGTCGACGCGCGAAACGCTTTGATTCGAGTGTTTCACTTTCGGACCGTCGGCTTGTTTACCTCGAGCAATCCGCTGGTAGCAGGTTTTCACACCCTAGAACTTGGAATTGAGTCGACGGACCGCGAGTTCGGCTTGGCTTTTGACCTCGCGTCCGTACCGAACAACGCGACGATTCTTTCCGCGGAGCTTCGGGTCAACGAATCGGCGATCGCGCCCCCGAGCGGTGGTTTTATTAGCGAAAACTTCCATTTGAGTTACCGCCAAGGAAACGGCGTCATCGCGGCTTCGGACTTTCCAATCAATTCCCCACCAGGCACAGTAACCTTAAAGTCCATTACCGCCGCCTACGCCCCCACGGAGACCACCTATGATCTCACGGCAGCCATCGTGACCGCCGTGGCGGACGAATGGAACTACATCGAAATGCGCGCCTTAATGGTTGGGTCGCAAAATGAAGGGATTCAATGGACGAACACCGCAGCAGTACACCCACAATTGGTAATCACTTATGCCGTACCTGAAGCGCACAGCCTAGTGCTCTCGGCCACGGGTGCATTAGTCCTGGTCGGGGGGATGCGACATCGTCGCGTTCGGAAAACTTAACTCTTGTTAATCGGCCCATTCGCCCGTGCAGGAAATCACGCCGTGCGCTCCAGCAATTGAGCTCCATGTCTCAAATGCCGGGGCCGGAAAGCCACCAAGCCCCCTGCCGTCGAGCGTTCCTGCCCGCACAAGCGTGCATTATAGCCGCTCAGAAAAGTAAAGTCGGGGCATGGTGCTAATTCATTTACGCCGCGTAATGCGGCTAGCGCAAAGGCTCTCCAAGCGACCGGGCCGGGGAATGCGACATTACGTTACTGATGCTCGATAACCTTCCCTGAAGGTGTGTTCCTCCTTTTCCGCAACCAGACCATCGGCCAAGTCCCTTGAATGAATTGCACCAATCCGCAGGTTCCCATTGACGCGTCCCATACGCGTCAAATGCGGCCGAGTGACCGTTGACGAAGCGGCGTGCTGGTTGACTTCCGCGGACAGTTTGGTTAAAGATCGTGCATGCGCGACGTTGGAGTCGGGGAATCGAGGGGGCTCGATTTCACGGGATTTGGCGTTCAACGGGGAAAACACGGATCCAAGGGATTCGTGAACATTGGATTCATCAAGCACGCGAGACGTTCGATCTCGACGGCCGTCGAAAGGAGCTAGGGATGACGCGTCTCAAGACCCTCTTTACCGGGCAATGGGCCGATTTGCCGCTGGAAGAGCTAGCGGAAAAGGCGAGTGTCTGGGGATACGACGGTTTAGAACTCGCTTGTTGGGGGGACCATTTCGAGGTCAGCCGGGCTCTCGCGGAGCCGAATTACTGCCAAAACAAGCTCGATTTACTGGAAAAACACGGACTCGAATGCCTGGCGATCAGCAATCACCTGGTGGGTCAACTGGTCCTTGACCGCAATGACGAACGAACGGACGCATGGGTACCCGCGGATTGTGCTGGAGATCCGGTTCGCAAGACGGAATGGGCGATCGAGGAAATGAAGCGGACCGCCCGCGCCGCCCAAAAGCTCGGCGTCGGGGTCGTCAACGGCTTCACCGGTTCCTCGATTTGGCATTTGCTCTATTCATTTCCGCCGGTAACGAAAGAACAGATCCAGGCGGGATTCGAGTTGCTGGGGGAACGTTGGAATCCAATTCTTGATGTCTTCGGGGAGTGTGCCGTCCGTTTTGCCTTGGAGGTGCATCCGACGGAGATTGCCTTCGACATCTACACTGCCAAGCGGGCTTTGGAGGCACTCGATTTTCGGCCGGAGTTCGGCTTCAATTTCGATCCGAGTCATTTGCATTGGCAGGGCATCGATCCGGTGCAGTTTCTCCGGGAGTTCCCAGATCGCATTTATCACGTGCACATCAAGGATGCTTCCGTGACGCTCGACGGCCGCTCGGGCATCTTGTCGTCGCATCTCGATTTCGGCGATTGGCGACGTGGTTGGGATTTCCGCAGCCCGGGGCATGGCGGAATCGATTTCGAAGCGATCATCCGGGCGCTCAACGATATTGAGTACGACGGGCCTCTCTCCGTGGAATGGGAGGATTGTGGCATGGATCGGGAGTACGGAGCTGCGGACGCCGCTCAGTTCCTGGCCCGTATCGACTTTGCTCCGTCCAGCCGGAAGTTTGACGACGCGTTCGGGGAGTCCTAGGATAGCTGGCGAGTCCCAACTCGGACGAAAGCACACGCTCATTGACGAGAAGGGAACTATAGAGCATCAGAAAAGTAATGTCGTGTACCCCGGCCCGGTCGCTTGAAGAGCCTTGGCGCAAAGCGCACCGGGCCCCGAGATTTCTTTTCTGAGCGGCAATAAAACTACTGAGAAGACTTTGTCCCTCAGCATGCAGAGTGGAGTGATCGCTTCAAGCGGGAGACCGGGAAGCGTTCCAAAGACCGGCCAAGTTCGGCGACCATCGTTTCGTAGCGCCGTGGGCCGGTATCGAGAGCGGCGTTTTGGGGACCAGGGAGACCTTCATGACCGGACAGTCACTGTTTGAGCTCAAGAAGCAGTTCACCGACCAATATGTGCAAGCGGACATTAGCCGGCCGGAGTTGGCCCGTTTCCGAGGCATGGTAGGCCGAGTCGTCACGGTCAATGAAAACGGTCTTGCCCTCGTCGACTTCTCCGACGGCCCTTGGTACGACCTCCCCTTGGAAGCGTTGACGGTGGTTCCGAAGCCGGAGAAGAAGCCGGCCGCCGGTCACGAGAAACCAGAAAAGGGGGCTCCGAAAGCTGCCGCCGGGGAAAAACCCGCTCCGAAAGCCGCTGCCGGTGGGGAGAAAAAGGTCGCCCCTAAGGCAAAGCCGACCGCCAAACCATCCGCCGACGCGGAATAACCTGATCTCGACGGTCTTGTTGCAGCTCCGAAGCGTAGTGGCCTGGGAAGTGCCCTATATGTCAGGGCTCTCCAAGCGACCGGACCTAACGATTTGACATTACTTGATCGACGCTCGAAAGAAGCCCCGTCAGCTATCCGACCCGTCGTCGGAGTCCAGCCATGAGAGATCGTCGTCCGCCGCCGACAGGTCAGGCGTGGCCTTTTGAAACGCCTTGAGGATGATGGCTTCGTCCTGGTCTTGCCTCTCGGATACGCCGCTCGAACTTTGAAAGAACGTATCCGCCAAGTCTTCACCCGGTTCCGCAGCAATTCCGTCGGTGATGATGGTGGGAAGCTCATCTCTTACGACGCCGCCGGGGGAGTTTGTCTTGTTCCCGCCGTTGGCCCCTTGACGTCCTTCCTGATTCTCGTTTACCACGCCCCCAACGTCGCCGAGATAGCGAACCTCGAAGGAAATCGGGCCGATGTCCAGGGTGTCGCCCGGGTGAAGTAGAGTCGGCTCTTCGATTTTTCTCCCGTTGATGTACGTTCCGTTCGAGCTGTTCAGGTCGGTGACCAGTAACACACCGGACACGTCGTCGAACCGACAATGGCGCCGGCTGACCAAGCGGGACGTAATGCGAAGTTGGGATTCGCGGTGGCGACCAACGGTCAACGGGAATTTGCGCAACGTGATTTCCGTGGACGTGGTGCGGCCGGCAAGTACTTGAAGTTGTATTTCCACGAGACTCTCACTTTGGGGGCATAAATTCTTTCGCTACAGCAGAGGCACGAGAGCAGATGCCAGACGGCCCGATCACCGACCCGAGACTCAGGCCTCTTCCCTGTTGAGCACCTGTGAGAATAGTGCCCTGCCCCATGAGCGTCGGGCGATCCGGTGAAAGGAGAGTTCGGGATCGCCTGTTTTTTTTCCAATAACAAACTACATACTTGCCTGCTCGTTGCCAACAGGAATTTAACGAATTATTGTCCGGACATCAGTTTGGGGCGAGTTCGCGTCTTTTCGGGCCACAGATGCCAAAGGGACCCCCGTAGTCCCAGTACCTCCTGCCTCTTGTAATCGCGGACAAGAGGATCCGGCTCTTCCATTTTCATTGTAACTCACGGAGGCGCCGAAATGGCGAAATCCAAGGGATCCCGTAGCCAAAGCAGAGCTTCAATCCCCGCGGTACCCCATTCGATGGGCAAACCATCGGGCTTCGATCGAGTCGGTTAGACGGCTCGATTCCAGGGGAGCAACAAACCGCCGTCGATCGAAAGCGTCGAACCATTGATGTACTCGGATTCGTCACAGGCGAGGAAGAGGATGCCGCGCGCGATCTCGTCCGGCCGCGCCAGGCGGCGGGCGGGAAGTTGCGCACCCATTTCCTTGATGTCGTTTTCGCTGAAATACCTCCGTTCCCCAGGCGTATCGGTCCAACCGGGATGCACCACGTTGACGCGAATTCGGTGAGGAATGAGTTCCGTGGCAGCGGTCCGGACCATCTGATCGAGAGCCGCTTTCGCCATGTTGTAGGCCATGCAGTCCGGCACGGCCTCAATGGCATGCGGAGAACCGGTTACTACGATACTTCCCCCCTGGCCCTGTTCGATCATCTGCAAGGTGGCGGCGCGGAGACAGTAAAACGGACCCATCATGGTGACGTCAATCGTCCGCTGGAACGCTTCCAAACTTTGTTTCCAGAAGGAGGCACGCTCGCTATAGGCGGCATTTGCCACCAGGATATCGAGACCGCCAAGTTCCTTGACGGTCTGCTTGACCATCCCTTCAACCTGGTCCCAGACAGCCACATCCCCGCGAATCGCGACGGCGCGCCGACCCAGGGCACGAATCTTCTCACAGGTTTCGCTCGCGTCGAGCAGATCGACGACGGCAACATCCGCACCCGCGTTCGCGAGCGCCCAAGCCGTGGCGGCTCCAATGCCCCGGGCGCCTCCGGTCACCAATGCACGCTTGCCTTCCATCGCCATAACCTTTCACTCCCTGGAGGGGCATGGTTAGATCAGCTTCTTTTGCCGCTCAGAAAAGTCATGTCGTGGGCCGGTGCGCTTTGCCCCATGCATCTCCAAGAGACCGTGCCGGGCATTACGACACTACTTTTCCAAACTTCCCATCGTATCGCCGCCACCGCCGACTGTCCGGGCAATGCCCCCACCCATTCCTCTGCAGAGCGCGTCGGCGGTCGGCAATACTTACGGCGAGTGGACAATGCGCGCTTCCCGAACGGCGATGGGAAACGGGATGCCCGATTGTCCAACCACCCAGAATTACTCCACTCCCGCCAACGTGTCGTTGACCCTCACTGCATGATGGCTTACTTTATCTTCAGGTCAGGGGATGGAACACTGCATGGCGTAACGCTCGTGCCGTCCTGCGTTGGCAAGGACGTGCCTAATCAGAATCTCACGTCGTACCTCGTCAACGAATCGGTGGCGATCGACGCTGGAAGCATCGGCCTCTTGCCGGATATGGAGGCACAGGCTCGGATCCGGCATGTGTTCCTTTCTCATTCGCATATGGATCACATTGCTTCCCTGCCCGCCTTTCTCGAAAACGTCTATAAAGGGACGTCCGATTGCGTCCGCATTCATTGCACTCGCGAGGTCGAAGAGGTACTGCGTCAGGACATTTTCAATGATCGCGTCTGGCCCGACTTTGTCGGCCTTTCCCAGATCATTCCCCCTTTCCTGAAGTTCGAACGTCTCGAGTCCGGCCGCTCGGTGTTCGTCGAGGGGTTGTCCGTCACGCCGGTCTCCGTCAATCACACCGTCGACACCGTCGCCTTCGTCATCGAAGACGCCACTTCCGCCGTCGCGATCGTCACCGACACCGGGCCGACCGAGGCGATCTGGGAGAAGGTCAACGAAACGCGCAACATGAGCGCCATCTTTCTCGATGTCGCGTTCCCCAACGAGATGCAAGAACTCGCCTGCGTGGCGAAACATCTGACTCCAGCCATGTTTCGCGATGAAATCGCCAAGGTGAAGCTCAAACCCAAGATCTTCGTGGTCCACATGAAGCCGAGCTTTTCCGACGAACTCGTCGCCGAACTGATGGCGCTCGGCGTGCCCGAAGTGGAAATCTGCACTCCCAACGTGACCTACGAGTTCCCCTGACGAATATTGAGCACGAGAACAGCAACGTCATGAAACTATGCCCAGTGTTCCGTCGGGCTTGGACGCGCTGTTTTCCCTTTCGTCGCGACGGATAATCCAACCGACGACGTTACTCTTCCACACCAACTTCGAACGCGCGCAAAGAGTCGATTGACGACCCGGCGACTAACGGGTAACATTGAGCGTCCCCAGCGAATTTCCCCAAAGATGGCTAACCGACCTCTCTTCGGCGGCCTTCTCGCGAAATCGTTCCCCCCTCACAAGGAAGATCGGCAAATACCTGGGCGCAAGCTCGTTTGACTGGTAAACGGTGCGCGCCTGACGGCCTGACGCCGTCGGATCTGGGAAGGATTGGCGGATTTCCCGATGGCAGATCGCGCGCCGGTGCGAGTGCATGGTCGGCGCTGCCTGGAGGTTCGGCGGAATAAGCGTGTTGGTTCATCAATCGAGGGGCCAATGATCGTCGGAAACGTCAAGCATTGGAAAGTGCACTACGGCAAGTATTGGCACCATGTCGTGGACTTTCGTGAATATCCCCTCGCGCGGCGAATGTGGGGGGACCGTTGTGTCGTGGAGCTTGTGCGCAATCCCGTTCCCGGCGTTCGGCGGGTGCGCTGGGAGACGGTCGTTAGGGAATCGGGTGGGCAGCAGCCGATCCTGCTCCGGGAAACCACGCGGGACCTGAAGTCGATTCTCCGCAGGGCGAAGCGGCGGCTGGATTCTCGTTTCTACTGCGTGGTGCGCTACAACTGCGAACACTTTGCCAACGAATGCATGACCGGCCGGCGGCGGAGCAACCAGGTCCAGAAGACGACGGCTCAAGTCTTTTCCGCGGCTGGCTTTGGCTTTGCGGGGCTCGCCTTCTGGGACACGGCGCTCCGGAGTTTTTCGGGCGCGTTTGGCGTGGCCCTCTGTCTATTGATCGCCATCTATTGTGGCTGGCGCGTCGCGCTCCTTGCCGCCGCCGCCTCCGATCCCCCCAACCTCCACGTCTCCAACATGACCGACGACCCGCGTTGACCGCCAGCGAGATCTACCCCGATTCCTCGGACACGAGTTCCTTGGGCACCGACCAGGTCAAAATCGCCTACAACGTGGACGGCACGCGTTCTCAAAGGACCGACCAGCGCGGGACGGTAATCCAATATGGCTACAACGGCCGTCATACGACCGGACGAATTTACCCTTCGATTCACGCGCAGGACGGTAATCCAATATGGCTACAACGGCCGTCGGCAAATGACCCTTGAACGGGTGACAACTCTGGGCGGCGCGACCGATGATCACGTACAGTCCATCGGTCGGGGTTACGATAATTTGGCGCGTCTTACCCTCGTCACGAGCTATTCGGGCAACAACGCCAATGGCGACACCCGTAACCAGGTCCAGATCCTCCGCAACAGCTTCGGACAAGTCACGACCAGCAACCAGTCTCACGAAGGCGCGGTTGATGGTAGCACGCTCAAGGTCCAGTATGCCTATGACACGACGAAGTCCGGCAGCGAGTTCACGCGTGGCCATCGGCCGACGTCGACGACTTATCCCGCAGGCCGGGTCGTGTTCAATGACTACGGCACCTCGACTTCCATTTCGAGCTTGCTTTCCCGCGTCGCCAAGCTCCGAAACGCCAATAGCTCGGGAACG
>JAXMAQ010000084.1:0-17052 GCA_046350335.1 Planctomycetota bacterium
CCGACAAACGGGCTCAATCGGAGGAAAAACCTCGTTCGTGGATCCGCTCGATTTGGTGCTCCGTTCGCTTTGGGAAGTTTCCGTTGATTGTGCCGTCTCGTCTCCCTAGGCTGCGGTTGGACTTTGTTTGGTTCTGCCAAAGCGCGGGGGCAATCTCCTTGAAACGCCGACCCATGACACCGCGTAACTTCTACTGTGGAGAAACGAAAAATGAGCGACATCGTCCCTTTGACCGCGGACGAATTGGGCATCTTGCATAAAGTTGACACCCCCACGGTCTGCAATGTTATCGAACTTTTCGACATTCGACCGCGGAATACCGGATACATGGATCGGCGGATTCAATCCTGCTTTCCGGAGATGCCTCCCATGGTCGGCTACGCGTCCACCGCGACGTTTCGCTCGAATGCCCCACCCCGTGGAACCGACGTCTATTCGTCGTTGGACGATCAGCTTCGTCAGTTCGCGAACATTCCCGGCCCCCCGGTCGTGGTCTTCCAGGATTTGGACGATCCCGCCGTCTCGGCCACTTTTGGCGAGGTGATGTGCGCTACGTACAAGGCATTCGGAGCAGCCGGCATTATTACGAGCGGCGCCGGACGTGACCTCGATCAGGTACGAGCGCTCGGCTTTCCCGCGTTCACCGGTGGAACCATTTGTTCCCACGGATATTGCCACATCATCGACCTACATGTCCCGGTGCACGTCGGCGGTATCACCATCTATCCGGGAGACCTGCTTCACGCGGACGTCAACGGAGTCACGACGATTCCCAACGAAATTGCCAGCGCGGTGGCAAAAGCGTGTTTGGAGTTCATCAAGGCGGAAGAAGAGGTACTTAGCTACGTCAAAGGACCAAATCCGACGATTGAAGGGTTCTCCGAACGGCGCAAACGCTTGACGGCGAACGTGCAGGCGTTGACCAAGAAATACCGCGTTTCCGGCAAGTCGTAAGAGGAAACGGGATGGATGCGGATTTTTAACGAATGCCGGCGTGTCGGAGTAATCCGGCCCCGGCATCGAGATCGAGGGAATCGAAGTCCCTATGGCGGAACTTTTCGACCGCGACGGCGGCCATCGCCGCGTTGTCCGTGCACCAGCGAAGGGGGGGAATAATGAGTCGAATTCCCGACTCCTCGGCCATGTTCTCCATGGCTTTCCTTAAGGCTCCATTTGCGGCGACGCCGCCGCCGACGCAAAGCGTGTTCATGCGGTACCGGTCGAGTGCCGCTTTCGACTTCGCGACGAGCACGTCGATGACCGCTTGCTGAAAGCTTGCTGCCACGTCGGCAACTTCCGTTGGATCGAGCACGCGATCGGAGTGCTTGGCATTCTTGCCATGCACTTCATAAAGAACGGCTGTTTTTAGGCCGCTGAAGCTGAAGTCGAGCGTGTCGTCGTGCAGAAGACTGCGGGGAAAATCATATCGCTTCGGATCCCCGTTTTGAGCCGCCTTCTCGATCCGCGGACCACCCGGATAGCCAAGCTTCAGAATGCTGGCAACCTTGTCGAAAGCTTCCCCGGCGGCATCGTCCGTCGTCGCACCAATGAGTTCGAAATCCATGGCGGACTGGCAACGAAATAGATTGCTGTGGCCCCCGCTCACTACCAGCCCGATACAGGGAAAAACCGGCTCCGGATGGACCATTTGGCAGGCGTAGATGTGTCCTTCCAGATGATTGACGCCCAAGAGCGGAATATCGAGCGTCGCCGCCAACGTCTTGGCGGCGGTCAATCCCACCAGAATGGCGCCAATCAAGCCGGGGGTGTGCGCCACCGCGATCGCGGACAGATCGGAAAGCTTCGTTTCGGAAAGCCTCATTGCTTCATCGATGATCGGAAGTAACTGCGTAAGGTGGGCCCGGGAAGCAATTTCCGGCACGACACCGCCGAAGCGGGCATGCAGATCCGCCTGTGACGACACGACGTTTGACAGCACCTGTGGTTCATCGGTGAAAACGGCAGCGGCAGTTTCATCACAGGTTGTTTCGATCGCGAGAATTCGTGCTTGAGCCACGGGGCCTCTCTGGAGCGGGGGCTGACGTTTGCCGATTGGAACTTTGAATGAAATGATCGCGATCAGCCATCTTTCTTCGCGGTTTTGGTCAACTCGCTCTTGAGAAAATCCAGCGCTTTGGCGAGCTGTGGATCCTTGAAGTTCTTGACCTCTTCATCCGTGGCGTCTTCGATGGAGAGTTCATCCCCCGACTCGGAATCGTTTCCTTCCGAATTTGGTTTGACCGATTTCTCATCCTTCTTGGGTTCGTCTTTCTTCTCGTCGGAGACCGGCTTTTCGTCGGGTTTCGCACCCTCTTTACCATCCGCTTTGGGTTCTTCTTTAGGTTCCACGGGCGCTGCCGTCGCAGTTCCGTTTTCCGACTTGCGCTTTCCTACGATCTGATCTTTCTGAAACCGCCAGCGTTGATAGACATTGTGGTCTTTCTTCGAGAACTTGACGTCGAAGCCCTTATTGGGAGAAACACCCCATTCGTCCTCTTCCTTGCTGTCTTCGAACCGATGGATGTTGTGACCGTTGGGGCGTCGATAGGCAGCTGTCGTTAGCTTGAGGGCGCTTTCGCCTCCTTCCAACTCAATGACGTTCTGAACGCTTCCCTTTCCCCAAGTTCTCTCTCCTATTACAGTTGCGCGTTCATGGTCCTGTAGGCAGGCGGCGACGATCTCGCTTGCGCTCGCGCTAAATCCATTGACCAGTACGACCATCGGGAAATCAGGAAGGGTGCCTTCTTTTCTCGCTTCATAGGTCTTGTCCGTCGATGTGCGACCCTTGGTGCTAACGATGGTGCCTTCCCCAACGAAGAGATCAGAAACCTCGATCGCGGAAGACAAAAGTCCGCCCGGGTTGTACCGGAGATCGAGTATCAACCCCTTCATTCCTTCTTTGAGTAACTTGTCGATCGCTGCCTGCAGGTTGTCCTTGGTGTCCTGGATGAAGGAATTGATCCGGATGTAGCCGATCTTGTTTTCCTTGTCGAGCATGAAGTCCCATTCGTCACTGGGACCATGTGTATCGCCGAGGACACTTTCCACGTTAATGTTTGCCCGTTTGAGCGTGATCTCGACGGGGGGTTGATCGTAAGGAGGATGTTGGACTTTGAGGGTGACCTCGCTACCTGCCGGTCCGGTCAATTTGTCGACGATGTCGTTGAGAGTCCAGCCGCGCAGGTTTTGGCCATTCACTTCCAGAATCCGATCCCCCGCGATGATTCCGGCTTCGTACGCAGGCGTGCCGACGAGCGGACTCATGACGGTGAGGACTCCGTCCTTCATGGAAATCTGCACGCCAATGCCGCCGAATTTTCCTTTCGTGGTCCGATCGAACTGCTTGAATTCTTCTTTAGCAATGAAGTTGGAGTAGGGGTCCAGCTCATTAAGCATGCCGACAATGGCGGATTCCACCAACTGGCGACGGTCGACCTTTTTCACGTAATTGCGATCGACGTGTTCGAGAGCATCCACGAAGAGACGATACAGTTCCGCGTCGTCGTCCTGGGTTTGAGCACTGTGCGCGGCCTGCCAAAAAACCACGGAGGCAAGGCCGACAACCAATACCCAAACAAATTTCCTCAGTTGCATGAGCCCCTCCGAAGAGTCGGTACGCGCAGAACATCCGCTCTCGTCGCTAACGAGAAAAACCTTCTGAGAATCATAGCCGTCCGTGGTAAATGCAGCAAGATGCACGAAGGGTGTCAAGGAATACAACCGTCGAAATCGATGTACCAAGCGGCCTGCTGCACTTGCAAAACCGCCGGGAAAGCAGGGGACGATTGGACGTTTTTCAGCGATTATTGGGCATCAGAAAAGTAATGTGGTAGAGTTCCGCCCGGCTGCCTGGATCGCCTTATTGCCAAGCTTATCGGGGGCCCGACACTACTTTTTTGAACGGCATCAAGGAGCCAGCGCCGTTCATGCCCACATTTATTGCGGCGTGGTTACCGAGAGGAACTCGGGAAATTGATCGGTAGTAGGCCATTCAAGAACGGTGGCGGCGGCGCGGTGCATCCGCGGATCAACTTCGGTGGCGAGCGCTCGTCCCTCTGGATCATTACGCGAATTGAAGAGTACCGCCCAATTCAAGCCGTCGTGTCGACGCACCAGGATCGTCGAGGTCCCCGCCAACGCGCCGTTATGCCAGGCATTGTACTTTCCATCCTCGCCAATCGGGCGCACGCTCCAACCACAGGCGTAAAAGGTGGGCTTCGTTTCAGCCGTATCACCTGCCATTTCCGGATTCTTGTACATCTCTGTAATCATGGCGTCGTTGAGGATCGGACAGTGCTCGGGATCGTCGAACGCGGCTGCAAATCGGACCAGGTCGACGGCGGATGCAATCCATCCCCCATGCGAATCCATCGCCTCGAGGTACCAGGCACCGTAAGGAAGAGGAACTTGCTCGCCAAAATGCGGTCCTACGACCGCTTTGCCCATGCGGTCTTTTTCGTCATAGTAGTGCACCTCGCCGGGAGCCGTCTCCAAGGTCGAACCGAGACGCATGTCCCGAATGCCGAGCGGACTCAAGACGTTTTTCAACACATACTCGCCATAGGGGATTCCGGTCCGCTTCTCGATCGCGCGACCCAAAAGACAGTAGCCGAAATTCGAGTAGGCATAGCGAGCCCCTGGCGAGAAGTCGAGTCGCTGCGATAGCATGTATTCGATGATGTCCGCCGGCCCCGCGGGCGGCTTTCGGCCAAGCGTTTCGGCGATCAGCACCGGCCGAAACATCGGGTCGAAGGAAACGTCCCGATCCCAGCCGCCACGGTGTTCCAGCAACTGCCGAATCGTCACCTGCTTTAGCCGCGAATCACTCGCCAAGGTCCCGTCGATAGATTTCTCTAACTCTAAACAGGAAAATATCTTATCGTCGAATGCTAGTTTCCCCTGGTGAATCAGCTGCAAGACGGCGACAGCGGTAATCGGCTTTGAAATACTGGCAATACGGAAAAGCGAGTTCGGCTGGACCGCAGTTCCTCTTTCGCGGTCCGCGATGCCGAAACCGCGAGCGTATACAAGTTTTCCCTTCCGGGTAATGGCGACCGCCGCTCCCGGTACTTGGTGCTCTTCCAAAAACCGAATCATCATCTGATCGAAGCTCGCGAGCCGAGGGTCTGCCTGGCCGGTGATTGCGAACTTTTCTTCCGCATGGACGATCAGCGACATCGATATCCAGAGGAGAACGAGGGCAGCGGTTGGAATCAACTTCGTTAATGGGACCAAGCCGCAAGTTGGTTGATGCCGTGTCAAGAATCTGGAATCGATCAAGAGGGTAGTCCCTTTCATCGACGCGGGTTTTCAATGGAAGCACGGGAAAGACCAAGTATGCATGGACGGTATTCGGCCCGCAAGAGACTCACTCGAGGAAATCAACGCTCGGAATTGGCGAGTCGGGGATGGGAGGGTCCGCAAAAAAAGACGTGGTACTTTCCGCCGGAATCCCAGTGTTGAGCACCAGCGACAAAGGGGGTATTCGAGACTTCCTCTAAACGACTTTCTCGCGTCACCAACAACGTGGGAACGGTCGGCTGGATTTGAATGTCGTCGAAATAAACCCGCCGAAATTCAAGCTCGCGCCCGTAATAGAGGGCCGAGGGAGGTATGTGATTGAACCAAAGTATGGGGCCGTCCGTTTGAATTTTCCGCAGTCGATCTACCAAGCTCTCGGCTGAGCGTTCTTTGGCAATTTCAGGAATCACGAAAACCGCCGCGGCGGCGACAAGCAACAACGTCACGAAACACTGAGAACCGAGGGAGAACATCTCCGGCTGTGGGAGGCGCCCGACGAGAAGTAGGCCAGCCAGTAACGTCGTTCCGCTTGCCACTGCCACGAACGCCACCTGGGAAATGGGTCGGTGAAAATGCAAGAGGACCAATGGCATTGCCAACAGAAACGCGGTCAGGGTGAACAGCGGAATTCGAGTCGCCAATCGCCGAACCCGGCTGATCCAGGTTGCACCATACTTCCCATCGTCACCAGTCGCGACCCTTGTTAGCCAAGACGAGAGGATCGCGCCGAAAAGAATGACCAGGGGAACCATGGTCGGCAAAAGGTACGTAGGGTTGCGCGAACCGGCGACGGCGAAGAACAGGAACGTCGCCAGGAACCAAAGGATCAGCCCTAGGATTCTCCGATCCCAAGATCCATTTGGAATCGAACGTCCGAATCGGGCTGGCACCAGCAAAACCCATGGACAGGCGGCAGCGAATAACGCGGGTAGATATTGCCAAAAGGGCTTATCGCCGTGCCTCTGAGAACGGGTCAGAAAGCCTAAGACATGGCGTTCCCAAAGGTAGTACCGCACATAGTCGGGATGCTTCGCGTGCATCATGACGTACCATGAGCCGCCGACAATCAACGCGATCGGAATCGCGACGAACAGCTCGCGAAGTCGAAGGGACTTTCCCATTCCCCATTGCACGCTGCAGATTGCCAGTCCGGGGAGCAGAAATCCCAAGAGCCCTTTTGAAAGGCATGCCAATCCGCAGAGCACTCCCGTCAAGGATGCGTATGCCCAGGTCTTCCCGCCGTCGCTCTTCACCCCGTTCTGCCAACGCAGTCCCGACCAGATTGCCGCCGATACGAAAAACACGAGCGCCGCGTCGTGCCCGATCCCAAGGAGCAGTACATTCCCGCCGATACTTGTCGCCATTACGAATGCTGAGGCCGCGCCCACCAAGGTCGAATCTAATTGGCAGCTAAGCGGTCGGGAGTCGGCTTCACGGCGAAACAGATCCCGTGCAATGAACGAAGTGCAGCAAATCGTTCCCATGCCCAGCAGAAGACTGGGAACTCGATAAGCCAAGTCCCCGTCGCCAAGCGTGAAAACCGAGCCGACAAGCAGCCAGTAAAATAGGGCAGGGCGGTCATAAAACGGTTCCCCTTTGAAGGCCGGTGTCACATAGTCCCCGCTGCGAATCATCTCGCGCGCTACGCACGCGAAAAGAGGTTCGTCCGGGTCGAGCAGGGGAATCGGCCAAACGGCGAGTAGGACCAGTTCCGAAAACAGTAACGCGAGGACGCCCATCGACAGGAAACGAGCATACTCTTTCAGCCGCCCTTCGCTTGCATCCGCCATTCGTGCCTTCGTCCTCGTGACTCGAACCATGCCCCCGGTCCCTCGGGGAATGCCATGCTGACTCGAAGCCACATTTTGTCAACACTCCCTTGAGCTGATACATTGGCGATCGGGTGGTTGCAAAGGGGGCGAGGCAATGAGTGTTGACCGAGCGTGGCGGCAGCGGATCGAGGCCCTTCGCCGAGCCGGCCTCGATTACATCTCTCGCGATCGGCTGGCGAATCTTGTTGCCACGGAGAATCCGGCGTCTGCTTCGAGCATTGAAATCGCGACTCCCCGAGTTGTTTCGGTGCCATCGGCGGTTAAGGAGCCGTACTCCGCTCCGTTGGCCGAGCCGGCCCCTCCGTTAGTCCGCGTGGTGGAAAGCAAGGAAGCGGTAATGGCGAAGCGAAAAACAAGCCCTCTCTCCACGGGCGACAAAGAGGCTGCCCTCAAGGTTCTCTCCGGCGAGGTGTCGGCTTGCACCCTTTGTTCCACTCTGGCACGTTCGCGAACGCAAACGGTCTTTAGCGACGGGAGTTCAACGGCGGAACTTTGTTTTGTCGGCGAGGCGCCAGGCGCTGATGAAGATCGGGAAGGGGTCCCGTTCGTGGGTCGGGCGGGTCAGTTGCTCACCAAAATCATCGAAGCGTGCAAGCTTCGCCGGGACGAGGTCTACATCTGCAACGTATTGAAGTGCCGGCCGCCCGAGAATCGCAACCCGACGCCGGACGAAATCAGCAATTGTCGTCCTTTTCTCGAACGCCAGCTTGCCATCGTTCAGCCGAAAATGCTCGTGGCTCTAGGAAAGTTCGCCGCCGCTCACTTGCTTCAAAAGGCGCCCGAGCAGGTCCCCATCATGAAAATGCGCGGCGAGATCCACGAATACTGCGGCATACCGTTCATGATCACACTTCATCCAGCGTACTTGCTCCGGAATCCGAACGCGAAGAAGGACGTCTGGGAAGACATGAAAACCGTGATGCGGGCGATCGGCAGGCCGGTAGACTGAACGGCTCGTGAAGGAGGATTCGAAGATCTCTCTTCGCTCCTCACTCACTCCCTGGTCGAGGTCGTCCTTCGTTCCACGTGAAACCAGTCCTGCGGTTTTCGATTCGGTCGGTTTCGATTACAATCGGGAGGGAGCGTTCCATCCCGGTCGCCTCGGACATTGCGTACCGTCCCTCTGATCCATTCCACATTCATTCCAGACGAAGGATATCGATGTCAAAGCCGACCGTCGCCATTCTGGGTGCGAGCACCAGCCGCGAGAAATTCGGAAACAAATCGGTACGGGCGCACCTCCGCAAGGGCTACACCGTATACCCTGTCAATCCCCGCGCCAGTGAGGTGGAAGGTCTTCCGTGTTACCCGAGCATTGAAGCTATTCCAGGTCCGATCGACCGTGTCAGCTTTTACCTCCCGCCGGAAATGGGGTTGGAGGTCATTGAGCTGGTGGCGGCGAAAAACCCCAAGGAAGTCTGGCTGAATCCGGGAACAGAGAGCAATGCGTTAATTCAGCGGGCGCGCGACTTGGGATTGAACGTCATCGTGGCGTGCAGCATCGTGGACCTGGGATTGACGCCCAGCCAGGTGGACGCCGAGTAGACCCGCGAGTTTAACCACGCTCCAGCGGGAATCGTTGTGGCATTCCTTTCCGCTGGAGATAGATTTTGCCCTCCCGTAAAACAGCCAGTTCTGGATCCTTCCCGCCTCCCTCCGAGCTTTCGTCCGGGGACCGAGTCGGCGACTTGGGGGAGTTCCACGTGGAACGCTGGCTGGTGCTGGGAGTGATCGTCGTAGGGGGGCTGCTTCGCGCTCATCGATTCAATGAACTGGGACTGTCGCATTTCGACGAAGGGGTCTATGCCCTGAGCGGTCTCTGGCCTTGGTCTGGCCAGTTCTTTCCCGATCAAGGTTATTTCAGTCCTCCTCTGTTTCCCTTCCTTGTCGGATTAATCAATGGAATCCTAGGCGGTCCGAGTGACCTTGCCCCAGCATCGGTGAGCCTGATCGCGAGCACATTGACGGTCCTCGCGCTCTGGTGGATCGGTCGACTATGGTTCTCGCCTGAAGCGGGCATTCTTGCCGCCTGGTGGGGTGCCCTCGATGGTTTTCAAATCACCTTCGCTCGGGTCGGCCTCACCGACGCCACCTTTGCGCTCCTGACACTGGTCACCGTCTGGCTGATCTACCGAAGCCTTGAATATGGCCGATGGGCTTCGGTCCTCCTGGCCGGTTTGGCGGTCGGTTTCACGTGGAACGTCAAGTACAACGGCTTCCTCCCGCTGCTGCTAAGCTTGGGATTTTTGACGCGCCAAAGAGTTTTGGAAAAGATGCGTCGATTAGCGTTAGTGGCTGTTGTGGGGATAATGGGATATTTGCCTTGGGCCTGGTGGTTCCACGTGAAACATAGCTACCCCACGCTCATCGAGCACCAGCGGGGCTACTTCCGTGGAGTCGGGGGACTTGTCCAGGGTTGGCAGCTCGCGTGGGACGGAGCCCAGTTCCTTTGGTCCCCATGGATGGCGCTTCCCGCGATTCTGGCCCTGGTTGACCCCAAGGTTAGGCAGGGCTGGGGATGGGTTGTCGTCGGAGGGGTGGCGGTCGCGATGGGGACGGCGGGGGGACCTGCAGTCTTGTTGGCCCTTGCCGTCGCCGGCACGGTACTTCCTGCCAAGCGCGTAGCGCGATTCCCTCGAGTCTGGCTTATCGCCTGGCTGGTCCTCCTTCCCGCGCTCTATACCCCCTATCTCCGGCTTTGGCTTCCGACGGAAGTGTTTCTCGTGCTCTTCGCCGGTCACGGACTGATAGGTTTCGTGCGGTGTGCGGAGGGGGTAGGGGAGGATCGGAGACTGGTATCGAGCCGATATGTTTTGGCGGCAGCTTCGGTTGGGCTTGCGTTTGGAATGGTCTGGTTCGCCGGCATGGCTTCCAAGTGGTCCCCTCTGTCTGAACCCGCCGAGGGGTACCGTTCGGCAGGCCGAGAACTGGCCGCTTGGCAGGCGAAGCAGGGGACTCATTTGGTCGGTTTGGTTCGGCCCCCTCTGGTGTATTACCTTCTCAACCATGGTGGGAGGTTGGACCGCTTGGCAGGGGATGCCTTGGACCGAAGGATCCTTGGAAAGAATGCCTGCCTCGTGACCGACCATGCGCGCATCGACTCCCCCAAATTCCATCAGGACCATGAACGTTTGAAAGCCGAGCTCATCACCATCGCCAGGTTCCACGTGGAACCTGGCCCGGTTACTTTGCTGGACGACTATCGGCCAAGCGACATTCCCAACGATCGACGGAGTTACGAGGTGCGGGTGGAGGCCCTGCGCACACCCTAACCTAACTTCCCCAACTGTTCTCTGATTTACGGATTTTTGGAGTTTTTTGCCGCGATTGTTGGACGCAAGTCCTTCTTCGATGGTGCGCGATTCTTGGTGCCCGGCGTTGCGTGCGTTGTAGTGACGACCTTTGGCCTTGGCAGGCGGCGACATTGGCGTAGCATCCTGTCATGTTTGTTCGGCAGTGTTTTCGAACGAAGAATGGCAGGCGGCATGCCTATTGGGCGTTGGTGGAATCCTACCGCACGGAGCGTGGACCGCGCCAACGAGTCGTTGCCTGGCTAGGAAACGTCGACGAGGAAGGACGACTGGGGGTTCAAGAAGCGGCTGCTGGCCATGCCGCCGGTAATCGACAGGCGACATTCTTCGACGATAGTCAACCGCGTTGGGTTCGAGTCAATGCCTCGGCGGTCCGCGTGGAGAACTGTCGGCAATTCGGTGGACCTTGGCTGGCACTCGAACTCATTGGCCAGCTTGAGCTGGATAAGTTTCTTAAACAAGCCATGACCCGTGGAGAAGAGCGAGTTCCCTGGTCGCTGGCGGCTTTGATCTTGATCATCGCTCGGCTCTGTGAGCCATCGAGCGAGTTGTATGTGGCCGAGCAGTGGTACCCGAAAACCGCTCTCCCCGACTTGCTCGGAGTGCCGGTGACGCGTGTCGACGACAATCGGCTATACCGCGCATTGGATCAATTGCTGCCACGTAAACAAGAGTTGGAAGCTCACCTGAAGAATCGCCTCGGTGAGCTATTTTCGCTGGAATACGATCTTCTGCTCTACGATGTCACCAGCACCTACTTCGAAGGTCGAGCAGATTTCCCGCTGGCGCAGCGGGGTTATTCCCGTGATCAACGCAGCGACTGCAAGCAGGTTTGCATCGCCCTGGTCGTCTCGCGATGTGGAATGCCACTTGGCTATGAGCTTTTCGCCGGCAATACCGCCGACGTGACCACGGTCGAGACCATTGTGGAGACGATGGAATCCCGTTACGGCCGCTCCGATCGCATATGGGTCATGGACCGCGGCATGGTGTCGGAAGAGAACATTGAGTTTCTCAAAGAAGGGAATCGACGCTACATCGTCGGCACGCCCAAGCCCATGCTGAAGACGTTTGAGACAGAGCTACTCAAGTCCGATTGGCGCGAGATTCAAGCGGGGGTTGAAGTCAAACTCTGCTCGGCTCCCGATGGGAGCCCCGAGACATTCATCCTTTGTCGTAGCCGTGATCGAAAGGAGAAAGACCTGGCGATCGTGCGACGCTTTGAAGAACGCATCGAAGAGCGGCTGAAATCCATGGCGGCACGCTGTGAGAAACAGCATCGAGACCCCCAGAAAGTGGAACGAGAAATCGGCCGTCTGCTCGGTCAGAACACCCGCGCCGCCCGACTCTTTGACGTGACCGTCAAACCTGCCGCGGACGGACGTGCCGTGATTAGTTGGAAGAAGATCGATCAGCGCCGCGACTGGGCCACGCTGAGCGCGGGCTGCTATCTATTGCGCTCCAACGTCACGGATTGGACTGATGACGAATTATGGCGCGCCTACATCCAACTGACCGAGGCCGAGGCAGCATTCCGGATTCACAAATCGGATCTTTCGCTCCGTCCGATCTGGCATCAAAAAGAAGATCGGGTGCGCGCTCATATTTTGGTTTGCTTCCTCGCCTACGTCCTGTGGAAAACCTTGGCCGCACTGTGCCAACGGGCGGGTCTGGGCAATGAACCTCGTCGAGTGCTCGCCGAGCTAAGTGAGCTTCGAACAGTCGATGTCGTTCTTCCCACCGATGAAGGAATCGAAATCCGTCGACGATGTGTAACGCGCCCCTCCGAGCATCAAGCCACCCTCCTCCAATTGCTCGGACTTCACCTACCCACGAAACTCAAGTCTGTCGAGATGTAGTGACGACTTTGCTCCTCCATTTGTTGAAAAATAAGGACTTGCGTCGACACTTGGGGAAGTTGGGTTAGGTTAAACGAGGATCTGGCTTATCACATTTGCGGCGCATGCCACCGGAACGTATGCTGAAAACAGAGATCGGATCATTCAATGCCGCTGGTGACTTAGCGTGGCGTGATGGCGTTCCGGGGTGCGTTCTCGAAGTAGGGCAGGCGATAACTTGCATCCGGAAACGATGTCGAGCAGAGCATCGAAAGCGGCCATTGCGCACCAGCCTCATGAAACGAAAAGCGGTCGAATCTAGCGATGCATGGATATTGGTCCCTCGGGTTGGTGGTTGGTGTCAACTTGGTGAACGCGTTACGCAACTGTTTCCCATAAGGAAAGTCAAAAACATGAATCGACCGGTGGATCAGAATCCGCGCGCCGCGGATCGCGGACCAACGCCCGGCGGCGCTGCCGGACTTCGATCGTTTTTCCGTAACTACTTGCTCCCAACCGCAGTTGTGACCGTAGGATTGGGGGGGGTGATTTGGGTCGTTGGAAATCGCGATCTTTCGGCGAAGGTCAGGAGTCTCGGACCATTGCTCGCGGGTCAAGCCGTTGGGGGACGTGTCGAGGATTCGAGTTATCAAGCGACCGGATGGGTTGAACCGCGACCGGCGGCGATCGTTGTGAGTGCCATGACGGAAGGGGTCGTCGATCGTATCGTGGTCACCGAAGGTCAACAGGTCAAGCAAGGGGAACCGATCGCCTATTTGCTGGATCAAGACGCGAAGCTCTCGCTCGATGAAGCGAAGGCCAATCTAGAATATCGCGAGGCGGAGGAGTTGGCGGCAAAAAAGGCGTTGGCGGTTGCCCAGACGAATTATAACGAGCCGGTTCCGCGGCAAGCGGAATTGGCGACGGCGGAGGCGGAACTGGGTCGCGTATTGACCGAGCAGGTACGTTTGCCGTTTCAGATCCGTGCCGCGCAAGCACGCCTGAATCTCGCGGAAAAGGAACTCGAAAGCAAAAGCACGGCTGCCGAAACAGTAGCTTCCCTCAGTATCCACCGTGCCCGTGCCGAGGTCGAAGAAACCGCCGCGGTGTTGGCGGAACAACAGGCCCAAAAGGACTCACTGGTTCGAGAGGTGAAAGCATGGACGATGCGGCGGGACGCGTTGCAGAAGCTGCTTTCGCTTCGAACCGAGGAAACCCAGCAACTAGCCGAGGCGGAAGCGAATGTGAAAGCCGCGGCCGCTATGGCGGTGCAGGCACGCGTCGCCTTGGATCGGGCGAAGTTGAGAATCGAGAGACTGGTCGTACGTGCGCCAGTCGCCGGTACCGTGCTCGACATTGTTGCCCGTCCGGGAAAAAACGTGATGGGAGTCGATTCCGCGGAGCATGAAGGGAGCACCATCGTCACACTCTATGATCCGAAAAGCCTGCAGGTACGAATGGACGTGGGGCTCCAAGAAGTATCGAAGATCTACGTCGGGCAGCAAGTTCGCATCGAAACCTTGGCCGCGAAAAATCCGATTAAGGGAACCGTTCTGGGAGTGAGCTCCTGCGGAGATGAGTCAAAAGAATCATGCCAGGTCAAGGTTCAGATGGAGATGCCCCCCGCGGTCGTTAAGCCCGACATGCATGTGCAGGTCACATTCCTCGAGACTCCACCGCCCGGGCAATCGACCACCGCTGACGCGGAACGTCAGGCCGGTACGTCGACGTGGGCGTCGCTCGCCGACGCCGAGTAGAGAGGCCCGCCCATTGGACGCCTGGTCAATGCAAGAAACCGTCGTCCAATTGCACTCGATCATTCGACGAAGCGGATGATCGAGAGCGAAGAACATTGCGGCAAGAAAGGAAATTCCGCAGCTTCGTTGCCCATTCGCCGGTACAACATACCAAGCGAGAGTTTCGTTGCCTCCTATCCCGGACTCATGGCGTTCGCGAAGAGATTGTCGTCTCAGTGGCGACTCAGCTGGAACCCGAACATTCTAGCTATTTCGAAGGAACGCGAACGATAACCACGCGAAGACCTATGTGATCGGATCTTCTTTCTGGCTCGAAGCGAAGTCGAAACGCGGTTCGGCAGGCCCAGCCATCGTCAGCCCAGCAGCCACCGCGACGGGAACGCGAGATTCCTCCAAGTTCACTTCGAGTAGCTGTTAGCTCGGCGTCGTGAAGGTCAGGATCCGTTCCACCCGGCAATCGCCAATGATACCAATCGCGGCACCATTCAAAGACGTTGCCGTGCATGTCGTGTAGGCCCCATGCGTTGGGCGGATAACTGCCAACGATCGCTGCCCGTCTCAAGCAGGGACCTTCCACGCCCCCGTTGTAAGGCTTGCCTTGGAAGTTCGCTTGTGTGCTGCTCAAAGAGTTGCCGAACGCGGTTGCGGTCATCGTGCCTGCTCTGCACGCGTATTCCCATTGCGCCTCGGTGGGCAATCGAAATTCCCATTCATCAGGTATTTCGTTCCTTTCTCGGGTAATGTCCGTCAGTTTACGGCAAAACTCCTCTGCTTCGCTAAAGTTCATGGCATAAACGGGAAATCGGTCCCCGGCTCCCGCGGTTAACTCGCCAGGGAGATCGCCGACGACTCGCCGCCAATCTCCTTGGGTTACCTCGTACTTGCCCATCCAGAAGCCATGACTTATCGTGGCCTGGACTTGAACTTCCCCTGGCCGACGTTCAGGTTCCTCGCGCCGACTACCCATGACGAATGTTCCCGGAGGACACCAGCAGTAGCGAGTCCCATGGAGCTCTCTTTCGTCACCCGGCTTGCCCCCATCCATCGACGGCCGAGAGGATTGTTCCGTGGCCAATAGATTCCCAGCGGAGGCGAGACTAATCCATAGTCCGAAGGTGAGATGCCATGCTTGACGAAAGGTGCGCTTATTGATTCCTCGTGCCATTTCCCTTGCCCTCCCAGGCTGAGTTCGCAGGTTGACAGGCTCTTGGGGAAGCATGCACTTCAAGTTTCAAGATTCACTTGCCGTTTCGGCGCAACAGTTCGTGGACATTGGGCGGCAATTTGTCTCTTGTTGGCAAAACTATCGGCTCTTGGAACGCGTTTTTCGATTCGTTGGAACCTTACCACTGGCGCCCTGGGCAGAGTATTCCTGGTCTTGCCGTTCCCAGATCTGGGCCATCAATTGAACACGTGCGGGTTCCTTGTCCGCGAGGTCCCGCTGTTCCGCTCGGTCCGTTTTCAGATCGTAGAGTTCCCACGGGGCGTCCTGACCTGAAGCGACGATTTTCCAGTCTCCGACGCGAAGCGCGCGATTGCCGCTGTGCTTGAAAAACAGGAACTCTCTATCGATTGGCGCGTTTTGAACAAAGGCGGGAACAAGGCTTCGGCCCGGGAGTGTCGGTCTTGATTCGCCGGCATGGTTTGGTGGCGGTTCGGCGTCTGCGACGTCGAGCAGCGTCGGCACGATATCGATGAGGTGTCCTGGCGTGGTTCGGAGTTGCCCTCCTGACGGAATCCCCTCGGGCCATCGAACGAGGAGCGGCGTCGAGATCCCTCCTTCGTGGGTGAAAATCTTCGATTTGCGGAGAGGGGCATTTGCGAGTGACGCCCAGGGAGGTTCAATGCAAAGAAAGGTTGCTGCGGAACCAGGCATTGCGTTGGGATCGTTGCCGTCGCCACGAAGCACGTTCTCCGCGCTCGCGCCGTTATCGCTGCAGAATACTATCACAGTTCGTTTTAGTTCGCCGTTCTTTTCGAGCCAGTCCACGACCCGCGAGATTTCGCGGTCCATGCGATCGACCATGGCGGCATGTACCGCCATGCGCGCGTCCCAGGAATCTCGCTCGGATTCCGACAAGGATACCCAAGCGGGAACCTCTGGCGGAAGAGCCGATAATTCCGTGTTTACAATTCCTTTAGCGCGCATTCGTTTCCATCGACGTTCGCGCAAGACTTCCCATCCCTCGGCATATTTGCCGCGATACTTCGCGACGTCACTCGCGGGGGCCTGGACGGGGAAATGGGGGGAAGTGTACGCGAGATAAAGAAAGAAAGGATCTTCCGCGTGGTCACGGGCATGTTCACCGAGAAACTCGAGCGCGCGATCCGTGATGGCGGTCGTGGTGTAATAACCATCGGTAAGGGACGGTTGTGGGAGTGGTTGATCGTCGAGTTTGTGATCCCGGGGATTGAAGAATCGGTCCGTGTCCACAACCAGGTAACTGCGTTGAAATCCACCGGCGAGAACTGGGCCGTCGACGTGCCACTTGCCGGAATGATAACTGCGATATCCGGACGGCTGCAGCAACTGCGGCAAAAGGGCGGCCCAAGGGGGACGTTCCCCCTGCGGATCGCGATTGACTTGCTGAGCGTAGTATCCGGTAAGCAACGCGGCGCGCGACGGCCAGCAGCGAGCCGTATTGTAGAACTGGGTGAACCGAACGCCTTCGTCGGCAATCCGATCCAGCGTGGGAGTGGCGATCTCGCCTCCGTAACACCCCAGGTCCGAGAAGCCGAGATCATCCGCGAGAATGAGGACGATGTTGGGATGAGCCGCTTGGGCAACGGAGACGCGGCTTCCAAGAGAGCAGCAGAGCAACAATAATAACCAGCGGTTCATGTAGCTTCCCATGCGAGGAATGGAGCAGGTCATCGAAGTCGGACTGACAATAGTGTACATTGACCGCTTGACGGCTGAAAACCCCTAGTCGCGAGCGTCGGCGAGTAGCCGTGGTTTGAATCTTGCGGATCTTTGAAGCGCGGTGGTTTCGCGGAGGAATCGTGAATGATG
>JAXMAQ010000085.1:0-16746 GCA_046350335.1 Planctomycetota bacterium
ACCGCGTCCGCCTTGGCCTTTTGCGCGTCGGCTGCAGCCCCCTTCAACTTGTCCATCTCTCCCTTGAGAGTTCCCGACGCGGCAACTGCTTCGTCCTTCTCCTTGGTCAATTCGTCGATTTTGCCATTGGCGTCTTGCAGTTGTTTCCAGAAATCCCCTTTGGCGGCGGAGGCGCGATTCTTCGCGTCCTCCAAATCGGTTTTCTCTTGTTGAAGTGGCCCGACCACGAGGAAATGGGATGCACCGAAACCACCCGCCAGTCCCGCGACAAGCACGCCCGCCGTCGCCAGAATGCCGACCAAGCGGGATTTGGATCCCCCTTTCGCCTTTTCGGGCGTCTCACTCGCCGTGGCAACCTCGACCAGTTCCGCCTCATCGTCGATCTCGATCTCTTCCTCGTCGCTCGCGACGGGAATGATCTCCGTCTCTTCGGTTGCATTCCCATCCACGTCCTTTACGGACGAAGGGGTTTTCCCTGAAGGAAATGCCGGCGGAACCTCCATGGCGCGCGTCGGCTCCTCGCCGAGGAAATCGAAATCGTCCCCCCCTTTTTCTTCGATCTCCGAGGTATCGACCACTTCGGTCCCGGAATCCTCGCTCCGGGGGAAAGGAACGGTGGCTCCCTTGTCCTCTTCATCCTTCAGAAATGAAGCGAAATCGTCTTCATCTTCAGCAATGGGAATGCTCTTGGAGTCCGAACCCTTGGGAAGTTCCCGCGCCCCGGAGTCTTCAAGGAAACTGGCAAAGTCATCCTCGTCTTCGAGATTCGCGGGAAGTTGGTTCTCTTGCGTCGGGGGGGGAGGACCCTTCTTGGGTTTTTCACCCGGCTCGTCGAGAAAGCTCGCAAAATCCTCGTCGTCGACATCGGCGGGAAGTTTGTTTGCTTCCGTGGGTGGCGGAGGACCTTTCTTGGACTTATCGCCCGGTTCGTCGAGGAAGGCTTCAAAGTCGAAATCGTCCTCGTCGCGATTGTCCTTGGACTTGTCTCCCGGGGCCATGGAATCAACCTTTCTTCGTCGAAAATGTGGCTTGGAGCCGAGCCGGTGCAAATAATACCTGGATTCGTGTTTCCGTTATGGCGAGTCGAAATGCCGTCGACAACGGTTCGTCACGCCATCCATGGATTCCCTCCTGGAAGCGTGCATTAGCGCGCCCGCGCGATCATCTCCACTTCAATCCGCGGGCCCCGACGACACTTGTTTGACCTTTAGCCTACCGGTCGCCGGATCTCGCTGCAAGCGGGAAGCCTTCGCGCATGGTCCCCCTACGCGGGAAGAAAGGCACAAGTTTTCGATTTTGCCGATTTTTCACGAAATACCAACCCGGCAGAGAAAGGCGCGCGGGGACTGGCCAAATCATGGCCGAACCGTTAGACCGGATTTGCGGACTTTCGTGGCGGGGGGACCGCCAGGGACGGTCACCTGTCAACGTTCGCCGAGGAGAACGCCTTGGAAACGCAAGACGCGCGTCGACTTGTTCAAGCGGAAGGTTACCTCGAACTCGATCTCCCGGAGGAAGCGCAGAAATGCCTCGCCGCCGTCAACGAAACCACGAAACGAAGCTTTGAATGGAACCTGCTCGCCGCCGAAACACACCGCGTTCGCAAGGAATATGCCGACGCGCTCGCTTTGTTTGAGGCCGCCCACCGCCAGCGTCCCCAAGACATCACCATCTACGTCAATCTCGGCTGGTGCCTGAAACGACTTCATCGGCTAAAGGACGCGATCACCGTCCTAAAAAAAGCCGATGAAATCTGCACTTTGCTCAACAAGGAAAATGAGCACGCGCTCATCAAGTACAACTTGAGTTGCTATTTCTCGCTGCTCCTCGAGAAGGAGCCGATGCTCGACTACCTGCGGCAGGCGTTGGAAAAGGATTCCAGCTACGTGGCCCTCATCGCGAAGGAGTCGGACTTCGACCCCTTTCGAGATGATCCGGATTTTCTACGTTTGATCGGGTCCGTCGAGTTTCCCGCCTGACTCCTCGTCCCGTTACCGGGTCGCGGTTTCGTTCGAGTTTTGCTGCCGATCCGGCCAATCGCGGAAGAATTTCACCGTGTGACTGAGCGCGGGCATGAGGTATTTCACCATGGTGTAATGGCCGCAGGGATACCAAATGATCCGCTGCCTACCCGCCGCTTCCCAAAGCGCGAGGGAAGAGGCCTTGGGAATCGATTCGTCCTCGCTGGCGCTGATCATGAAGACGACTCGTTGGCGAAGTCGATCGGCGTAGGTCGCGGCGTCGAACGGAGCCATCACCTTCGCCAAGGACTCGCGAGTACCACCACTTTCGGACCAAAGCTTCCGGTAATCGCGCGCTTCCCCTTCACTCGATTCGTAGATCACGTCATGGAGATTGGCACCCCCCATGATGAAGCAAGCGTGCGTGATCCGCGGCTCGATGGCGCACGTCAGCGAACCTGTGATGCTTCCCAAGCTTACCCCCAGAATGCCGATCTTGTTGCCGTCCAGTTCGGGGTAAGCTTCGATCCAATCGCAGACTCGTCGGAGATCCTGGACCGTCTGCTGCATGGCGCCGGACGCAATGCCGACGTCGGGGGCGAGCATTTTCACGTTGCTTCCGGGAGGACGGCGTTCCCCGTAGAAAGGCATTTTGACGAAAATGGTCGCCACTCCACCTTGAGCCACCGCGTTGGCCATGAAGCGGGAGAGCTCAAAGTCACCCCCCGCGATATGCAAAACGATGACGCAAGGAAACGGCCCCTCCCCCACCGGCCGGAAGTACTCGCAGAAAATGGTGTTGTTCTCCGGATACTTCGTCGTGATCGGAGAGGGAATGCGAACCTTCGTCCGCGCGATTCCTTGAACCACCTTATCCGGCTCGGATTCGAACGAGAACGGTTCCGTGCCCAGGCGATAGATTTCGGGGATGGAAGATTCGTCGACCCGCGGCTTGGGTTGCACGCTGCCGCGCGCCAGTCGTTCCGTTTCCGGATTCAGGGGCTTTTCGGGAGTGTCGATCGCGAGCGATTTCTCGGCAGGCTTGCCCGCGAGCAAGGCCGGAAGTGCGTATCGTTGATAGGCTCTCTTTTCCGCGCCCCCCGTACCGGCGACCGATACCCAGAATTCCAGATCGCTCGGACTCATCACGAATTGTTCGATGGCGGGCGCGGGATCGGAAACCTCACGCAGTTGCTTGATGGTATCCGCGACCGTGACCAACCCGTCGGTTCCTTGCACCACGGCGGTCATTCTGGAAAATCGCCGCCAACTCTCCTCGCCGAGCAATCCCTCCGCGGCGCGCGGGTCATATTGCGTTCGTTGAAATGTCGCCATGTCACGATCGACGAAATGATTGGACCTTCTCAGCGCACTGGCCAAGGGCATGTGCGGAGCCACTCGCTCGGCGGAGTCGTCCGGACCGAACTGTGCGAACTCCTTGGCGGTCCACTCGATGGCGCGCGCGTCGGGCACCTTACCGTCGCCGATGATGGCCACGCCGCCGCGCGCCCGCCGGCTGTCACGGAAAACGGCAACCGCTTCGCTTAAGATCTTCGCTCGAAGTAACGCGTCGCGCGCAAGAAACTCCGCCGGCACGCCGTCGAAGCTCTCGTCTTTCAAGGGAGCGTCCAGGAGTCCTACCACCACGCCACGATCATTCATGCCCGCAACGGTCCCGAGGTAACCGGGCCACGTCGCGGAGAGGTACGCTTGACCACTCTTGGGCCGATAGACCACCAGCAGGTTTAGGCCACTTCGCCAGGCTCTCCGCGGAGGCATCCAGGCTCTCGGCGAGAAGCAATTTTCCACCGACCACCTTGGGACCCAGCGAGGCACCAACACTCCCCGCCAGCCGAAGCGGAACGAGATTGGCCATCTCGACCCGCTTGACGTCCAACTCCGCACCCTCCGCCAAACCGCGCAATTCATCCCGATGATGTTTGGGCAGAAACGGCAATTGCTTTTCGCGAATCCTGGCCAAATCCGATTCGCGGATTCCTAAACCTTTGCCCGCGTGTTCCTCGATCAAAAATCGAACGGTTTCGTGGACTTCTTTTTTCAGCAGCTTTCCCTGCTCTTTTCCCATGGCGTAGGGCTCGCCCGAAAGATGAAGCAAGCGCTGCGAACCCGCGACTTCAACCCGTGCAGACTCCCCTTGTGCACGAGATGCTCCCAAGACCACGAAACACAAAGTAAAGAGACGAAACGAGTACCGCATCGACAATCCTTTCGGGGGAAGCCTGGATGAACGTCTGCTGGGGAGTCCGCAGGCGCGCGGATATCCTGGTGGATACCCATTATACCCGAGGTGCGAGAGGTTGGATTCGAGCAATTCTCAGGGAATGGGCTCGACGGTCAGAACATGCTCCCGGAGATATCGGTCCGCTTCGTCCCGGCGAAACACTCCTGCGGTCGCGCCGGTCTTTCGAACGCAACTCGCTCCCAGGGCGCTCCCCAGCGACAAGCAGCGAACGGGATCCCCCCCTTGGAGAAGACCGCTGATGAAGCCCGCGTCGAAA
This sequence comes from Planctomycetota bacterium, assembly GCA_046350335.1. GTDB lineage: Bacteria > Planctomycetota > Planctomycetia > Kolteriales > Kolteriaceae > JAXMAQ01. The sequence continues at coordinate 4,481 of JAXMAQ010000085.1, forward strand.
GCGTCTCCACCTCCTGTCCCATCCACGAAGTCGACCGCAAAAACACCCGTGCGTAGCCGCTCTTTCTCCGAGATGTAAACCGCCCCTTTGCCGCCACAGGTGATGATGGAGGCTTTGGCGCCCAGCTTGCGGAACAAATCCGCCTGCGCGACCGGATCGGATTCGCCGGTCATCAAATGTCCCTCGTCATTGTTCGGCAGGAAATAGTCCGTCTCGGGCAAGATGACCGACAGTGGGCCCAGGTAATCGCGGGGACCGGGAGTCACGACATCGAGCATGGTAATCACGCCATGACTTCGCGCGTCGCGGAAAACCGCTGCCAATTCCTCGGGTATCAATCCGTCGAGGAGGAAGTATCCGCCGACGTAAAGAATCTTGGACTGACGAACGAGGTCGCGCGGGAAATGACTGGCGGCGAAAAGGCGATTAGCCCCCAGATGATGAATGAATCTCCGGTCCTGTCCCTTGACATTGATGATCAAGGTCTGACTGGTGGCGACACCGGGAATCGTTGTGACGCCGGAAGTATCGACACCCGCTTCTTCGAGCACACCCTTGGCAAACGTTCCGAACGAATCGTCGCCAATGCAGCCACAGACCGTCGCGTGCACGTTCATCTTGGCGAGATCGACGCCGACGTTGCTCGCGCATCCGCCGATCGAGAGAAAGCAGGCATCCGTCAGTACTAACTGCCCCGCGGCAGGGAGCACGTCGATGGGCGCGGCCAGATGGTCAGCGACGATGATACCGGCACATACGACGTCAAAACGCTTCCCCATCCGCCTCTCCTTTTTCCCCGGATTTTCCCCAGTTCGCATCGCCTACTCCGCGGCCTCGATCCCGGACCGCTCTCGACCCGACGTCTCCACGAATGCGTTCGCGCGAATCCTTCCCCTTGCCGTTGGATTGTCAATCCGCCTGCTCGACGGTAAGCTACAAGATAATGACGGTTACGGCACGAATCGACTGGGAGATCTCGATTCCTTGAATTCCCGGCGCGCCGCCCGTCCCTTGGGCTTCAGAAATGCAATGACGTTCTTCCCGTCCCGGTCCCTAGGCGGGCCACGACGTTACTTTTCTGATCCACAGTAGGTTGGATTGTCAGGTTCTTACGGCAAACGCGCGGGCCTTCCGCGTTGGGTCCGAGCCGAGACTGGCAGAAGGTACTTTACCGTGCTCCGAACGCGAGTGAACACTCCGGCTTGGGTCCCTGGCATCGGCCTTCTATTCCTGTTTTTCGCATTTGAAACCCCCGCCGATCCACCTTCAACCACACAACCATCCGATGAAACGCAACAAGTAGCCCATCGACTCGTGGAGGATCTGGCATCCCCCGATTTCCAGACGCGCGACCGAGCGCAGCGGGAGTTACTGGAACTCGGACGGCCCGCGGAGTCCGCCTTGCAAAAGGCCTACAACAGTGAGGACATTGAACAGCGATTACGAGTCCGAGAGATCCTCAAAGAGCATTCGCGCAGGGATCTTTGGAATCCATCGCTCGTCCATCTTCACGAAAAGGGAATGCCTGCAGCAGAGATTTTTCGAAGAATAGCCGAGCAGACAGGTAACCCAATCAATTGGGCCCGAACTCCCAAATCCTTTCATCAGGCCATCGACGCCGACTGGGATGGCGTGTCATATTGGGAAGCGATGGATGACCTGAGTCGTCGTTCCAGTATCGTTCCTCGGGTATATGACGATCCGTCACTGTCGGGAATCGTGCTCACGCATGGCTCGGCGGGAACCTTTCCCATTGCCTATGCCGGACCGACACGGATGCAGCTCTTAACGATGAAGCGGTCGTCGGCACGGTCGATCAATTTCGGAGACGGTGTCGCCGACGAAGAGGAATCGCTCGATCTGTCCATGTCGCTGACGTGGGAACAACGTTTTCATCTCTGCCGATACACGGGGAGGCCGCGGATCACTGCCGCCGTCACGGATACGGGAGAACAGTTGGGAAGTCTCCGGCCGCCGGTGTCGGGCATGATGCACTTGGCGCGTCGGCAACGGCAGTTGGTGTTCTCCACGCGGCTTCGGCCTCCCACGCAACCCGCGACGAAGTGGAAGTCCCTTCGCATCGAGTTCGACATGGTGGCGTGCGGAGATTTCGAGACTTTATCCGTCGACCTCAAGGACTCGTCGCGACGAATCGAGAGCGACGGCTACGAATTGGAGCTTGAATCGATTGTCGCGGAAAACGAATCTTCCGTGGTCTCGCTCCGTTGGACCCGGCCGACCCCCTACGACAAGATGAATCTGCCGGACATGGCCGATGAATTCCTCCTGGTCGTCGACGAAGGGGGGCGTGAACTCCCCTTCATTTTGCAGCAGGTCGTCGGCGACGAAGAATCCGTCCGATATGTCGTTCACGTTCCACATAAAGCGGGGATTCCCGTCGGCATCCGGTATCGCGTGGCACTTCTCAAAAGCAGCCGGACCGTCGGATTTGAGTTTCAGGACATTCCGATTCCGTGACGGATAGTCGCCAATGTTCCGCGAAGGGACGCGTCATTAGACGCGCGCGGGGCGTCGGCAAATGGACGCCGTGGGACATGAGGTTGGGCGAGTCGTCATGCCGAGCGCACGCGGAGTGTTTGAATCCGACCTCAACATGCGTGGAACTTAGCCGATTCCCAGAAATCGACATCCGTTCGACGTCATGCAAGGCCCACCGGTATCTCGAACCTCGCGGCAAAGCCGCTCGATTCATGGATCGTGTCGTCCGTGTCCCGGCAGCGCCGGCTCACGTCGGATTCAAACTCTGCGCGGCACTCGGGATGACTCCTATTGCCGCTGGGCGAATGGATCTCGGGATTTCGGGGATGTCCGTTCGAAGCCGGCCTCTCATTCGTTCGCGAGTTAAGTTCCGGCCAAAGGAACCGGCACTCCTTCCTCGAACGCGAGAGACCTTGGAATCCTCGAACGACCATGCACTTAGGAGGATCTCAAGCCGCTTGGCATATAAAAGCTTCGGACAAGGATGCGTCCTGCCATTGGCGAACGCATGCTTGGACCTCGACTTTCGGCATTCAAGAAACCAAGCGGTACTCGGATCCCGCCACCTCAAAACCGCGATTTCTTCACGCTTGGGCGAAAATTCCCCGGAATCCTCGAGACGATCGAAACCGTTCGAAAAGAGTGTTCTCGCCGAAGGCCCGTCCATCGACGGGCGCCTTCCGCGACCGACCCTTCGGGGGCCAGACATTCCTCACGATCGTTTCAACATCTCGAGGAAACCTCGGATCTCGATCAAACCGCGACCAGTTCAGGCTTTCGCCGTCGCATCCGCTCGCGGGGGCGCATCGGAATCAACTCGGCATTCCCTTCCTCCTCCGCGTCCCACGTGCTACGTGGCTGTCGGGCAGGAGGCAGATTCGCCACCGTCGATCCCGCTTGCTCCAAAGACTCTTGCAGGCGATGCCGGGCAACGTGCAGTCGCCGCTTCACCGTTCCGATCGGCACGTCGAACTCGTCGGCGATCTCGGCGAGCGATTTCCCCTTCATGTAGAAGGCGACGAGTGCGTCCCGGTCCAACGGCCGCAGGCCAGCCACCGCCGAACGCACCTGCTCGCGTCGCTCGCTCCGTACCAAGTCCTCGAGCGGGTTCTCCTCTCGAGCCGGTCCCTGTTCGAGAATCTCCGCGCCCGCAGTGGGGAGCGGCGGCCGGCGCGTTGCCCGATTAATGGCAATCCGAACCGTGATCCTCTGCAACCAGGCACCAAAGCATGCCGGCTCGCGGAGCTGCCCGATCTTCCGCAACGCGTGCATGAAGACCTCTTGAACCAGCTCGGCCGCTTCGTGGACGTCTCGGTTTCGCCGACGAGCGACGGCGAAAACGCTTCCTTGGAACCGTTCCACCAACTCGCCGAACGCCTCCCGGTCCCCGGCTTGGGCAAGCCGCACCAACCGCTCGACTTCAATCCATGCAGTGTTCATCACAGCCATTTCCTCGGCATTCGCCGCTTATTTCACGTTTTGTTCGGGATACTGGGAGATCGTTGCGTGTCCGGCCCTGGATCGGCTGGGTGCACTGCATTTCGCAATACACGCCCAGCGTCGCTTGCAGGGGACTCGCCGCATTGGTCGCCGGTTGGATTCGCTTTGAGATGGAAGCACGTGAAAACACGCATGCCTCGCATCGCCGTGCGAATCGCCGGTTGTCGCGTATCCTGGGATCGCGGTTCTAAGCTGAGTGTTCCGCGGAACTGAGCTTCACTTGCTGCCGGCTCAAGGCTTCAAGGCATTCGCCTCAAAAGGTCTCGAGCGATCGCGCCCCTCAACGAGGGGACCGGCGGCGTCCGTGAGCTAGCATCCGGGTTGCTCTAGCCTTAATGACCGCCAAAACGGATGGGACGACGGTACGGCGACATCTACGACGACGACGCGCGCCTTGCCCATCGTGTACGCGTTCCGCGCGATTGCGGTGGTACGATTCAGGGTTTTGGCGTTGCTAATTCGCGTGTACATCTGTCACCTCCGTCATCGAAATGACGAGAAAAATGGTGGGTCGGCGGCATGCCAACCCGGTTGGGTCTTGCTTACTTAAAGCACATGGAATCAGGTTCGGTCCGCGGGCACCCATACCCGCCGAGCGCCTAATTCAAAAAATTCCTTCTCCTAACTATAGCAGCAGCAATGTTTTTTGCCACCCCAACGAGGCGAGAACAGGAGATTTGCTCCGCCCCGCATGGTTCACGCGATCTCTGACACACAGAATTCGGAACAGGTTCGCAAAAAATGTAGAAATTCTTCCCGAACCGCCTGGTTGCGAACTTTCGCATGCGCGCCAACTTCCACTTTTTCATTTCCTCGGTTCATGTTATCTGCCAGCCGCGCCGTCTTTGTCGCACCAAGGAGGAATCATCACGCAATCACTCCCCCCACAAACCTGGTCCTATCCGGCGTTGGCAAACGAAGGCCTGGCGCCACGGCTACGCCAATATCTGTTCGAGGTTTGGCGTTGCCGATTCTTCTGGCTCTCGCTCACCAAGATGGACCTCCACGCGCGCTATCGCGGCTCCGCCCTTGGCATCGGATGGTCATTACTGCATCCCTTGGCTATGACCGCCGTGCTTTGCGGCGTCTTTCAAAACATTCTTTCCGTGGATCCACGGCAATACGTGCCGTTCGTCCTTACCGGACTGTTAGTGTGGAATTATTTCTCAGCGGCAATCACCGAAGGTTGCTTATCCTTGTATCGGGCCGAGGGATATTTGCGTTCGCATAACGTTCCACTTGCCATCTTTCCGCTGCGAACCGTTCTAGGCATTGCGTTTCACGCGATTCTGACCCTCGCCGTTGCCTGCGTCATTGCGGGCGTGACGATCGGCGCGACCCGATCCGTTGCCATCGTGTCGCTGATCCCTTCGCTCGTGCTCTTACTCGTTTTCGGCTGGTCCGTCACGGTGATCGCGGGTTTGGCGAATGTATTCTTTCCGGATACGCAACACCTGGCTCAAATCGGCCTGCAGGCCCTCTTTTACATGACTCCCGTTCTCTATCCTCCGGAAATAGTCTCGGGCCGGGGACTGGACCTGGTACTCCAACTGAATCCCCTTACCGCGTTTCTTCAGTTGATTCGCGTGCCGATCTTGAGCGGACAGTTTCCCCCGCTTCGGGATTATGGAGTCGCGATGCTCCTTGTCGCGGCCACTTGCGCCCTGGCTACCTACCTTCTGACGAAGTTGCAAAAACGAGTGATCTTCGAGCTATGACGCGTAGACTTTGGAATCCCCCGGGAAACGCTAGCGTGGATCAGAAAACTTATGCCGTACTGCCCGGCTGGGTCGCGAGCCATTCGAGGACGCCACAGCCATGACGCACATCCGATTGGATGACGTACATCTCCAATTCAAAGTCCGCCAGCAGCGAAAAAGCTCGCTGAAGGACATGGCGCTGCGTTGGATCACTCGTTCCCCCGCCAAACCGCAACCCTTGATTCACGCCCTCAATGGCGTCTCACTCGTACTTCGCGAGGGAGACCGAATAGGCATCATCGGCCACAACGGAGCTGGAAAAAGCACGTTGCTCAAACTCATGGCCGGAATCTACTTTCCGACCGCCGGCCGACGATCGGTCACGGGAAGCATCAGCACGCTTCTGGAAATCGGGATGGGTATCGAACCGGACGCGACCGGCTGGGAGAACATGGCGTACCGCGGATATCTGCAGGGCCAATCGCCGCGGCAAATCCGCGCCAAGATGCAGGGCATTGCAGAGTTTAGCGAACTCGGCCATTTCCTGGACCTACCGGTACGTTGCTACTCCGCGGGCATGCTGGTCCGCCTGGCCTTTTCGATCGCAACGGCCATCGAACCAGAGATCCTGCTCATCGATGAGATTTTCAGTGCCGGCGACCTCTCTTTCCAAGAGAAGGCGAAACAACGCATGCCCGACCTGATCAGCAAGGCTCGCATCCTGGTGCTGGCGAGCCACGACCTCGAAGCGCTTCCGTCCGTTTGCAATCGGATCGTCTGGATGGAGGGCGGAAGAATCCGAGAAATCGGCGAGCCGGAACGTATCCTCGCCACGTATCGCGAGTTCATGAAGTCCTATCGATTCGTCGCTTAATTCCGCCAACCCGGCACATACTCCAAAGGCACTGCGAACCGCTCCATTTCCCGCAGGAACGAAGGGTAAAAGCGACTGGCGGCGTGTCCACCGAACGATTTCAAGCCTTCTGGATGCGTACTTTGATGAATCCCAGGGCGCATCGGCCTTACAGGCAGACACACAACCTATTTCATTCTTTGATCTTAAGGGGAGAAACCTTCAGGCGACATTGCATTAGACAAGCAGAGGGGTGAGAATTCTGAAATTTTCTCCGACGCACTCTCGACAAGCGGAGGTGGGGAGGGTTATAATTCAGGCGTCAGCTCAAACGCCATCGGCGGTACTGCTGTGGGCTGACACTTGCGGCAGTAATGGGCGAACGTCGATGGCACTTATACGCCGGTCCCTCATGGGCGAGGGGGGACCGGCGTGCCTTTTTCTTGGACCCATCTTTCAAAGCCGATTCCATCCAGGCAATCGGATAGGTAATCAGATCCAATGACGCCCAGGTCGCCATTCGGTAGACCCCAAATGGCGCTGGAGCTTAGACTCCGACCCCTCATGAACGATGGAGTTTTTGGCGAGGCCACCGGCGTGCCTTTAGTCTGGCACTATCCATGCTTGGAACACGTCGCGCTTCCGCCAAACCACCAGTTGGAATCTTGGAAAACCCGACACGCAAACACGCAAAGAGGTGACTCGAGCGACCTAGCGCTTCTTTGCGTCGATAGTGCCTCACTCTCCTAGGCACGCATTTTTGGAAAAACGGACGGAGAATTCAAGAATATTTCAGTGACAGTGGACGGAACCATGGTTCACCCGCAAGAAACCTCCAGCAGCGAAATCCACGCAAGCCGCTAGCCTTTATCGGCTTGAGGAACATCTTGCTCGGAAACAGCGGGAGATTTCGTCATTCGTGGAAACCAAAAAATTGTAGCGAGAATGGATTGGACGGTACTTTCCACCGTCGAGTGTTTACCCATGTTCCGGTAAATCGCACAGAGAATGGCAAACGGAATGGCATCGCACAGGATGACGCGGAAGGTGTTCGCCACCGGGCCGGCGCCGTTTCCCGAGAAGACGATGTCCAAGTTAATCGCCCAGACGGCGATCGCGGCCACCCCGAGCATGCCAAGAAAAGTTCCGCGAAGAAACGCCAGGACGCCACGGCCGGTCGCTTCCTCATTGTGCTTGAGTTCTTGCATTTCCGTTCTCCCCAGAAACCCTGAACTCTTCTATTGTAGTCGCGCGCGACCGCGCGCACAATCGAACCTCGCCTCTCGGCGTGGTGCAGAGTGCGCGCCAAATTCGATAGGCCCCCGAAAACGCCAACAAGAGCAATTCGGGCGGACAAAGGCCTTTTGAGGGATTTCGACTGGTTCGATCGGCAAATTGCCATGCGACCGAACGGATTACCCTTCGACGCAGGGGTTATTGAGTACCCCAAGGCCGTCGATTTCCACCTCGCAGACGTCTCCGGGCTTTAGATAGACCGGGGGCTTGCGCGCCATGCCAACGCCGGGAGGAGTTCCAGTAAATATCACGTCGCCGGGAAGCAACGTGCACACTTGCGAGATATACGCGATCAATTCCGGCGTCTTGAAGATCATCTGCCTGGTATTCGAGTCCTGCATAGTCTTTCCGTTGAGGCGGAAACGGATGCCGAGATTGTGGGGATCGGACACTTCGTCAGCCGTTACCATCGCGGGTCCCATGGGCGCGAAAGTGTCAAAACTCTTGCCGAGCAGCCATTGTTTACCATCTTTTTTCGTCTGCCAATCTCGCGCGGAAACGTCATGGCCGACCGTGTATCCCGCGACGTATTCCATCGCTTTGCCGACCGGAATATTCCGACCCTTCTTGCCGATCACGATGACTAATTCGGCTTCGTAATCCACTTCGGAACTTACGGAGGGAATGGCGATCGGATCATCGGGGCCGATGACGGTGGTGGTGAACTTATTGAACACGACGGGATCTCGTGGAATTTGCGCGCCGGTTTCCTCGGCGTGATCCCGATAGTTCAAACCGATGCAGAGAACTTTGTTGGGGTTCGGAATGGGCGCGTGCAATCGCGGTTTGGCAACGAGGACGGCGTTGGAAGCGGCCGCGGCGGCCTTTGCCTTTTGCAATGCCGGCTGACCTGCTTCCAGCAATTCCCTCACGGTCGCCGGTAACGACGCGTCGGTGGCGTGAAGATCGATGACCGCGTTGCCAACCAGGGCACCCGCGCGCGGTCCCCGATCATCATTCGTGAAGGAAACAAGCCTCATTCCAAATTCCTTTCAGTCCAGGTCGTCCAACGTCTTGAAGTTCTGATCGATCATCGTCGGCGATTTTGCCGCGGGCTGGGGTGAAGGAGGCTGCGATACCACTGGCATCACTTCCTCGGCCTTCGATTTCGCCTCCCCGGCGGGCTCTTCTTTCGCCGGCTTTTCTCCCCTGTCGCCATCGTCGGTCTCGCTCTTCTCCTCGTCCCGATTCTTCGCGACGGGAGTGCTCGATGGTGACTGAGCGGCCGAGGCCAGCACGGTCTTCCGAGGCCGTTCCGTCTCATCAATGACACGGAACGAATCGACCATTTGGTCGAAAAGGGAGGCATAGTCTGCGGACTTCGAAGCGGGCACGCGACTTTCGAGCCAGAATACATTTCGTCGTCCGCGCACGAAAGTGGTCGAAACGAGATATTCGCCGTCGGGTTGCGTGACCATGGCTTGCAAGATCGTCGCGGGAAAACCGCTCACCGTTCGTTGATCTTTGGATGGTTTCACTTTCACGCCTTGCGAGTAGTGCTCCAAGCGTCGCAGATACAGTTTCTCGACAAGATCCATGTCCTCCGCGGGTCTCGCGCAAACGATGAAGGTGACGTCTTTGTCCGGCGCCACCAACTTGAGGTCCGCAAACCGGCCACCGGCGGGAAGCTCGGGATTCTCGCGCCAGCCCTTTTGGGGAACCGCAATTGAATAAGTCAGTCGCTTGCCCGCGAACGTCGAAGTTGGCGTAGCCGGCGAAGCGTCTGTTTCCGCGTCGGCACCCGGGAGAATCTTGAACTGTTCCCGTGCCTTGGCGAAATCCGCCGCGAGGGAATCGTTCCCATCGCGCGGTGCGGAGAACTCCAGCCAATAAAGAAACTTGCCCACGACGAGGACAATCGCCTGAAGCCTACGGCCATCCGCGGGATCGACGGCCGTCACCTCCAGCGCCGGGCGCCCCGTAACGGATGTGGGTTTCGTGGAGAAATCTTCGAGTCGAGCCACGCGTCCTTCCCAATCGGCTCGGACTTCGTCGGCAAGTTGACCCTCCGAGACCGGCTGCTGCACCTCTCGAGTACGAATTTTGATCAAGCCATCCAGGTCACGCCGGTGAAACGCCAATTCGAACTCGCGTTCGGTTTCCGACGTCGTGCCGACCCAAAGGCCCGAAGGTGGCTCGAAATAATAGGCACGGCCAAGGTTTTGATATCCACCCGCGGTCGCCTTGGGACTCCCTCCCCGATTGGCCTGTCCAAGCCCCCAAAGGACGAAGGCATACCATCCCACGCCCCCAAGGACTACCACGGTTACCGCGATGGCGGCCCAACGATTGGATTTTGACATGCCGGGTTGGACGTAACGGCTGGTGACTCTGGGAGTGAAATCCTCTCCCCCGCCAAACGGTGAAGCCGCCTCGGACTGGAAGGGATTGTTCCCGTCCGCCGAGCGAGTACTCTTCGCGGCGGCTGGCCTGGAGACTTTTTTGGGACGAGCTTTACCCGCATTCGACGCGGTATCTTCGCCGGCGGGAGCCGAGGGTTTTGCGGGGGGACGAGCCTTTTGAGGATTCGCGGGGGGCGTGGAACCCGATTCGGAACCAGGCCGACGATTTGAGGGTCGAGGCTTGGGCTTTTCGCCGGCTCCATCGCCTGATTCGGGTACCTTTGCCATGGGCCGGATTTCCTAACACGCGGGTTGGCTAATCGGAATTCATCATCAAACGGAAACGGCGATCCGTTCCCCTTTCCGCCAGGAATCACCCTCGCGATGGATCTTGTGGTACAGCGTGTCGCGCTCGATGGGAACGCGGCCTGCCTCTTCGATTAGCCGACGCAGTTGCTCGACGGAGAGCACTTCCGGCGTCTCCGCGCCGGCGTCATGATAGATCAACTCATGAACCACGGTCCCATCGAGATCGTCCGCGCCGAAAGAGAGCGCCGATTGCGCAATCCCGATTCCGAGCATGATCCAATAAGCCTTGATGTGCGGGAAATTGTCCAGCATTAGCCGGCTCACCGCCATCGTTCGAAGATCCGCGAGCCCGCTGGGCTTGCGAATATAGTCGAGTTTGGTGTTGTCCGGATGAAATGCCAAGGGAATGAACGTCTGAAACCCGCCCGTTTCGTCCTGCAGTTTACGCAGCCGGTCGAGGTGATCGATGCGGTGGTGAGCGTTCTCGATGTGCCCATAGAGCATGGTCGCATTGCTATGTAGGCCCATCTGGTGCGCTTCCCGGTGGATGTTGACCCAAGCGTCGGCATCCGCCTTGTGCTCACAGATCTTGTCTCGGACTTCTGGATGAAAGATCTCGGCTCCGCCTCCCGGAAGACTTCCCAGTCCCGCTTCCACGAGCTCTTCCAGAACCCGCTTTGTTGACAGGCCACTGATCCGAGAAAACCAATCGATTTCGACCGGCGTGTACGCCTTGAGATGAATCTCCGGAAACGCGTCATGGATGATCTGCAGGACGCGCTTGTACCAGGAAAATTCGAGGTTATGGTGAAGCCCACCGACGATGTGCATCTCGGTGACGCCGCGGCCGTGGGCTTCGGCGGCGCGTTCCAGGATCTGCTCGTCGCTCATGACGTAGGCCTTGGGCGCCTTCAGATCCGCTCGAAAAGCGCAGAACGTGCAACGATAAACGCAAACGTTGGTGGGGTTGAGATGCGTGTTGACGTTGTAGTAACAGGCGTCCCCGTTCTTGCGTTCACGAACGATATTGGCAAGTTCACCGACCTCCAGCAAGTCGTCGTACGCGTAGAGGAACTCCCCTTCCTCGCACGTCAAGCGGACGCCGTTTTGTACCTTCTCGCGAATCTGCTCGATTGTTACGTTGTTGCTTGCCATTCACTTCGTCCCTACCGACGTTTTGAGGGAAACCTGAGCACCGTTTTCGATCCGCCGCCGGCAACCACGTGGCGTGACGATCATCGGTCGTTCGAAGACGGAACTCCTTGATATTGTAAGGATTCCTGAAGCCGTGGGCAAAAATCGTCAATGCCCGGAAAGATACAAGTCGGCGAGGGTCACGAGAAGCAAACCCATGCTGATCACGCCGTTGACCTGCAAAAACGCGACATTGATCCTGAGGAGATCCCGCCCACGAACCAACCAATGTTCGACGACCAGGAGCACGCCAACGATTCCCAAGCCGATCCAATAGAAAAAATTCAGTTCCGGCGTGAGCCAACCCAGCGCCACCAGCATGGCGAACATGAACAGATGCGCCCCCCGCGCGATCGCCATTGCCCCACCAAATCCAAAGCGGGCAGGAATACTGTAAAGACCCAAGGAACGATCGACTTCGATATCCTGACACGCATAGATGATGTCGAATCCCGTTACCCAAGCCGCGACCGCCAATCCCAAAAGCACGGGTGGCCATTCCACATTCCCGCGAATCGCGATCCAGGCGGCAAGGGGTGACAAGGCAAGCGCCCCCCCCAGCCAGACATGCGC
>JAXMAQ010000086.1:0-16285 GCA_046350335.1 Planctomycetota bacterium
GAATCGGCGAGAGGCAAAACGAAGCCATGTAATGGTAGGCGCCATTTTTGTCCGGTCCGGGCTCTTCCGTGCGAAGGCGGTGGAGATCAAAGTTCGTGTCGGCCAGGTAGGCGGCCTCCAGCCAAAGTCCGCGTGCCAGCTCCGTCGTCGGCGGTGAATCGAGAATGGACCAACGGGTGACGATAAGGCCCGTAAGTAGGACCGCGAAGGGGACGATTTCACTCCAAGTGGGCAAGTAATTCTTCATGATCGTCTATGTGGTATGTGCCTTGGTCTCGGGATGCGTCACCCATTGTCAGATATTTTGGCGCGAAGTTCCAGGATGCTTGAAATCGACCCGGGCGGCGTGCGCCACGCTTGTCGTGGGCCGGCCCTATCAGAGAATCCGTTTGGCAAAGGGCAATCGGCGGATGAAGAAATGGCTCACCGTGAAGCAGACGACGATTCCCACCAGCGAGACGGCAATGAACTTGAAAAAGGTCGGAATTGGGACCGGGCCGAAAAGGTACTGTAGTCCCACGATCATCGGCGGATGGAAGACGTGGACGGCATAGGCGTTCGCCGCGAGCGCGACGGTGAATCGGCTCCGTTCGTTCAAATACTCCCGGAAAAGGACCATGAGCCCGATCGAGATGCCGACGCAGAAGAACGCTTCCCATGTGGAGCGGGCGAGGTTCGCCAGGTGAAATCCCCCCCAGGCCTCCGGGCCAAAGAACCACATATTCCACGGGGACACGTACGCGGAGCAGAAATTGAAGAGCGCAAGAGCAACGCCAATCTTGAGCCAGCGCATGCCGACCCGTGTTTCCAAGGAGGTCATCCAGCCGTTCCGATAGGCAAAAAGGCCGACGAAAAAGAACGGCAGCCAGAGCGGGAGATGCGACATGTCGATCTGAAGGAATCCGAACAACGCGATCACCTTGTTGTACGGGAACCAAATGCGCACCACGAAGGTCATCAGTGAGACGCCGGCGGCAAACAAGAAGATTCCCAGATTCCCCGGCGGCGGGGCGTCGCCTCGCTCGGCCGGGCCTTCCTTGCAGAAAAAGCGCCGCCAGACGGCGTAACAAAGGGCGTAAAAGAGTAGGTGCTCGATGTACCAAAGGTGCGAAAGGTTGCGGTCCGGCCAACCAGGTCCCTCCCAATTCTCTGGCCTCTGGCCCATCCCGTGCCACGCTTCCCAGTAATATTGCCAGAAGGAACTGTATCCCTGGTGGCCGAAGTTGAGATGGAACGTGTACTGCACCAGCGGAAGCATGACCATTCCACCGAAGATCAGTGGAATGCCCAGTCGTATGAACTTCTCTTTGACGTACTTGAAGAATCCATGACGGTCGTAGGAGCTGGGCAAGAGAAAGCCGGAAAAGACCAGCAACGTCGCCATCGAAAAGCTGGTGTTCAGCATGATCACGAGGCCGACGAGCGGGCTGTTCGGGTCGCTGCTCTTGTAGTACCAGAAGTCTTCGCCGACGTAGGGGTTTCCGGAGTGATGCGCGAGCACCATCATGATGATGAAGACGCGGAGGTTGTCGATGTAGGCATACCTGTTCGCCGACCTTGAACTTTGGGAGTCCGAAGACCCCTCACCCCGGCCCTCTCCCGGGGGGAGAGGGTGGGAAATGGTACCTTCTCCCAAAGGGAGAGGGTGTGTAGTGGTTCCTTCTCCCGAGGGAAGAGGGAGGGAGATCGTGCCCTCACCTAGAGGGAGAGGGTGGGAATTCGGTGCTGCGGGGATATCGGTTTGTGGCGTTGTCATGGCATAAGTCTCGGACGCGAACTCCAGCGTCGCAAATGGAAATCGAACCCGTCTCGGGACAATAAAAGGTTCGCAGGAATATTACTGCCTCAATTCTCAGGTCCTCTCGAAGCGTTTCCGAGAAGAAGTCGGCGAAAAGCTGGATTTAACGAAAGAAGAACCAGCCGGCTCCAAGAAGCAACGCGGCTTGGGTGGCGACGATGAGGCGAAACGTGGTCTGGAACTCCGGCTTGATGGTCTTGTGGCGAAACAGCTTTTGGCCGGCAATCGCCGCTGGAGTACCTCCCGCGAACGTGAGCCGATGGAGCACCCGTTCGGGGATTCGCCGATAGTTGGCCTTAGCGGCGAACTTGTCGTAGCCGTAGAGCGCAAACGTGGCGAGATTGACGCCCAAAAGGTAGAGAAGGACGCCTCCCCAGCCAACGTTTTCGAGCGTGAGAGATTCGATCGACAGGTTTTCCATGCAGCGGTACTTCGGGTTACTTCTCGGTTTGTTCGTCGCCGTCGTTTAGGTTGATGCCGCGAGTCGCCGCGAACTCGGCGAGGATTTCCCTAGAAATAGAGCCCGCAAGGGGTGGAACGCCACGACTTTATCGAACGCGGCGGTACCCCCGGAGGGAAATGCCCTGTTCCTGGGACCTTCTACGTCCGATGCTAGCTCGGCATTGGCCCGGTGGACTCGCGAAACCCAATGTATCATGGCGTGGAAGATTTCGAAACAGGAAGTCATCGCGCCGGAGCATTGAGCGATTCAAAATCCCCGGGAGCCAAGGGCGAGTCAATCGCGAGGATGGCCGGTCGCATCGGGAAGGGGAACGAAATCGGTGAAACTCGTCCGAGTGACGCGTGGGAGCCGTGATTCACGCGAACAGGGAGGTGGAATGACGGCGTCTCCTCGCATCGATCGTCGGGTGGGCATCAAGCCCCTGATCCTTCTGTCCGTGCTGAGCGGATGCTGCCTCTGGGGGAGCTTCTGGGTTCCGTGGCTGGCATGGGTAGGACTTGCCCCCTTGTTCTTGCTCGTAGGATTGAACGGATCGAGGCCCGCCTTGTACCTGGGAGCCTGGTTGGGGGGGCTTGCCCTATTTGTTCCAGGCGTGCAATGGATTCGATACTCGGATCCCGGCGCCTGGATCGGTTGGCTCTTTCTCTCCATTTACCTCGCGCTCTATTTTCCCGCATTCGTTCTCGTTGCTCGCGTGTTGCATCGGCGCTGGCGTTTACCAATCCTATTCGCGGCTCCGGCGAGTTGGGTCGCCCTCGAATACGTTCGGATGCACGCGTTGAGCGGGTTCGGCTGGCTGCTCGTCGCGCACTCGCTTCATTCGTGGCCCGCGATGATTCAGATCGCGGACCTGGGGGGCGTCTACCTCGTCAGTTTCGTCATCGCCTCCGTAAATGCCTTATGGATCGAACTTCTGACCTTGCCTCTCGTTTTACAGCCCTCCGCCAGTGAACTTTCCCACGGCAAGGGGAAGAAGCATGCGAAGGAAGGGTCGCAGGATCCCGCGATCGGTCGCTGGAATCCCGCCGTGGTTTGGCGCGTTGTGATTACCTTTGTGCTCGTGCTGGGAACTTGGCTTTATGGTCAATTTCGCCTGCGGACCGCCGAGGAGACGCCGGGGCCCGTCGTTCTCGCCTTGCAGACGAATCTCGAACAAAAGCTCAAGCTCAACAACATTGATGAAGCGATTCGGCAAGTCCTCGCGCTGACGCACCGGGCGCGAAAGATCCCCGCCGACCTGCTCATTTGGCCGGAAACCAGCTATCCCTACTACTATGGAAGCGTCGCGAAAGAGATCGGGGACGAGGAGTTGGATCGCCTTCGGGTCGCGCATTTCGGCGTCGCGCAACGTGCCGACCTCCCCAAGCCCACGGCGGAGCGAGGCAAGGAACTTCGCGAAGCCTTGGTCAATGCGCGCGACGACGTCGCCAGGATCGCCGATCAGGTGGGTAAACCCTTGCTCGTCGGCCTCATTCGTTTCGACTTTCGGCCCGGCAGGATGTTCATGTTCAATTCCTCCGTCCTCGTCGTGCCCGGCGAAGGAGAGGTCGTTGCCTATGACAAGGTGCATCCGGTTCCATTCGGCGAGTACTTGCCGTTCGAAGACTTGTTTCCCTACCTCGGTTTCTTGCTACCTTATGAGTCGGGGCTCGAGTCGCTTGATGCCGCCACCGAACTCCGGTCCATCCATCACGGCAACTTGAATCTCGCATCGATGATCTGTTTCGAGGACACGGTCCCCGACATCGCCCGCGCATTCCTGCTGCAATCGACCCCGGAACGTCCCATCGACTTCCTGGTCAATCAGACGAATGACGGCTGGTTCAATGGGTCGGCGGAGGCGGAATACCACTTGGCGGCGGGACTCTTCCGCTGCGTCGAGGTTCGCCGACCGATGCTCCGGGTATCGAATACGGGAATGACCGCCTTGGTCGACGGTTCCGGGGTCGTTCGCCAAGTGCTAACCGATTCCAAGGGGCAAACCAAGTTGTTCGCGGACCTGCTCAAGGTAACGATTCCCATCGATCGACGCTCGAGTCTTTACGTCGCCTTCGGCGATTGGCTGGCGTGGAGTTGTGTCGTCGTCGTTCTTGTGGGATTATTCGCGAGCACCATCCGGCATTTGCGAAAGCTGGCGCGCTTTCAAACCGGGGATCAACAAGGTAATGTCTGAACGAGGTTTCGAAGGAACCGCCGTCTGTTCTGTAATCATGCAATCCGCGATTTATAGGCGCCCGTAATTGGTCCATTTGAGGAACTGTCATGTCCGATCCGACGCCATTGAAAACCGTTCACCACCCCGTGGGCAACCTTTTTCCCCGTGCCGAGACGAACGCGGAAGTGGAACGATTCCGATTAAGTTCCGAACAAGTCGCGTTCTACCGAGAAAACGGCTTCGTTCGTGGACCAAGAGTTCTCGACGAGCACCAGATCGACGTGCTCCGGGAGGGGTTGGAGAAGATTCGCGAACGGCAGAATCCCCGGACCGTCGAGCTTTACGAGGTTGACGCCGACTACGTCCGCGCGCCCGAGCAAAATGTGTTTCACTGTCTTGGCGCCTGGATGATCGACGAAGGGTACCACGACATTCTGTTTCACCCCGCGATCACCGTCCCCGTAAGTCAACTATTGGATACGCCCCGGGTACGTCTTTGGCATGATCAAGTCTTTTACAAGCCCCCTCGTCATCCGGGCGTGGTGACTTGGCATCAAGATTATTCCTATTGGACCCGGAGCATTCCCGCCCGGCATATCACTTGTTGGATTGGCCTGGACGATTCGACCCTGGAGAGTGGCTGTGTTCAGTTTGTTCCCGGCAGTCACCGCTGGAATTTACTGCCCATGGTCTCGCTTACCAAGGACATGGACGCGATCAGGGACGTCATGACTCCGGAACAGCTCGCGCAATTCAAACCCGTTCCGATGGAATTAAAAGCGGGCGAATGCTCGTTCCATCATTCGTTTACTTTGCATGGATCCTATGGCAACAACGCCAATCATCCTCGCCGGGGGTGGTACTTAATTTCATGCATCCCGAAACGCGCGCTCGATGGTAAACAACCTCTCCTCGCGCACACCCCCATCGTCCCCGAAGGGCAAATCATCGAAGGAGACAATTACCCCATCGTGCTGGATATTTCATCGCATGCTTGAAGGTTTTTGGCAGGTAAAGATTCTCGAACGGTAATGGAATTTGAATAGTCGCCGGTTGACGTCTCTTGCCAGCGTTGCGAGCGTTGGTTGGAAGATGGAATGGAATGCCCCCAAAGTGGGAAATTCCATGCCATCGCGGGTCATGGGATGGGCGAGCGGTCGGGGGAGAGAAAACCGGTCTCCCCCATGATCGGTTTCTCTCGCCACCCGCATTAGCATCAGAAGAGCGGGCGTATCTCGAGAAAGAAAAAGTATCGTGGACCAGCTTGCGTTCATTCACGCCGAAGCAAATTCGCTGGGCCGCAAGTTCTCGCGCGACCGGTACCGGGGCACGACGGCTTTACGTCATTGACGCGTGGTGATCACGCTTGTTTTCGCGGAGACACCCCTCTCCCTTCCCTCTCCCGGTGGGAGGGTTTTGGAAAATAGACACCCTCGCCTCGACCCACCCCGGTGGGAGAGGGTTTCGGAAAGTAGACACGCTTCATCCCGGTCCTCCGTGGGAGAGGGTTTTGGAAAGTAGACACCCTTCGCCTCGACCGACTCCCGTGCGAGAGGGAGTGAATAGAAGGTGTCCCTCAACACGCCCTTCTCCCGACGGGAGAGGGTGTGAAGAGAAACCCCCACGGTCCGTCCCTCTCTCCATCGGGAGAGGGAGTTCCGAGGTGCCGTCAGCGCACCGGGAGCCATGGCGTATCTCGGTCCATGAACGAGTCATGGGACCATGCGACGCCGAGACTCGACGTTACCAACACGTACACATCAATCGAAAGGCATGAGTTTGCAGTAGTGGGCAGCGAACTCAAGATGTCGGACGTTCAACCAAATCGGCCGATGGAAGGGAGCATCGATAAGAGAAAGAGATGGGGAGATGGGAGCTACGATTCGGTCAGGCGTCGGCAAAATTCTTGGTCTTTTGCGTGTTGGCGGCGGCTTTGCGGGCACCGACTTCCTCGCGCAAAATCGAAACCTCGGGCGGCGCATCGATTCCGATGCGGACCGTGTTGCCGTCAATCCGAACGACGGTCACGGTGACATTGTCGCCAACGAAAATTCGCTGCGACGGTTTCCGGGTCAACACCAACATGAAGTACCTCCCTGCCGCCACTCCTTTTTTTGTTTGCCAAGCTGGAGACTGTGACGGCTGCATGTCTCACGTGTGAATCTTAGCTTACGTTCCGAAGGTATCAAATTTGTGACATCAGCAGCTTGGTCTGCTCGTCACATCACCTGTTACGTATGTTTTCATAGATTTGCTGGTTTTTTTGCGGCAAAGATGAAGGGTTGGTTCAGTTTTTCCCTATTTCCATGCCTCGGCATCCTCGGGCGGCGGTCAAGAAAAGGCTCTTAGGGAAACTTGGTTGCTGCGAGAAGGGAATCGCGAGGCTGCGCGCCACGCGCTAATTCAGGTAGAGGAGCAGGCCGAACAACGCGAGAACTGCCACCGCGCCGGCGGCGATCCACGTGGCCAATCGCAGCTGTTCGTGCCGGGGATCGACATGTTTGGCGCGATCGAGGAGCGTTTTGGCGACCTGAAGGTCCGGCCTACGCGCGCTGTCCGGTTTGACGACGGTCTCTTGCTTAATCGCCTGCAGTATTTCTTCCTCGCTCGGCCAAGAGGAATCCGTCGGGCCGGGCTGATTGAATCCCTGCGAAGATCCAGCCGACTGCGATGATAGACGCTTGGAAATTGAAGGGACGTCTTCTGGCGCCGAGGGAATTTCGTGGATCCACTCTTTGTCCTTGGTTGGTACGGATTCGCGGATTTCCGCGTTCGCGAGGGCCGAAAGGCTGGTCCATTGCTCGCGAACCTGGGCCAGGTCCTTGGTGGCGGCGGATAATTCATCCACCAGCCGGCGATGCTCTAACTCGCTTCGCCGAGATTTTTCCTGCACGAGCGTTTCCAATTCGGACAATTCCGCTTTCGATCTCGACTCGTTTTCCTGGCTTTTGGCAAGCAGCCGCTGAAGTTCCGCGATGTTCGCTTGCTGCATTTCGCGAAGTTCCTCGGCCGTCAAATTCATTTCTTCGAGCCGATCGATCTCGGAAACTTTGGCCGCGATCAACGATTCCATCTCCTGAAGTTTCCGGGAAAGGTCGGTCTCGGATAGTTCCCGTTGTTGGAGTTTCGCCTCGACCAAGGCGAGTTTTTGTTCCAGTTCCTTCTGGGCGTCATCGCGATCACTTAGTTTTGCGTTGAGGGTTTCGAGAGCCCGGTTTCTTTCGAGGATGACCTCGGCGGCCTTGACCTGGTTTTGCCGCATTCGCGCGATCGACTGTTCTTGTTGCGCGAGTTTATGATCTTTTTCGCGGACATTATCTCTCTCTGCCGCGACCTCTTGCGTCAGTGTTTCTACGGATTGCTGCAATTGCAAAATCAGGGATTTAGCCTCTCTCCCTTCCGCTTGGGAGCCGGACCATGCGGCGGCGAGTTCGGCGACTTTCGCGGCGTGCTCATCACGTTGACATTCCGCGTCCCTGCATCGGGATTCGAGGCGCAGGAGGGAAGATTCCAATTCTTCTATTCGCGCCGCGAGTTCCGCGGACTTACGTTCGTTGTCCAGCGACGATTGCGGGTTGGCTCCGATTTCGGACGTCGACTTTTCGTCCCTCTGGGGGAGCGCGAGTTCCTCCGTCGTCATGGGCAAGGAAACGTTCGCCATCGCCGACGATTCCTGCCGGCCGGACAGGTCCTCGCAAGTCGTAAGGACGCAGGTCGGTTCCGCGAACACGGGGCTGACGACTTCGGAATGAGAATCGGATTCCGCGAAGTCTGCCCTCGGCGGTTCGATCGAAATTGCCAACGGTTCCGCCGAACTCGCCGTCAATGGGCTCATGTCTGGCGACGTTGGGGAAAGGTCGTCGGTCGTGGTGCCGCTGGTGACGGATTCCGCAACGCTGGGATGAGGAGGTGAATCGAGGGAACCTGCCTCCTGGATGACTGGATTCTTGGGTTCAGTCCGTAGGGGGAAGTGGCTGACGCGGCCGTTCCAACTGACGGCTGGGTCGAGTTCCCCGAGCAGGGCGGCCAAATGTTCCGACTCCGCGCGCGAGGCATTGAGTTCCCGGTTCAGCCCTTCCAATTCGAGAGTATCAATCGCGGATGGGGACGAATCCCCTGCATTCACGGGGTCAAAATCAAGATCGAGGTGTACGGAGGCGGAATCCTCCACTTTGGCATCGAGTTCGTCAAAATCGACCTCGTGACTGAAGAGGTCCTCTTGTCCGAAGCTCGACTGGTCGGCGTTTGGTTCGGAACTATGGATGGAAACTC
The DNA here is from genome assembly GCA_046350335.1 of Planctomycetota bacterium. Taxonomy (GTDB): domain Bacteria; phylum Planctomycetota; class Planctomycetia; order Kolteriales; family Kolteriaceae; genus JAXMAQ01. Next base: position 8,689 of record JAXMAQ010000086.1, read on the forward strand.
TTCGTCCCAAGTCCGCGCGCATGTTGAACTGGCCGATTTCGTAGTCTGCGCCGTCGACCATTTGGGTGGCGACGAGGGGTTGTTCCCCTTGGAAGGCGCTGGCGCCCGCAAGGTTTACGAGCCATGCATGAGTCGGCGTGCGGTAGATGGCGAGATGGGCTCGAGCAATCGTCGGGTCACTCAAGCGCAGATTACTGGGGGCGGAGCGTCCGACGAGCGTTAACCGACGTTTTAGCGGATGGGCCTCGGACCTGCCGTGCGACATGACAAAGGTCAATGCGACCGGTTGAAGGGGTTCCTCTCCTGGCTTGACCCGTGATAGCGGATTGAAACGCGGGGGAGGTCCTTTCACGTCCACAAGGAGACTGTAATCGCCGATCCATAGCGGTTCATCGGGCTCGAGCCAACCTCGATGACATAGGACCTGCTTATACCGAAGTCCTGCCCTGCTCCCAAGATCGACAAAAAAAACACCCTCGGGCATCCGTTGCAGGTAAACGTGCCAGCGACTGACCTGTGGATCGTCGATCGTGATGTCCAAGGAGGGAAAACGGCCGATCCGCGCAAAGGGAAAAGGGACGTTGAACCGTCTCCCCCTGCGTCGAAATCCAGGTCCCTTGACCCGGATGCTCAGACCTTGCTCCGTCCAAAGACGGGTCGTGACCGGCGTTACCATTCACTGAAATCCATGGCGCAACCCAACCATTAAGGCTCAAGCGTCCCCGCACCATCCATCGTATCCAGGAATGGCGAATGTTTGAAGCGAAACTCCCAAGGTCGACCACAATGTTTCGACGGGAAGGACAAATCGTAGTGGCCAAGTTCAGCGGAGCGCAGAAAACGCAGGAACCCGGGGCCCCTTCGAGCCAGTGGTACTCCGCGCAGCTCGCAGGGTTATGGTTCCGAGGCTTTCGTAGCGGTGACGGACCCCACGGGAGTCCCAAAACTTCTTGCCAGGCGGAATTTGGAGACTAGGCTTTTGGCATGTTCACGTATTGGAGTCAGCTACTTCAGAGAAAAGACGCGGCAAAAGTCCGCACCCGATGACAAATTCACAGGGCGAGTGGGGAGCGGGGGGGATTTAGGGGGAGTTTGGGGTTACTAATAGGTCCGCGATTTCACGGGGAACGGACACTATTTTGCCGGGTGGATAGTAAGCTTTCGAAGGTTTTCCGCTGCAGGGGGCTTGTCTCCCCGGCGTTTTCCACAATGATTCCAGCGATCCTCGATCTTCAGGTCAGGGGGAGCGCCAGGAAGTACGGAACAGAGGGAGGCGGGTAGATTGGGGGGCCCCGATCCTGATTTGTCGGCAAAGAAGGCGCCCGCGCGGGGAAATTGTCTATTGAATGCTGCGTCTTGTTGGTAAACTGAAAGGAAATAGAGCGTTAGCCACCAGACCCACGTTACACAGGCCATGATGCAACAGCCGAACAGAACAGCTCTTTTCGTCGCGGGTGCCGTATTGCTCGGGATCGGCGTCTTCACGTTCTTGCCGGAATTGAGCGAAGCGTGGCATGACTGGAGCATGGAGCCGGATTATTCCCATGGATTCTTGGTGGCCCCGATCGCCGCATTCTTGCTTTGGGAACGCCGGGACAAGCTCGTCGGAATGCCGATTTCGCCGAGTGCCTGGGGATTCCTACCCCTCGCCTTGAGCATGTTGCTCCGATTCCTGGGGATCTACTTCTATCGCGAGCCTCTCAATCATCTCGCCTTTGGCTTATGGGTGTTTTCGGTGTTTTGGATCGTGGGAGGCTGGCAGTTCGTTCGCTGGGCTTTGCCGGGGGTCGTCTTTCTACTGTTTATGTTCCCGTTTCCTTGGCGTTTGGAAACCTCGTTTAGCCAGCCCTTGCAAAAGGTGGCGACGGCGGCGAGCTGTTGGTTGTTGCAGTTGCTCGGTCAGCCGGCGTTCGCGATGGGGAACGTCATCACCATCAATGGCGCGCATGAATACAAGTTGGAAGTGGTGCAGGCCTGTAGCGGACTGCGAATGGTGGTCGGTTTTCTGGCCTTATGTGTTGCTTACGCGTTTCTTTGTCGGCGTCCCCTTTGGGAAAAGACCCTCATCGTTCTCTCCTCATTCCCCATCGCCATCGCCTGTAACGTATTGCGGATTACGATCACTGGACTACTCTCGCAGCATTTCAGCGAGGAGGCGGCCCATCAATTCACCCACGATTTCGCGGGCTGGATGATGATGCCTGTCGCGTTGCTGATGTTGATGGGAGCCCTATGGTACATGGATCGTCTGTTCGTCGAGTCCGAAATGGCGGAATCCACCATAGCGGCTCGGCCTCGGCGTTGATGACGGGCTGCCCAAGGCTGGCGGCGACGCGCGATCGTTCATCTCCCCTTGCTCACGATACGAGGTCGTGAAACCCGACGTCGGCCCGAGGTGGTCCGAGGTCGATGTTGAGTAGGAAATGCCCATTTAACCCCGTGAAACAGGACGCTACCCGTGCAAAGAGACCTGCAACGATCGATGGCCAACACCGAGATGGTGACGAATCAGGTTGGTGTCCCCGTTGCCCCCATGCCTCCCGCGCAGCAAAACGTGCTAACGCCGAAGTTCGTGCTCAACGTGCTTCGTCGCTGGTGGAAGATGTCGACGCTGTTGGGGCTGATCGTCGCGGCGGCCGCCGGCTTCATCTCCTATTTCACGTACGTGCCGACCTTCGAAGCGACGACCTGGCTCCGATTTCGCGATAACTACATCATCTACGCGAACAACGAACGGGACCGCTCGATCTTCGTCCTGACGCAGCGGGAATTGATCAAGAGTCCGCCGATCATTGCCGAGGCGCTCGCCAAGCCGGAGATCGCCAGCCTGCCGATTTTTGAAGGGATCACCGACCCGCTCAATTGGCTCAGTGACCGGATCGTCGCCAGTTCCCAGAACGGCTCGGACCTGTTCAAGATCTCCCTCCAATCGTCGCATCGGGAATCGGTCGCCAAGGTGGTCAACGCGGTCCGCGAAGCGTACCTGGCCAATCTCAATACCGACGTCGTGCGTCAGAACGACAGCACGCTCCACCTTCTGGAAGCGGAACGTACCCGCCGCGCCTCGGACATGGAGCGAGATCGGAACCGTCTCCGAAGTTTGCAAAAGGAATTGGCCAACACGGACGGCGGAGGCGGGATTGACAACCCGCTCAACGAACGGCAGATCCAACTCCTCTCGCCGACCGCGAGCCTCAAGTCGGAGATCACCAAGGCGGAGGTGGACTTGGTTCTCGAAGAAGCGGAGCTCAAGGTCATCAAGGAATCCATGACTCCAGACGCCGATCTCCAGGTCTCTCCGGAGGCGATCGATCAGGAGATCGAGACGGACAAGGGGATTGTCAAGCTGCTGGCGAAACTTGGGGACAAGGAGGCGGCCCGCGAGGAGATGTTGAAATTCGCCAAGCCAGGTAGCCCATCGTTGGCGAAAATTGACGCCGAAGTCGCGCAGCTGACGCAGGAATTGGAGACGGAAAAGAAACGCCTTCGACCGGAGGCCGCCAAGCTTGCCCTGACGAACTTCAAGAAGCGGCGCGCCCAGGAAATGCAGAAACTCGAGGAAAGCCTGGCGCGATCGCAGAAACGGGTCGAAATCCTCAAGGAAAAGCTCGAGACCGCGCGGAAAGACGCGCAGGAGAACGGCCAGGCGTCGCTCGAAATCAAGTTCCTCGCCGAAGACCTCGAACGCAAGGATGTCATTTACGGCAAGATCGTGGAACGGATCGAGCAGATCAAAACGGAAAGCCGGACCAACGGTCGGGTGAGCACGCTCCAAGAGGCGCTCGAGCCGAAAGAACCGATCGACAAGGGACCGGTGCCGCGGGCTCTGTTGTTCGCTTTCGCGGCGTTTATGCTTCCGTTTAGCGGTTTCTTCTTGTGGGAATTGCGTTCGCGGCGGGTGGCGGACGCCGAGGATTTCGCCGAGGCGACCAATCTTCGCGTGGTCGGAGAAATCTCGACCTTGCCGATCCGCTCGCGTTTTCTCCCGACTGCCGCCAAGCGATTCGAGGAATCGCTGAGTCGGTTCGAGGAAAGCATTGACTACCTGCGGACGGCGATCTTGATCGCGCGGCATCAACGGACGGTGCAATCGCTCGTGGTGTGCAGCGCCGCGTCGCGCGAAGGAAAGTCGACAGTCTCGGCGCACCTGGCTTCGAGTTTGGCTCGCGGGATTAGCGGCCGAGTGCTCCTGGTGGACGCGGACATGCGTCGTCCGCATCTGCACCGCTTGCTCGACCAGGATCCGGAGAACGGCCTGGTGGATTATCTCGCCGGCCGCACGGAATTCGGGGATGTGATCCGCAACACCTGGGTGGAGCGTTTGGACTTTGTGGCGGCGGGCATTCTCGACACTCCCGTGGGAATCCTGCTCGCCAACGATCGCTTCGAACGATTCCTTCGGCAGGCGGAGCGGACCTATGAGTTCATCGTCATCGACGTCCCCCCGATTCTGCCCGTGAGCGAGGGGTTGGTGATCGCCAAGTGTGCCGATGGCGCCATATTCTGCGGCCTTCGGGACGTAAGTACCGTGGCGAACATCGCGCGTGCCTGTGAGAAACTACGGGCGGCGGGCGTGAACATTTTTGGCGCGGTTTTCAACGGCGTTCCGCCGCGTGAATATGGAGCGTCCGGATATTATTATTACCGCATTCCCACGCAAAGCGCTCAAGGCGACGCCGTGCCGAACGCCTGAGTGAAGTAGTTTTCGCGCGGCGGTGTCGCTGAATCTTCGAATCGTGCCTTCGAGGATGGTGGGCGACGCCAGGGGCCAGGACGTGCGCACCGGCGTTTTCGTGCTTTCGCCGCGCTATCAGGAGAAATGCCAAAATGGCGTCACCAAAGAACGTTCCTTCGCTCCTCCGGCCTACGGGGCCCACGGACAAAGGACGCAAGGACCATCCGGGGTTCATTCGACCGGAACATTGGATCGGGAAACGGCGGGTTTTGAATAAACCGCTGTTCATCGTGTCGCTCATTCTGGTGGTCGTCGCCGTCCCCGCGCTTGTCTTGATCCATCGCGCGATGCTTCTTTCGCAGGCGGACGGTCTGCTTCGCCTGGCGGACAAGCTCACCGCCGAAGGGAAGGACGTCGAAGCCTACGAGCAACTGGAGCGGTACAGCAAGCTGGTCGGTACTCAAGACGTCGATACGCTGCAAAAGAAGGCCGATTTGCTTGCAAAGGCAAAGACGGCGAATTTCAAGATCATGCATACCGAGGCGATGGTCCATCGCAAGATTCTCGAGTCCAAGCCGACGCTGACGAAAAATCGCCGCCGGTTGGCCGAGTTGCTCCTTTCCATTGAGCAGTATCAATTGGCGGGTGCCGAGGCGCGCGAACTGCTCAAAAAGGACAAGGCCGACCCGGTTGGACTTCGGGTCCTCGCCGATTCCTTCTATGCCGCCAAGGATTATCAGCAAGCACAAAACTCTTACAAGCAAGCGATCAAGGTCAATCCCGCGGACATCGTGTCCTACGCCCGGCTGGCCAATTGCTTCATTCAGGCCGGGGAAGAGAAACAGGCGATGGCCGTCATCGATCAGATGGTGGCGAAGAATCCCGAATCGGGCGAAGCCCTGTACCGGCGATACATCTTTCGGCGGAGCGTGGCGCCCGACTCCAATCCGGTCGCGGACCTGGAAAAAGCGCTTGAGCTAGCGCCGGAAAACTTGGACATCCTGCTGCAAGCCGCCAATCAATCGCTCGTGGACGCGAAGTGGGAACAGGCGCGCAAGCGCTATCAAAAGGTTCTCGATCTTGCCCCGAAAGAAAACCCCAATCGCGTTGCCGCCTTCGTCGGAATCGGCAACTCATACGCGGGGGCGCAAGACGACGCCAAGGCAATCGAGGCGTGGAAGAAGGGGCTCGCTGAAGTGGGCGCGGCGAACTATCCGTTGAACCTTCGACTCGTCGAGACGTTGATTCAGATCGGTCAACTGGAGGAAGTACAAGCACGCATCCAACTGTTGCGGGACAATCTCCGCAACATCTTCGCTTCGACCCGGCGCACGTCGGAACTGGTTGCGTTCCAGCAAGCGATCGATCTACTGGAGGCCCGTTACTGTGTCGCCAAACGGGAGGAACGAAAGGCGATTCCCTTTTTGCGATCGGCCTCCCAGGCGGATTTGGGGAACCCCCAATTGACGTTCGACGCTTTGCAACTTCTCGGGAATCTCCATGCGCAATTCGAAGAGTGGGATGCCGCGAGCGACTGTTTGCAACGGGCGTCGATCCTTCGGCCGGATTCGCAAGCCACGCGCGCGGCGTTGGGCACGGCGCTTTCCGAATCGGGTCGGGTGGATGAAGCGTTGAGCGCGTTTGGCACGCTATCCCAGGGGGATAGGGTCAGCCCGAGCATTCTCTTCACGCTGGGCAAGCTCCACTATCGAAAGCAGGCGAGTCTCGATAAAGACAAGCAATCGTGGCAGCAATTCGAAGCGGTGATTCGCGTCTGCCGGGAAAACAAAATTCTTCCCATCGACGTCACTTTGCTCGACACCAGTTACCTTGCGGCGACCGATCAGTTCGGCAAGGCGGCCGCCGGTCTGATCGCTGAAGAAATCCGTTTGCTCCGCCGGATGGCCGAGGAGGCGATTACGTCGGGAACTCGACGGTTCGTTGGCAACGTGATCGCGGGCGCCCTGGCGCCGTTCGGCCAAACTTCGACGATTGCCGAACGCATGCGGAACCTGCCCATGTATTCCCCGAAGAATGTCGAGGATACGGTCCGACTTTCGATCGGCATGGCGGAACTGTTGGATTCCGCGGGAAAGTCGACGACCGCGGAATGGCTGATCGATCTGGTGTTGAAAGCTCGGCCGGACGATCCCGAAGTGGTCCTCTCCAAAGCGTCCATTCAGGCGAGCCAGGGGAAATTCGAACTCGCGATCAAGACGATTGACGACGCGCTCCGCTTGCTGGACGCCTATGCGCAACAAGCCTTGCTCCGCTTCAAATCGAAACTGGTGGCGAAACTCGACGATGCCGACAAGATCATCGACGTTCGATCGAAGATGGCGGATACGGAACCGAATAATGTTGAGAACCTCACGCGGCTCGCGGAAGAGTTGGTGGCGAAAGGAAAGTTCGACGAGGCGAAGAAGAGAATCGATCATTTGAAGGTGATCGAGGGGGACGCGGGAACACATTGGCGCTATGTCCTGGCGTCCTTGTACCTGGCCAGTGGCCGCGCGGGACCTCCGGAGGATCTTCCCAAGGCTTCGCAGTTACAAGAGGAGATTCAGGCTCGCCGACCCGGGTGGGCGCGAGGCCAGCTTTTAGGCGCGATGATTGCCCTGGCCGACAACAATCCAACCCGCGCCATCGGCTTTCTCAAGAGGACGTTGCAAAGCGGTGATCGCCGAGTGGTGATCTACCGCCAACTCCTTTCGTTGCTGATGGCGGAAGGGGAACTGCGCGAAGCGGACGAATACATGGCCCAGCTCAAGCGCTCGATGATGCAAGAGCCAGGTTTCTTGCCGATCGCCTTGCAGCTCAACGCGTCGCGCAAACAGTTCAGTGAAGCGGAAATACTCGCGCGCAGGGCGGTCGAAGCCCGGCCGAACGACGTCCAGGCGCGGATTTGGCTCGGCAGCGTGC
>JAXMAQ010000087.1:0-16150 GCA_046350335.1 Planctomycetota bacterium
AAACTTCGTCACTAATGAATTCCAATCTCCCGGGATGGACTGACCATCGCTTAACAAGATGACATGTCGAATCATTTGTTTGGAGGAAAGGAGCGACTCCAACGCCAACTTCAGCGCGGAGAACATCTCGGTTCCTCCCCCCACCTGGATGGAATCGAGCCGCTGCAACAACGCGGACCGATCTCCCACGGGGAGAAGACGGCGCACCCACGCCGGCTCGCCGTCAAAGGCGATGACGCCGGCTTCGACGCGAGGTTCCAACATCTCCACCGAGTGTTTCGCGGCCGCGAGGGCCAGTTGAATCTTTGGCCCCGACATTGACCCGGACCGATCGATGACGAAGAGCATGGCAAGGCTCGGCTCGATTCGCGTCGATTCCACGTCGCATTCGACGGGAAAGGCCTCTTCGAGGGGACTGTCCGCGTAACCTCCCGGGCCGAAGCTTCGCGGCCCTCCGATGACCAGAAGGCCCGTGCCCAACGTCCGCGTGTTGTTGACGATGGCGCGCTGCACCGCCTCCGTCATTCGCGACGCGGGAACGTTGGCAAGGATGACGGCATCGAACGGCCGATAATAATTGAGCGATTCCTTCAGTTCCTCCGGCACGACGGAAACCGACGCGATCTTCGCCGCCGAAAGACTCTCGACGAGCCTCGACTCGGCGCCAGCCTCGCTCTCAATCAAGAGTACGCGCGGCGTACCTTCGATGATCGTGTAGGAGCCAGCGCGATTGTTTTGCGCGAAATGATCGTCTGCGGAGGAAGAAGGCGTGAATTCCGCCTCGAATCGATAGGACTCGGGGTCGTCCATCCGCGTTTCCACCGTGAATGCGTTGATTCCTTGACGCAACGAGACCCGCTCTTCGACCACGGGTGACATTCCGTCGGCAGTGAGACGTCGGATCGTCAGAAGGCCGCGCGCGTCGCTCATGCTCCGCAGCACGACCTTGATGCGAAGTTGCTCTCCCAACTTGACCCGTTCGGGAAGCAGGAGTTTTTCCACGATCACTTCCGCGGATCTCTCGAAATCCAACGGCACGACATCGATGGGAATGCCAAGCTGGCGCGCGTTCGCGGCTTCGGCCAGCGCGTTGCCGCGGTTTTGATTTCCGTCGCTGCAGAGGACCAAGCGCGCATTCGCGTCCGCGGGAATGGTCGCCAGCGCCATTCGTATGGCGCGCCCGATATCCGAGCCTTGACGATCCACGGAGGCTCTTACGGCGTGGATCTCCTTCGCGGGTCCATGAGAGGCGGGAGGAACCTCAATACGGGCATCCGATCCGAAAACGACCACGCCCACCATGTCCGACGGGTTTTGTCGCTCGTGGATGGCCCTCGAAGCGATTTCCAGGGATTGGGAACGAAGGAACTCGGGCATGCTGGCCGATTCATCCGCAAGAACCATGACGCAGGCGTGTTGCCGCGGGTGATGAAACTGGGGCTCCGCCAGTGCGATCGAAAGCACGAGAACGATCAGACAACGGAGCGCGATCACCCAATTTCGACGAAATGTCCCAAGAGCGGAAAGGCTATGCCGGGATAGGCCGACGATCACCGGCAGGATAATCAGCGTCAATAACCAGTAAGGCTTATCCAGCGTCATTAAATTTGGACCCAAGCGGTTTTACGCAACGCCACGGCTTCGATCGATGATACGAGAGCGCCGTTTCGTCGAAATTCGCGCGGCGAACATTCTCGTGAGCGGCAATGACCAAGTTCGACCTGACCGTTCACCGCTCCCGTCCCATGCTCTCATCTTCCCCTGGGAGGCCCCCCAGGGCAAGAATGGCTCAGCGTGAATCTTGCGCAAACGGCAAGATCTCCTGGCGCATGGCGCGCGCGGTCGGGAAACGGTTTTTGGGAAGTCGCGACATCGCCTTTTCCACGACGGCGGCGAGTCCCCGGGGAACGTCTGGACACAACTCTTGCAAGGAAATCGAACGCCCTTTCAGTTTTGCCTCGTAGAACTCCCCTTCGTCGGCGGTTTCAAAGGGATGCTTTCCCGAAAGCCAGCGATAGAGGGTCGCGCCCAGGGCATAAATGTCGGCTTGGGGTTGTGCGTCGCGCGAATTGAGGAGTTGTTCCGGCGCCATGTACGCGAGCGTTCCACGAAAATCGCGCAAGTGCGTGATGCCGCTGAGCCCCGCCAATCGATAATTCTTCGCGAGGCCGAAGTCGGCGATCTTGGCGGACAGAGCCCTTCCCTCCCGCACCACGAGAATGTTCGACGGCTTGATGTCGCGGTGAACGTACGAACGATCGTGGGCATAGGCCAATCCATCCAAGGTTTGAAAGGCGATACCGCACCATGCGCGAATCCTTTTCGACACCGGTTGCTTGGCGAGTAGTTCCCGCAAGTCGATGGCCGGGACGTATTCCATCGCCAGAAACCACAGCGAACCGGTCGAGCCGACATCGAGAAACCGCACGATGCGCGGATGATCGAGAGTGCGAAGAATCTCCGCTTCCCGGAGGAAAAGCTCCTTGCGTTTCCCCCAATCGGACGCGAGAGGATGAATAATCTTGAGAGCGACCTCGCGACCCGTGGATTCTTGCTGGGCATGGTAAACCATGCCCATGCCCCCACTCCCCAAAAATCTCAGATTCGCATAACCGGGAACCGAAGGGGGATTCTCGGGACTAGAATCCCAGCCGATGCCCGAACAAATTCCCGAGTGAGAACTTTGACCGGTCGAATGGGAATGAAGTTCGCGCACGATGGCATGAAACTGATCGGCGCGAGCGGGAAATCGAGCGTGCAGCTCCTCCAAAAGGGCGGCGGGGGGCTTGGGGGGCAGGAACTCGAGTTCGATCAAGAGAAGTTCGCGGAAAAGACGGTCGCTTATTTCAGCCGAGGCTCTCTCTAGGTAGTCCTCGATCGCCGGCTTGCGTCCTGCCTGAATGTCGGCTTCGAAACGATCGCAGGCTTGATCCACCTCGCGCGCTTGCGCCAGGGGATCACGTTCACTCGGCATGCGGGTCATGCCTTTTCCTCTTGACTCCAGATAACGCGGATCAGGTCAAGCTTTCGAGTCACCGTTCTCGGAGTCTTGCCGATCTTCTCCGCGATTTCTTCGTTGGAATAGCCCGCGAGCTTCCAGAGGGCAATCGCGCGAAGCAGGTCGTCGTTGAGTTTGGCGAGAAGTCGTTCCTGTTCCTCCGCAACCAACGCGGCAAATTCGGGCGTGGGCTCGAACCCCGCCAACTCGTGGATGCCGCCTCCTCTCGCCGACGGCGTGCCGAATGCCGATTCGCCAACGACTCTTCCTCCCCCCCGCTTGAGGCGAAGCTCGTGCCTGCGCACCTGATCGATTGCCTTTCGATCGGTCAGCATGACGAGCAATTGCCAAAGGTCGTCGCGATCCTCGAGCTTGGGAAACCGATCCTCCGCGGCTCCCCGGCAAAAGAGATGAAACGCGGAGAGAGCCGCGTCCTCTTCGTCGCTCACCCGGCGACGCGCGATCCGGAGTCGCTTTCCCGCCATCCGAACCAGACGATCGAAATACCGTTCCCAGAGCTTGCCCGCGGCGCGCTGCTCCCCCGCCTTCAATTGGCCAATCCACTGGGTCACCGAGTCCTTGGAGGAATCCGAGGAGGGCACGACTATCCTTCCTTGCTGACGGTTACATGACCGCGCGGATCGCGCGAAATGGGAGTTCCATCTTCCGTTTAGCATTCAGCCTTTGAGGGCAAAATCGCGGTGGGCCATTCGCTTTCCATTGTACCGCCACCCTGCGCAAAAGTTTTTTTTGTTTTTTGTCTACCTACGACCGCCGTTGGCGTGAATCCCTTTGTGGCGGCCAGTATCGATTGGCCGTCGTCAAGCCAAAGGAGGTTCCCATGCTCGCTTTCCATCATCCCTTACGCCCCGCGTCGTACTCGCGCCGAGGATTTACCCTGATTGAGTTGCTCGTGGTCATCGCCATTATTGGCGTCCTAATCGCCCTGCTGTTGCCGGCCATTCACATGGCGCGATCAGCCGCGAGAAACACGCAATGCCAGAACAACTTGAAACAATTGGGAATTGCGCTCTTCGTCCATCACGATTCGCATAAAGCGTTCCCCAAGGGGGCGGTGGGAAGAGACCCCAAGACGGGCAAATATCCTTCCGAAAATTCGTCCGGAGGGTCGTCCGGCACGGTCAAGGATCACCGGGAATCCTTTGTCTCGAAACTGCTCCCCTATTTGGAACAAGCGGCACTCGACTCACAATTCGATTCCCAAGCGAGTTGGAACGATGACGCCAATGCGACGGTTCGAAAAACGCCCATCAACCTGTTCCAGTGCCCCGCGGATCAAACCGTCTTTTATGAAGACTCCGATGTTAAGGGAAACTACGGCCTCAATTGGGGCAAGAAGAACTATCTCGACCAGGGGAGAGGAGAAGGAATGCACGGAACGGCCCCTTTCTATCTCAATTACGGAGCGAGAACGAGAGACATCGGCGACGGCTTGAGCAAGACGCTCGCCATGATGGAAATGCTTCAGGCGCCGACGACCAGTGGGCCCACGTTGGATCGCCGAGGACGCATTTGGGACGACGATACGACGACCTACCAGATCTCGACGCGCGTCGGCGAACAGCACCGAGCCAGATCAAGGCGTCTGCGTCAATCAAGGAAACAACCTTCCCTTGCATCGGCACCGCAAAATCCACGCCAAAGGAAGACACCTTGGCGGCCCGCAGCCAACATTCCGGCGGCGTGAACGTCCTGCTCTTCGACGGCTCGGTCCACTTCATCGGCAATGGCATCCAACTCGAACTATGGCAGGGGCTAAGCACCATCTCCGGCTACGAAATTCTCGAAGAGTTCTGATCCAGCGTGATTCCCGGAACTTATCGAGCATCAGAAAAGTACTGTCGTATTCCCCGGCCCGGTTGCATGGAGAGCCTTGACGCTAGCGGCGTCCATGGACTAGCAGCAAGCCCCGTGATTACTTTTCTGAGCGGCGACAAACCGCATGCTGTGACGGAAAATGAGCGAGCACCGGCAATATCCGCGACAGCAATCAAAATCCTCCAAGGCCCCGCGGAATCCGAACCGGCAGAAGGACCAGGCAATTCTTCCTTCCGCCGGTTCGGTTCGTTTTTTACTCTAAATCCGCAAATCCACGTCCTATTGCCGCTCTGGAAAGTAATATCGGGGCGCCCGGCCCATTCCCTAGGACACCTGGGATGCGCGCGGAGCCATCGCCCCTGATTCCTCCGTTCGGAGAGTGGAAGAGGAACGCCAAGGTTGGTAACGTACCGACGAGCAGGTCACCATCGCGAGTCTGCGGTATCTTGTGGTCGGCCGTGGCCTGAGTCCATGTCCACGTAGTGGTGGAAGCTGGCTTCTTGTCGATCCCGATGGGCAATTCAAGGAATGGAACCAGGCATGTCGAAATCCTTTTTGATCTATGGCGCGAATGGTTACACGGCGTCGCTTACGGCTCGCATGGCGGTGGAACGGGGAATGAAGCCGATCCTCGCGGGGAGAAGCCCGGAAAAGTTTGCGGCCCTGGCCAAGGAATTGGGGCTTGAGAGCCGCGCCTTCTCGCTCGAAGACAAAGCCGCCGCCTCCCGCGCACTCAACGACGTCTTCGTCGTTCTCCATGGCGCGGGTCCGTTTTCCCATACCTACCGCGCGATGGCGGACGCCTGCCTGGCGAGCAAGACTCACTACCTCGACATCACGGGGGAAATCGAGGTTTATGAAGGACTCGCGGCTCGGACGGCTGAGGCGGCGAAAGTTGGCATCATGCTCATGCCGGGCGTGGGATTCGATATCGTTCCGTCGGACTGCCTGGCGGCACACCTCAAACGTCGCCTTCCGACCGCCACGCACCTCTCGCTCGGTTTTCAGGGACTAGGCAGACTGTCGCGCGGCACCGCGACCACGATGGCGGAGAACATGCACCGAGGAGGCGCGGTTCGTCCTGGAAATTCCAGGAAGGCCTACCCGAGTACGATCCGTTTGTTCCGGTCACTGGTTGCCGTCTTCATTCTCGGTATGCTGTTCGATCAGGAACCAGGCGGGATCATTACTGAGCTTCCATTCATCGCCCTGCGCAGATGATGAAAATTGCCAGCATACCTGTTGCGCCTGGATCCAGGCTCGAACGATGATGAAAAACGAATCCAAAAATCAGCCGCCTGGCCCCAGCGACGAGGAACGCAAGCGGGCTTGAGCCTCCTCTGGGCGAAGTCCGGGATGACACCGGAAAATCTTGCTCGGGCGCGGATCCGTGGTCCGGAGGGCTACACGCTCACCGCATTGACGTCCTTGGCGGTGTTGGAAAAGGTGCTCGCCGACCAGGTCAAACCAGGATTCCAGACTCCCTCCCTGATGTACGGACCGGACTTCATTCTCGAGATCCCTGGCGTTACCCGCGAGGATTTGCCATAAATGGTGTTACGAGTCCAACGGCAAGATATCGCCGCTGGACACCTCGTCTGGCTGCTCGGCAACGGACTCCCCCGATTCCTTCTGCGGGACGTGCGAATCGCGTTTTTTGAACTCGATTCGAATCGGAACCTCGCCAAAGGAAAGTGTTTCCCGGAACCAATTCAGCAGGTATTGGCGGTAGTTCAAGCTGAACAGCGACGGATTGTTGCAGAACAAAACGATGGTCGGCGGCGCGACCGCCACCTGCGAAGCGTAGTAGATCCGGCCGTTTCTGTTCTGGCGCCTCGGAGGGGGATGTTGCGTCACCGCCTCTTGAACAACGCGATTCAACTCGGCGGTGGAAACACGTTCATGCGCCTGCTTGAAGAGGCTTTGTGCCAGGTCGACGAGCGCCTGGACATTCTTGCCGGTCTTGGCGGTGATGAACGCGCGCGGCGCGTAGGACATGCTCGGCAGGGATTTGTCCAAGTATTCGCTGAACTCCCCGGTCGTCATTCCCTCCGCGAGATCCCACTTGTTCACCACGAAGATGCACGGTTTGTGGAACTCCACGATATAGGAAGCGAGTTGTTTCTCCACCCGGCCAAGTTTCGTCGGCGCGTCGAGGAATAGGAGCACCACGTCGGCCCGGCGGATCGTCCGCTGAGCCCGCGCAAAGCTATAAAACTCGATGCTGTCCGCAAGACTTTTCATCTTGCGCACGCCCGCGGTGTCGATGGCGATGAACGCCTGACCATGGTGCTCGAAGCGCACGTCGACGCTGTCGCGGGTCGTGCCGGGCACGTCGCTAACGATCATCCGCTCGCTGTTGGCGAGCGTGTTGATGAAAGTGCTCTTGCCGGCGTTTCTCTTGCCGACGACGGCGATCTTCATCACCACTTCGGCACTTGCCTCAGCCGATTCCGCGGGAAGCAGGTTGGCGATGGAGGAAATCAACTCCTCGCGGTTGCGGTTCGTCGTCGTGCTCACCAAAACAATCGGCCAACCAAACCTGGCGCAGTCGGCGAGACCCTGCGTTTGATACTCCGAGGAGTCACATTTGTTGATCACGCAGAGGATCGGCTTTTTGTAGTTCCTTAGACGCTTGGAGACATAACGATCGAGTTCCGTGATCCCGGTATGCGCGTCGAGGACGAAAAGAATGATGGCTGCTTCGTCAATGGCTGCGGAGATCTGGCCTTCGATTTGCCGCGTCAGGCCGTCCTTGTCCTCGACTCCCATCCCTCCGGTGTCGATCAGCTCGAAATACTTTCCCTGGATTTCGGTCAGGTGGCTGAGTCGATCGCGCGTGACGCCGCTCGTGGGATCGACAATCGCCATGCGTTTGCCGATCAGCCAGTTGAAAAGGGAGGACTTGCCGACATTGGGCCGGCCGACGATTGCGACTTTCGGTACTGCCACGCGTTTACCAATGATCTTTCCAGGGGGGCGAGGGGCAACGTCCCTACCTTCGCCGAACGCCGTGCCTTCCAACGCCCATTTCCCGCAGCACGGCAACCGACCGTGATTCGGCGGCTCGAACTGCGGTGACCGAAAGGGGAACGGCAACCAAGTGACATAAGTATATGAAGTCCTCCGACTGGCGTTTTCGGAAATCGGCTGGAACGAGGGGGAGCAGATGGACGGGAAGTTATCGAGCATCAGAAAAGCAATGTCGCAAAGTCAGGCTGCAACATGAATTATCCGAGCGACATTACGTGGAAGGGGCGCCTAAAGCAGGCCGTATTTCCGCATCTTGTTGTAGAGGGTAACGCGACTGATACCGAGTTCTCGGGCGACCGGAGCCCGTTTATTTCTGTGCCTTTTGAGCGCTTCGGTGATGATCATTTGTTCGGAGGTGGCCACCTTATGATTGAGGGACGTCGGCTCGCCACTCAGTGACACGTTTCGCGCGCCTGGCAACTCGACCTTGGGCACCGATTGCGTCACTGCGGGGGGAAGGCTCGCGGTGGTCAGATGCGCGCCGCGAGAAAGGATGACCGCGCGCTCCATGCAGTTCTTGAGTTCGCGAATGTTTCCCGGCCAGTGGTAGCCTTTTACCGCGCGGAGAAAATCGGGATGGATTCCTTCGATGGCCACGCCGCAACGCCTGCAAACCTCGCCGATGAAATCCAACGCCAACGCGACGACGTCTTCCGGTCGTTCGCGAAGCGGGGGCAGTTGGAACTTCAACACGTTGAGCCGGTAATACAGGTCCATGCGGAAACGGTGGTTGGCCACCAAGGTCTCGAGGCAGACATTGGAAGCCACGATCAAGCGGGCACCGAGCCGTCGAGTTTCATTGGAGCCTACCGGCTCGAATTCGCCGGTTTCGATCACGCGAAGCAATTTGGCCTGTTGATCGAGCGTCAGGGAATCGATTTCGTCGAGAAGCAAGGTCCCTTTACCCGCCGCTTCGAACTTACCGACCTTGTTGCGATCGGCGCCGGTGAAAGCTCCCTTCGCATGCCCGAATAGTTCGCTTTCGATGAGAGATGGGGGCAACGCTCCGCAGGCAAGGTGCATGAACTTTTCGCCCGCGCGCGGCGACAGTTCGTGGACCAATTGGGCAAGGGTCGTCTTTCCGCTTCCCGTCTCACCGACCACTAGCACGGTTACATCATGCGCGGCCGCGAGTTCCAGTTCCTCGAGAACCTGGAAAAGATCCTTAACCCTGGTCTCAAAATGGATCGTTTGTCCGCGAAGCACCCGAGCATCCAACGCCGTGTTTCGAGGAAAAGCGCGGGCGCCTTCGCTCCGGGGAATCATCGTCCCTGCTTGGATCCATTCCGCTATTCGGCGGAGGTCGATGGGATAAGTGACCGCCGCATCGGCAACGACGTCGAGCAATCCCGCGATCGAGATCGGATACGATTCCGTCGCGCCAAGTATCGGAAGTAGGATCGGGGCATCGGTTTCACTCGTCGCTAGATTCCGCAAGAATTGCTGAGAATCGGCATGCCACGCCGGGTTCCGGAGATCGAGAAGTACCGCTTCCACGTCCCGATCTACCAGCCGAGCCGCTGCCAGCCCGAAATCCATGACCGGCTCGACGTGCAAATCAAGTTTCGAAGCGAGTTCGCGAAACTCCGCAGCGAGGGATGCCTCGGGACTCACCACGAGCAACAGGCCGCGCGATGGGGCGGGACGCGGAGACAGTTCTCCCGACGGAAGTGGGACCGAACTATCGAGGGGTCTTTCTTCACGACGACTGGTACGCGCCACGAATTCTCCTCGCCAGGTCGCTTGAGCTCATGACGGAGAGCTTCGCGACCGACCCGTGGTTCGCCTTGGTAACAACGCACAACAAACGTTGACGACGCCCGGTCGTGTCTTCGCAGACCCACCAAGCCCAAACTCCGCTCGGCTAGATCGCCTAAACATAGGTTCACGATGGGTTGTTCGCGAATGCGGCCCGGCACACGGCCACAATTCCCGCTCGAGAAGCCGAAACCCATTCCTCGGGTTACCTGGACTGGCTTCGCGCAGGTGGAAAGTCAGGCTGCACATCCAACAGACCGATTGTCTTGAGCGTAGTACAAAGGACGAACAGAGTCAATTAATCGTCTCGACCGCGGAACATGGGACCAAGGGAAACGTCACCTCAAACCCAATCGCGGGGCACGCCCATGCCAAGAACGACAATGTGGCCGAACGTCTCCCTTAATGCCCGCTTAAACTATCGACGGCGGCTCGTCCACGACGTCTAGGCAAGGCGACGACGTGCAACGTCAACCATGTCGTTGAAGAATCGTCCTTGAAATGGAAATCATCGATTGCGTCGACCTGGTCGAGGGGTATCCATTCCCTTTTACCCGGTATTACTACCGATTCGCGCGCTCCACAGACTCGACGAGGATAAGGGCTTCTGCCGCCGGGAGTAGTACCCTTCGAGGAGGTGCTCTCTCCAGCCTCCCAAGCTGCCGGAGTAGCCGGGGGAAACCTAAGAAGTTGTAGCGTCTTGGATTGTCGTGCCTTATACTTGCGGGGAAGCATGGTCTCCTATTCGCCGGAACCCCTTTCGTTCGGTCGAGATCCGATCGGCGGCCCTCGCCAGGCCACGCCACCGGCGAAAGTTATCGAATTTCCGTGTGCAGCGATTCCAAGTGTCGAGGCGTTCGCCCTCCCTCGTCTCGACGCGAGAAACTTGGTGGAGAGAAGGCTCGTGGAAGTCAAGGAAAGCGAAGTCCTTCGGCTCATCCGTATTGATGAGATGACCGGTCTATATAACCGCGTGTATTTTCTCGACCGCGTTCGGGACGACATGCTTCGATCAGAACGCTATGGCTGGCCATTGGCGCTCTTGGTTTTATCCGTCGACCGTTTCGACGAAATCGAAGCAAGTATGGCCAGATTATCAGCGACAATGTTGCCGTCACCGTCGCGGGGATGATTCGAAAATTCGCCCGGAACACCGATATCGTCGGACGGGTCGACACGGCTAGATTCACGCTTCTCTTACCGGGAACGTCCGGAGAAGGAGCCGAAACCATCGCCGAGAGACTTCACAATCGAATTACCTCCCATTTATTCTCGACCCGTTCCGGCGAACCGATCCACGTCACGTGCAGCATTGGGGTCGCGGAATTTCACGAAACCTTCCAGGAAGTCGACGAATTCGTGCAGGCCGCGGATACCGCGCTCGGTGACGCGGAAGCCTTGGGAGGCAATCGATGGACGCGCGCGGACCAAAAGGAAGCGGACCAGCAGCGTAAAAGCGGATGAACGTATCCCCCTTGATTCGCCGCTTTCGTCTTTGGATGTCCCGCCAACGAGAACGCGGAAGCAATTGCCGCGACGGCTTCGAACGCACCTGGCCTTACAACTTGGTCGGACGGACGAAGTGCCTTCCTTGCCCACCCCCATTCCATAAAATCTCCGCTGTTGCCATGATGTCAATGCTTTACTTCCATGGCGCAAAGCACACGGCCCGGAAGTGTCCGACGTAAATTGACGACTTTACAGCGGGAAAAGGTGACGATGGAAACCTCGCGACTCCCCGGCTCCCGGGACAAACTCCTGTTCACGCCCGGACCATTGACCACGAGTCAAACGGTAAAGCAAGCCATGCTGCGTGACCTTGGCTCGCGCGACGCGGCGTTTCTGAGCGTGGTCCGAGAGATCCGCCACCAACTTCTCGACGTCGGCCAGGTTTCCGAGCCGCGGTACACCACTGTCCTCATGCAGGGAAGTGGCACATTCGCCATCGAAGCCGTTCTCTCCTCCGCCGTCGCCCCGGACGCCAAGGTTCTCATTGTCACCAATGGAGCGTACGGACGGCGCATGGTCCACATCGCGTCCGTGCTTCGACTTCATTACGAAGAACTGCCATTCCCGGAAAACGAGCGCGTGCAACCGGCCGCCGTTTCCCGCGCCGTCGCCGCCGATCCCTCGATCCGGATGGTCGCCATGGTGCAATGCGAGACGACAAGTGGCATCGTAAACCCCATACGCGAAGTGGGGGAAATCGTCCGCGGTATTCGCGGCGAGTATTTCGTCGATGCGATGAGCAGCTTTGGAGCCATTCCCGTCGATCTGGCGAACGACGGCATTGACTATCTCGTTTCCTCCGCGAACAAGTGCATTGAGGGGGTGCCCGGCTTCAGTTTCGTGCTGGCTCGCCGCGACTCACTCGCCAAAACGGAAGGGTACGCCCGTAGCGTTAGCCTCGATCTCTTCGCACAATGGAAAGGGCTGGAAGGAAACGGCCAATTCCGGTTCACTCCCCCTACCCACGCCCTGCTCGCCTTCCACCAGGCACTCAACGAGTTGAAGCGCGAAGGGGGCGTGGAAGGACGCGGCAATAGGTATCGCGAGAACTATCGAACCTTGATTGCCGGAATGCGGAAACTCGGCTTTCAAGAGTTCCTTCCCGCGGAAGACCAGGGATTCATCATCACCTCCTTTCGATACCCCGACCACCCGAACTTCAAGTTCGAGATTTTTTACGACCGGCTCAGCGAACGAGGATTCGTGATTTATCCCGGCAAGGTCACGAACGCGGATTGCTTCCGAATCGGCAATATCGGACGGATTTTCCCGAGCGACGTCAAGGCTCTCTTGGGCGCCATTCGCGAAGTCGCCGATGAAATGAAACTGACGTTGAAACCATTGACTTGAAATTGAAGGAGTGTGGGAAGGTGAAGTTTCGGTATTCACGCACGTATCGAGGCAAGTTGCAGGCCGTGATCTTGGATTGGGCGGGAACGACCCAAGACTACGGATGTTACGCGCCCGCGGGAGTCTTCGTCGAAGTGTTTCGAAAGCATGGCGTCGAAATCTCCATGTCCCAAGCGCGCGAGCCGATGGGAACCCCCAAAAAGGACCATATCCGCATGATCTCCAAGATCGCGGAGGTCGCGAAAAAATGGCAGGAGCATCACGGGCGCGCCTGCTCCGAGGATGACATCGAACAGCTCTACCGCGAATTCATTCCCATGCAGATGGAATGCATCGCCGACTTCGCCGACCTGATCCCCGGAACAAAAGATGCGATCGCCCGTTTTCGCAAACGGGGTCTGAAGATCGGCTCCACCACGGGGTACAATCGAGAGATGACCGAAGTGGTTCTGGCCGAGGCCAAACGCCAGGGATTTGTCCCAGATTCCTGCGTCTGCGCTTCCGACGTTCCCGCCGGGCGGCCGGCACCCTGGATGTGCCTGGTTAGCGCGATGCAGATGCAGGTCCACCCACTGGAATCCATCGTCAAGATCGGCGACACCATTCCGGACATCGAGGAAGGACTCAATGCCGGCATGTGGTCCGTGGGGGTCGCCAAGACGGGTAATGAGATCGGCCTCAATGAACAAGAGATAAACGCCTTGGCCCCCGAAGAACTCGAGCGCAGATTGCGCGACGTCCGTCGAAGGATGTACCAAGCAGGTGCCCACTACGTGGTCGACGCCATCGGGGACTGCGATTCCGTGCTTGACGAAATCGAATGCCGGCTCGCTCAGGGCGAAAAGCCGTAGCTGGCCCCGCAGCAGCCGCGGGTCGCATTAACCGTTCTCTCGTCCACGAGAGCGGTCGCATCGCCGCCCATCAGGATCCATTCAGCGCTGTCGGGGCGACTCCCGGAAAGTTCCATGCGAACGTGGAGATTCAAGCCGTTACGGTACTGTGACGAGACGTTACTCGACCATGGATGACGCGTCATTCGTTCGCGCTACTATCAGCGGCCAGTTGAGGATTGGAAAAATGTTGCTCCATGCGGGCCGATTTCTCGCAGAGTTCGTTTACCCCTTCAATTTCGCGCTGATGCTTCTCGCGCTCGCGGTAGTCTTGATTTGGCGCGGAAGAACCAAGGCGGCGGGCCGGATCGTTGTGGTTGCCATGCTCTTCCTGATTCTCCCCAGCACGCCGATCGTTGCGAACCCGTGCATGTCCATGCTCGAAAACGTCTACCCCAACCTCTCGCTCGAAGAGACACCCAGCGCGGATGTCATCGTGGTGCTCGGCGGGTCGGTATCCCAGGTCATTGCGCCCCGACTATTACCCGAGGAGCAAATAGAAGCACGGATTATGCACGCGTACCGTTTGTACAAAGCGGGAAAAGCCCCACTCATCCTCTGCAGCGACGGTTCCCGTTACGAAGCGTTCGATGGGAAAATGCGCAAGGGAGCGGATGACATGCGTTACCTACTCGTGGAAATGGGAGTTCCCGAAGATTCCATCCTTCTCGAAAAAACCTCGCGAAACACTTATGAAAACGCCAAAAAGACGGCGGATATCCTCCGCGAAAAACAGCTAAACCGGGTGCTCCTGGTCACCAGCGCCATGCACATGCCTCGCGCCGCCGCGCTCTTTCGCGAACAGGGAGTGGATATCACCCCCGTCCCCAACAGCCACCGCATGTTCCACGCTCCCTGGTCCATCCGGGACTGCTTTCCCCACCTTCCCACCTTGTGGCAAAGCACGATGGCGATCAAGGAAGTCATCGGCTACGTGGTTTACTGGGTACTCGGTCGAATCTAAACGGTTGCTTGTTCCCACTCGGAAAACTTGACTCGAGGGTCGGCATTTCGCCGAATCCTCGGGAAATGAGTTATACTAGCGCAGGATCTGGGATTCGCGCCTTTCGGGCGACCCGGGACCATTCGAAATATCGACCATCAATCTGGTGATTCGGCCCGGTTCCAATTGTCGTTGTTTTCTCAAGGAAATGTCGCGTGCCCGCCCTGGGCTTTTCATGTCGCCGTCGAGACGATAACCGGCCTTGGATACTTGGATGTCTCGACCAGCCAAACTTGGCGTGACAGTACGAGACCTGGGGATCGGCAGGCGAGCGACGGAACGATGCCAGGGCGAGATGAAAGGTAAGCGATTCTTTGCTCGCCCCCATCGTTACGAACCTCGAAACCGCGGCGCAAAACCAACCCCGCGTCAGGGAGTGGGAGACCATGAATCAAAGTCTTTTGGAGAAATGGGAACGGTCGCTCGATACGCAGAAAACGATCCGCGCGTCGAGCCCCAGCGCCCCTTCGTGGAGCCAACGCGTCGGCCAATGCCTTGCCGGCGTCCTATGGGCACACTTTGTCATACTCATGCTCATATTGGGTCTAACGGTCGCGGCGATCACGAGCGCGGATAAACCCGCGCCCATCCAACAGTCGCATCCAACTCTGCTATCGATCGCGTTTTTCTGCATACCGCTGCTCGGAGCCGCGGCGGGGACCATGGTCGCCACGCGAATGGTGTACCTTGCCCAACTCGTCGGCATCGCCATCGGCGTGGTGACAAGCCTGGCATTCCTGGGTGAACGCGCGGCGTTCGGCTTCGCGCCCGCCTGGTTTGAATGGCTCATTCTTCCTCCGCTGGGAGCGGTCCTGGGCTTTATCTCGGGTTTACGCGTGGGGGGACCGTTGATCGTGCAACAGACGGTCGAATACAAACCCATCGATTCCTGGGACCGGGAGGCCCAACCCAACATCAAGGAAATGAATCCGCGCGTCATGATGCGTTGGAACCGTTTGCTCTGGGGCATCGGAGTTGGGCTGGCATCGAGCTATGGCATTCGATTCTTGCTCGGCATGATCCTTCGTCCGCTCTATCGTTTCAACGATGCGAATGTGCAGATCGTTTTGACCAACGCGGACCTGGGAATCCGCGCGGCAGCCCTCCTGCTTGGCGGTATCGTCGCGGGGGCGAGCACGAAATCGGGAAAGGCCCAAGGCTTTCTCACGGGCTTGGCGATTTTCTTCCTCCGCTTTTATTTCACGCCCCCACGGTCGAACGAAGACCTGCTGTTGGATTTGGCGATCTGTCTGGTCGCGGCGACGATCGGAGGAATGATCGGACGAAAGGTCTTCCACCCAACCCACGTCTACCACAGTCCGACGGAAAGATAGTTGGGTAGCCTTTGTGCGGGCCCCGGTTCGCTTTGAATCAAGGCCCTACAAGCGACCGGAGCGGCGAATACGACATTACGTTTTTGATGCTCAAAAGAACGATCCTTCTCGATTACGATCCGTCCTCTTGAAGTCCGAAGAGTCGGCGCATGGCTTCGATCAAACCATGCGGAGTTCCTGTTTTCGCCTCGGCACGCAGTGCCGCCTTGGGGGGATGGAGAAATTTGTTCTTCAACCGATGCGCGAAATAGCGGATCTTCTCCTTCTGCTCTTCCGGCATTCCATTGAGTTGCGGCAGAAGCCATTCAAGTTCCTGTTGCATGATCCGGTCATACTCACGCTCCAATCGACCGATGACGGGTCCGCTTTGTTGCAAAGCGAGCGACGCCTGAAAGGATTCGATCTCGCCGTCGACGATTCGAAGCGCGCGGTCCAG
>JAXMAQ010000088.1:0-14064 GCA_046350335.1 Planctomycetota bacterium
GAACCGAAGGCGTCCAACTCTGTAAGGTCGTGATACGATCGGAGGATAAGACAAATAAGGAGCATCATGCGCATTTTGATTACGGCCGGGGGAACCCGTGCCTACATCGATGAAGTTCGTTGGATCGGGAACGTTTCGAGCGGTCGTTTTGGCGCGGACATCGCGAAAGCGTGTTTGAAGCGGGGGGCGGAAGTCGTGCATTTGCACGCGGAAGGAGCTCAGCTCCCGTTCCACCACACGATTGATTTGATGGCCGACCTCGAACCTCAATTCGCCGAATGCCGGGAACTAGCCCAATTTGCCTCCGAATGGCATGCGCGGTACCGCACGGTTCCCTTCAAAAAAGTCAGCGAATACGCGGACGAACTCGAGAGACTCCTCCGGACGGAACCTTTCGACGTAGTCTTCTTGGCGGCAGCGGTCTCCGACTACGCGCCGCGAGAATTGCCCGGCAAAATCCGCTCGGATTCTGACGAAATCGTCGTTCGGCTGGCGCGGGTTCCCAAATTAATCGCGCGCGTGAAAAGCTGGGCGCCCAATATCTATCAAGTGGGCTTTAAGTTGTTGGCTGGAGCGGCAGAAGAGGAACTACTCGAAGCGGCGAGAAATGCCGCATTGGAAAATCACTCCGACCTCACCGTCGCCAATGACCTTCGCCCCTTGCGCCAGGGGAATCATACGATCCACCTGGTCCGACTTGGGCATCCGACAGAGACCTATTCCGCCTCCGAGAATCCTGCGGAGAGGCTGGTGGAACGGGTTTTGGAGTGGCAAGGTAGTTCCCGAGGCGAGTGATAAGCATGCGGCAGCCGCGAATCTTGTGGGGAATGACCGGGAGCGTCGCCACCATTCGGGCTCCCTTGCTCGCGAACGCCTTGTGTGCCGTCGGTGAGGTTCAAGCCGTGGCGACGGAACGCGCCAAGCACTTTCTCGATCCTCTGCCCCAAGCGATCACCTTGCATACGGACCACGAGGAGTGGTCCAGCTGGAAGAAATTGGGAGATCCGGTTCTTCACATCGAACTGCGCCGATGGGCCGATCTCTTGGTGATCGCGCCCGCAACCGCAGACATCCTGGCGAAACTAGCGGGAGGGATTTGCGACAATCTCCTCCTTTCCGTGGCGCGAGCATGGGATTTTTCCAAACCGATGTTGGTCGCGCCTGCGATGAATACGCGGATGTGGGAACACCCCATTACGGAAAACCATTTACATCTGCTCGGGTCGTGGGGTATTCGAATCATACCGCCGGTGGAAAAGAAGCTTGCGTGTGAGGATGTGGGAATCGGGGCTCTCGCTCCGCCGACTCACATAGTCGCGGCCGTCGAGCAGGCGCTCGCCGGCGTAGTCGCTGAGGATCATTGAGTTTCAGAAATGTAATGGCGCCTTCCCAGGCCCGATTGCCTGGAGAGTATTTACGCAAGGCGAAGCCGGGCAAGACTTTATTCTTGTTGGCGGTAATGGGCTCTTGGTTGTGGATGTTGACTAGGACTTAAGTTCATCGAGGGAATCGTATCGATCGAGAATCTGCATGCCGTATTCAATCACCTTGCCATGAATGGTTCGCTGTCGAACGACGCGGGCCAAGAAGACCCCGGATCTCCCGATAAACTCTCCGAAGAAGAGATCCCCGTCGAGAGCACCATCCGTCACGACCCCGATTCCCAAGTCCGATTCATCTTTTGCCACTACGGAAATTCTTGATTCGGTGAGCGGCTGTAGACTGTGGGATTCGATGGGAGTGAGATGCACTTCGCAATTGGAGGGATTTCGGGTTACGCGACGCTGCTCGGCGCCAGCAGGGGGATTGCGGTTTTCCAGAACCCGCCTGACCCATTCCCGCAATGTCCGTGTTCGATCGGTTTCCGTAAGAATCAACATGCCCGCCCCCTTTCCAAGGAAGTCTAGCATGAAGAATCGGAACCGGTGCCCCAACGCCGAATCAGATTGTTTTCCAGTCCGAGTTGATCACAGATGCGACTTACGACGAAGTCGACCAGGTCCTCGATGGAACGCGGGGCGTGGTAAAAACCTGGCATTGCGGGGAGAACGACGGCTCCCGCCTCCGTCGCCTGAACCATGTTCCGGA
Source organism: Planctomycetota bacterium (assembly GCA_046350335.1). GTDB lineage: Bacteria > Planctomycetota > Planctomycetia > Kolteriales > Kolteriaceae > JAXMAQ01. Next base: position 2,089 of record JAXMAQ010000088.1, read on the forward strand.
GACCGATGAGACCGAGTGGCGTTTCACGTGGCGTGAGGATCAGTTTTCTTCGTTCTTTCAGATGAACGTCCGCGGCCCGTTGAATTAAATTGGTCGTCTGGCCACTTGCGATGGCGGCGAGCGTGCTCATGCTACAAGGAACGATTGCCATCCCCGCGGTCTTGTAGGAACCGCTGGCGATGGGGGCCAACAGATCTCGGTGGTCCCAGATCTGCAATCGTTCCGTGGAAGCGCGGAAGAGTAAGCGAGGATCGAATGGTCGGGCCGATACGGCGGGCGTGAGCTCGTGGTGAATTACCTCTTGGGCGGCGGGACTGAGGACAAAATGGACCGCGCGCAAGTCCAGAAGGACTTCCACCAAGGTCGCCCGTCGTAAGCCGCCCCACTTCCCCCGGTCATCGCGATCACCAACGGCAGGTCGTCGTTCATCGGTTTACCTTCTGGCCCACGTAAAGTGTGGAGATGCCCTAACGTTAATGGATGGGCCTCCACCCGATGCAGTCCCATCTCGGTGAGCAGATCGATCATTTGCTGACCGTCGGGGAACTGTAGGACGCTTGCCGGCAAATAGTGATAAGCATCATGGTCGTTCTTGGAAATCGCCTGGCCCACGGCGGGAAGCAAGTACTTGAAATAGGCGAGATAAAGCCAGCGGAGGACCGGCACTCGCGGCTTGCTAAACTCTAGAATCGCCACTTTTCCACCGGGGCGAGCCACCCGGATCATCTCCGAAATGCCCGCGCGAGTGTCGGCGACATTTCGCAGTCCGAAGCCGACGCTGACGACATCAAATTCGTTGTCGGGGAACGGAAGCTGCTGCGCATCCGCCTCGACGATTTCCACTCCCTTGGCATGCCGCTGACTTTTCTCTCGGGCGATTATCAGCATTTCATGGCAAAAATCGGCGCCCACCACGAGGCCTTTCCCCGCGAGCGTCTTGGCGTACGCCAGTGCCAGGTCACCGGTCCCCGTGCAGACGTCGAGCACTTTTCCACCCGCTGGGGGCGGGACGTGGCGAACCGTGTAGTTCCGCCAGCGTTTGTCGATGTTCATGCTTAGGAGGTGATTGAGTAGATCGTAGCGTTTGGCAACCCCCGCGAACATCGCGCGAACCCGTTCCCCACGTTTGTCGACGGGAGGTGTATCCTGCATTCGTGGTGTCTCTACCGTCGGCACGTGCGCGTCCTCAAAATGAGCCTCGTCATGGTCGTTGTCCGCTTTTGCCTGCCACCTAAATGTCGTCCAGGAACGCAAAGAGATTCCATCTCGCGTTCCAGCGGCTTTACGAACGTCGTATTATAGTAGGTGTACGAAAGGGGAGGCCCAATTCTATTCGTAGCCATCGTGGGAATGGGCGCGGTTGCGCGCTTCCTTTGATTTTTGAGGGCCTCGCGTCGAGAAAACGTGCTGCAGAGACTGACGCGGCGTTCGACGGTGGTTCGATCGCTCGTGAGCGGTGGTTGGAATCAGAACGTCTGGCGGGGAGTGGCGGGCTGGAATGAGCCTTGGATTTCTACATGGCGGGATCGCGCTCCTCGGACTCGCCGCCGCCGCCATTCCGATCATCCTGCACTTGCTTTTGAAGCAACGGCCCCGGCCGATTGTCTTTCCCGCCTTGCAGCTCATCCGTCAAAAACACACGTCGACCGTTCGCCGCCTCCGCCTCCAGCACCTGCTCCTGCTCGCCATGCGCATCGGACTCTTCGTCCTTCTGGGGCTCGCGCTCGCCAGACCAACGCTTCATAGCGAGTTGTTCTCGATCGATCAGAAGGCGCCCGTCGCCATGATGCTCGTCATGGACACGAGCATGAGCATGCAGTACAAGCATCGGGGAAAATCCCGTCTGGAAGAAGCCGCGGAACTGGCGCGCAAGGTCGTCAACGAAGCGCCGGACGGCAGCGACATCATGATTCTCGATTCCAGTGTCCCCGAAAGAAGTATTCCCGGGGACATCCCCTCGGCGCTGTCGAAACTGGGATCGCTCGAGATTCAGCCCGCGCGCCGACCGCTCAATGACTCCCTCTCGTTCGCGTATCGCGGGTTGGCCAAGGCTCGCTGGGATCGACGAGAGGTCTATGTCTTCACCGACATGACGGCGGCCGCCTGGGACCTCGCGGGCGCGAGCAGTCTGCAAGCGGATGCCGCGCTTGTTGATGCCGGAATCAAACTCTACGTCATGAACGTCGGTGTCGAGAAACCGGAAAACGTCTCGCTCGGTGAACTTCGGCTTGCCCAGCAGGTGATCTCCGAAAAAAGTGACCTGGAGATCCCTGCAACGGTCCGAGCTCTCGGCCCGGCGGTAGACGGCGTCGTCAAATTGACGATGGATGGTCAGCCCAAGGACTCTCGCGCCGCTCGCGTGCCTGCCGGACAAGCAGTGACGGTGCAATTCAACGTCGCCGCCGTCAATGCTGGACTCCACCAAGGGCAGGTGGAAGTCGCCAGTGGTGACGGCATGCCCTTCGACAACACCCGATATTTCACCGTAGAGGCGCGGCCGGCGATTCGGACTCTCGTCGTCGTCGATCAGCCCGACGACGCCGTCCACTGGACGAACGCTCTCGTTCCCGAAATCTTAAAGCAGCAGGGACGCGCTCCCTTCGCCATAGATACGATTCCCAGTACCGACCTGAACAAGATCGAGCTCGCGCACTACGCGGTGGTGGCGATCATTAATGTTGGTACCTTGGACGCCGCTGGCTGGCACCGCCTCGATAACTTCGTCCAATCGGGCGGAGGGTTGTTCGTCGCGCTTGGCGAGCGGGTCGACAAGGCCTCGTATGACAGCGAGCCGGCGCAGGCAATCTTGCCCGGAAAACTCGAGGACGAAGTAAACAGCGCAGAGGGAGTGTTTCTCGCGCCCGATCAATACAGCCACCCGTTAATGGCGAAATTCCGTCAGTGGGGCACCAGCGACCTTCCCGACCTCGTCGTGCAGAGGTACATCAAAGTCGCTCCACGCGAGGGGAAGGCGGTCGTCGTCATACCGTACGGCAACGGCGATCCAGCCTTGCTCGAAAGAACGTTCGGCGAGGGAAAACGCGGGCGTTGCGTCATGCTTACCACCGCGGCTCACTATCGGCCGAGCGCGGATACCTGGACCGAACTGCCACGCGGCTGGAGCTACCTGGCGCTGGCGCACCAGATCACGCGGTATCTCGCAGGGACCGCGGAATCGAAATGGAACTTTTTGGCGGGCCAGCCAGTGGTGCTGGAACTCGACGCGGACGAAAGTTTTGGCGTGTACTCGGTCACCGATCCCGCGGGGAACCTGGAACGGCTTTCGGTCGCCGCCAATGAGAGCGTGCTTCGCATACCCTCGGCTCGTCTGCTTGGCAATTACCGCGTCGATGCGTCTGAAAATGGACGGCAGTTTACCCGCGGTTTCAGCGTCAACGAGCCAGGGGATGAAAGCGAACTGGCTCCTGTCGACAATGCCACGCTCGAAAAACTGCTCGGAAAGGAACGAATGGTGGTCGCCCGGGATCCCAGCGAGTTCGAGGGCGTGATGGGAGAGGCGCGCGTCGGCCGGGAACTGTTCCCATTTCTCATGGTGCTTGTCGTCACGCTGCTCGTCGCGGAAACCTATTTCGCCAACCGTTTTTACCGACAAGCCAAAGCCGTTTCTCCATGATCATTCGAAACCATCGTCTCCAAGAGGCGGGAGGGCGAGGCGTTCTCTCGTTCCGTGCTTTGTCTGCAACTCGCGCGGCCGCTCGCCGTCATTTCTGACCTAAGAATCCGTTCGACGGACAAGCGCGGCGTGGTCTCTTTCATGAAACAGGTTGGACGGGACCACGACGATGACGTGCTAGCGAGGGAATTCCGGTTCAAACCGGCGCCAATTCCAGGTTTTCCTCGGCGGCGCGTTCCTGCATCCTTCGTATGGCTTGGCGCTGCAATTGCCGAACACGTTCCTTGCTCACGTTGAGGTCATCTCCTAGTTCCTCAAGTGAAAGGGGATCTTCGCCGTCGAGGCCGAATCGGCGGATAACGATCATCCGTTCACGCGACGGCAATGCCTTCAGGAGTCGGCTTACCGCCAGCGACATATCTTCGTGTCGCTCCCATTCCTCGTTCGGATCGGCCACCGCGATGGGAATCGGCTTTTCGTTGCTCCCATGATCCAGGCTCAAAGGGGCCGTCGCCGCGGCAAGTCGCGATAGCGTATGTGGGTCTCGCTGGAACGACTCTCCAAGTTCCTTGGGTGAGGGTGCTCGCCGATGCTGATGTTGGAAAAGCGATCGGGCTGACTCCATCTGTCCCAGGAGGGTTTGATCGTGTGCCGACAGTGAAACCATGTGCGATTGCCGGGCGCGTACTTGCTGCATGGCTTCGCGAATGTACCAGGTGGCATACGTCATGAGTCGCAGGCCACGTTCCGCCTCAAAGCGATCGATCGCCTTGAGCAAGCCGCAAACTCCCTCTTGAAACAGATCCTCTTCCGCCACGTTGGTCATCCGTTGGGCCCGGGCGAGTTTCGTCACCCAAGCTAGATTCGCCACCACTAAGTGGTGTTTAACCTGGTTGTATTTCGCCAGGAGTGTCTCGATTTTCCGCACGGCGGCGGAGGGCGCGTGTTTTTCGACGGCCTGCGCGTAGTACGCGACGATCTGGTCGAAATGGTTTAGCACCACATCCGCCGGCGGGTTCTTAAGCAATGGGCGAAGAAGCTTGAGCAATGAATCTCGGAGGTGGCTTAACTCCGCGACGAGATCGTACTCTTCCTTGGGAGTCAGGATCTTCGTTGGTGTCGTCGCCCGGAATTCATGTTTCGAGGGTTCTGACTCGGTGTGTTGGTATCGCCCGGAACGCATGGAGCCCCCTGCGTTAAAAGAGCACTAGGTTAATACCATATTAGAGCCGGCGAGCGGTTCGTCAATCCGAATTTGCCGGTACTTCGGCATCCGAAAGGCCGTTTGTCTTGATGGGGATTCATGTTGCAATGAAAGAGACGGGGGTATGCCGCCGTTGGGGAAAACTCGGGTTGAGGAGAATGTCCGCTCGAAGTAGACTTCGCCAGCCCGGTGTTTGTTTAGGCGAACAGGCCCAAGGGAATGGGACTTTCGCCGACGCAAAGATGCCAGGAGGCGCTTTCCGCCGGGTTAGTTACGCAGGAGGCAGCACCATGATTCCTCTCAATGATCCACGCATGCTCACGCTCTCTCGCTCCGACAATCCCCCCGTCTTCATTCACCCGCAATCGCTGGTTGAAACGTCCAAGGTCGGGGCAGGGACTCGCGTCTGGGCCTTTGCACATATTTGTTCCGGCGCCATCGTCGGCCGTGATTGCAACATCTGCGACCACACGTTCATTGAGCAAAACGTCCGTGTCGGTGACCGCGTGACTTTGAAGTGCGGCGTCTATCTTTGGTCGGGCACGGTAATCGAGGACGACGTCTTCATCGGACCAAACGTCAGTTTCACCAACGACCGCTATCCGCGGAGCAGGCAGAAGCCCGGCGTCTATGAAGGGGTCATCGTCCGTCGGGGCGCGAGCATCGGCGCCGGTGCCGTCCTGCTTCCCGGCATCGAGATCGGCGAATATGCGATGGTGGGCGCGGGTTCCATCGTCACCACTACGGTTCCGCCCCACGCTCTCGTCTACGGCCAGCCGGCCCGGGTTGCCGCCCAGGTCTGCGTTCGCGGCCACCGCATATCCCTTTCCGAAGAGCCCAGCCAATGCCTGGAATGCAGTGAAGAAGAGCAGACGCAACGTTGGGCCGCGTGACCTCAATCGAGTAATTCCAAAAGCCAATGGCCCTCGCGCAAGCGAGGGCGTTCGTTATTTCCCTGGAGTAGCGTGCCTCCGTCGCTCAGGAAGCGAGCGTTCCGTGCCGTCCCGAAGGGAGAGTCCGCCGACCACCGCAAGCGTGCCAAGGTCTGAGCACCCCATTGCCATAAAAATATTCCCGCCGGCATAAGATAGACCTCGGCATGAAGTATCTTTTAAGGGCAGCAACTCCCCAATCTCGCCGGAAATATTGCGTGCCCCCTGACTCGCGCAAAGGCCGGGTGAGTCCCCGTCGCGAACGGCGTTTTACTCTTGGTTGTGATGGCGTGCGGTTTCAGGCCAAGCGATCGTTGACGTTGACGAGCGGCGCTCGCATGATGCAGGCATGATTGTTTGTAGAGCAGAAAAAATTGCCCGGCATTACACCAGCGAACCGGTGTTCGTCGACCTGGATTTCCAGATTCAAAGTGGCGAGCGAATCGGCCTCGTGGGACCCAATGGGGCGGGTAAAACCACTCTCATCCGGCTGTTGAATCGACAAGACCAACAGGACGGCGGGTTGCTCCACTTTCACCCCGATGCCTCCGTCGCCTTGCTCGCGCAGTTCGCCGACTTCCCTCCTGGACAAACACTCGTCGCGGAAGTGCGCGCGGCCATGGACCACCTCGAAGAGTGGTACCGCCTGATGCTCGAAGCCGGGGAACAGATCGCCAAGATCGACGAACCCATCGAGCGGGGCAGGTGGGCGAAACGATACGATCAATATCAGGAGCTCCTGCTCCAGCACGGCGGTTACGAGTTTAATCACCGGATCGAAGAAGTACTCTTCGGGCTGGGGTTCGCCAAGGTAGACTTTCACCGGCCGCTCGATACCTTCAGCGGTGGACAGAGAAACCGCGTCCTGCTCGCCAAGCTGCTTCTCAAGTCGCCGGACCTTATGCTACTCGACGAGCCGACGAACCACCTCGATATCGAAACGACGGAATGGCTGGAGGACTATCTGTGCAAACAGTCGGCGGCCATGGTCATCGTCAGCCATGACCGGTACTTTCTCGATCGAACGATCAACAAGATCTTCGAGTTGCACGCGGGCCAATTGACGCAATACCCTGGCAACTACCACGAATACGTCAAGCTCCGCGAGGAACGGGCCAAGGTAACTGAGCGAGTCTCGACCAAGCAGCGAGAAGCGATCAGTCATTACGAGGATTTCGTCAAGAAGAATCAATCCGGCCAACTGGCGAAAATGGCCAAGTCCCGGGAAAAGATGATCGCGCGCATCGAAGAGAACCTGGTGGATCAGGTGCAAGTGATCCGCGGGCCAGCGATGGGATTTGGCGAAGCGAGCAGGACCGGAGACATCGTCTTCTCCGCCAAGGAGGTTGGCAAGGCGTTTGATGTTCCAGGGGGAAAGAAGACTCTCTTTGGAGGGTTTACCCTCGATATCGAACGAGGGCAACGGTTGGGAATTATCGGCGCGAACGGTTCAGGGAAAACGACCTTATTGAAGATCCTTCTCGGAGAGGAGCAGCCCACGACGGGGGAGGTGAAGCGGGGGCATAATCTCAAGATCGGCTATCTTGATCAGGACCTGCAGTCCATCGATCGGGAGAGCACCCCCTTGGACGTGGTCCGGCCTCCTTGGCGGGTCGCGGAGAAGGCGGAGCCGTTCCGCGCGATCCTCGCTCGTTTTGGCATCGGCGCGGATCTCGTCGAGCAGAAAATCGCGACGTTGAGCGGAGGGGAACGAACGCGCGTCGCGCTCGCGCGACTACTCGCTTTTGAAGTGAACGTGCTTGTCTTGGACGAGCCGACGAATCATCTGGATCTGTGGGCGCGCGAGTCCCTGGAACGGGCGCTGCACGAGTTCGAAGGGACCGTGCTCGTCGTCAGTCATGACCGGTATTTCCTTAATCAGGTCGTCGATCGTTTGCTCTGGGTCGCCGAGGAGAAAGTCCAGCTCATCTACGGCAACTACGACACCTACCACGAAATGCGGCTCGCGCGCAGGGAAAAGGAACAGGCGGCAGCGGCGGCTTCCGCGAAGGCAAATAAACCCGCGGAACAGGCGACATCAACCAACAAGAGAAAGCGGAAGTTTCCGTTCCGCAAGACCCAGGACATCGAAGCGGATATCGCGGACCGGGAGTCGAAGATCGCGGAATGCGAGAATTTGCTTGCTTCGCCCGAGGTTTACAAGGATGGTCGACGGATCAAGGAGATTACTTCGCAAGTTGAGGCGCTACGTGGCGAATTGGATCAATTGATGGAGCATTGGGAAGAGGCGATGGAATTGAATCCCCCGACTTAGTTCGCGAGCGAGAAGTCTCGACGATGGTCCCGCGAGTCGACGGACGGGATTGAATCATTGAGGCGAGGGAGGATGAACCGCTCACCCAGAACTTCTCCTGCAGGGAAAACGGCAGAGGACCCCTCACCCCAACCCTCTCCCGGAGGGAGAGGGAGTTGGCTCAGGTTGCTCCCCGGAGGAAGAGGGAGTTGTGGGTTCTCCCGGAGGAAGAGGGAGTTGGTGGAGTTTACTCCCGGAGGAGAGGGAGTTGGTAGGTTTACTCCCGAGAGAGTTGGTTGGGATAGCCGACGTCGATACTTATCTGAAAAGCCATAAGTGATTACGATAAGCACTCATGAATGCGTCCGCGATTTCGCCTGCTGATGCTACCGCCTTTTTTCTCCCATTCGTTCGTCGGCGGTGATCGTTTGCATCATCACCGGTAGGTTTGTTCGAGATGCCGCCGCCTCCTCTTATTAGCCGGTGTCTGGCCAGGTTTGGCTTGCCGGTTCGCTTTTGCCATTGTTGCTCGGCGGCTTCAAGGGAGAGCCGAAACGGAGCGAAGTCGTGTCGCGGGGCTCTTGCTCCTTTCGGCGAGATGCTCGCGGGGTGGTATCGAGTGAGGACGACGGCGTCCGCCGACGACGGTAGCCATTCCTCGTGACGAAGAGCTTGGTGGCGCGTGCACGGCACCTTATCGAGCGAGCCGTGACGGCGTCGTTCACCACGCCGAGAGGTCAGCGGCCGATCTCTCCAGACCAGATGTTCATCGAGGTAAGCGAGATTCAGTTGGAGGAGGGTTGGCGCGTCTGCGGAGGGGAGGTGGAGGTTCGAGTCGCCGGAGTGGTGGGTGGAGTTCATGCGGGAGATCAGGTCGAGATTCTCGGTTGGCTCTCTCGACCGTCCCCGCAGCAGAAGCGCGGGGTATACGTTACCCCGCGTTTTTGAAGCTTTTGGGGAGATTTGCACGCAACGCTCAAATGCGAGCATCCGGACGGCGTCACGCGTTTGTCGGAGGCGTCGGGATGCTCCTTGACCGGTTTTATGGATCGTCTGCGGCGGGGGCGCGGCGTTTTCATCGATACCTTTCGCCGGCTGCTGCTCTGCCCGCGCGGATGCCTTGGTTGCTCCGGATTCGCGTCCCTTTCGCGGGAGGACGTCGAGCCGTTCAGGAGACCGGCACGCGCTGCCTCTGTTGGTCGTTTCTGGGACGCATGTCTTCGTTCTGGTCGCGTTCTTCATGTAGGTGCTGTTGGGCCGGATCGGCCTCTCCTTGCCCGCGCGGATGGCGGACTTGGTCGGGGGCTTCGTGCTGCTTTACGCGATGATTACGGAGGGGATCCGCCGGTGCTTCTTGCCGCGATGGTGACGATTGTTTGGCTGGTGGGTTCCTGATGACGAACGCCCCGGCCGATCAATAGTCTCGCGGGAGCAGCCTTGCTTGTTTTGGTCGTGGATCCCGCCAGCCTCTTTCGGATCGGGTCGCAACTCTCGTTTCTCGCGGTACTAACGATCCTGCTGATGGTTATCAGTTGAATCGAATCGTGCCGAAGGGCAGTATTGCGCGTATCGCTCCGATGGCCCAGTGATTCTCGTCGCGCGACATTTCGTCGTCCGTTGGGTGAGTGAATGCTTCGTCGTATCGGGGTCATTATCGCTAGTGGTGGCGCGCTATCCTCGATCGTTCATCCTGCTCCGCCGTCGGGCGTGCTGCTATCGGTCGACTGCTTTTTGCCTTTGATAACGGTGGCATTGGTGCTCGGCGGGTTGCTGCTCGTGTTCGCGGGCCTTGTCCCCCCCGCGGCCTGGGTTTTGGCGTATCCGACAGAGGTTTGTCTTTGGCTGGTCCGGCCGCTCGCCGTTGTGAGTGCCGACCCGTTACCCTTGGCGCGTCTATTTGCCGGCACCGCCGGCAGGTGGACGCTGATCTTCTATCTTTTATTCCTGCCCATCTGTCTCTGGAGGACGGCAGCATCGGCAAGGTTATCTGTGCGCCCAATCTCGGATGGCAATGCATTGGCGTCATGCTCTACATTCCGGGGGAACGCGCCAGCGGGGGTCGAGTATCATCAACTCGCGGTGGGACACGGGAATTGTGGCGTCCTGAGATACCCGACCGGAGAGATTGTTCTTTACGACTGCGGCAGTCTGGCGGTGGCGACGTGACGGACCGAACGGCGCCCTTGGCTTTGGTCGAAACGGATTCCGAAGATTGACGCGGTCTTTGTGTCCCATGCCGACGTCGATCATTTCAACGGCCTGGCCCGGCTGGCGCGTCGATTTCCCCTGGGTGCCTTGTTCATTACTCCGCATATCGCTCGATCGAAGCAGCCCGAGGTTCGAACTCTACTCGAACAATTGATGCGCGAAGAGTCCCGATCAGGATCGTCTGGCAGGGGATCGGTTCCTGGTGGGGGGTCGAGCGGATCCTTGAACCGTCGGTGAAGGGCACGTATCGTACGGACAACGCGGCGAGAGCATGGTCATGGAATGCGTCTGGCGAGGGCATTCCCTCTTGTTGACTGGGGATCTCGCGGAGGAGGGGCTTGCGCGATTGATGGCTCGCCCCCAGCGTGAGTTGGAGGTGATGGTCGCGCCTCATCATGGAAGTCGATCGAGCAACAACGAAGGACTCGCGCGGTGGGCGAATCCACGGGTGGTGTTGAGCACGCAAGGGAAGCGAAAGACGCTAGACGATCCCCTGTCCATCTACGCCTACTTTGGCGCTTTGACCTTGCGGACGGATCGCGAGGGAACGATCGCTTGCCGATGGATGCCGGGAGGGCTGGTGGTGGAATGCCATCGCACGGGGCAGGAATTTCGCCTGGCATGCGATCAAGTCTCTCGGCCCATGGATAGGGAGGCAACGCGTGACGCTGGAGGGGGCGTTCCGTGAGGTTGCTTCCATCCCTCTTCGTCGGTAGCATATGGCCGCTCGGAAAGGTAAAGTCGTGGCCCGGCTCACGACATTATTTTTCTGAGCGGCAATAGAGGCAAAAGTCTTGCTGGAGGACACCATCGGTGCCAAACGTATTTCTCGGCGTCGACGTGGGGACGAGCGGAACCAAGGCCCTGGCCATGGACGAGAAGGGGGAGATACTCGCTAGTGCGTTCGCGGGCTATCCCCTCCATCATCCCAAGCCGGGTTGGTCCGAGCAGGATCCCACGGATTGGTGGGACGCGTCGGTGTCGACCATACGTCAGTTGGTCAAGAAGGCGAAGCTCAAGCCGGCGGACGTTAAGGGCATAGGTCTCAGCGGCCAGATGCATGGTTCGGTGTTTCTCGACAAATCGGATCAGGTGCTCCGTCCCGCACTTTTGTGGAACGACCAAAGGACGGCCGCCGAGTGCAAGGAAATCGAGACGAGGGTAGGGGGACGCGAAGAACTCATTCGCATGGTGAGCAATCCGGCCCTCACCGGTTTTACCGCCCCGAAAATCCTTTGGCTGCGCAATCACGAACCGAAGAAATTTGACAAGGTCAGGCGGGTTTTGTTGCCCAAGGACTATGTGCGCCTTCGTCTGACGGGAGAGCACGCGACCGAAGTCAGCGATGCCTCGGGGACCTTGCTCCTTGACGTAGCCGGGCGAACATGGTGCCAACCACTCTTGGACAAGCTCCAACTGGATCGTTCTTTGCTTCCTGCCTGCCACGAGTCGGAGGAAGTGTCCGGAAACCTTTCCGCGGGCGTGGCGGCGGAACTAGGACTGGCGGAGGGAACGCCCGTCGTGGGGGGCGGAGGGGACCAGGCGGCGGGAGCGGTGGGGAACGGGATTGTCAATCCAGGGGTCCTCTCCGCCACGTTGGGAACCAGCGGCGTGGTCTTTGCCTACAGCGACACGGTTCAGACCGATCCCGGGGGACGACTACATACGTTCTGCCATGCGGTTCGCGGCAAGTGGCATCAGATGGGGGTCGTCTTGTCCGCGGGAGGGAGTCTGCAGTGGTATC
>JAXMAQ010000089.1:0-13901 GCA_046350335.1 Planctomycetota bacterium
ATCGTGACAAGACAATGCTCGGCAACCACCGAAATCACGCCCTATGGACCTTCGTCGCTCTGTGGATGGCATACCTTTCCAACGGCGGGCTTACTCCCGCGCCAGACTCGGCACCGAACATGCAATTGGCGTTGAGCCTCCTCCACGATGGCGACATGACATTCACTCCCGAGGAAGCTCCGCTGCTGTTCCACTGGCAAATTCGCGTCGACTCCCAGACGCGCGACGTCGATCTGGCCACCTTCGATCACGGCATGGCGGCCCTGATGGCCCAGGGGAAGCTCGAAGTGAAGGAGGGGCGTTACCTCGTCGTGCCATCGGTGTATCCGGGTACTTATGTCTCGACCTTTCCGATGGGAACGGCGCTCGTCGCGCTGCCTTTTTTGGGGATCGTGGAACCATTCACCGGGGATCTTCGCGCCCAATCCGCGACCCTCTGGATCTCGGCCAAGGTCTTTTCCGCCGCTTGCGTCGCCGCCGCTGCCGTCTTTCTCTTTCTCACCAATTGCCGATTCACTTCAAGTGGATTGGCCTTACTCCTCACCTGGGCGTTTGGCTTGGGGACCGCTGTCTGGACGACGAGTAGTCAAGGGCTTTGGCAGCATGGACCGACCGAATTGTTCCTGTCCGCCGCGTTTTATTTTATGACCGATCCTCGGCATGTCGCGCGGAACGCCGCCTTGACCGGATTTTGCCTGGGCGCGGCCACCTTATGTCGGCCGACGAGTGGATTATTCGTGGTCGCGGTCGGATTGTATTTCCTGTGGACTTGCCGGCCTGCCCTTCTATTGTTCATCACCGCAGGCTTACCTTTTGCCATCGCCCTTTTTTCCTACAACGCGTCTTTACTAGGCAATCCTTGGGTGTTTGGCGAAACCAATGTCGTCGGCCATGCGCTGGAAAAAACGGGTAATGCGTCCATGTTCGCGACCCCTCTTTGGACCGGCGCCTCTGTCGCCTTATTCAGTCCCTCGCGCGGCCTATTCGTGTTTTCCCCGTTTCTCGCGTTCTCTTTCCTCGCCGTTCCGCGTATTTGGCGCGAGGCGACTCTCAAAAGGTTACGGCCATGGACGGTCGGTGTGCTCGGCGTATGGCTCGTTCAGTTCGTTTATTTCGACTATTGGGGAGGCTGGACGTTCGGCAATCGAACGCTCGTCGACACCACCCCCATGCTCGCCTTGTTTCTCAGTACCGTGATCGCGGACCTTTGGCAATTCCGGGGAGCACGCATGCTCTTTCTAGCCTGCGTTGCTTGGTCGGTGATGATACAAGCGATGGGCGCGTTCATTTACGACACCGCCGGCTGGAACAACCGTCGCGCTTTCGAAGTTCAAGCCGCGGGCGCTGACCGTCCGATGCGATTCTTCGACGAGCACCAGGCAAAGCTTCAAAGGGAGCAAGGTGCCCAAGTGACCGAGTTATTTCTGGATATCGACAAACCGGAAAATCGGGATCGACTGTGGTCGATCCCCGATTCGCAAATCCTGTATTACCTCACCCGATTGGGAGAGAGCCGGCGGCGCCGCGCCGAGTTCGCGGATTTTTTCACGCGAAGCCGATCGACGATCCTTGCGGACGATTACGTGAGAATGGCCAATGGGTTTTGGGAATTGCGAGACCCCATCACCGCCCGAACATGCCTGAAGCGCGCCCTCGAGTCGTCTCCGGAAAACCCGGCGGCCGACCAATTGCTGCGGCAGTGGGAATTATCGAATGATTCAACCGATGAACCCTAGCTCTTGCCCGGTGCATCAGACGGTCGCGCGGGCGATGAAACGGGAGGTGGAAATCGGCGTAAGAGTTTTTTTCGAGCCACCCATGCGGCCTCCGGCAGCCGACAATGTTTGAGACAAACCATGAACGCCGACCAGGTGTCATTCGGATTGGCCAAGGCGTCGGTTAGCTCAAGCTGAAATTGAGGAACTGGTGACAACGGCATCAAATCCGATGGATCTCCCTCCTCTTCATCCGTGATCCCGTTGCTTCGAAATAATGTCTCTGCTCCTTTGGCGTCGCCCTGATGGAGCAACACGTACGCTAGCATGCATTCAAGCTGAATTTTCCGGCCCGGCGGAAGATGGTTGGCGAGCTCGTTTTTCAGCGTACGGATCGGAACGCTCAAATCCCCGTGTCTCATTTCGGAAAACAAGCGAGCGGCGAATGGCTCCGCGCGCCAGGAATGCTCGGCGTACCAACGATCCTTCGCCTCCAGTTCCTCCTTCGTCGTTCCCCACTCCTTACGGTAGATCAACAGGGGATATCGATCTCCATCCGTGAACAAAAGCGTGTCTCCTTTCGTGGGGGGAGGAATATCGAAACGTGGCGTCGAAATCGTGAAATAGTTCGGCACCCGAACGAACAAAACGCGCGACGGCTTTTCACGAATGAGATCGCTGGCATCCTTCGCCTTGGGGTCAATACCCTTGATGGCATTGATGGAGTAGACTCCCATCCGTTCCGCCACGTATCCAAACTCGGGAAACTCGAGAAAAAATGTGAAGGGTAAGCCCGCGACGACCGTTTGACCTTTGCCATTCTTGTCGAGGTATTCAACCACCTCCAGCGTCCCGCGGTAGTCCGGGAGATACTCGTGACTCCTTTCAAAAAACGAACCGGAGCGGGCAAGCGCCGGTCCGGGAATTCCCCAGAATCGCACGAATCCCTCGGAAATGTCTGGATACCATTGCCCGTTCCAATTGACGAGATTGACGACGAGGACGACCACCAGAAACGCCAATCCACCACGCCATCGTTTCCCCCAGGCAAAGATCGGGAGGGCCAACGCGAGGTATAGCATGGGAACGACGAACGCGAGGTAACGCACGAGGAACGGGCCCCGATAGACCGCGGCGACGATCCCCAAGATGACGAGACAAGCGAACGGAATCGTGCGATTCTCGGCGATCCCTTGATGGATCATTCCGCCCCACTGCCTTACCGACCAGGAGGTCCGATAAGTCCTTCGGAGCCATCGATAGGTTTGAAGTCCGCCAATCGCGACGGCGAAAAGCGCTACCGCCACCAAATCGGGACACCAGATGAGCGTCATGGTGAGAGGCGCGCCCCCCATGATCTGCCCGTGGAACGCACCCCCCCATTGAATCAGGAAGTACTCCAAGCCCAACACCGCTACCGACCATAGCCAACCTTTTCCCAGCCGGCGAAACTCGTCCCGGTCCAATTTCGCGCCGAGGAAACCGAAGAATAGCAATGCGAAAAGCACGACGGAGAGTGCGACGCTGACGATCAGACCACTTGCCTTCATCAAGAACGCGCCAAAAGCAGCAACAACCGACCATCCGTACGCCCCCCGATCCAGCGCCAGAGCGGCAAGGCTCGTCATTGCCGCGAGGGGAATCTCCATGCCCATCATGTCGATCTGGGTGCAAAGGACCGGAGTGGTCATCATGACAACCACGAGCAAAAACGCGCGAATATGCCCCAGGCGACGCCGCAAAATCGCATGGATCGAGTACGCCACGATGCCGGCACAAAAAAACGTAAACCCGTGATAGGCGATGAGCGCCCCGCGCGTGGTCGGGAAAACGCGAAGAAAAATCGCGATCACCGTCGGCAAGACCGACGTCATGTAGGCGCGTGTTCCTCCTTCTTTCGCCAAAAGAAACTGTTCGTCGTAGCGAAGCCCCCAATAATCGAGACCGGAGTTCGCCAAATATCTCGCTTCGAGCCAGACCGAGAAGCCGAAATCATAGTACGGCGGCGCATCGATGATTTCGCGCCGAAGAATCGCGATCAGCACCGTAATCGCAAGAACGAACACCCCCGCCCGCCAATGGCGCCGGAGGACAATACGCAACGGATCGGCGACCGCGTGCCTCAATCCGACTGAACGTTCTTTCTCGTCGCTTTCTTTTCTTGACAAGGACCGTTACTCCGAAGGCTTAGCCCGCGCGATCGAGGAACCTTTTTGGCTGCAGGTTTCAAATGCCGGGGCCAGAACGCCACTTGGCCTCCTGCCGCCGCGCTTTCCGACCCGCACAAGCGGTACTGGAAACCTGAAGAGCAGTAGGAAGGGCGCAATTCGTCGATCTCGAATCAAATCGTCTCGTCTTCCCGGTACGTGAAGCAGCCCGTCTCGTCAAATCACCAGCGTTGAAGGATGGGGTTCCCGGTCCACGAGCGGGATCACCTTCGGGAGATAGATGGTGGTCACGGCTTCCGCTTCGCGATGCGCTCCCAATGAGCCTTGGTCTCCCACCACTCGACGAGGAGAAATCGCTTCGGATCCGCGTCCGATTGGTATGCCTCCCAACGCACGCAGCCAGGCTCATCCGCGAGAGTTTGCCCGCCGCCTCCAGATTCGAACGAACGGAGGCAATGTCCTTCTCTTCCTTCACCGTCAGCCAGACATTCAAATAAAACATTCAACCTCTCCTTGGAGATCCCGGTCGGCAACACGCATCACCGTTTCACCCAAGCCGCCATGTTGGATCTCTCGACGACGGGAAGCCGGACACTCTCTGACCCTGCCGGAAACACTGCTTACGCGTCGGTTTCAAGTCGATCTACAAACTATCGACCATTTCCGGGGGGAAGGCCCTGCCGACGAACATTGACGGAAATGGCTCCAATCCCGCCGAGTGGAGCATGGGCTAGCAGCTTAATAAAACAGGGAAGTCCCCGCGGAATTGGTGACGAGCTTGCCACTGGCATTCGGTGGAGGATGTGCGCCCCTTGGGGACCAGGAACCTGGAGCGATATGGCCAAGACCAAGAAAAAGCGGGGCGAAGAGGAGCAGCCCCCCGTCGAACTCGCGATCGTCGGAGAAATCTTCGACGAGGCGGAAAGCGAGTTCGTCAAGGACCTGCTCAGCATACCCGCGGGAGAAGAGTTCACCCTTTACCTGGATTCGGCGGGAGGAAGCGTCTACGCCGCGCTCACCATCGCGGGCATGATCCGATCGCGGAAACATAAGGTGACCGCCATCGTGCTCGGCGAATGCTCCTCGTCCGCCATTCTCATCTTCGCCGCCTGCCAGCGACGCCTGGTTTCTCCCCGAAGCGTCTTTCTCTTCCATCGCGTGAAATGGCGAAGCGAGAAGGACGTCCGGAGCGAAGAGGCAGTGAATTGGGCCGGCCACTTTCAGTGGCTCGAAGAGGAAATCGATGCGTACCAAGCGGCACTCTTCGGCCTGGCGGAAGATCGATTCGCCGCGTGGATCAAGGAAGGGCGTTTCGTCCTGGGACCGCAACTGGTCGAACTCGGAATCGCCGAGTTCATCGATGTCTAAAGAGCATCAGAAAAGTTCTGTCGTAAAAACCGGCCCGCTCGCTTGCAGAGCCTTGGCGCTAGCCGCGAGTAGCGGCGTCCATGGATTAGCGCCGGACCCCGACATTACTTTTCAGAGCGGGATTAAGGAATCAACGTGAGCGAACTTGACGTTTATCAAAATCCCCTGGCGGAGCGTTACGCCAGCCGGCAAATGAACGAGTTGTGGGGAGCACGCCGCAAGTTCTCTACCTGGCGCAAGCTCTGGGTCGCGCTCGCCGAGGCGGAACGAGAACTCGGTTTACCCGTCAACAACGCACAAATCGCCGCCCTCCGCGCGCAGATCGACAACATCGATTTCAAGGCGGCGGCGGATTACGAACGCCGTTTCCGACACGACGTGATGGCTCATGTTCACGCCTACGGCGATGCCGCCCCCGAAGCCCGCGGCATCATCCACCTGGGCGCCACCAGCTGCTACGTCACGGATAACACCGACCTGATCCTGATGCGCGAGGGATTGGACCTGCTCTGCGCCCGCCTGGCCGGTTGCATGAGGAACCTCGCCCGCTTCGCGCGCAATCACCGCGACCTCGTCACCCTGGGCTTCACGCATTTCCAGGCCGCCCAACTTACCACCGTCGGCAAGCGCGCGTGCCTCTGGCTGCATGATCTGCGGATGGATCTGGAGGAACTGGAGTTCCGCCGCGACCATCTCAAGTTCCGAGGCGTAAAAGGAACCACGGGGACGCAGGCGAGTTTCCTCGCCCTTTTTCATGGCGACCACGAAAAGGTCAAGCAACTCGACCGCATGGTCGCCGCCAAGTTCGCCTTTAAGGACACCTATCCGGTCACCGGGCAGACGTACACGCGCAGGTCGACAGCCAGGTGCTCGCCACCCTATCCGGCATCGGTCAATCCGCGCGCAAATTCGCGACCGATCTTCGACTCCTCTCTCACCGCAAAGAGGTTGAGGAGCCGTTCGAAGCCGAACAGATCGGCTCTTCCGCCATGGCCTATAAACGCAATCGATGCGCAGCGAACGGATCTGCGGCCTTGCGCGATTCGTCATTTCCCTCACGGCCAACGCGGACCATACCGAGGCGACGCAGTGGCTCGAGCGAACGCTCGACGACAGCGCCAACCGCAGGCTCGCGATTCCCCAGGCGTTTTTGGGGACGGACGCCATCCTAAGAATCTACGCCAACGTGACCGAGGGGCTCGTCGTTTATCCCAAGGTGATCGCCCGCGGCGTGGAAAGCGAACTTCCCTTCATGGCGACGGAGAACATCCTGATGGCCGCCGTCGAAAGAGGCGGCAATCGGCAGGAATTGCACGAAGCGATCCGCCAACACAGCCTGGCCGCCGGCCAACGGGTCAAACAGATGGGGCTCGACAACGATCTTATCGATCGCCTGAAGCAAGACGCGCTCTTCGCTTCAGTCCCCTGGGCAACGGTTTTGAACCCCGCGGACTACATCGGCCGGGCGCCTCAGCAGGTCGATGACTTCCTCGCCGAGCACATTGAACCCGCCCTCGCCCGCTACCCCAGTTCCCCCCCCACCGACCCCGGCTTGACCGTGTAGGCAGTCGGAAAACAACCGCTTATTTCGCCTCGGGGAATAAGCGGGGAAAGGTGCATTTACGCCTCCCCAGCGTGGGTTTGCAACGTCGGCCGCGGGCCAAGTCATGCCGACAACAGCATCTGCCCCCTTTCCAGCCTTTTCCTCTTCCACGGGCGGACAAGCTACCAGTACCACGCTTTCGAATAAGCGTGCCTTCCCTGCTTCAGCGTTCCCGTGCGCGAGTCACTGCATGGGGGCCGGTCCCTTTGTTTATTCCGGCCGATCGAAGGGGGCGAGGTCGACGAGGAGATCGTCGAGGGACGCGTCGGGCGTCGTGTCTTCCGCCTCGTCGACGAAGAGCCAGTCTTCGTCGTCGCCGGAGAAGACATCGTCCGCGAGCGCGCTGGAAAAAGGGGACTCCTTGTCATTGAAGACCGTAGTGCCGGCGATGAGGTAACTCGAGCCGTTGACGCCGGCACCGGAGCCAGTATTGGAGATATTGCCAATCCGCTCGGCCAGTGGTCTGGCGCTGGCCCATTCCTGATGGATCAGCCGGATATCGACGGGATTGGACGTGGTGGTCCACAGATAGCCGGCAATGACAATGTCCTGGCCGGTCCCGCCCTCCAAGTGATCGATGCCTGCAGCAGCCTTTTGGGGATTAACAACGCCGCCATCCCCTATGAGCAGATCCCGGCCCTCGCCGCCGATGAGCGTGTCGGCCGCGCCTTCCGCGCCATCGCCGCCGATCAGGATGTCATCGCCGCTGCCGCCGTCGGCCGAGTCGTTGCCGCCGCCGGTCTGGATGAAGTCGTTGTCCTCATCGCCGAAGAGCAGGTCGTTGCCTCCTTCAGCACCGTCATAGTCGCCGACGATCTCGTCATCACCGAATCCGCCATGGACGGTGTCGTTCCCCTTGCCGGCGTAGAGGAAGTCGTCCCCCGCGTCCCCGGAAATGGAGTCGGCCGCCCCTTCGCCACCGTCCGGATCGCCGTAGATCGTATCGTTGCCGAAACCACCCGCGACGACGTCGCCCGCCTGCTTCTTGCCCTGCGAGCCGTCGGCGTAGATCAGGTCGTTGCCATCCCCGCCGTCAATCGTATCCGACGTACCTTCGCCACCATCGGAGTCGCCGTAGATCGTGTCATGGCCCGAGCCGCCGGCAATGGTGTCATGACCGAGGCTGGCAGCGTTCGTGGGAAGTCCGTCGGCGGCGGCGTATTCACCATACAGGAGGTCGTGGCCATCACCGCCATCGATATTGTCGTAACCGCGGCCTCCGGAAATGGTGTCATTGTCCGAGCCACCGAGGATCGTATCGCCGGCGTCGCCGCCTCGGAGCGAGTCGTTACCGGAGCCACCCTCGATGCGGGCGGCGGTCGTCGTCAGCAATCCCGCGCTAACGACGTCGTCCCCGCCCTGAGAATGCGCCTCGACGATTCCGGTGACTCCAATTACCGTGTACGTGTTCGCGACCATGGCGCCATTGAGCCGCGTTTCGTCGATGCGAACCGACGATCCGGAAAGCTGCACAAAGCTAACGCTATCGCCACCACTGGTGCCGTACCAGCGCAGGCTGCCGCCGACAACTTCATAGGCGACCACCTGGACGGAATGGTTAACCACCGCGCTTTGTCCGTTGTCGCCGTCCCTGGCGCGCACGCCAACTTGAACCGGGCCGACGGCGTCGAAAGCATGGGACACTTGCGTACCGGTCAGGCCAACGACCGTCTGATCAAAGATCCCGTCGCCATTCCAATCGATGTCAAACATGAAATTGCCGGCCTGGTCGGAACTTGATGCATCCGTCGCCGAGAGCGTAAATAATGCCGATTCGCCTCGTCCGACGCTCGAGGGGCCGGAGATGCTTGCCGAAGGCGCCGAGTTATTAATGATCAATCGGTTACTGGCACCATTCATTTGGTTTTCGCCAGACACCCGCACGTAAAAATACTCATTGTAGGGGCCGCTGCCGAGCCCTAACGCTTGCAATTGCAACCAGGACAATGTTGGATTGGGGCCCGTGGCGTCGCCAAATACACCGTCCTTATTGATATCCCAACTGATGTCGTAAAGATTCGGATCCGGACTGTAGCCCGGGCTATGATAGATACTGACGGAAAAGGTCGCGGACTGTCCTTCGTCGATCGTGACGCCGGTCGTCCCAACGACATACGAAGTAACGAAGATTGTTTCCGTCTCTATGTCGCTGACCCCGCCATCTTTGTCCGTGACGCGGAAGCCAACGGTGTAAATCCCTGGTGATCCGTACGTCTGCCCGATAAGGCGGGTTAGCCCCGTCCCGGAGGACGTTTGGTCGAAGGAGCCGTTACCGTCCCAGTCGACTTGGAGCGACATCGATCCCGCCGCGTCGGCGGCCGACGGTTCGTTAATATGCACCTCGAATTGGAAGAAACAGCCGGCCGTCCACGGGTCATAGTTTCCGATCGGGCGAATGATTTCGAGAGATATGTACGAAATTGTCGGCGGCGTATTGGTCACCTGAAGCGACGTCGTAAATGTCTGCGCGGCCCCATTCGGCAAATAGGTCACCCGCAATTGGGTGGATCGACTCGTGGGACCGCTGGTGATTCCCGCGCTGAGCTGCGACCAGGTAAGCGTCGGCGTAGCCCCGGAAACATCCGGGGTGAACACGCCGTCGCCATTGACATCCCACGCGTAAAGGAAGTTACCCGAACCATTGTCACCAGCTGCCAGACCGTTCAGAGACAGGGACGCGCCTTCCGCCACTTGCAGCGAAGGTAGACTGACGCCAAATGCAACCTCGACGGCATGACTGACCAGGGACGACTTGCCGCCGTCCTTGTCCGTCGCCGTCACGCGGACGTCGATGGATCCGGGCGCGCCAAAAACGTGATTCACGACCATGCCGGACGCGCCGGTGACGGTTTCGTCCACCGTCCCATCGCCATTCCAGTCGATCGCGAACTCGAAGTTGGCGGACTGGTCGGCAAAAGCTGGGTCGACGGCGGACAAGACAAAGACAACGCTTTGTCCCACGTACGCAGCATTCGGGCCGGCGACGTCGGCTGCTGGCGCCACGTTGAGAATCGCGAGCATCCCCGTGTATGTTTCGGTGGTCGTCGGACCTCCCCCCGTCGGAGTGAAGTCGTATTGCACCGAGTAACTTCGGCCGACCGAACCATCACTCATGCCGAGCGCGTCGAGCTGTGCCCAATTCAACGTCGGACTCGCGCCCAATGCATCCCCAAAGATCCCGTCGCCATTCACGTCCCAAGCGACGTTGTCGATGGTACCGTCGCCGAGGTCGAGAGCCCCCGCGTCCAATGCAAGAGACCCACCTTCCGACACGACAAAATCAACTGCGAGGATTTCGACGGCATGTTCAAATACGGCACTGGTACCGCCATCCTTGTCCGTAGCGGTCACGCGAATGGTGAAAGTGCCCGCCGAGGCGAATGCGTGGTCCACTTGCAAGCCCGACACCCCGGCGATGGTTTGATCGATATTGCCGTCGCCGTCCCAATCGATGTCGAACGTGAAGTTCGCTGCTTGATCCGCAGAGGAGGCATCGCTCGCGCTCAAGGTGAACTGGATGGGGTCGCCTTGTACGCCCAAAGACTCGCCCGCAACGGACGCCGTAGGGGCTGCATTTTGAACGGCCAGCGTTGTCGCGGCAGTTCTCGTTGTGCTGTTGACCGTGTCCGTCACCTGGAGTTTGATGATTCGGTTCGCCGGGCCGTCGTTGATACCGAGTGACTCGAGCGTCGCCCAATCAACACTAACGAGCGCCCCGACCGCGTCGCCGAAGACGTTGTCGCCATTCAGATCCCAACTGTAGACGTAGGAGCCGTTCAGTGGATCGGCGGCGAGCGACCCGGAAAGCAATAGTGAGTCTCCCTCCACGACACTGTACGGTCCGCCGATCGAATCTCCGACCGGCACGACGACGGAAAGATAATCGGTGTCGATGCCGCCATCCTTGTCGATCGTCTGCAAACGGACAGTGTAGGTACCGGCGGCGGCAAAGAGATGTTGCAAGGCAAGCCCGGTCGGTCCATGCACGGTCTCGTCGTTGATGCCATCGCCATTCCAGTCGAGAGCGTAAGTGAAACCCGCCGCGGCATCCACGGGCGATGGGTCGGTCGCGGAAAGGGTAATCGTCGCCAGTTCACCCTGCAAAACGGAACTCGGACCCGCGATGGCTCCTTGCGGACCCGTGTTGCGAATCGTGAGAGTGCCTGTGGCCGTCTGTGGGGCGTAGTTTCCCAGTCCTACGTACACGTACCAGGTATTGGTAATTCGGTAGGCGGACGCGCCGTCGTTAATCCCTTCGGCGATCAAATCCTGCCAAGAGAGATATTCGAAGCCACTGCCGGACCAGAGATAACTTCCATCAAACGTTTCAATCCTCCAGGTATTGCTCCCCAGGTCGCCGACGCCGCCAAAAGAATAGGGATCGAGTGACAGGGAGTTACCTTCGTAGACGGAGAAGGTACCATTCGTGACCGAAACGCTACGGACGGTGGAATTGGTGGCTCCATCCTTGTCGGTCACGTAAATGCGCACGCCATACGTGCCGGCGACCGTGAATGCGTGCGAGACGTTAATGGTCCCAGTCCCCGCGACGGTCGCGTCCACCTGACCATCGTCTTCCCAGTCAATGCCGTAACTGAAGCCCGCGACCTGGTCCGCAGTCGACGGATCCGTGGCGTTTAGCCGCGAAAGTCAGGACTGGCCGATGACGCCGCTGGTCGGATTCGTGACGGAAGGCGTCGGCGCGGCGTTCTGCACCGTCAGTGTGGATCCGATGGTTCGAACCTCGCTCGTACCTGTATTGGTGACGCGGACCGAAATGTTGCGGAAGAGGGAGCCATCGCCAAGCCCTAATGTTCCCAGGGATGTCCAGGAAACGGTAACGGCATTGCCCGACGCATCCCCAAAGACTCCGTCGCCATTGACGTCCCAAGAATACGTGCTGCTCCCTGGAGCCGTGTCGATGGTGCTATAGGCATAGAGCGTGAGGGCCTGACCCTCACTGACGACGTAAGGTCCTCCCGCGGTATCCGCGGCGGGATTGACTTGAATATTTCTCGTTCCCACCAGGCTGACACCGCCATCCTTGTCGGTCGCCGTCGCGCGAATGACATAGTTCCCCGGCGTTGCATAGACATGCGCAAGCGTGCGCGGCGAACCGCCGGCCACGGACTCGTCGAAGGTACCGTCGCCATCCCAATCGATGTTGAACGTGTAACCCGCCGCGTGATCGACACTCGACGCATCCGTGGTGCTGAACGAGTAGCTGTAACTCAGACCCTCGACCAGCCAGGTGGCGCCGCCGATCGTGGGCGCAGGGGGCGGCGCATTGTTGATCGTTATCGTCCGCGGATCGGAATACGTCACGCCACCCCAATTGTCGCTCACGCGGACCCGGACATTCGAAATCACGCCGGGGCCGTCGTTGATCCCGAGCGATTGAAGTTGCGACCACGATCTCGTGGTGCTCTGCGTCGTCGCGTCACCGAATACGCCGTCGCCATTGAGATCCCAGGAATAACTCAGTGAATGGCCGGCATCCGGATCCCAAGAACCCGAAGCACTAAAGGAGACCGAAGAACCTTCGTTGACCACATAAGGCCCGTTGATGACGGCGACAGGAGGGGCATTGACCCTTATCTCGAAGCTCGCGGTTGCAAACGATTGTGCTCCCGACGCATCCGTAATACGCACGGAGAGTGTGCGAATCCCCGGCGTCGAAATCCCCAATTGGCCAAGTTTCGTCCATGTCACCGTCGGGGTATACCCGGTCGCATCACCAAACGTTCCGTCATTATTGATATCCCAGCTTGCCGCCGCGCCCGACAACCCGTTTGGATCCGGATCCGAGGAGTTCATTGCGCTGAGCACCAAGGATTGACCAAGGGCAATGGAATAGGGTCCTCCGGCATCGGCGACGGGTGGCGTGTTCGCAACGACCGTCAAAGTTACCGGGTCCGAGATCGTGACGGCGCCGGAACTGTCGGTGACTTGAACGCGAACCAGCCGGGAATCCGGGGCACTGATTCCCAGAGATTGCAATGCCGACCACGAAACCGTGGCGGTTTTGCCCGTCTTGTCGCCGTAGACGCCGTCGCCGTTGATATCCCACGAGTACGAAAGGTAGGATGTCTCGCCCGGATCGGGATCCGACGACGCGGAGGCGTTGAGTTGAAACGACAAACCGGAGACGACCGTGTACGGCCCTCCCGCATTTGCGACGGGGGGCGTGTTGGGAGCTATATTCAACGTTCCAGCACTGGACGTCGCTTCCGCTCCCGCCGTGTCGATGACCTTAACTTTGATCGAGTGCGCGCCCACGCTCGTAACGCCGAGTGACACCAATTGACTCCAAAGGACCGTGACGGATTTCCCCGAAACATCACCGAAGATTCCGTCATCGTTCAAGTCCCACCGGTAGCTCAGTAAATCGGATTGGTAGGCATCGGGGTCGCTTCCCACCGCCGTGAACGTGACGCCGTCGTGATTCACTCCCTCGAGAATGGAAAATGGACCACCAATGGTCACCGTCGGCGGCGAATTGCTCGCGAGCGGTCCGAAAAGTCGCGCGGCATCATCGAAGGATTCCGACTCATAGCCAACGAACCAGGTGCCGGTTTCACCCACGGAAAAAAGGACATGCGAGAACCCGTAGACAGGACCCGGCGCCACCACCAACTCGATGCCGGACGCGTTGCCGTTCGCGTCGAATGCCCGCGCGCGGAGGACTTCTTCATCATTGTCAAGCCAAGCGATGGCAAAGTCACCGGACGAGGTCATGGAAATCGCAGGGGTCTTTTGATCGCCGGGACTGACCGTCGAGACGGCGACTTCGTTTGCCACGACGGTTCCGTTCGCGTCGAACCTGCTGAACATCACCCCTTGGCCAAGGCTTTCCCATGCAATGATAAAGCCGCCATCGTCGTCCATCGCGACTTTTGCTTTGGATTGACTTGAATACGTCGTCGTATTGACGAGGAACTCACCTCCGACCGCCGATCCCGAGGAGTCGTAGCGCTGCGCGTAGACCCCATTGCTGCTACCGTCTTGGGACGAGCTTTCCCATGTCACGATGAAGTCGCCGTCGGC
>JAXMAQ010000090.1:0-12504 GCA_046350335.1 Planctomycetota bacterium
GCTGGTGCACCTCAGCCAATTAGCCAACCGGTTCGTTCGCAGTCCGCACGATCTGGTCGCCGTCGGCGACGTCGTGACGGTATGGGTTCTAAAGGTGGATAGCGAGCGGCGCCGCGTTTCCTTGACGATGATCGAGCCGGGTAGCCAACGGCAAGCTCCGCAGCATCCTCCTCGAAGACGCCACCGTGGCGGCGACGGGGACCGCGTCCAACAGCCGGCCCAACAGCAAGGTGCCGATGGATCCGCGGAATCGCATGAGCAGGCGACTCAACAAAGACGCGATCACCGCGGCGAAAGACGCCAGCATGGCGGGCAACAGCAATACCAGGGTCGCCGGCCAAAAGGTCGCCAGCAAGACCGTGCATCGGAATCCGCCGGTGGCGGCGGCCACAAAGGTCATTCGGAACGGAAGCGAACCGGGGGACGGAAACAGGCTCCCGTCGTTAAACTTAGCCAGGAGGCGCTCGAAGGACGAGCCGTCCTCCACACGTTTGGTGAACTCAAGGCACTCTTCGAACACAAGAAGAAACCTGGAGGCGGAAACACCGGCCAAGCCGAAAACAAATAGGCCACCCATTCCGTGACGCCGGGCCTTTAGATTCGCGACTCCTTGGCTCGCGATCCTCGGTCGACGATGGGCCTCAAGTTTCCCCAGGGCAAGGATCAGGCACAGGGACGTGTATGGCCCCAACTGCAACCCATCTTCTGGAATCCAAAACTCGCCACGCGGCACGTATGATCGCGTGCTTTTCGCTGGCGGTTCTCCTCTTCCTCCCCTGGATGACACGAGGACCGCTCCGCCATTGGGATGAGGCATGGTACGCACAAGCCAGTCGCGAGATGCTGCGTCACTCCAGTTGGCTGACCGTTTGGTGGAACGGCGCCCCCTGGTTTCACAAACCGCCGCTTTCACTCTGGGGGACGGCGTTATCCTTCCAATGGTTTGGAGAATCGGAGTTTTCCGCGCGTCTCTTTTCCGGACTATGCACGCTTGCCCTACTCCTTTTGATTACGAGCGTTGACTGGAGCGAATCGGCTACAGCTTCGGATCGATCCGTCGGACTACTCGCCGCACTGCTGCTACTTGGCGTGCCCGACTTTTTGAAATTCACGACGCGCGGGCAGATGGACGGACCTATCGCCTTCATGCTCGCGGCACAGCTTGTCTGTTTTCTTCGTGGCCGAAATGACCCGCGATGGCATTGGCTCGCGGGGATCTTTTTTGGGCTGGGCATAATGACGAAGGGAGCCGCCGCCGGGCTCGCGCTCGTGGTTCAAGGATCCTACATGCTCCTTGCCGGAGAACGTCGCCCGATGCGGCAGCCGGAATGGTGGCTTTCCCTCGGTCTAGGCGTGGCGATCGCTCTCCCTTGGCATGTCCATCAGGCCGTGGTGCATGGCGAGGCCTTTTGGAAGGAGTATGGAAGCCGGCACTTTAGCCAGTTCTTCATGGACATCCATCCGGAAGAATCGATTACGCCGGCAAAACCGCTTTTCTATTGGAACTACCTTTTACACAAACAGACCCCTTGGGGTTGGCTGTCGCTCGTCATTCTTGGGTTGGCTGCGGGATTCACGGCATGGCGCAGAGATCGCGCTTTGGCGCTCGCCTTTTGCTGGGGTGCCTCGATACCGATCGCCCTCTCTTTTTCTCGCGCCAAGTGGGGTTGGTATCTCGTGCCCGCATATCCGGGCATCGCGTTGACCGCGGCTCTTCTCGTCGCGAAAACGCCTCTGTGGAGAAGCCGATCCAGTTCGATCCTATTGGCCGCGGCCGCTATCGCCGTGCTCTCCAATGTGCAATCGGCCAGGCGATTGGACAGCAAAGAACATGAGGAAGCCATCCGAGAATTAGCTCCCACGGTGCAGAAGTTCGTCCCGGTGAATGCCCCGATCCACGCGCTCCAGATGGCCGATCACAAACAGAGCGTTTTCGCCATCGCGACCATGTACTACTGTGACCGGCCCGTTCATGTCGCCCGAGGACTCGAACATTTGCAACAAATCGCGGAGAATGCGGCTAACCCATTCTGCTTGCTCGCCCACAAGGATGCGGTTCGCGAGCTGATGACTCGCAATACGAGTGCTCCCATCGCGCGATTTGAATTGGAAATCCTCGATGAGTCGAATCCGGTGACGCTCGTGAGGATCACCCCCACGGCAATTCAACGGGCGGCCAGCGAACCGGGAGTCAACAAACCGGCGGACCATTCCCTTCGATGAATAACGTGAAAATCGGTTAAAACTACGATCGCCGCGCGCACAAAGCGTTCGCAAACGCGCGGTAATCGAGTCGTGTTATTGGCAAGTGACCGGTGGTGGCGAGAAGCTAAATCAAGCTTTCGATGAGTAGTCGAAGTTTGCGTACCTCCGCCTCGAAATCCATTTCGGACGGAACGCCGTCTTCGATCGCCACCACGAGCGAGCCGCGGAAATCGAATCGGCGGAGCGCCTGTACGATCCGACCGTATTCGATCTCACCCCGACCTACTTGGACTTGATACTGATCCGGACGCCTGCCACTGTCGCGCAGATGCGCGTGGCGGACAAAAGGAAAGACTTGATCGTAGGTTTTCCCCTGGTTGGGGCCGCTGACGAAATGCGTCGGATCGAGCGTTAATCCCAGCCCGGGAACCGCTTGGCAAAGCTGGACGGCGGTGTCCGGCAGTTCTGCGAGAGTACCGGTTTTGGTGGTGATGGTCAGCACGGACCCGTGCAAGGAGGCAACTCGCTCCAGCTTGGTCAACCGTTCGACCTCGGACTCGAATGGAGTTCCGGATTTGGCAGCCTCCACCACGACGACGGGCGCCGCGATTTGCTTGGCGAAATGTGCAATCCCGTCGAGTTGTTCCAAATACTTCTGCTCGTCATCAAAGGGAAGGCGAACGGTCAGAGCCGCGAAACCGATCGTCGGCGCCTGCCGAATGGCATGCAACACGGTCGCAGAGTTGTTTATGATCATGTCCGGCGTCAAATGCGGCCCATTTTCGGTCACCGCAAGATCCACCTTCGAAAACTCCATTTCCGCAATTCGCCGAAGCGCTTGCTCCAGCGGCTCACGTGTGAAACTGAGTGTCGAGCACGCGACGTCCATTCGAATTTCGTTCCCCTGAAAAGCGAGGAATTAATGCCCTTCGACAGCATCCGAAAGATGCGAAAACGGCATTCAACCCCTGGCGCGAATCGTACATCGAAAGCGGTTTACGAAAAATTCAACTCCATAACCCGCAAGGTCTACCCAAACCCGCGATGTTGACGAATCCTACCGCAATTGCATTTTTCTGGGTAGGCCAATCCCCTATCGAAGCGATACGGAAACTGTAACCTTCACTTAGTGAGGACCTTCGGAAAAAATGCCAATCGGAACCCGCGTGGACGAAATGCCCTTTTTCGCGACCTGCCCAAGCCCCTCGGTAGGGACGTTTCGAAGGCGAGGAAACCGCGCGCGGGGATGAGAAAAGAGGATAGAGATCGATGTTGGGATCGTGAGGGGAAACAGCAAGGGGACGGGCTCGGCCCGTCCCCTTGGAAAGATTGTTTATCGGCGGGGTCCGACGTCGAACGCGTCTCCCCCGAGATGTTCGAGCATTCGCTCGACGGCGAGTTCGAGTTTCGCCTCCTCGTCGTAGGAGCCCTCCGCGAGTTGGCGGCGGATCCGGAAAATCAGTTGCCGACGGTTTTCCGGCAGCCGGTGCATGTCCTTCGCGAAATCTGGTTGCACGCGCGTCTCGTCCAAGGTTGCTTGAGATTCCAAAAGGTTGCGTTGGCCGACCACCCGCGAGCTACTCCAGAGCTTCTCGAACCAGGATTCGTCGTCCCAACGAGATCGAAGAGAGTCTACCATTTTTCCGCCCCACGGTTCCAGATTTTCGACTCGGTGGCGTAACCTTTCCGTGGGTGCCACGCACTAGGATTGCCTCCGGCAATCCGACAGCGAGATCGTTTTTGGGATCACGTCTTAAGGAAGATCGAGAACTCGGAAATTGCTGACCGTCATATCTCGCGGACCTGCCCGCGGAACGTTGGCCATGACTGCCGTCGACTCCCTGAGCTTGTATCGACGACAGCCCCTTCAAAACTTAGCCGCTTCTTCCTTATCGTGAGCCCGAATGATCTCGCGTGACGAGCACGCACGGAACCCCATGAGTTCCGTTTCTTCTCTTGCCGACGACAACCTCACGTCGCCGTCGGTCACCAGCCAGGAAAGACGTTTCTGGCTTCAGAAATCCGCGCGTCCGGCCGAAGCTCGTGACCCGCATTACGTCTCTCCCGCCTCCTAACCTTGCACAACCCGTGCCAAACCGCGGACGCCGCATCAATTCCTTGTTTT
The DNA here is from genome assembly GCA_046350335.1 of Planctomycetota bacterium. Classification (GTDB taxonomy): domain Bacteria; phylum Planctomycetota; class Planctomycetia; order Kolteriales; family Kolteriaceae; genus JAXMAQ01. The sequence goes on from JAXMAQ010000090.1 coordinate 4,331, forward strand.
CGACGACCAACGAACTCCTCCCTTCTCCCTAAGCAGTGACATGACAATACCTTGCTTTCGAAAGCCGAACTCCCTCCCCCAAAAGCCAATTACGCCTTCCGAATCGGATCATTGTAATTAGGTGAGACTTGAGGAAATCTTTACAGGAAAGCGGGTGTTTCCGCGGGACTTTACCCCTGCTTGGCAAGAGGGGCAGTCCGGAGGAATCGCGCACCTGTTCACCCCTCGGAACCGGCCGGGCAATCGGTACAACAAGGGACGGAGTTCCTAACGAAGCCGTCATTCGTGGGATACCGTTCGCCGGTGCCGTTTCGTGTCGCAGAGATTGAACGTCGACAAAAGAAGTCGGCAGAGCGAATGGATTCAGGCAGAGGATTTCGGCGGTGAAAAAGTTGGCTTCGCGGTCCCATCGAACGTGATGCGACCTTCTTCTTGATGGGAGGAACAATGAGTGGCAAACGAATTTTGATGCTCGTCGGCGATTACGTCGAGGACTACGAGGTCATGGTTCCTTTTCAGGCACTTTGGATGGTCGGCCACGTGGTCGATGCCGTCTGTCCCCAAAAACGCGCGGGCGAATACGTGCGTACCGCCATTCACGATTTCGAGGGAGACCAGACCTACTCGGAAAAACCTGGCCATCGCTTTACTTTGAATGCCAACTTCGACGACGTGGATGCGAAACAATACGCGGCGTTAGTGATCCCTGGCGGCCGAGCGCCGGAATACTTGCGTCTCGACCCCGCGGTGCTCGAGATCGTGAGACGGTTCGATGCGGAAAACAAGCCCATGGCCGCCATCTGCCACGGCTTGCAACTGCTGGCGGCTGCTGGCGTCCTTCGTGGAAAAAAGTGCACGGCTTACCCCGCCTGTGGACCGGAAGTGACTCTCGCCGGAGGAGATTTTCAAGCTCTCGCCGCCGATGACGCCATCCGCGTGGGAAATCTGGTCTCCGCGCCTGCCTGGCCGGCTCATCCCAAATGGCTGAAACTCTTTTTGGAACTTCTCGGCACGAAGATCGAGCCATGACGTCAAACGGAGCGAGCCGCGATCTGAGTTCCAAGGAACGGGAGTTATTCGAAAGGATCCAACGTGCGCTACTGGCTACTAAAGACGGAACCCGAATCGTATTCGATCGATGATCTCAGACAGGATGGAAAAACGTTCTGGGATGGCGTTCGCAATTACCAGGCACGGAACTTTATTCGCGACGACATGAAGGTGGGAGATCTTGCCCTGATCTATCACTCCAACGCCGATCCCTTGGGCGCCGCCGGCATCGCGAAAGTCTGCCGCGATGCCTATCCCGATTTCACCGCTTGGGATCCTCAAAATCCCCATTTCGATCCGAAATCGACGGAGGAGAATCCCGTTTGGTTCATGGTCGATGTTGAGTTTGCCGGCAAGTTCCGTCATCACGTGACGCTCGCGGAGATGAAAAGTCAGCCGGGACTCGCGGAAATGATGGTATGCAAACCGGGCACGCGGCTATCGGTACAACCGGTCGAGGCAGAACATTTCGCGATGGTGAAAAAACTGGGGAAAGGTTTTCATACGTAACGGGAACCACGCCGTAAACCTTGCGAAGCATGGGGAACCAAGTTGGTCGGCTCCACCCCGTCAGTACCAATCCCGCCACTACTTAGTGGATTGAAATTCCACCGTGCTCTGAACGGTGGGTTTCTATTCATGTGGGCAAACAGTTGGCAAGTCCCACCAAGGAAGGTTATTTATTCGAGGATTTCGGCGCTCTTTTCTCGGCATGCTCGTTGGCCTTGGCCTCGTACTGGCGGGTCAGCTCTTGAATCTCTTCCTTGAGCTGTTCGAGTTCGTCCTCGGTCATGGTTTTGGCCTTTTCCGCGGCCTCGGCATTTTTATTCGCGTCGCGACGAATATTCCGGATGGCGACCCGCGTTTCCTCAGCGAGATCCTTGACCCGCGCGACCAGCTTTTTCCGCTGATCGCCACTCAGAGACGGAATCGCCAAACGAATGACCTTGCCGTCGTTGTTCGGCGTCAATCCAAGACCACTCGCCAAGATCGCCTTTTCAACGTCTTTCAAACTGCCGGCGTCAAACGGGCGAATGACGATAAGTTGAGCCTCGGGAGCCGAAATGTTGGCAAGCTGCTTAAGCGGGGTCGGAGAACCGTAATAATCGACGCGGACGCTTTCGACCAAACCGGGACTGGCCCGCCCGGTGCGTATGCCCACCAACTCTTGATGGAAATAGGTTACTGCCTTTTCCATCCGCTCTTCGGCGTCCAGCAAGATTTCGTCGCGATCCATGTTCATGCCCCTACATACGTGCCAACTCGATCCCCCGCGACGGCTCGTTCGATGTTCCCCTCCTTGAGGTAGTTGAACACCATGATGGGGACGCTATTGTCCATGCACAAGCCAATCGCCGTCATGTCCATGACGCGCAGTTTGTCTTCGAGAACCTGTTGATAGGAAAGCCGTTCGTAGAGAACCGCATGCGGATTCTTCTCTGGATCCTCACTGAAGACGCCGTCGACTCGAGTGGCTTTCAAAAGGATGTCGGCGCCGAGTTCGCAGGCGCGAAGCGCCGCCGCCGTGTCGGTCGTGACGAACGGGTTTCCCGTCCCGCAAGCCAGGATGACGACCCGCCCCAATTCGAGATGCCGCGTGCACCGCCGACGAATGAACGGCTCAGCGACTCCGTCCATGCGAATGGCCGTCATCAATCGGGTTTCGCAACCGATGTGTTCCAAGGCATCCTGCAACGCCAAACCGTTCATCACCGTTCCCAACATTCCCATGTAGTGGGCGGTAGACTCCTGGATGACGGATTGGCCCGCACTGAATTGCGACCCGCGGATAAGGTTTCCGCCGCCAACGACGATCGCCAATTCCACGTCCGTCTGGTTGATTCTTTCGACCTGGCTAGCAAACTTATTGACTTCGTTCATGTTGATGCCGAAGTCGCCGGCATCAGCGAATGCCTCGCCGCTCAACTTGAGTAGTACTCGACGACAAGGCCGCTTTTTCGAATCGGTCGCCATCAATCGGTTCCCGTTAAAAAGAAAAGGACCGGGTATTTCGCCGGTCCACCCTCGGATCGTTGTCCAGATCGACTTGCCGGCCATCCCGCGTGACCCGGGAGATGATACTCCACGGGATCGACAAGTTCCAGACATTGCTTGACTGGAACCGATGAATTCATCACGCCGAGCATCAATACCTGCCGGGCCGACCGGAGAAAACGGTCACTCCCCCGTCGCGGCCGCGGCCGCCGTCGCGCCCACCTGATAGCGAACGAAACGCGCAACCTGGATATTCTCTTTCGTCTTGGCGATCTTTTCTTCGATTAGCTGACGAACGGTCTTGGAGTCGTCCTTGGCAAACGGCTGGTCGAGCAACACGCGCTCGGCAAACCAGCTCTGCATCTTGCCATCAACAATCTTGTCAACGATTTGTTGAGGCTTGCCTTTGGGGACTTCCGAAGCGTAGTGCGTGCGAAGGCTCGACACCAATTCCGCGTCCAAATCCTCGCGATTAACCACGACCGGAGAGAGAGCGGCAATGTGCATCGCCAGGTCGCGGGCCAATTGCCGAAAGTCTTCGTTGCGAGCCACGAAGTCCGTGTTGCAATTGAGTTCAATCAGAACGCCGACCTTGCCATTGTGGTGGAGGTAGCACTCAACGGTCCCTTCCGTCGCGGTTCGGCCAGCAACCTTTTGAGCGCGGTCTTGGCCGCGCTTGGCCACCAGGTCCTTCGCTTTCGCCAGATCGCCCCCGGCTTCCTAGAGTATCTTATTGCATTCCATCATTCCAAGGCCGGTAAGGTCACGAAGCTCCTTGACCGCTTGCGGACTCGAACTTGCCATAGTTTCCATTCCCTTCGTGGCTTGTAACAAAACCCGGCGCGGAGCGCGCCGGAGGAAAGATGAATTCAAGAGGGCCAGCCGATGGAACACGGCGGGCGGGCTCGGGCACCGGAACTAAAAGGACGTTACCGGCGACTATACGGTCGCGGCGGCCGCCGGCTCCGAACTTTCCGAGGCGGCAGCAGGCGCGGGAGCCGCAGTGACGGGCTCCTTCGGAACGATCGGCGTGTGAGCCTTCACGAAATCCTGCTGCAACTTTTCCACCTGATCACGTGGCAGCGTGTTGAAACCTTCCAACACGGCGTCCGCCATCCGCGACAACACCAGATCGATGGATCGGATACTGTCGTCATTGCCAGGGATCGCCAAATCCACCTGGTCCGGATCGCTGTCGGTGTCGATCAAGGCAATCGTGGGAATCCCCATCTTCCGCGCCTCGCGGACCGCGCTATGTTCGCGGTGGGAATCGATGACCACCACGGCGCCAGGCAGACGGTTCATGGTCCGCATGCCGCTGAGGTTGCGGTGAATCTTCCGCATCTCACGCATCAGGGTGGATTTGCGTTTCTTGCTATAGCGGTGAATTTCGCCCGTCTCCACCAACCGCTCAAGCTCCTCGAGCCGGTGCAGCCGATCGCGAATCGTGCGGAAATTGGTGAACGTTCCACCGATCCAGCGTTCGCTGATGAACGGCATGCTGCACCGAGATGCTTCCCGGATCACGCTCTCCTGCGCTTGCCGCTTGGTTCCGACGAACAACACCAACGAGCCTTGGGCCGCGACGCGCGACAGGAACTTGTGCGCGCGCAAGAGGCCACGAAGCGTTTCGCGAAGGTCGATGATGTGAATGAGATTACGCTTTCCGTAGATATACGGACGCATCTTGGGGTTCCACCGACTGGAGCGGTGACCATAATGAACCCCGGCATCGATCAGTTCCTGAACCTGTACGATAGGCACCAGCGGCCTCCATTAAGTCGACGAACCATTTTTCGCTTGCATCGTTGTATGGGGGCGGACGGAAATTGCCACCCCTCTAACCCGGAGAGCAGAAATCTTAGTAATCAACGCCACTTGCGTCAAACGGAAAGTTAGCTCCCCCAAGATTGGGATCGGATCAAGTCGCCTGGCCGCATCTCGCTGGGATTTCTCGGCTTACCCCTCCCGTGCAAGTTGACTTTGCCAGGTTGTTTGAGAGATTCGAAAACGGAGAATCCATGACCAAAAGCGCCAATGACCGCTTTTCCCAACGCCGAGATCGCTTGACCAAGACCCTCAAGAAGCTCGGCGTTCAAGCTTTCCTGGTGAGCCACCCCGTGAACGTTAGTTACCTCACCGGTTTTAGCGGCGAAGATAGCTACCTGGTGGTAAGCCCGGAAAAGTCCCTGCTGATCAGTGACGGTCGATTTACCGAACAGATCGAGGAGGAATGCCCAGGACTCGACGCCAACATCCGCCGAACCGGACTCACCCTCCCGGGAGCTGTCGGCGAATTTGCGAAAAGTTCGAAAATCATGTCGATGGCCTTCGAATCCAACGCCATGACCGTGGCGGGATGGGAATCCCTGAAGGAAAGCTGCTCGGTGGAATGGCTCGGTCATTCGGGGGGCGTTGAGGCCCTCCGCATGGTCAAGGATTCCGACGAAATCCGGCAAATCCGCGAAGCAATCCATGTTGCGGAACGCGCTTTCGGAATTCTCAAGGCCTCGCTACGGAACGAAAGCGATGAAAAGACTCTTGCCGATCAATTGGACGGCTGGATCCGACAATTGGGAGGCAAACGGTGCGCCTTTCCGTCGATCGTGGCGGTAGGATCGCGCGCGGCTTTGCCCCACGCCGTACCGACTTCCCGACAATTCCAGGAAGCGGAATTCGTCCTCGTTGACTGGGGGGCAAAGGGGGAATTCTACAACAGCGACTTGACGCGTATTTTGGCCACCCGTAAAACTTCACGAAAATTGGCGAAGGTCTATGAGGTCGTCCTCCGAGCTCAACGACACGCCATCGAATGCATACGCCCAGGGGTTACCGGAGACGCGGTGGACGCTGCCGCGAGATCCGTCATCGAAGCTGCCGGCTACGGAAAATACTTCACTCACTCCCTCGGCCACGGATTGGGAATGGAAGTACACGAGGCGCCGTCGCTACGGCGAGGATCAAAGACCGTCCTGTGCCCGGGGATGGTCGTCACCGTTGAGCCAGGAATCTACATTCGCGGCTGGGGAGGCGTTCGGATCGAAGATGATGTTTTGGTAACCCGCGACGGACACGAGGTGCTTTCCAGTCTCCCCACGGAGCTTGAAGCATCGGTCATCGCCTAACGGATGTGAGAAGCGATCTCGCCAGCCAACGTTGCGTATCCATCGAAGCCATGCATAAAGGATAGAGGCGGATGTCCGATCAAGTGAACTCGAATCCCTTCGATCTGGCGAGAATCCGCCAGCTTGTCCGCATGATGCGGGAAAACGACCTCGCGGAGATCGACCTTCGCCAGGATAATTCTCGGCTTCGACTTCGTCGTGGCCCGGAAAACACGGTCTATACCTCCGTGGGCCCAATGCCCACGCTCCCCCCGGCCGCATCAGCCGCTCCGACGGCGGCCCCTGCCGCCCCGGCGGAAGCCAAGCCCGCGGAAGCCAAGAGCCTCCCCACGATTAACAGCCCCATCGTTGGAACCTTCTACCGTGCCGCCAGCCCGGAAGCGGAAAACTTCGTTTCCCCGGGTTCCAAGGTTTCGGCTGACACGGTCGTCTGCATTATCGAAGCCATGAAGGTCTTTAACGAAATCCCCGCAGGAGTCTCCGGAACCATCCGCGAGGTCCTCGTCGAAAATGGGGCGGCGGTCGAGTACGGCCAGCCCTTGTATCGCTACGAGCCTTAGTTTATCGAGGCTCATTGTCCTGAGCCTGCGGCGCTCGATGATTGATGAATCGAGTCTCTCGGGCTCAATGAATTTTGAGTCGAGCCTAGTGTATCGAGGCGCGCCCCGCCCCTGTGTCAAAGAGGACTTTAACCACGGCTCCGAGCATCCCTTATGTTTCAACGCATTCTCATTGCCAACCGCGGCGAGATCGCCTTACGAGTCATCCGCGCCTGCAAGGACCTTGGAATCCAATCGGTCGCGGTCTTCAGTGAAGCGGACCGCGACGCTCCCTATTTGAAATTCGCCGACGACGCCATCTGTATCGGCCCCGGCAAGTCGGCGGAGAGTTACCTCAATATCCCCCGCATCATTGCCGCCGCCGAAATCGCCGACGTGCAAGCCATCCATCCCGGCTACGGATTCCTCAGCGAGAATCCGGACTTCGCCGAAGTCTGTCGATCCTGCCGCATCGAGTTCATCGGCCCGGCTCATGAATCGATGCGACTCCTGGGGAACAAGGCGGCCGCCCGCGAATTGGCGATCGCCAACAACGTTCCGATCGTCCCGGGAAGCCCCGGCCCCGTCGAAACCGAAAAGGAAGCCTTCCGCATCGCCCACGAAATCGGCTTTCCGGTACTCATCAAGGCCGCGGCGGGGGGTGGCGGACGTGGCATGCGAGTCGCACGCAACGACATGAGCTTCCATAACGCCTTGCAGCAAGCCAAGAGCGAGGCGGAGGCCGCTTTTCGCGACGGCTCCGTCTACATCGAAAAGCTGGTCGAAAAACCCAGGCACATTGAAGTGCAAATCTTCGCCGACCACCATGGCAACACCGTGCACCTTTGGGAACGGGATTGCTCCCTGCAGCGACGCTACCAGAAACTGGTCGAGGAAAGCCCGGCTCCAGGACTGCCGGCTTCGGTTCGAGAAGAGATCTGCAAATCCGCCGTCCGGCTCGCCAAGGCGGCCAACTACGTCAATGCCGGCACCTGCGAGTTCCTCGTCGACAGCGAGTTCAACTTCTATTTCATTGAGGCCAATACCCGCATCCAGGTCGAACATCCCGTCACGGAACTCGTGACCGGCATCGACCTCGTCAAGGAACAAATTCGGGTAGCCGCCGGCGAACCCCTTTCCTTCACGCAGCAGCAGGTCCAACAGCGTGGCTGCGCGATCGAATGCCGCATCAACGCCGAAGATCCCGACCATGACTTTCGACCGAGCCCGGGGCTCATCGAGCATTGGATCGTGCCCGGCGGATTCGGCGTAAGAGTGGATACGCATGCCTGCGCCGGCTACCGCGTACCGCCGAACTACGACTCCCTCGTCGCCAAGCTCCTCGTCTATCAGCCGACGCGCGCGGAAGCCGTCGCCTGCGTCAAACGTGCCCTCGACGAGTTCGTGGTCAAGGGAATCCACACCACCATTCCCCTGCACCGCCGACTCTTCCGCGACAGCGCCA
>JAXMAQ010000091.1:0-12240 GCA_046350335.1 Planctomycetota bacterium
ACCACATGCGCGTTGGTGCCACTGATGCCGAAGGCACTTACCCCCGCGCGTCGTGGTCGTGGACCACGTTCCCAAGTTGAGTAACGGTCGTTGAGCACCAGCGGCGTGGCTTCGAATGCGATGAGGTGGTTTGGCGAATGCACGTGCAATGACGCGGGGATCCAGCCATGCTTGAAGGAGAGAAGGACCTTGATGATTCCCGCGATTCCGGCCGCCGGCTCCGCGTGTCCAATATTGCTCTTTACCGATCCAAGTCGGCAAAACTGCTTGTCACGCGTGAAGTGTTCGAAGGCGGACGTAATGCCTCTCACTTCGATTGGATCACCAAGCGAAGTTCCCGTGCCGTGAGCCTCAATATAGGAGAGGGTGCGCGGATCAATGGTCGCATCCCGCCATGCCGCCAACAAGACGTCCCGTTGCGCTCCAGGATCGGGAGCGGTGAGCCCATTGGATTTACCGTCGTTGTTCGTCGCGGATCCGCGAATGACCCCGTGAATGGTTTCTCCCTTGGCGATGGCGTCCCGAAGCGGCCGGAGCAAGATCGCTCCTACTCCTTCGCCGGGAACGAATCCATCGGCACGGTCGTCAAATGCCTTGCAGCGTCGATTACCGGCGAGTGCTCCCATCTTCGTAAAGGCGGCGAAATTCATCGGCCGAACGTTGACGTGAACTCCCCCCACGAGTGCCGCGGAACACTCACCTTGACGCAAGCTCCGAACGGCCAGATGTAATGCGACCAGCGAAGAGGAACAAGCGGTGTCCAACGTGAGACACGGACCCTTCCAGTCGAGGTAATAGGCGACACGGCTTGCGAGAACGGACGGAGTAAGTCCCGTTGCCCAGTATTCGTCGACGGAATCTTCCGAGAGATCGGTGAGATTGAATGTCCCCCCGGCTCCGACGAACACTCCGGTATTGGTGCCCGCCAAGCTTTTACCGGCCAATCCCGCGTGCTCCACGGCTTGATACGCGACCTCCAGGAAGAGCCGTTGCCGTGGCTCCATTTTCTCTGCTTCCGCGGGCGAGATGCGAAAAAACAGCGGATCGAAATCGAAAATGGAACGCAGGAATCCACCGATCGGAACGTTCGTCAAGGACTCGGCGTTTGCCAACCGCTCTATCGGCATGGGACCGATCGCGTCTCGACCGGCTTTCAACAAGTCCCAGAACTCCTCCGCGCCGTCGGCCCCTGGGAATCGACAGGCGTAGCCGACAATGGCGATGTCATGTTCGGGATCGAAGGGAGGATCGTTTTTCCCAAGGGTGTTAACCAGGACCGGTTTCTTCGGATCCAACGCGCTGGCCGAGGCAAGGTCGAGCCTTTCCTGAGTTCTTGCGAGAGGTTTTGCAAGCGGTGTCGGCTCGGTGATGGGGACGCCCGTTTGAAGGGCGGACGATAGGGTAAGGGGGGCATTGACGGCCTCCTCCCCACGATCACCGGTCGCCTTGGTCTGACGGGAAATCGTGGGCTCCCTGGCAGTGAAATGATCGGCTCGGTAATCCAATAGTGACCGTGAAAACTGGCTGGTCAAGTGGTCGGCCAATCGCTTGACGCTCGCATGTTCGAAGAGGAGCGTGGCCGGAAAGCTATCAAGTCGCAATCGTGTTCGAAGACGTCGGGCGACATCCAACGCGAGCAGGGAATCCATTCCCATCTCTTGAAACGGCCGATCGGTAACCACCTTCGCCAACGGCATTCGTAATGATTCCGCGATCGTCTCGCGGACAAGGACGATTGCCGTTTTTTCAAGCGACGCTTCCGGAGGGGCACCGACCGTCACTGCAAGTGGCGATGATGCAGGCGTTTTCTCGGGACCATGGATCGAAAGTGCGCGGGAGTCATGCGACGTCCTGACGAATTCCGTTGGCGTATCGGCGACCGCAAGTAGTAAATGCTGGCCCGTGTCGACGACGCTGTCGGTGGGCAAGGCAACGGCGTGTGGGAACCCCGCCTCTTCGAGAGCCGTAATCCATTCGTCCGCCGACAAAGGGGGTGCCCTGGCGCCCGCTCGAAGTCATTAAACCGCCACCATCCCGGCGGCCAGACCGAAGGTCAAATCCGCAAATCGTTTTGCCGTTGTCGTCTCGATCAGCAGGAGGAATCCGCCCGGTCTGAGCAGGCGGCGTGCATTGCGCAGGAACTCGAAAATGTTGCGGGTGGCGTGGATGCGTTCGCCGCCACGACGACGTCCACGGATCAAAACACCGTCAAGTTCTCCGGACAGTTGTTCGATGTCCAGCAGACAATAACGCAGGAACGTGTCCCCAGCGAAACGCTCCTCGGCTTTATGGAGAAACGTCGGCGTCAAGTCCAGCCGAACCAGTATTCGCAAGAGCCGATCTCGAAGCGCGAGGCGAAGGCGGCCGTCGTTCCCGCCGGTGCCGGCGCTAATTTCGAGGATGCGAAGCGTTCTTCGTGCCGCTGTCTCGTCCGCGATCATCCCGAGAATGCTTGCGGAGAGTTTACCGAAATACCGCGCCCATTGGGGAATCGGTATAGACTTTCGATACCCGCTCGCTGTCGCCTTCCGGGAACAGGACGCCAACGGGATTCTTCTTGCCGGTAACCACCTCGCCAAGTGCTTCGCCACACCGCGAAAGTAGTTCGAACAAAGGCCACGCCTCGGGAAACATCTCGCGGGCGCGTTCGAGAAGTTCACTCGGCTCTCGGGCATTCGCGGTGGTCGAATACGGTTTGGCGAGTTGATCCGACAGGCGGTGGACCAGTCTTCGATAAAGCGGGAGAACGTTTTCGAGGTTACTCGGCGAATGAATCCGCTCCGTCCCGCGGTCGAGGGGAGCAACTCCGAGGGACGATAATGCTTTGGCGGCGTATTTTGCCGCGAGTTCATCCAAGGCATCGTCGACGCCGGCCCACGACTTTGCCTCCTCGACGAGTGTGTCCATTCCCGCGCCGGCCGCGTCAATGCCCCATTTGGCGACGGTCTTCCAGGACGTGTCTCGTTCATCGACCGCCATCCCGAGGCGGTCCCAAATCGCGGGCGCGACGATCAGTTGTGGCTTATCGAGACGCAGGGCATGTTCCAACGCGAGAATGCCCTGCCGATTGGTGATGCTCAGGACCCCTTTTCCCGCGAGTGCCGCGCGAATGGAGGGTTGGGAAACGACACCCGTCTGACACCAGTAGCCCCAGTTGATCGCCATCGTGGGGAGCCCGAGGACGTCGCGTCGGTAATGAGCCAAAGCGTCCTGGAAGGCGTTGGCGGCGGCGTGGTTCGCCTGCCCTTCACTGGCCGTAACCGAAGCAAGACTCGAACAGAGCACGAAAGCCGACAGGTGCAAATCGCGGGTCCACTGGTGGAGATTCCAGCTACCCTGGATTTTGGGCGCGAGCACGGATTCCAGGGACATGGGATCGAGATTCGCGAGAGTTCGATCACGTAACACGCCCGCGCAATGAAAGATCCCGTCAAGGGGACGTGGATCGCGCCTCAGGCGTTCGAAAAACCGTGCAATCTGAACGTCGTCGGTGACATCAAGATGGCAAGGAACCACGTCAACTCCCAGTTGGCGTAGGTGTTGAACGCTCTTCACGCGCGCACGGATTTCCGGTGCAAGGTGTTCGAGACGGTTCCAGGTCTCCTCGGAGGGGAGGGGAGTGCGATTCGCAAGCAGGAGTCGAGGTCGGCCGCGGGAGGAAAGCCAGCGCGCGATCTCCAGTCCGATGCCCCCCTGGCCACCGGTGATCAGGTACGTTCCGTCGGGCGGCAATCGTAGGGGTCGGGCGTCTACAAAATCGTCCCCCTCCAAGGTTCGAAGGCATGGAGTTTTTCGAACACCCTTCCGATAGGCGATCCTCGGATCGGTGGACGATGAAGAGAGTTCGGCGAGGATTGACGCGATCGCATTCTCTTCGCGCCAAGTCGTCAATCGGCCAGGTGAGCCGTCAAGGTCAAGACAATGGACGCGGAGTCGATCCAGTTCCTTGGCGAGAACGCGCGCGATTCCCCACAGCGGTGCCTGAAAGGGATCTACAAATTCCCCATGAATGACACCTTGACTACCTGCTGTCACGAGCCAGTAATCGCGAACGGAAGCCGCGCCTTGAAGGAAGTGTTGTATGCAGGTGACGAACGCAAGAATCGCGCTTTGGCATTTTCTTGAAGCGTCAAGCGAACTCGTTAGCGTCCGTATGTCGAGAAACGTGGTAGGCTCATCGGCGGACCCCCGCAGAACGTCGCGAAGGCTCTCCCAATCCTCGGCAGCCGTGGGACACAGGCCAAAAGAACCGTTTGGCCTCTGAAGGAAATGTTCGGCCGTACTGAGGACAACGAGACGATTGCCGCGGGCACGGAGTTGCGAAAGAATGCCCTGAGCGAATGATTCGTTGTCCAGCCAGACGAGAATGGATCTCCCTTCAGGTTGGGGACTCTTCGTCATCCCTGGGCTCAACGGCTGGTCGCGCCATTCCGGTTCGAGAAACCAGCCCGCTTCGGACAGTGGGCGAACATCCGAGGCGAACTCGTCCGTCGATTTACCGTCGAATCCTTTTCGATCGGTGACGAAAAACTCCACGCCACGCATGGATACAAGAAGGTCTCCGCTCGACGAGAAGATTTCCACTTCCTCGGTGGTACCCGGCGTCAAGCGGATTCGGCATCGCGCCGGCAGATCGCGCGTTAGTCGGCGTGCGATGACCATCTCGCGGATCCGGTGGACCCGTTCCGGGAACTCCTGCGAATGCGCGCGAACGAGTTGCAGGGAAAGTAGTGCTCCGTCGAGAAGGGCGGGATGAGCGACAAAGTGTTCTTCGCCCGTCCAGGCGTATTGATTCGCCGACAGGTTGGCGTGCGCGGAGTTGGCGTCGATTTCCAGGCTTTGGATACATTGGCGACGTGTCCCCAAGTCGACGCCCAAGCCATGAAGGCGGAAGGCAATGTCCTCTTGACCAAGCCGCTCCGGTGCGGTTTCCAAGGGGACTAAGGTCGTGGAACCTTTGGAGAGAGATGCCGAAGGTCGGCAACTGCCAGCACAGAGTGTCAAGTGGCGATCGCCCACGTCGGCAGTGATTTGGAAGCGAAAGTCCGCCTCTTCACCCACCACGGTCGTCGTCAGTGCAATTTTGCGTTCGGTTTCCAGGTACAGGACTTCCGAGAAATCCACGTCCGAGAGGACGATCGGCCGATGGTTAGAGGGGTGTGACGCCTGAATGGCAGCGATGGCCATTTCCAGCAAGGGGCCGGGCGTAAGCGCGCGTTTCCCCGCGAGCCAAACGTCAAAAAGCGCGGGCTCGGATTCGCGCGACACGACTACCCGGAAGACGGCCATTCCTTCCGCGGTCCTCACTCCCCTGTCAATCGCGTGCCTGGGTCGCGGCGTTCGCGGGATTCATCGATCCGCTCTCCCAAGAGGGGATGCCCCGCAAAGTCAGGCCGCGCTTCGGATATCGTCGTTTGAGAACGATTGGTCGCAATGGGGGCGTCCAACCAGCAGCGCTCCCGCTCAAACGGATACGTCGGCAACGCCAACCGGACCCGCGAACGGGATTGATCCAAACTTTCCCAATCTATGGTGATACCCTTTAAGTATAACGACCCGAGCCCTGCAAGTAGAGTGTGAACGGGTTCTTCCGCCCGATCCAAGCCCGAAATCACGGTCATCGGGCCGGATAATCGGAACTCGGAACTTCCATCGAAGAAATGGCTGGCTGGTCCCACCTCCAGAATGATGTCATAGCCCCTCTCGCCTAAGGTCCGGAGAGAGGCGTTCAGGTCCGCAGGCCGGCGTAATTCGTTCCTCCAGGTTGCCGGAGTGGGCGCCTGGCCCGAGTCCCAGGCTCCCCCAATGCCACCCAGCACCCAATCAATGTCAGGAGCATGGCAAACGATTAACCGGGCCGTTTCTTCAACGGCTGGCAGGATCGGTTCGATCCAGGGGGAATGCCACGCCGCGAGCCCAGGAAGAATCCTCGCCGCTAGGCCTTGATCTGCAACGATTTCGAGCACTTTCGTCACCGTGCCCGTCTCGCCGGCAATCAGGAGATGCTGCGGGGAGAGAATGGCGGCAATGTCGACTTGTTTCGTGAACGGCCCTATCAGGCGTCGTACCGATATTTCGTCGGCAAAAACCTCCGCGACACATCCAGGATCGGACAAATTCGCGAGCAGTCGCGAACGGTTGACGGCAAGTTGGAGCGCGTCCCTAATCGGCAGGACGCCGGCGACGGCGGCGGCGGCGTATAAACCCACGCCAATTCCCAGTACGCATCGAGGATGGATACCGGCACTTTTCCATAGCTCGGCCAAGGACCATTCGAACGCGACCAATGCCGGCTCGCCGAACCGGGATTTGGGTAAAAGATCTTCTTCCCCTGCTCCGGGGAAAAGAATTCGAATCAACGACTCGCCCAAAAGGGATTCGAGGAGCCGCGAACATTGATCGAACGCGTTCCGGAACGCAGGCTCTCCCTCATACAACGATCGACCCATCCCTTGCCACCCGGTGACAAACCCAGGGAAAAACATCGCCAGGCGTGGTCTCGATCCGCGTGCCACGGTACCCACGTTCACGCCCCGCGGCGAAAGTCCTTCCGAAAATCCACGTAGTTGCTCCGTCAGCGATTCGGTGGAATTGGCCAAGCAGGTCATGCGATGGGCATGCGCGACCCGGCATGCGTTAGCCGTGAAACAGAGATCTCCCAAGCGGACCTGAGGATTTGATCGGCCGTACGTTGCATACTGGCTGGCGAGTTTCCTGAGCGCCGAATCCGAATGCGCGGAAAGAGTCAATAGGTGGACGGGACGATCGGTCGACGGTGTCAATGGTGTGGCAATTCTTGCTTCTCCCACGATGACGTGGACATTCGTGCCACCAAATCCGAAAGAGCTGACACCCGCATGTCGAACGTTGGCTGGCCAAGGTCGAAGTCTGTCATTCACGTAGAACGGGCTGGCAATGAAATCGAGATTCCGATTGGGCGTCTGGAAATGGAGCGTGGGGGGCAACTGCCGGTTCCGGAGTGCCAATACCACCTTGATAATCCCCGCGATTCCAGCAGCCGCCTCCAGATGCCCCACATTCGTTTTCACGGATCCGAGTGCACAACGACCCGGCGACTTAACGCGTGCAAATGCCCCACGAAGCCCATCAAGCTCGACCGGATCGCCAAGCGCTGTCCCCGTGCCGTGGGCTTCGATGTAGCCGATTTGCGACGGATCCAGTCCCGAACTGCGCAATGCCTGTTCGATGCAAGCCTGTTGCGCCCGGGGGCTCGGAGCGACCAACCCCGCCTTGGCGCGACCGTCATTGTTGACCGCCGTCCCCTCGATGACCGCCAACACGGGATCTCGATCGTCCATCGCTTTGTGAAGCGGCTTTAGTAGGACGGCGGCAACCCCTTCGCCACGAACAAAGCCGTCCGCGCGATCGTCAAAAGCCTTGCAACGTCCGTCGGACGCCAGCATGCCCACTTCCCCGACCAATCGGGTCCCTTCGGGATTCAAGATGAGGTGCACGCCCCCCGCGATCGCGTAATTCGATTCGCCGGTTCGCAGACTTTGACAAGCCAGGTGAAGGGCAACCAGGGATGAGGAACAGGCGGTATCCACGGTCAGGCTGGGGCCTTGGAGATTGAGCAGATACGACACACGGGTCGCCACCATGGAGGGGGTGGTGCCCGAGTGGGCATGCGGCTCGGGTTCCGCTTGATGTTTTTCCAGAACCGCTCCGAATTCCGATCCGGTAACGCCAACGAAGATGCCCGTCGTCTCGTCGGCGAGTCTGTGTGGCGTGTACCCGGCGCTCTCAAGCGCCTCCCAGGCTACTTCAAGGAACAGGCGCTGCTGCGGATCCATGAGGGACGCTTCGCGCGGCGAGATATGGAAGAACTCCGGATCGAAGTTCTCGATCCCATCGACATATCCGGCGAGGCGGGCGGATGACGTGTTCTCCGCATCGCACCAATCAAATCGGCCATGAGGGGGCATTCCCACGGCATCCACTCCGTCGCGGATCAGTCGCCAGAATTCTTCGGGATTCTCTGCTTTCGGAAACCGGCACGCCACCCCGATCACGGCAATCGGCTCAAACCCCGTCGCTCGCGGCTCGAGGGACGAATCGTTGGAATGAGTTGGCCCCAGTCGCGCGTCCAGCACGGGTGATGATCCGTTCGTCTGTTTCCGAACCGGGCTGTCCTCGGCCGGTTCGCGAGCGAGCGGGAGCTTGAACGCGCTGTCGACGGTTGCTTTCGATTCTTCGAGCGCGTCCCTATTCGAAGACGCGGGACTTTCGTCGCCAGGTGTGTGCAGAGCCAGGTCGCTTTCTTTCGAGATTTCCCTCGTCGGATTCGGAGCGTCCATGGCAACGATCCTTTGGATTCGGTCTCGATGCTGGGTCGCGAAATGGTCCGCCAACTCGTCGATGGACGGGTACTTGAACAGCAGAGTCGCCTCCAAGGATGCGCCGGTCTTTTCCTCAAGGAATCGCTTGATTTGCAAAGCCAGAATCGAATCGAAACCGAGATCGAGGAAGTGGGCACCTTTGTCGAGTTGGTCCGGTTGAAGCCGAAGCATTTCACAAAGCTCCGCGTGGAGCCAGTCTGAAAAAGCGTCTCGAATGGACTCTGTTTCCACTCCATTTCTCGCGTTCCGCTTCGGCGTTCCCTCGGAGGCTCGCTCGCTTGCGGCTCGCTCGGATTCTTTCGCTTCCCATGCAGGCGGAGAGAAGTTGTCCGCCCTGGCAATCCAAAGATACTGTGCGGCATCTTGCGACTTCGGATCGGGGAACGCGTTGGCCTTTTCAAAACCCGCTTCGAGAAGAATCCGGGTCCATCGGTCCGCGGAAAGAAGCGGTCCGTCCGATCGGAGTTCGCTGTCCTCGAATCGCCACCAACCTTCCGTAAGGCCGAAGGTCAATTCCATCCATCGCTCAACGCGTGTCGATTCGAGGAGTAGCAAGACTCCGCCGGGTCGAAGCAGACGTCGAACATGGGACAGCGTGACGCGGAGATCTTTTGTCGCGTGCAGGACGTTCGCTGCCAGGACAATGTCAAACGAACCATGCGGAAAAACGCCTGGATCGGGCATTCGCTCGATGTCGAGCACATGGAAGTGGAGATTGGAAAATTCACGCCAGCGCGCGGACGCTTGGTGCACCAGGCCTGCGGAAAGGTCAGTAAACCAGTATTCCAGTCCATGTTTTGCGGCGACGGAAAGCAGATGCGCGGTCGTTCCACCCGTGCCCCCGCCGATCTCCACGAGTTTATGGAAACTCCCGTCGGAATGTCCGCCGCATAACGTCGCAAGTACTTCTGCCGTCAACTGGCCATAAGAAATGGGCAAACGGCGAATCCCGGTATAGTGCTTCAGTCGCGGTCGTGGTTGCGTCAGGGAAGCGGCGTCACGGGATCAACGCAGCCCCGGCAATCACATCCGCGAGCCGAGAAGCGGTCCGGGTTAACAACTCGAGCTGCGTGCGCGCGTCGGCATATTTCGACGGCAAATTCGCGAACTCCTGAGGGGATGCGGTGTCTCGCAAGGACGATCGGGCGAGCAAGCGAACGCCGAGATCTTCGAGCCAGCCATCCCAACGAGCATGGCCAACAAGGCATCAACTATCGATCGGCGTGCGTCGGTCGAATGCAAGCGTTGATGGATGTCTCTCGATTACGAATCTCGCCGGGAACTAGGAATAGTCCCGCCTCAAGGAGCAGTTGAGCCGCGTATGACGCGCACCATGTATCGAGCGCCTCGTCAAGTCCCTTGCGCCGTTCCACAATGGGAGCGAGAGATTCAAGGCCGCGCCTCGTCGCCTCGTCCCATTTTCCCGTCAATAGACGCCACCCGTCGTATGCCGGAGTCGACAGATCCGTTGAGGACGCTAATACGTCCGGGAGTGACTCCGTGAGCAATGCGTTTGGCGAAAATTGAGGATCGAGAGACTTAAGAAGCATCACGTGATCGGAATCGATGGCGAGTGCTCGTTCAAAGTTAGCGAGCGCTCTTTTTCCTCGAAGACGGCACTAACCCCAGATGCCGAACGATCGGACCAACCGATGAAGCTTCCAGCATGCCGATGGAACCCCACTCCGAAAGCAGCACTGCGCGCGGGGCACCCATGGACGCGTAGCCAGGCGGCAAAATGGTTTTGAAATCGGCAGGCGGTGGCGTAGTCACATTCTCCGGCACCAAGGGCGGGAGAAAGCGTTCCAATGGACGAAAATACAACGAAACGGGCGGGTTGCAGTGATTGTAGTGACTTCCAGAGTCTCCAGCTTCCAAGCACTTTGGGCGCCAGCGTCTGTTCGAATCCACTTGGCGACTTGGTCCGGAAAGATAGATGCTTCGTGTCGATGGTTCCCGCGGCATGAAGGACTCCGTCCAAGCGTCCGTATTGAGTGTCGATGAGGGCGCGCAAATGTTCCAGATGTTCATCGTCGTCCACGCTTCCGGAGACATACTCGACGCTGCCTGCGCCTACCTTTAGAAGCTTTTCCAAAGCGAGAATCTTTCTTCCGACGAGATCACCTTCGCTGGAAGGAGAATCGTGCGTTTCAAGCTGCTGGAGCATGGATGGCAACTTCGTGCGTCCCGTCAGAATGAGGTGGGCGGCGTAGTTTGTCGCTAAGTGTTGGGCCAGTCGTTCGCCGATGCCCCCCAATCCCCCCGTGATGAGGTAGACGCCATTCTTCACCCACGGAGTCTTCGTGGCGTTGATCGGAGAATCTACCGGCACGATCGTTCGCGAATAACGTTTTCCGCGGCGGTGGACGATCTCCACGTCGCCGATTTTCGGAGACTGCCATAGGTCGGCCAATTCGCCGTGAAGAAGTTCCGCGGCGCTCTCCGCGGGCAAAGACTCCAGGTCCACCGAGCGCGAGACGATGCCCTTCAATTCCATTGGTAGCGTCAAGGCCAGGCCGAGAAGGGTTGCCTTCTCGACGGCGAATTCGAAGTCCCCGTCCAGCCGTTGAGCATGATTTGTCACCACCAGTAGCCGGGAATCGCGATATGCATTCGCTTGGACCATGGCTTGGGCGAGCGCGAACAAGGAGCGATGCCCCAACGTCAGTCCACGCGTCAGGTCGCGTGAGCTTCTTACCTCACGAACATGCTCCTGATAGTTCCATAAATGGATGGTGCCCGTGATCGACGGGGAGCCATCGAGGGCTCGCTTAATCACGCGGAGAAATTGGTCACTACTTTTGGGGTCGACCGTGAACATATCCCGACCAAGCTCGGCAAACGCGCGCCCTGGCTTGAGTAGCAGGACGCGGTCTTGGCGTTTTCGCAACCGATCCGTTAGCGCGTCCGCAACTCCCGTCCGATCTTGGAGAATCAGCCAGGTTCCGGATGGAGGAGCAGGTTCCTTCCGAAGCGAGGGGAGTTGTTGCCATTGCATGCGATACAACTGAGAGCCCGGCGACGTCGACGAAGCAGCGTCAGAGCGTGGAACGTCCACGTTGACGGGAGGGGCACCTCCATTCTTTTCGTCAGGTTCAAGCCAGTACCTGCTTCGCTCGTACGGATACGTGGGAAGTGAAACTCGAGAACGGGAATAATCGCGATCGAATCCGTACCAATCAATAATTGCGCCTTGAAGGTGGAGTCGGCCGAGCGATTGGAGAAGCGTCGACCAATCCTCCTGGCCGAGACGGAGGGAAGGTAACAAAACCGTCGAATCCCTCCCCTGTGCCAAGATCGGCCGGGCCATTCCCACCAGCGTGGCGGACGGACCAATTTCCAGTACGACGTCGCATCCCGCGTGTTCCAAGGATCGAACGCTGTCTGCGAATAGAACCGGCTGCCGAGCATGATCACGCCAATAGCGCGCGTTGGGCACGCTTCCCATGGACCACGGTTTGCCCGTAACGTTGCTGATGAGTTCCGTTCGAGGTGCCGAATAGTGAATCGACTGAGCAAATTTTTCGAAGGAATCGAGCATCGGCTCGATCATCGGCGAATGGAACGCGTGAGATACGGTGAGGAGTCTCGATTCGATTCCCGCTTGCTTGAGCGCGGCGAGCACCGTGTTGACGGCGTGCACTTCTCCGGAAATGACCGTTTGTCGAGGACCATTGATGGCGGCGACCGATAGTTGATTGCAATAGCGTCGCAAGAGGGCGGAGAATGCGGATTCATCCGCGAAGACCGCGGCCATCGCCCCCTTGGGAAGGGATTGCATCAGTCGAGCTCGCCTGGCGAGCAGCCGCAGACCATCCTCCAAGGCAAGCACGCCCGCGAGAACGGCGGCGACATATTCGCCGACACTGTGTCCCATGAG
>JAXMAQ010000092.1:0-10833 GCA_046350335.1 Planctomycetota bacterium
ACGCGCGGCTGCTCAAAAGGCTCTTGCAGCCGAATTAAAGATCGGCTATGGAGTTCGGCCGAGAAACCCCAGGGAAATGGCCAACTTTGCAGATCTAGGGCTGTTCGATTCAAAAGATCGAGGCGAAGGGACTCCGTATGAACCGCGTGAAATGGACGAAGGACGGTCGGACTTTGTTGGGATGGCTCCTGTCGGGAGTCGCCATCGCGGTTGCCGCACAAGGCCAGGAGCCGTCACGCGAGTTTGGCGCGTTCAATCCCGCGAGTTCTCCTGCTTCGGATCTGAACGCTGCGACCTCCCGGCCGAAAGCCAGCATTGTGGCGCGCATCGACGACCAGGTGATCCTCCTCGAAGAAGTCATGCTCCCCATCCAAGGGCAGCTCAAAAAACTCAAAGCGCAAATGCCCAAGGATAAATATCGCGAGGCGGAATGGCACCTGCTCAGCCAGGTCACCAAAGCCCGCATTCAGCGGACCGTGTTGCTCAAGGAATTGGAGTTAATGCTCCCGAATGCGAACGTGCTCCCGAAGGTTCGCAAAGCGGCGCACGCGGATTTTGAGAAGTATCTGTTGAAACTTGCTCGCGACGCCGGTCTCAAGGATCGCGACGCGATGCTCGCCAAGATCGAACAGGAAGGCTCCAACCTGGACGCCTTGCGCGAGGACTTTATCGATAACATGCTCGCGCAGCAGTACCTGCACCAGACCATCAAGTCGCAGATCAAGGAGCCGACGCGCGACGAGCTCTTCGAATACTACCAACAGCACCAGGACGAATTCACCGAGCCAGTGGGCGCGGAATGGCGTCATATCCAGGTCAAGAAGGGAAATGGCGCCGCCGCGGCGCGGAAAAAGATTGAAGACCTTCATCGCCAATTGCTCGCCGGCGGAGATTTCGCGAAGATCGCCGAAAAGGAGAGCGATGGACCGACCGCTAGAACGGGTGGCAAATGGACGTTGACGAGCAAGGGAAGCTACGCCGAAGCTGCGGTTGATGACGCCATCTTCACGATGAAGGTCGGCGAGATTTCTCCGGTGATTGAGGGTTCCAACGCCTTCCACATCGTGCGCGTCGAGAAACGCAATGATGGCTCCGCCACGCCGTTTAGCGAAGTTGTGGACGAGATTACCCAAAAGCTGAATAATCAGCTCATGACCAATTTGCGCAAGTCGAAAATCGAAGAGGCGATGAAGAAGCATTACATCGAGTCGATTTTTGACAACGCCCCCTCCGATCTCGAACAGGCGGAAAAGAACAAGAACGCGATTAAACGCTAATGGCCGACTCGCTCGGCGTGGTTGTTTCCCTGTTCCAGTCCGATGCCCATATCTTTCCTTGGCGCGTTTGCATCCGTCTAGGGATTGGATGGTCGTTCTTCACGGCCAGAACGCCTGAAGGTGGGTGGTCGATTGAATGTTCGGCCGCGACGCGAGAAACGCCAAACTCACCAAGTCCCGGGAAACCGGGCGTTGACCCCCGAATTTCCAGAGAAAGACGATGACTATCGCGGTATAAACGCTTCGAAGGGGGGGTGCCTCTCGTCGCGTGAGCGAGTGGCCGGAATCGAACGTCCGTTGATGCAGGGTGATAGAAAAGTGGCGAACAAGGAAAGTCCCCGGAAACGAATCCTCATCCTCGGCGGCGGCTTTGGCGGCGTATACACCGCGATGCATCTCGAGTCGCTCCTGGGTCGGAAGGACGATTACGAGATTACCCTGGTCAACGGCGAAAACTACTTCGTCTTTCAGCCAATGCTGCCGGAAGTGGTGTCCGGAAACCTGGGGCCTTCGCATGTCGTGAGTCCGCTGCGGCGGTTGCTCCCGCAAACCCAGATATACATTCGCCAGGTCGAATCGATCGACGTGGTGAACAAGACGGTGACCCTCTCTCCTGGTTTTCGTCCACGATCGCTAGTTCTCACCTTTGATCATCTCGTGCTTGCGTTGGGGAATGTGACGGACTTTCGGGGTATGTCCGGTCTTCGCGAGCATGCTTTTCCATTCAAGAATCTCGCGGACGCGAATCGGCTTCGCAACCATCTGATTCACGTGCTCGCCGAGGCGGACGTCGAAGCGGACGTGGAGCTACGTAAACAGTTGCTCACGTTCGTGATCGCGGGTGGAGGATTCTCCGGCGTCGAGGTCGCGGCGGAACTCAATGACTTCGTTCGCAGGGCGGTCCGCTATTTTCACAACATCGATCCCGCGGAGTTGCGCGTTCTCCTGATTCACTCCGGCAAGAGAATCTTGGATAAGGAACTGGTCGAACGCCTGGGGCTTTATGCACAAGAGCTGCTCCGCAAAAGGGGCATGGAGATTCGCCTGGGTGCTCGAATCGAGGCCGCGACCCCCGATTGGGCGATTGTCAAAGGAGGGGAACGGATCCCGACCAAGACGCTGATTTCCACAGTCCCCTCTTCCCCCAACCCGATCCTCGAAGCAGCGGCCAACCTCCCCAAGGAGCGGGGACGAATCAAGGTCACGCGGGAATTGGAGGTCGAAGGCATGCCCGGCATATGGGCCTTGGGAGACTGCGCGTTGATTCCCGCGGCGAAGGGAGAAGGATTCTGTCCGCCGACCGCTCAATTCGCGGTTCGCGAGGGTCGGGTGGTCGCCAAGAATATCGTCGCAACGATCCGAGGGGGCGCGCGCGAGGTTTTTCAGTTCAACGGTTTGGGAAAAATGGGAGCGCTCGGACACCGGCGCGCCGTTGCCGAGATGCTTGGCGTGCGGCTGTCCGGAATCGTCGCATGGGTCATTTGGCGTGCCGTTTATTGGATGAAAATGCCCGGCCTAGACCGCAAAATCCGCGTGGGGGTCGATTGGTTGCTCGATTTTCTGATTCCCCCCGAATTAGTCCAATTGCGCCTCGACGACGGCAAGGCGATCGAACACGTTCACTACGAGCCGGGAGAGATGATCGTCCGCCAAGGGGATTCCAGCGAGTATCTCTACATCGTCGTCAAGGGGGAAGGTAAAGCGAGTTGGGAGCACAATGGGAAAACCGAAATCCTCGGCACGGTCGGGGAGGGGGAGTTCTTCGGCGAGTCGGCGGTTCTCGACAACGTTCCCTATCGGCTTTCCCTCGAATGCACCGCGCCCATGGACGCGATTCGTTTCCATAAAAGCGAGTTTCGCGACATCGTGACCTCGCTCCCATCGGTGCGCTCCAATATCGACAAGATCGTCGAGAAGCGGCTCGCCACGTACGTCGAAAAGCGTGGCGGCGATGACATCGGCTCGTCATCATAATGAAAAAATCACGCGTCCTTGGGATTCCCTGGGCCCTTTTTCTGGACATTGCAAAAACGTCACGCGTACAATGACCCCGTTCAGGATGAACCGAGCGAGTCCGTCACCAACTCCTGGGTCAAGCGGCAATGCATCGATTGGTGGACTCGTAGGCGTTTCAATGTCTGGCATTCCTTCCGCCGAGCCTCGGGCGTCCAACGCCTGGCGGGCAAGCCGCGTCACTTTCTCCTGGCTGGCATAGCGTCGGCATGGCGCGCCTTTTCTTACGGGAATAGTCATGATGGGAATCGCGCGGCGGCCCCGCGTGACTGGGGGCGTTTGCTTCCGGTCACCGGTCTTCAAGGATCGAGACGTGAAAGGAAGTTTGCGCGGCTAGGGATCCCTAGTCGACGCCCGGTAGTCTGGATGCTTGGCGTATGGCTTGCCACGGCTTTGCCGAGGTTGTCGTATGGGGGGAAAGCCTGTCGGTTTTTGATCCCGCGTCGGGGAGCGCGGCTTCCATTCGGGATCTCTTCTTTCTCGTCCTCGGCATCACGGGCGCCATTTTCGTGGTGTTCGAAGGGGTGCTCCTCTACTGCATACTCCGGTTTCGCAAATCGCGTGAATCCGACGCGACGGAGCCGCCACAACTTTACGGCAGCATGCCGGTGGAGTTGGCGTGGACCATCGCGCCCCTTGTCATTTGTTTCGTACTCTTTCTCGTGGTCGCGCGCACGGTCATCGCGACGCGCGAGGAGGAGCCTCCGCCGGGAGCCGTTCGGGTCATTGCCGTCGGTCATCAATGGTGGTGGGAGTTCCGCTATCCGGATCTGGGAATCGTCACCGCCAACGAACTTCACGTTCCGCTCGGCAACGCGGAGAATCGGCGACCCGTCTACATTGAGCTTCAATCCGCCGACGTGATCCACAGCTTTTGGGTTCCACGCCTAGGGGGGAAGACGGACCTGATTCCGGGTCGCAAGAACACGATGTGGTTCGAGCCGAGCGCCGCGGGCGTCTTCCTGGGGCAATGCGCGGAATATTGCGGAACGCAGCACGCCAACATGCTCCTGCGAGTTACCGTGGAATCGCCGGAAGATTTCGATCGCTGGGCCGCCGACCAGAAAAAGCCGGGATCCCAAGAGGAGCAAGTCAAGGCGGACCGGGACCTGTTTCTTTCGCAAGCCTGCATGAATTGTCACACCATCGCGGGAACCACCGCCAAGGGAAAGTTCGGGCCGGATCTGACGCACCTCATGAGCCGGCAGACCATTGGTTCCGGCGTGGCTCCGAACGACCATGAGAATCTCAAAAAATGGGTATATGACGCTCCGTCGCTTAAGCCGGGGTGCAAGATGCCCAGCCTTCATTTGAGCGAAGCGGAAGTCGAGCGGATCGTCCGCTACCTGGAAACCTTGAAGTGACGCCCTGGAAGAAGCGACATGGCCATTGCTGAAACCGCGAGACCTCGTTACCTCCCTCCCGCGACGACCGGGTTTACCTCTTGGGTCACCACGGTCGATCACAAGCGGATCGGCATCCTCTACATTTTGATGAGCTTGGTGTTCCTCGTGATCGGCGGCCTGGAGGCGCTCCTCATGAGGTTGCAGCTCATGCTCCCCAACGGCCAGGTCGCTCGTCCCGACACCTTCAATCAGCTCTTCACGATGCATGGCACGACGATGGTCTTCTTCGTCGGCATGCCGATCCTGATCGGCATGGGAAACTACCTGGTGCCGTTGATGATCGGCGCCCAGGACATGGCTTTTCCAGCGCATGAACGTTGATGAGCTTTTGGCTCTCATTCTTCGGCGGATCGTTGACGTACGGCAGCTTCTTCGTCGGGGGCGCCGGACATTGGCTGGTTCGCTACGCGCCCTCACGGAATACGAGGCTTCCGGCGGGCCGAACACCGATTACTGGACTTCTCGGCCTTTGGTTAGCGGGGCGGGGACGATCGCCGCCGGCGTAAACCTGGTGACGACGATCCGGACGATGCGGTTGCCGGGAATGACGCTGGGGAAAATCCTGTTATTCGTCTGGATGATGCTCTTTGACGCCGGCCTCATCCTCATCGCCATTCCCCCTGACCGCGGCTCAGATCATGCTTCTGCTCGATCGGACGCTCGGCGCGCACTTTTTCGATACCCAGGGTGGTGGATCGGCGCTGCTTTGGCAGCACATCTTCTGGTTCTTCGGTCACCCGGAGGTATACATCCTCATTCTGCCGGCGTTCGGCGTGATGTCGGAAGTGATCCCGGTGTTTTCGCGCAAGGTGATTTTCGGCTACGAATCGGTCGCGGGCGCGACGGTGGCGATTGCGTTTATCGGCCTGGGCGTTTGGGCGCACCACATGTTCGCGGTGGGAATGAGCGCCGCCTTGGACACGTTTTTTTCCGGCGCGACGCTGTTGATCGCCGTCCCCACGGGAATCAAGCTTTTTAACTGGCTGGCGACCCTATACGGCGGCAAGCTCCATTTTGCCTCGCCGATGCTCTTTGCCTTGGGTTTCCTCAGCATGTTCGTGATCGGCGGCCTGACGGGAATCATGCTCGCGGCGGTGCCCATCGATTGGCAGGTGACCGACAGCTATTTCGTCGTCGCCCATTTCCACTACGTCCTCTTCGGCGGAACGCTCTTCGGCGTGTTCTCGGCGTTTTACTACTGGTATCCCAAAGTCACTGGAAGGATGCTCGACGAGCGGCTCGCACGCTGGCATTTCTGGTTGATCCTTCTGGGCTTCAATCTCACGTTCGGGCCAATGCACATCTCCGGCTTGCTTGGCATGCCGCGGCGCATTTACACGTATCAGCCGGGCCGCGGACTGGAATTCTGGAACATGATTACCTCGGTCGGGGCCGGCATTCAGGCGATCGCCGTCCTCTTTTTCGTCTGGAATCTCGTGATCTCGCTTCGGCGAGGAAAGATCGCCGGCCCGGATCCTTGGGACGCCTGGACGCTGGAGTGGGCGACGACCTCACCGCCGCCATCGTACAACTTCGAAGTGGTTCCCACCGTTCGCAGTCGGCGTCCCTTGTGGGATCTCAAGCATCCGGAAGACCCGGATTGGAAATATGAGGACGGATCGGAGGGACGCCATGAGTAATCCGGCTCCGCTATCCCTGCATCTCGCCGGCGCCAGCCACGAGGACCATTCCCTTCGCGCGAAGGTCGGCATGGGGTGCTTTCTCGTTTCGGAGGCAGTGTTCTTCTGCACGTTGATCGTCGCGTACATCACTTACCTCGGGATCCCGATGGAGGGTCCGACGCCGGACGAGGTCCTCGACCTGAAAATTCCGTTCGCGGGGACTGTGTTCCTGCTTTCGAGCAGTTTGACGATCGCCGGCGCGAGCATGGCATTGTCGCGCGGAAAGGGAACGGTCGCCGCCGGCTGGTTGGCGATCACCGCCATGCTTGGGGTCGCGTTTCTCGTGGGGACCGCCATCGAGTGGAAAGAACTCATCCAGGTCCATCGTTTGACCATTGATCGCAATCTGTTTGGCACGACCTTCTTTACCCTCATCGGATTTCATGGCGCCCATGTCACCATGGGTGTCATCATCATGTCGGTGATGGTCTGGCTCCTGTCGTCCCGGCGGATGCACAAGGGGCACGCGGAAGGGCTCGAACTTTTTTCTTGGTACTGGCACTTCGTGGACGTGGTGTGGGTGGCGATCTTTCTGATTGTCTACCTGGTGGGGCGAAACGCATGAGTGGCGAATCAGAACGATCCTCGAGACTCGAGGAACACCCGGACGTGATCGAGATGCCGGCTCCGACGGCCGCGCCCATGGTGGTGGCGTTCGGCGTCACGCTCCTCGCGGCGGGCATCGTAACCAATCCCACGTTTTCGCTCGTCGGGTTCGTGATCTTCCTCGCGGGGCTCGTGCAGTGGTTCGGCTCTCTCCTCCGGGGCGAGGGGGTGATTTTCGAGGAACTCGCGCCGATCGGCGAGCGGGCTCCTCGCATCGAACCCGCGGCGCGCGGCGTCCAGACACTGCGCCCCGGCATGCATGGTCATCGCATGCGAATCCCGGAAAAACTACATCCTTACTCCGCGGGCCTTCGTGGCGGCATCGCGGGAGGATTGGCGATGGCCGCCGTCGCTTTGGCCTACGGCATTGCCAGTGGACATGGCATCTGGTATCCGGTCAACATGCTCGCCGCGGTCGTGATCCCCGGCTTCTCTCTCGAGTCGCTGCCGGAAATGGACAAGTTTCAGCCGGACGGCTTGGCCATGGGATTGGCTATCCACGTTTGCCTTTCGCTCATGGTCGGCTTGTTTTACGGCATGATTCTTCCCATGCTTCCCAGTCAGCCGATCCTTTGGGGGGGAATTGTTGCTCCCGCGCTTTGGACGGGTTCCCTCCACGGTGCGATGGGGGTGCTCAATCCGGTCATGTCTTCGCTTGTGGATTGGCCGTGGTTCATTGCCTCCCAGGTGATCTTCGGCCTGGTCACGGGCGCGGTCGTGGTTCGCTCGGAGAAGGTGTACGCCGATGGGGCCCCCCTGGGCTCGGGTAGCAGTGAGGAGAATCCGTGAATCGAACTCGGCGACTATTGAGGCGATTGTTTTACGCCGCGTCCCGGCCGAGAAACGGCGCGGCATGGGTCCTCGCTTGCAGCATTCTTTCGGGTTGTGGTTGGACACCGCCGGGCAAACCGGATCCCCGGAACCGTCCGCTTGCTCCAACAGAGGTCCTCGATTTCACGACGCTCTACCAGAAGAATTGTTCCGGCTGTCACGGCGCGGAGGGAAAGCTTGGGGTAGCGCCGCCGCTGAATGATCCCTTGTTCCTCGCCATCATTCCCAAAGACGAGCTCGGCAAGGTGATCGACTCGGGGCGACTTGGAACCATGATGCCTGCATTTGCGCGCGCCAACGGCGGTCACCTTACCCCCGAACAGGTTCGGGTCCTCGCGGAAGGGATCGTGTCGACATGGGGCAAGAAGGAGGGGGAAGGTCCGGACGTGTCGAAAGTCCCCTCCTATCTCGCGCCGGGTTCCACGACCCAAGGTTCAGCGGAAGCAGGGGCA
The DNA here is from genome assembly GCA_046350335.1 of Planctomycetota bacterium. GTDB lineage: Bacteria > Planctomycetota > Planctomycetia > Kolteriales > Kolteriaceae > JAXMAQ01. Next base: position 8,268 of record JAXMAQ010000092.1, read on the forward strand.
GCCGTTTTCGCTCGTGCTTGCGCCAATTGTCATGGAGAACAAGGGAAGGGAGGGGAGCGTGCAGGGGCTCTCAATGTTCCCGCGTTTTTGGCACTTTCCAGCGACCAGTTTCTTCGCAGGATCGTGATCACCGGCCGGCCGGATTTGGGGATGCCGGGATTCGAGCGCAAGAAGCTGGGCGGAAACGAGAAATCGTTGACGGATCAAGAGATCGCGGATGTCGTCGCTTACCTCGCGTCGTGGCGGCGTCCGGTGACGGCAATGGGGCCGTGATTTTCTTCCGCCCGGTGGGAGAGGGAAGAAGAGGAAGAAGACCCCTCACCCTGGACCTCTCTCCCGGCGGGAGAGGGAGGAAGACAGGAGAGGGAAGAAGAAAGAGTCGAGAACCGTTGCTCGCCGCGTACCAGTAGTTTGCTCCGAGGAGTCGAAGTTTCATGGGCCACGATGTCAAAGAGCCGGGGGCAGGATTCGCGGAACTAACGCGGGTGCTGGACCGAAGGCGTTGGATGCAGTGGTTTGGCGTGGCGGTAGCGGGTCTCGCCGCCGCTTTTGCATTTGTCACGCCTCTGGTGGGGTACTTTCTCGCGCCGCTTCTCAAGCCAAAGCTGGATGAGTGGCTCGACATCGGCGCGGTGAACGATTTTCCGATCGGACAGACCAGGCTTGTGGACTATGTCAGTCCGAACCGAGCGCCCTGGGACGGAGTGACCGCGAAGACGGCGTGTTACGTTCGGCGGCAGGCGGAAAAGGATTTCGTGATCTTTGCCGTGAATTGCACGCATCTCGGCTGTCCGGTCAATTGGTTTCCCGAGTCAGGGCTCTTTATGTGTCCCTGTCACGGCGGTGTGTACTACGAGGACGGAGCGCATGCTTCCGGTCCACCACCGCGCGGACTCTACCAATACGATTGGCGCATCGACGGGGACAGGCTGTTCGCGAAGGTGGGTCATTTGCCCACCTTGCAGGACACGATGAAGGAATCCGCGAAGAAGGTTTGAGGAGACGTTCGGGCATCAATGCACGCCGTTCCTGGACGTGCCGGGCTGACGTGGTCGTCAGTGTAGAGAGGGTCGAGATGAGCTTTTGGATGCGGATCTACCGATGGACGGAGAGACGGTTGGGAGTGGAACAGACCGTCTTGCCGCCACTCATGCATCCGGTTCCGAAAGGAACGGGTTGGTGGTACGTGTTCGGAAGTGCCTCGCTTACCCTCTTTTTGCTTCAAGTGGTCAGTGGCACGTGCTTGGCGTTGGTCTACGTACCGGCCGCCGATCGTGCATATGAAAGTCTCGAGTATCTGAACTACCAGCAGGATTTTGGTTGGATGCTCCGTGCGCTCCATTTTTGGGCCGCGAGCGGCATGGTCGTCATGGTCGTGGTTCACATGACGCAAGTGTTCCTCTTTGGAGCATTCAAGTACCCGCGCGAACTCACCTGGCTCGTGGGGGTCGGCTTGCTCGTCCTCACGCTGGGAATGGGATTCTCCGGTCAGGTGTTGCGTTGGGACCAGGACGCGTATTGGGGAGTCGGCGTTGGAGCGGCGATGGTGGGACGCGTTCCCCTCCTCGGGCCCGCGCTGGTTCGTCTCGTCATCGGTGGGCCGGAGATTGGTGCGGGAACCTTGAGCCGGTTTTTCACGCTTCACGTCTTCATCATGCCGGGCCTTTTGATCTTTCTTCTCGTGGTTCATTTGCACCTGGTGCTCAAGAACGGAATCAGCGATCCGCCGGTTCCCGGCGATCGAGTCGACAAGAACACCTACGACGCGGAGTACGCAAAAAAAGTTGCGGACGGAGAGCCGTTCTTTCCCGATCCGCTGCTCAAGGACGCGATTTTTAGCGTCGGCGTGATCTTCGCCGTCGTCATTCTTTCACTCCTTTTCGGTCCGTTCGGGCCGAGTGATCCGCCGGATCCTTCGATCATTGACGCGGAGCCACGGCCGGAGTGGTATTTCCTGCCCCTCTTCGCGTTGCTTGCGCTCTCGCCGCCAAATCTTGAAACCTTTCTGATGCTCGGTCTGCCTCCGGTGTTGATCTTGATTCTCGCCTCGGTGCCGTTCGTGGCGGGGAAAGGGGACCGTTCGCCGCGAAGGCGGCCGGTCGCCGTGCTCGCGGTGATTCTCATCGCCATGTCGGTCGGCGTGTTGGGGTGGCTCGGATACACCTCGCCTTGGTCCCCCATCATGACCGCTTGGAGCGGTACTCCGGTTCCCGAGAACATGGTCCGGAACCTGTCTCCGCTCGAATTAACGGGGGCCGCGGTGCTGCAGAACAAAACCTGCAGGAACTGTCACGCTCTTGACGGTCTTGGCGGTAGGCGCGGACCGGACCTGACCAACGTCGCGACTCGGCTGACCCATGACGAGTTGATTCGACAGGTGGTTCAAGGGGGGGGCAATATGCCGGCATACGGTAAGCAACTTAGGCCGTACGAAATCGATGCCTTGGTCGCGTTTTTGGAAACCTTAAAACCCAGTTACGATCCGTCCGCCCAGCCGTCGGACACGCCGGTGAAAACCGAGACTGGGGATCGGCCACTCACCGCGATACCATAGAGTAAGGGCGGT
>JAXMAQ010000093.1:0-10706 GCA_046350335.1 Planctomycetota bacterium
TGGCGTTGGAGGAGCGCATTCGGGAGGAAATCGAGCAAAATCCGACCCTCGAATTGGGGACCTCGGTCACGGAAACGCCAAGCACAGACCTCGAGGCGGCAGGGGAACCGGCGGCGGGACCCGTCGACGCCAAAGAGCAAGGGGGAGCCGGGGAATACGAGGCGGCCTTCGAGCAACTCGTCGAGGAATCCAACGAGAACTTCATTCCCAGCCATTCTCCATCGCGCGCTGCGGGCATCGAGGCTGCGGACAAGAAGCACGACGCCATGCAAAACATGGCCGATCGGCCCCCGTCGCTGGAAGACCATCTACTCGAACAGCTCGGCTTTTTCGAGGAAGAGCCAATCGTCATCGCGTTCGCGAAGTATTTGATCGCCAATCTGGACGATCACGGATTCCTCGGCGCGCCGTTCGAGGAGCTTCGCGAGAATTTCAGAAACTCCGACGAGGTCGTCGCGGAGTTCGGCCGAGCGATCACGGAGGAAGAGGCCGACATGGGCCTGGATCTGGTTCAACAACTCGAACCCACCGGCGTCGGGGCGAGGGATTTGCGCGAGTGCCTCCTCCTGCAGCTACGCGAGAACGCCTCCGGGTTGGAACACGCCGACGTGCTGCGAACCATAATCGCCAATCATTTCGACGATCTTCGGCACAATCGGCTGCCCGTGATCGAGCGAAAGACCGGATTTTCCAAAGAGCTTCTGACCGCCGCCAAGGAAGAACTCCGTCATCTAGAACTCAATCCCGGCAGCTCGTTCGCGCCGGCAAACACCCAGTACGTGGTTCCCGACGTTTCGGTCGAGCGCGGTTCGGACGGTAACTTCGTCATCAAAATCAACGACGACAGCACGCCGAACGTCTATATCCGCAAAGACTATCAAGAGATGCTCAAGAATGGCAACGGGGACCCCAAGGCACTCGAATACGTCAAGAAGAAGATCATGGCGGCGCGTTGGCTCATCGATTCCATCGAACAGCGGCGGAACACGCTCTCCAAGGTCACCCAGGCCATCATCGATCATCAGCGGGACTTCCTCGAAAAGGGGCCCGATTTCATCGAACCGCTCAAAATGCAGCAAATCGCCGACAAAGTCGGAGTGCACGTCACCACCGTGAGCCGAGCGGTCGACGATAAATGGGTGCAAACCCCCCGGGGGATTTTTCCCTTGAAGCGATTCTTCGGCGGCGGAACCGTTACCGCGACCGGCGAAGAAGTTGCCTGGGACATCATCAAGCGAAAGTTGACCGAAGTGGTCAATGAAGACAAACCGTCCCGCAGCTTAATGACGAACTCGTCAAAACTAGGCGAACAAGGTGCTTCTCGCCATGAACGGTCACCAAGTATCGCCAAATGCTCAATATCTCCTCCTCACGCCAAGCGCAAACAGCATCTCTAAAGCCCGTCCCAGACCATTCCGAGACGAAGCAGGATCCTGCACAAGTTGTCGACGCCGGCAGATGACCTCCGGTCCAAGTGCCGCGATAAAACTCCTCGTTCCATCAAGAATAGACAGCCCATGGCGGCATCGGCCGCCATGGGGCGCAAAACTATCATTCGAGCCGCGACACCGGCGAACCGCGGGCCGCGCCCCGAATTGACCATCTTCTTTTCGTTCACGCGGGTCTGCCCGCGGATCGATTAAAAGAAGCAGATGAACGGTGCAGCTAGCGCTTCCAAGCAGCACGCGAAGACGACCACCACATCAAGATGACCAAGAGGATGGGCAGCCACCACTTCTTGTTCTCCTTGAGGAACAGAATGAACTCGCTGACGAGCGAGATTCGCCTTTGCTGGGGCGGCCTGCTCGAATCCCGATCGTTTCCCTTCCATTCTTCCCCCTATCCGCAACTTCCACAAATCGCATGGCTCCCTAGGGATTGGCCCTGGGACGAGCGAATCGGACACGTTGATTTGTCCACCAATAACAGTGAGAAAACCCTTTTTTTGCCTAACCGGCAAATACTGATCAACCATCCGGGCGGTTCCACAAGCCTCCGGAATGTTGCCTTACGACTGGCGGAAATAACTTTCCGGCTTCCCGGAAAGCACTTTTGGCTGCCAGTACGATTTCGCATTGCGATCGATTTTTCGCTCGAGGGCCTCCCGGCCAATGATTCGAAAAACGATCGCAACCGGAAGAAAGACCACGAAATAGATGAACAGCATGATCAGTTCGCTGACCACCATGCCGATGGGCAGGGCGGCCAGGCTGAGGCCGACGAACACGAATTTGATCGATTGGGGGCGAATCGTACCCGCGATCGCGATCAGCAAGCCGATTCCCAAGAGCGTGAGCATCACCTTGGTTTGGCCCGGGTCCAAGGCGAGCGGATTAGGCCGCCGCATGAACATCCAGCCGAGAAAAGGAAGTGCCACGAATGTAATCCAGCCAAACTGCCGCAGGATGCGGTCGTCTGGCTTCCAGTTCATCTCCACCATCTTCATCGCGTGAATACCTCTATAACCAAGGTAACGCCAATTCTCGCCCGGCCATGATCGCATGCCGAGGATGGGATCCCGGGTGGCGTCCTTTAATCCAATTGGAACTGTGCCAAGTGCGCTTGGCGTTCTTTTTCACTGGCGCGGTTTTTCTGATCTTCCTTCTTGAGCACTTGCCGACCAAGCACCAGGACGTCGATGTCCGTCATCAGGAAGCAGCGATAGGCGTCCTCGGGAGTGCAAACAATGGGTTCGCTGCGGACGTTAAAGCTGGTATTGATGATCACGGGACATCCGGTCTTTTCGTGGAACTTGGTCATGAGCTTGTAGAGCATCGGATTTCGCTCGCGGTCGACCGTCTGCACGCGCGCGGAGTAGTCGACGTGAGTTACCGCGGGGATATCCGAGCGTTTGAACTTCAATTTCTCGATGCCGAACGCTTTCTGCTGATCGGGGCCGACCGGGATGCGGTGCTCTTCGCGCACGGGCGCGACCTGGAGCATGTAAGGGCTTTCTTCGCCGGGTCGCATTTCGAAATACTTGTCGACGTATTCGCGAAGCACGCAAGGGGCGAAAGGACGAAACGATTCGCGGAACTTAATCTTGAGGTTCATGACCGACTGCATGGCTTCGCTGCGCGCATCGCCGATGATGCTGCGGCCGCCAAGCGCCCGCGGTCCGAACTCCATTCGTCCCTGGAACCAGCCCACCACTTTCTCTTGTGCCATGAGGGACGCGACTTCTTCGCAAAGCTGGTCGTCGGTGGCGTAGGACGTGTAGACCGCTCCCTGCTCGTCCAGGACGGCGGCGATTTCGTCGTCGGAGAATCGCGGACCTAGGAACGAGCCCTTCTGGCTATCGCCGGGCACTGCTTTACGCGGATTATCGAGCAATTGGTGCCAGGTAAAGAGCGCCACGCCTAGTGCGCCGCCGGCATCGCCAGCGGCTGGTTGAATGAAGATGTTTTCGAAGGGTCCCTCGCGCAGAATCCTGCCGTTCCCGACGCAGTTGAGCGCGACCCCTCCCGCCATGACCAGGTTCTTCATCTTCGTTTTCTGGTGGGCATAACGGGCCGTGCGAAGCATGACCTCTTCGGTGACGACTTGCAAGGAAGCCGCCAGGTCCATGTCGCGCTGCGTGACTTCCGACTCCATCTGCCTCGGCGGACCGCCGAAAAGCTTGTGGAATTTCTCGGACGTCATCGTCAGTCCCTGACAGTAGTTGAAATAATCCATGTCGAGGCGGAACGATCCGTCTTCCTTCAGATCCATGAGGTGGTTGAGGATCAGGTCCTTGAAAATCGGACGGCCGTACGGCGCCAGGCCCATTACCTTGTATTCACCGCTGTTGACTTTGAAGCCGGTGTAATAGGTAAAGGCGGAGTAAAGCAGGCCGAGCGAGTGCGGAAACCGGATCTCCTCCGTGAGGCGAATCTTGTTGCCGCGTCCCTCCCCGATGCAGGTGGTGGACCATTCGCCGACGCCGTCGAAGGTGATGATCGCGGCTTCTTCGTAGGGGGAAGGAAAAAAGGCGCTAGCCGCGTGCGACTCATGGTGATCCGTGAAGATGTACCGGCCCTTGTAACGTCCCTGGAGTCCCTTGTCCATTTCCCGGGGCAAAAACAGCTTCTGCTTCAGCCACAACGGAAGCGCCATCTTGAATGATTTGAAACCGGCGGGGGCGTAAGCCAGATACGTTTCGAGCAACCGCTCGAATTTTCGCAGCGGCTTGTCGTAGAACCCGACGTACGTCAAGTCTTCCGGCTTGAGGCCCGCTTGCGAGAGACAGAAATCGATGGCGAGTTGAGGAAAACGGTGGTCGTGCTTCTCGCGGGAAAAGCGCTCCTCTTGCGCCGCCGCGACGATCTCGCCGTCAACGATAAGCGCTGCCGCCGAGTCATGATAAAACGCGCTAATCCCAAGAATCGACGTCATTCCCTACAGCTCCCCGCGGTCCGCAAACTTTGAAATGGCAAGCAGTACCGTTGAACTTGACGCAGCGAATTGGAACAAGATTAGAGGTAATCTAGCATGAGATCGACCGCATTCGCAAGAACAAATCCGAACGGCGCAAAGGGAAAAAATACTCGGACGGGATTCCGGGATCTCGGTGGGACGGGAAACTCAGAATTGAAAATAGATGAACTCGACTTTGCCCAGCACGCCAAAAAAAACGAGTCCGAAGATCATGCCAAAGTAGCATGCCCATCGCGCCGGCCGCGCGCGCCATCCCGTCAATACCAAGGTGGGCTGGTAATACAACAGGCCGTCCACGACGGCGAGCACCGCGGTCACCGCGAAGCAGAGCATCATCTCGACGCGAGGCAAGCCAAGGCTCCAGAGGTCGGCGATCTGAAAACCGGAGAAGTCCCACCAGTGACTGAGAATGTAAAGTGCCTGACTCACGGAGGAAGCTCGGAAAAAGACCCATCCGATGGTGACGAGCACGAAAACGCAAATGGTTTGTAGCGGCCGGAGGAGCCAAGGTCGGCTGGAAAGACCGAGGCGCTGATGGAGACGCTTCCGCGCGTCGGCAGTCAGGCCTTCGAGGATCAGGAAGCCGCCGTGGAGCAGTCCCCAGATAACGAAGGTCCACGCCGCTCCGTGCCAAAGCCCGCTGACGCCGAACACGATGAGCAGGTTTAGCATCCAACGGGTCCGCGAAACCCGATTGCCGCCGAGCGGCAGGTAAACGTAGTCGCGAAACCAAGTCGAAAGCGAGATGTGCCAGCGCCGCCAGAATTCGCCGATGGACGTGGCGAAATAAGGTTGGCGAAAGTTGTCCATCAATCGATATCCCATGACGTCCGCCACTCCCAAGGCGATGTCCGAATAGCCGGAAAAGTCACAGTAGATCTGCAGCGCGAAGAATGTCGTCGCAAGGATGAGAATGGGACCGGAGAATTGTTCCGGCGTCGCGTAGACCGTGTTGACGACCGTCGAAAGCAGGTCCGCGATGACCACTTTCTTGAACAGGCCCCAAAGCGCGATCCGCAGACCTCGGGTCATCCGGGCGAAATCGAACGACTTGGGGGTCCGCATCTGCGGGAGCAATTCATCCGACCTTTCGATCGGTCCCGCGACGAGTTGGGGGAAGAACGACACGAAAAGAGCGAAGTAAAAGGGATTTCGCTCCACCCTCGTTACGCCGCGGTAGACGTCGAACGTGTAGCTGGCCGCCTGAAAGGTGAAGAACGAAATCCCGACCGGGAGAACAAGGTTCAGATCCTGGATGTCGACGAAAACGTTCATGGACGCCAACGCTTCGCGCACGTTTCGACTGAAGAAGTCGGCGTATTTGAAGAAGAAGAGGATGCCGAGATTGGCGAGCGTCCCAACGACGAAATAGAAACGCTTCCATGCCGACGAGTTTGCAGCATCGATCCCGTAGCTACTGAAGAACGCAATGAGCGTGGAGGTGAGCATTAGCAGGGCGTATTCGGGCTGCCAACACATGTAAAAGTAGTAGCTTGCGGGTAAGAGCAGCCAGGGCTGCCACGACTTCTTGATGCTGAAAAAGATCGCGGAGAGGAGGAAGAAAAAAATCCAGAAATGAAAGGTGTTAAAGAGCAACGCGCGTCACCTTTCCTGTTGGCTACCGGCCGATGTCGCGGGCTTGTCGGTGAACTGGGGCTCGAAAAGCCGCCAAAGGTACGCCGTGTATTCCTCCGCTCCCGTCGGATTCAGATGCGCGATATCGGAGAAGTACCGATTCGGATAGAGGACGTAGTCCGGGCCGAGCACTTGTATGTCGGGATACCCCTGGAGTTTTTCCTTCACCGCGACGTTGAAATCCGGCGGTTGGGACGCCTCGGTCGCGCGCAAGTATCGAGGAACGAAGTACACGCGAAAGTGGTACTTCTTCATTAACTCGAGCAAGGTCTCGAATTCAGGCCCACTCGTTTCCAGCACCCGAGGATGTTGCGCGGTGGGATCGTCGCGCTGCAAGACGTAGTCATCGGGGAGCTGATGGTTGGGAAAATGGCTTTGCCCCTCGATGAAATAGAAACCCCGCTGATCGAGCATGGTCTGCACGTCGGCTTCCGCCCTGCGGTACGAGGCGACGATTCCCCCGGAGCGGCGCGCGCGAAGAATGAAAAGCAAAAGGTCGCGCGGAAAATGATGAAAAGGTGCAATCTGTTCCCTCAGCCATTCGTCATCGAGCAATCGCTCGCGCAACGTCGGGGGCGGATTCGAGGACCATGGCACGGTCAACAGCACGTCGGTGGGAACCTGGCCGTGCTCGCAGAGCGTTTTGAGCTCTTGGACGAAGTGACGCGCGTTGGGGAGCCCGAGATTGAAGGAGTACGTGCGTCCCCCGCTCAGTTCATCGAATCGCGATGGGATGAAACCGCAAAGAACTTTGCTGTCTCCAAAGATCACGACCCGTCGTTTGTTCTTGGCGTCGTCCGGGAAGAGGGAAGGAGCCGTGGTTCTTTGAAGCTTCGCGGCGTAGACGAGATCGGATCCAGGCTGGATCCATGGGAAGGCTTTGTAAATGGCTAAACAAACCAGCCAGGCGCATCCCAGAAAAGCGAGAAAAACCAATACTCTTCGCGCGTTTGACGATGAGTACCAGGGGGGCGGGCACTCTGAAGTTAAGTCCAATCCGTGAGCGCTTGCCATGATGAACGCGAGTATGCCTTCTCAAGGAGACCGGAGGCATGAATCGGTCCCGTGTTTGCGACTTTTCATAAAGGCGTCTTCGATCGGGACGCCGAGATCCATGAATGCATCGATCCCAGTTGTAGGAAATTCAATCGAAACGTCGCGAGCGAATTCCGTCGGTTACGATGCTCCTATCACTTCTCGAGCGAGTGCCTGGGAAAACGGACCTCTTGATGACTAGTGCGTAAGTGTTTTTGACGTGGGCGATTGACGTGTTTTTTCAATTAAGAAAAAGAGTACGTTAGTCAGCGAAGACTTATTGAAAATGGATTTTCTTTTTTCCCAACAAAAAGACACGGGCGAGGCTAATCGCCGTTCGAACAATTAATCTCGTGGCCCGGCGCCAATTCATCGACGCCGCGAATTGCGGCTAGCGCCAATGCTCTCCAAGCGACCCGGGCCGGACGATGCGTCATTGTTTTTTTAATGTACAATCCGCGTCGTTGCGGAAAGCGGAAATAGAAGTTCGGCTTATCTAAGTACGCCGCTTGTCTCTCGATCGATCGCGGGTCGCCTTTTTCTTTCCGCCCGTTCCGGCTCGCTTGTTTAATCCGGGCGGGCCTAGGGAACGCTTTCCGCCGGGTCGCGTGGGTTTCTTATGCTTGGGCGCGAAGGTTTTTCGATCCTCGCGCTGTTCGGAAACCTCCTGCCGGGGGGCGCGCTTGGGCTTTGGTCCGGCGCTGGGTCGCGGAGCGGACGTTCTCCGACAGAGTCGGCGAAGTAGGGCCACTTCCTCTTCGGTGGCGGGGCGCGCTTCGCCGACCCGAAGTTTGCGGATCTTCAGCGGGCCGATCGCGGTTCGCTCCAATCGCATGACTTTGTGGCCAAATTTGGCGAAGAGTCTGCGAATCTCGCGATTGTGGCCTTCGCAAAGAATGACCCGAATCCTCGTTGCAGTTCCATGCGTGCCCAAACGATGAATGTCTTTGACTCGCGCTTTGCCGTCGGACAGCCACACCCCTTCGCGCATCTTGTCCATGGTTTCGCCGGTGATTCTGCCGGCAACGAGACATTCGTAGGTCTTCGGAATCTGATATCGCGGATGGGTGAGTTTTTGCGCTAACTCGCCGTCGTTGGTGAGCAAGAGGAGTCCCAGGCTTTCCTCGTCCAGGCGACCGACGCAGTAGACCCGTTCGCCGATGCCAGGGACCAGGTCAAGCACGGTCGCGCGGCCGTGGGTGTCACGACTGGTGCACAGGACGCCGGGGGGCTTGTTCACCCACCAATAGACTTTGGGTTCGAGTCGAATTTCCTCGCCGTCGAAGGCGATCCGCTGAGTCTCGGGATCGACGACGGTACCCAGTTCCGTGACGACTCTGCCGTCCACGGCGACGCGGCCCAAGACAATGTATTCTTCGCACGCTCTCCGGGAGCCGATGCCGGCGGCGGCAAGCACCTTTTGCAGTCGCTCCTTCTGAGGACGAACGGGGCGCTCGTCGGGGACCGGGGAGGCCGCTTCGGGAGGAATGTTGGTTTCGGGTCGCCTTCGAGGGCGCCCGCTTCGTCGAGGTTGATTTCGCATGATCGTCTGAATTTCCAAAGCGGCCGGGCCGCGAAGAGTGTGTGACTGCAGGACCGGAACGTCGCATTCACGCTCCGCCGCGATTGCCGGGTCCGTCGTTCCAAGCCGACGAATCGTCTCGTTTAGCATGCTGACCGAGATGCGAAGGACCCAAACCTACCGCTCGTTAAACTCGACGCGAGTTTCACGAGCGGAAATTGAAAACCGCGCGATGGTAGCCACCGGCGCGGATGGAACCATGGAAAGCGCATGAACTCTTAAGTGTAGCCGACGAAATCCGATCGGCGACCATGAAACGCGGTTCATGGAGTGGATGTCGTCGAATCACGACCCGCGCGTCGTCGCGAGATTCGCAGCCTTCTTCTTACGGCATCTTCTCGAGAATGGCGAGATGGGCAGCGATTTTGCGAAGTGCCTGGGTCGTTTGATCGACCTCTTTTTTGTCGACGGCGGACTTGAGTTCCTCGGAGGCTCGAGCCATGCCCGCGGTATTCTCTTGGAATTCTGCCTGCTTGCCCGAGGGTGCCGGCTGTTCTTGCCAGCGTTGCGACAGGGTTTTCAGGCGATCGGCGACGAAACTGGCTTGTTTCCAGTCGTCGCGATAGAAGGCGTTGACGCAGAGTTGGAAGTCTTGCTTGGCGGTTCGGACTAATTCCGCTTGCGTGAGGACCGCGGGAAGTGGAACCGGTTCGTCCGCGGCCTGGGGAGACGATTGGCAGCCCCCCATCCATGCCAAGCCAACGACGAGGAGCGAGCTAGCGAGAGGTCGTGGACACTTCCGTTTGACGCGGAAGCATGCCGGTCTGCGGACCAATGGTTTCGTCGGGGTATGCCAGGAAGTACCGGGCATCGCGAATCTCCTGTTGCACGTCGATGGGAGCCGGAGTCGTCGGCGGCCGACGATCCGAGAATTCCATTGGGCTCGACGAACATCCCGTCGCGAGAACCAGCCAATACCACTTCACCCCACGATTCCATCGCATGGGATCGCTCCTTTCTCGGTAATCCGACGTATCGAAGTTCTCGGCTTTTTGTGGCCGGCAACTTTAATAAATCCGTCAAATCCACCAAGATCCGAAGCTCAATTCATCTTAAATTGCAAATCTAGTAAGACAAGGTAACCTCGATAATTTTGGGTGTTTGGGTTGTTTTGCTCCGTCGCCAATGCAGAACTCCGGCCGAAGCCGGGATCAATACGGTCTCGCCGGCAATCAGTTCGCGATGGAAGTCCCCGCCGACGAGTTCCACGCTCCCTTCGATCACCATGCCTACCGATAAACGCCCCGGAGCGGGGACAGGGACATCGGAATCGAGTGTCAAACGATCCATGCGAAAATAGGGACAGGCGACGAGGCCCTCGCGGAGAAATCCGTCATCCGGTTCATTGAGTAATATGGGGGTCACGGGTGAGACGGGTCCCGCGTGAAAATTGATGCAGCGGAGGGACTCGTCGACGTGCAGCGTTCTTGGCTTGCCGTCCGTTCCCATGCGATTCCAGTCAAAAAGCCGAAAGGTGGCGTCGCTGGTTTGTTGAACTTCCGCGATGACCACTCCGCCCCCCACGGCGTGCACGGTGCCTGCGGGCAAATGGATGCAATCGCCAACTTTGGGGTGAATGACATGGAGGCATTGGTCGGTGGTTCCCGCGCGGAGATGCTGTTCGAGATCCATGCGGGTGATCCCTTCGCGCAGGCCCGCGTAAATGCGCCCCTGGGGACCGACGTCCAGAACGATCCACGATTCGGTCTTCCCCAACTCGTCGCCGAGAATCGCGTGCGCCAATTCATCCGTGGGATGAACCTGAATGGAGAGCAGTTGTTCGCAATCGAGAAGTTTGATCAACAGGGGGAAGCGGCGATCGGCGGGAACGGATTCGCCGAAGATTTCCTTGCCGTACTCGGCGCAGAGGGCGTTGAGGTCCGCCCCTTGAAACGATCCCTCGGCAACGCGACTGACGTGGCCGCGGTGGCTGGAGATCTCCCAGGATTCGCCGAAGGATTCATCTCCAGGCAGTGTTTTCCCAAAGCGAGTCCCGAGCTTTCTTCCCCCCCAGACCATCGGCCGCAGGTAAGGCTCA
>JAXMAQ010000094.1:0-7262 GCA_046350335.1 Planctomycetota bacterium
CCAGGTCGCTGGAAATGCCTGTACGCAAAGCAGTCAAATCTTTCCATGCGGCAAAAGGACCATGCCGCGTCCAAGCCATTCTCTCACGGTCGAGATGAGCAGGAACTGAAGTCGAAAGCGATTGCCATTTCGCAAGGAAATGTCGTGGTCCGAGGCACGTCAGCAATGCCAATGCGCACGACTCGCCTGAACATTCGACTCAGGTGCGCGCTTGGGTTCGCGACATTTCTGTTGCCCCCTAAGTATCCGGAAGAGTCGTCTTTTTTTCAACGGCATATGGTTGGACAAGCCGGCGAATCTGCGTCCCCAGCTATCCGTTCCTCGGAATAGGAATCGCCCATTCCCAATTTCCTCGATAGGATTCCCCTGCGTGGCTACCGCCGTCACGGTCCCATTTTCTCGACGACGCCACCATTCCTTACGAATACCGTCGAGCAAATGGCGGCCAAATTCCGCAGAGGTGTCGACCGGCCGAGGCGTTTGGTGGGTCGCCGTGGCCATGGGACGGGGAAAACATCGTCGGGGGCGACCTCGGTCATCTCTCGGATTCAGGGCTTTCCTTCCACTGGTTTCGATTATGGCTGCCATCGCAGAGTGGTTTGATTTTCGAGAACCCGCAGCGGCATAGGGCGATGTTCGTCTTTCCTTCGTCCAAAGGGGCCGGATTTCCGGAACTATCGAGCAAGAGAACCTCGCCCTCAACGACCAGGGGGCCGTTTTGTCTGCAGCGAATCGTAACTTTAGCCATTGGTTGAATCTCGGGGGGACTTGGACCACCCATGTCGTCCGATGTTTTGAACCATTCATGGGCACGGTCGGAAACCATCGATGTCATCGTACATTGCGTCGAGTTCTTTCGGCAAGCGGAGGACCGCGGAGGGGATTTGTTTTCTCGCGCGGTTGCCAGTGAGGTTCCGTTTTACGATACTTCTTATCGTGGCTTGTTTTGCGGCAATTGTCGGCGCTGTGGTAATCCTTGGGAAAACCTTGTCGTCGGCAAGAGAAAGTTTGGCGCGCCTCGTTCCCAGGCGTCTGGGGAGTCCACGCGCGTCGAAATTGTGGAAGTCATCATCACGAGTATTTGCCGCCCTAGGCGAGGAAACGAATGATTCAACAATCCATGGATGCCAACGGAAATAGTGGAATCGGCAATCGTTGGAGTGATCTGGCGGGCCGTGTTCTCGAAGGACACGCGCTGACGGCGGAAGAGGGGCTCGAAATCCTTCGGTCCGACGATCTGGAGTTGCTCGACCTTTTGTCGGCGTCGTTTCGCATCCGGCATCGATACTTCGGGAAACGAGTTCAACTCTATTTCCTCATGAACGCCAAGAGCGGGCTTTGTCCCGAGGATTGTGGCTACTGTTCTCAATCGAAGGTCTCCGATGCGGACATTCCGAGGTACAACCTGCTTACCGACGAGCATTTGTTGCAGGGAGCGCGAGTGGCGGCGGGGCAGAAATCCAAAACCTATTGCATCGTGATTTCCGCGCGAAGCCCGACGCAAAGAGAAATTGATTCCGTCGCGCGGGTCGTCCCGCGAATCAAACAAGAGTTGGGACTGAAAATCTGCGCCTGTCTTGGACTACTATCCGACGAGCAGGCCCAACAGCTCAAGGCATGCGGGGTCGATCGAGTCAATCATAACCTCAACACCAGCGAACGTTATTACAGCGAAATCTGCACTACGCACACCTACGAAGATCGTCGCTCGACGCTCGAGGCGGTTCGCAAGGCGGGAATGGAAGTGTGTTCGGGTGGGATCGTCGGCATGGGAGAAACGGACGAGGACGTCGTCGCGATGGCCCTTTCGCTCCGTGAAGAGAACGCCGTTTCCATACCGGTCAACTTCCTCAACCCCATCGCCGGCACGCCCCTGGAAGGCGTGCGCAAGCTCAATCCTCGCTATTGCCTCAAAGTTTTATGTCTCTTCCGATTCGCAAATCCGGATCGTGAACTGCGAATCGCGGGAGGGCGCGAAATTCATTTGGGAAGCATGCAAGCCTTTGGGCTATATCCCGCCAACTCCATCTTCATCGGCGACTATCTCACGACCAAGGGCCAGGCGCCCGTCGAAGACCTGCGGATGATCGCGGAAATGGGGTTTGTAGTCACGCGCGATCGTGGTCCGGGGGACGAAGAATCCGTGGATCTTGCTACCCTGCCCGCGAGGGACCCGTAGGAAGCGACGATGTCCGCGGCGAATCGGGAACTCGTGAGCCTCATGCCCCCCAGGAGTAGGCCAGTCATGTTCAAGCGGGTTGTTCGTTGGGTTGTCGTGCTCGTTCTAGTCGTCGCGCTTTGCGTGGTGGGTTGCGGCGTATTCGCTTACAGCCAGTTGCGGGCGAGTTTGCCGACGCTGGATGGCGAGTTCGAGGTGGTAGGCGTTCAAGAGCCGGTGCGCGTGGACCGGGACGACCATGGCATACCCACCATCCACGCGAAGTCGAGAATCGATCTAGGCTACGCGCTCGGGTTTTCTCACGGGCAGGATCGCTTCTTTCAAATGGACGTGCTGCGGCGATCGGCGGCAGGTGAGCTTGCCGAACTTTTTGGCCCAGGATTGGTTTCCATCGACAAGGGGCACAGGCTCTTTCGTTTCCGCGACTACGCGAAGCAGTTTCACGATACCGTGCCGCCCGACGAACGCGCGCTGGTGGAAGCATACACCGCGGGGGTGAACGCCGGCCTCAATTCCCTGGGGCAAAAGCCGTTCGAATATCTCGTTCTTGGCGTGGAACCACAACCTTGGCGCACGGAAGACGTGGCGCTGGTAGCGATGGCCATGTTCATCGACTTGCAGGGTGGCGACTACCGAGACGAGGCCGCCAGGATGGCCCTGCACGATACCTTGCCTCAGCCGTTGTATGATTTTCTCAATTCTGTCGGCAATGAATGGGACGCGCCGATTGACGGGACAAAGTTCGAACAACCTCCCATTCCCGGCCCCGAAGTCTACGACCTGCGAGAGAAATTGACGGCGAACGCCGCGTCCTTCTCCTTGGCCAGTCTTCCGCTTCGTTCGGAAATGGAGCCGTTTCACGCCGGGAGCAACAACTGGGCGATTGCAGGCACCCATTCCAAACATGGCGGCGCGCTAATCGCCAATGACATGCATTTGCGCATCGGCGTTCCCAACATCTGGTACCGTGCTCAATTCCGTTGGCCTGCCTCGGATGGCGGCGAGCAAACGATCACGGGAGCGACCCTTCCGGGCACCCCCGTGATGGTCGTGGGAAGCAACGGCCACGTCGCCTGGGGATTTACGAATAGCGAAGGGGACTGGACCGACGTCGTCGTCATCGAGGTGGATCCCGACCACCCGAACCAGTACTCGACTCCCGGGGAAAAGTTCTCCAAGCATCCAGAGACCATCAGGTCCGGGGGGTAAAGACGAGACGATCGAGGTCGTCGAGACGATCCTGGGGTCCGATTTCGGCGAAGATGTCAGAAGCGGCCGCTGGCGCTCCATTGGGTAGCGAAGGTTCCCGGTAGGCTGAATTTTGGTCTCGACAAAATCGCGGGGCGAGTCGATTGATGAAGCCATGGCGGCTCGCCGCCCAAGCGGAGTCGGCGGAGCAGAATTTCGTCGTTGGCGACAAGACCGGAAGCATCGGTTGGACCATTCTCGGACGCATTCCCAGGCGGGTTGGCTATGACGGTGGGTTGCCGGTCAGCTGGGCGGATGGTAGCTGCCGTTGGGAGGGATGGCCATCGCCGGAGGAATACCCTCGCGTCGTCAATCCGAGAACGGACGAATCTGGACTGCACCAACGCCCGCGTGGTCGGTGGTGAGATGCTCAAAAAGTCGGTGTCGGTGTAGCGGATGCGACTTGGGAGCGTGCCGGTCAGATTCGCGACGGCCTCTTTGCCGTGAAGCAAAGCTAGTGAAGAGGATCTACTCAAGACGCAGCTCGACGATCACGCGCGGTCTTTCACGAGCAGTGGCAGAAACTCTTGCTTGAAATCCTCACGCCGGAAGCCATTGCCGCGGATCTCGGCGTGGCGAACTCAACATGTCGAGAACTGGGGAGCGCGCTCCATCGACTCGATTGGATACCCGATGGTCAGTGAATTCCGATTGGAAGTGATTCGCCAGGTGTTGGAGCGCGATCACACAGGAAACGCAGAAGGCGAGCCCAGCGTTTTCCATTCGGAACCTCAAGCGTCCAGAGGGCGGTTTGGCTTTGGTCACGCAAAGCCCACTGCTGAATCCCAAGTACAGGATTGGAATGAGCAATTGCTCGCCGCCGTCGACGTCGTACTCAATGAGTCGCTCAGGTGGCAAGGCATGGTCGGATTTGCGTTGGGGAGTTCTCAATACGACGAATTCAGCATCAAGCATCGGCGTACTGCCGATCCTCGGAAGAATAACCGGGCCTTGACATGCCGGGCCAGCCGTTACCGGAGGACCGGCGAATCCTCACGCATTCAGCCTTGAATTCAAGCTGAACGGCAGGGTTTCGCCCGGCAAGGAAGAACTGGGATATTTCCTATGGCAGCGGGGCAAGTGGTCATCCCCTCTCGCCGCATTATTCTGATGGGCAGAAAGCATGGGAAGAGGGGAATAACCCCTTTCCTGCCTGGAAAGACCGTCCACGCGCTGACGCTCAAACCGAAAGCGACTGGAACGGTTAGCGCGGCCGCGGCGGCCACCGTGGGCCAAGTGACCAACGTCGCGGGTAAATGACCATGGCGTCGTGGGCAGCGGAACTCCACGACGAAGTAGCCACGGCTTCACTATCATGGTGATATGGCATTCCGTCCCATCGCAAGTCGACGAAGTTTTGACGCCTACAAACAAGAGGTGCGGCGTCGGCGTTTGGAAGATCCCCCCGTCTCGGCGAAGGGAAAACCGGTTACCCGGCACCGTTCCTTCGGCGAGTTGTTTAGGGAGTTTCTCAAGCTACTGCGGGGCTTCAAAAAAGAAATTGCCTTCGCTTTGGCGACGGTGAGCGTTTCGACATTGCTTGGCCTCATTCCGCCCGCCGCCACCAAAGTGACCATTGATTACGTTCTCTCCGACAAGCCAATTCCGGAGGAATGGGTCGCCAATTATCATCTCCCCAGCGACAAACGGCAGTTTCTAATTCTCATAGGCGTGGGATTGATCGTCGTTTCGGTGCTCGACACCTTGATCCATCTTTGGGGTCGATGGCACGCGACGGCCGTGACCAAGCGAGTCCAAGTCCATGTTCGCAGGCTCGCGTTCGATCATGCCGTTCGCTTACCACTCCATAAGGTCTACCAGCTTAAATCGGGCGGCGTGGCGAGTATTCTCCGCGAGGATGCGGGAGGAGTTGCCGAACTGATCTTTAGCATGCTGTACAACCCTTGGCGAGCGGTGCTGCAACTGGTCGGCAGTCTGATCATCCTCGCGTTCGTCGACTGGCAATTGCTCGCGGGGGCGATTCTTTTCCTCCCCATCGTCTACTTGACCCACCGCACCTGGATCGGCCGGATTCGGCCACTTTACCGCGACGCGCGCATTCAACGGCAAGAGGTGGATAGTCATGCCACCGAGGCGTTTGGCGGAATGCGCGTGGTGCGCGCCTTCGGCCGCCAGCGAAGCGAAGCATCGCGATTCATTCGTGGTAATCATTTGATGGCGCGCCAGGAACTTTACGTCTGGTGGTGGGTTCGCATCGTCGAGACTATTTGGGAGGTTTTGGTGCCGATCGCATCGGCAGCGCTTCTGCTGTATGGCGGGATGGCCGTTCTTTCCGGCAGTTTGACGCTTGGCGACCTGATGATGTTTTTGTTTTATCTGGCAATGTTGCTCGGTCCGCTTGCCGTCTTGGCGAACAGCGCCACCGCGTTTCAAAGTGGATTGTCCGGG
Source organism: Planctomycetota bacterium (assembly GCA_046350335.1). Classification (GTDB taxonomy): domain Bacteria; phylum Planctomycetota; class Planctomycetia; order Kolteriales; family Kolteriaceae; genus JAXMAQ01. The sequence goes on from JAXMAQ010000094.1 coordinate 5,837, forward strand.
CTGGATCGAATTCTGGACCTTCTCGAAGAGCAGAGGGAAATGCCCGCCGCTCCCGGCGCGCGGTCGATTCGACCGGACGAAGTGCGCGGTCGTATCCGGTTGGACGCGGTAAACTTCCGCTACCCAGGTTCCGAGGAACTGGTACTCCGGGACATTCAACTGGAGGTTCCCGCAGGCACCACCGTGGCACTGGTGGGGCCGAGCGGCGCGGGGAAGACGACTCTGTGCAATCTGGTTGCGCGGTTTTACGATCCGACAAGCGGGACGGTCGAACTGGACGGCATGGACCTCCGCGACATCAAGGTGGAAAGCTACCGTCGATTGCTCGGAATCGTCGAACAAGATGTTTTCCTTTTCGACGGAACACTCGCGGAGAATATCGGGTACGCGGTGCGTGACGCGGATATCGACGCCATTCGGCAGGCAGCGCGGATCGCCAACGCGGATGGCTTCATCCTGGCGCTCGAAAAGGGCTACGACACCGTGATCGGCGAGCGCGGCGTGCGGTTGAGCGGTGGACAAAGGCAAAGAGTCGCCATTGCTCGGGCCGTACTCGCCAATCCGCCTATCCTCATCCTCGATGAAGCCACCAGCAGTCTCGATACGGAAAGTGAACGACTCATTCAGCAGAGCATGCGCGAATTGATGCGCGGACGAACCTGTTTCGTCATCGCCCATCGGCTGAGCACGATCGTGCACGCGGATAAGATTCTCGTTATGGAGGCAGGGCGAATCATCGAAACGGGAACGCACGCGGAATTAATGGCCGCGAGCGGACGCTATCGTCAAATGGTCCGCATGCAAATGGGCCATGTCGATTGATCGTCGGCCTGTCCCATTACGCGGATGGATGATGCCACTGGCGCAGGAATCATCCGAAGTCACTCTTCTGTCGGGCTGAATGACTCCTCGCGAGACCCGTTTTTCGTGAGGCTTTACCGCAATGACTTATTTCGCCGTTGGACTTCTTCTTTTCCAGGTGGCACAGTTGTTGGTTGTCTGGCTCGGCAATCGGCAAATGCGAACGTTGCCGTCAACGGTGTCTGAACGCGCCGTCCCGTGGCCCTCCGTATCGATCGTCATAGCGGCGCGCGACGAGGAGGCGGAGATCGAACGAGCATTGCAGTCCGTTCTCCATCTGGATTATCCCTCTTTGGAAGTGATCGTCGTCAATGACCGATCGTCCGACGGCACGGGAGCAATATTACGGCGACTGCAAGGAAGGTACCCTCAACTCAAAGTGTTGGACATCAATGAACTTCCCTCGAGTTGGCTTGGAAAGAATCACGCGCTCCAGCAAGGCGCTCGGCTGGCGGTGGGCGAGTTGCTTCTCTTCACCGATGCCGATATCGTGTTTGCGCCCGTGACCTTAAAAAAAGCCATTCAAGCGATGGAATCGTCCCAATTGGATCATCTCACGCTCGGG
>JAXMAQ010000095.1:0-6576 GCA_046350335.1 Planctomycetota bacterium
TCGTTGGTCGACCAGATCACGGAACCGTCCGTTGCGTCGAGCCGAGCCATCCCAACCGTGCCAAAATGCACGTAGATCGCGCCGTCACGGACCACGGGTGTCGGGCTGGCATGGCTGTTTTTTGCATGAATCGCCGGCGTTTCATCGACCACGAGCACTTCTCGGTCCCATACCACCTCGCCGGTCGCCGCGTTCAACGCGAACGCTCGCAATGACAATCCTTTATCGCGTGATACGGCCGTCGTCAGAAACACCTTTCCATCCGAAACAACCGGCGACGACCAGCCCAAACCGGGTATTGGAACCTTCCAGGCAACATTCCGTGTCTCGGACCATTCCAAGGGGGTCGCGGGGCCCGCCGCGTGTCCGTCCGAGTTCGGCCCGCGGAACTGCGGCCAGTCACCGGAAATCAAAGCACAAAAGGTAAAAACAAATGTCAGCATATGCAGAAGCCCTGTGTTCGCGGTCACGTGACCATTGCCGTACCGTATTCCCATGTCTCGGCCGACGCCCATTGAGCTTATCAAAACCAAAGCGGCGAGGCTGCCGCGAACTCACTTTCCCGCCGGCGTGCGGCAATCTACACACCCTCTTCCTCTGGGGCAGGGTGAGGGTCCTTCATTGCCTCCCTCCTGCCGGGAGAGGGAGTATACTGCGGTTTTAGGATGTTGGGGTGTGGGATGCGCGCACGTTTGCGTTGCCAAATGAAGCCCCTCACCCCGACCCGCGGGGAGAGGGAGTATATAGGGGCTTCGACGCTTTAAGTTGTCCGGGCGACAGTAGAATAGGGGACGTGCGAGGGAGCGCGGTGAAGAGCCATGGTTATTTCGGACGCGTCCGACATCAGGATCCTTTGATGAAACGATTGCTGATCGGAGTTGTGGCCTTGTGCGTGATGGTGGCGTTCGCCATCATGAGCAATGCGTTGTTTGCCAAATATCGGCATCATCGACGTCTACTGAAAATGCATGCCGGCTTGCCTGCGCCGTTGGATCGGCGGATTCAAGATCCGGGCTCGCTACGTGATGTTCATGGCAAGCCGAGATCGCTGGCGAGTCTTGCCGACGACAATGGATTGGTGTTGGTATTCCTCGGAACCGAATGCCCGGTATCGGCACTTCAGCTGAACGTCCTCCTTGAGATCGAAGAGGTCTTTCGGAGGCGAGGATTGAATTTCGTAGCGGTATTCCCCAACGAGGATGACACTGCCGACCTCATCGCGGCCTACATGCTGGACCGGGAAATGCCTCTATTGGCGTGCAAGGATCTCGGCCAGACTTTGACTCGCGCATTGGGGGTGGTCCAGACTCCGACGGCCTGCATTCTCGATCGCGAGCAGGTGCTTCGTTATCGAGGCAGGATCGATGACTCCTTTGGTGGTGCGATGTTGGCGGAGGGAACCTCGCGGTCGGATCTACGGGACGCATTGAGGGAGGTGCTCGAAAACAAATGGGTAAGCATCGCGGTCGCGGATGGCGAGGGACGTTCGGTGAAGTTTCGTTCTCCCCAGGCATCATCCATGCAGTTAACTTTCGCCGCCGATGTTGCCCCCCTCATGCAGAGGCATTGCCAGGGTTGCCATCGTCCAGGCCGGTCGGCTCCGTTTCCACTGCTTGCCTACGAGGACGTTCGTCCGCGCGTGGCTCGGATAGCGGAAATGGTTGCGATGCGCACCATGCCGCCATGGAACGTGGATGATCGTTATGGCGAGTTCGCGAATTGTCGGCGCCTCGATGACCGAGAACGGGAGACGATCCTCGCTTGGATCGAGGAGGGTGCTCCGCGTGGAGAGAAGAAGTCCGCGCCCAAGCCGATCGCTTGGCCGGGCCGCTGGAGTATCGGGGTTCCCGACGTGGTGATTGAAGTTTCTCAACCATTGGCTGTGGATGCCACGGGTCCAGAGAGCCTGCGCTCCTTGGCCGTGGATGCGGGGACGACGAACATCGTTTTTTCGGAAGACCGCTGGGTACGCTCGGCGGAGGTCTTGCCCACGAACGCCGACGTGACGCGGCGGATTGATGTAGCGATATTTCCCGCGGACGACGCGACGCAGCCGGCGCGTAGTGGTAAAGATGCAGGTCCCTTTGCTTGGCTGCCCGGCGGGCCGACGTATCGGTTTCCGGAAGGGATGGGGTATCGGGTCCCCATGCACTCCCGATTGGCCTTTGAAGTCCACCATAAGCCGAACGGTGTTGCAACGGAGGATCGACCTGCGATCGGTCTCCTCTTCGCCAAGCGTCTTCCCGAGAAAGAACTCGTGTTCCTGTCGAGGAATATCGACGAAAGGACGATTCCCCGCCAAGATCCCCATCACCGGGAGGAGTTCGAGTTCTCGCTGAATGGTCCACGTCGGCTGGTGGGATTGATGGGGAGCATGGGGCTCCGGGGCAAGGCATATCGAGTCGAAAGGCTAGAACCTAACGGCCATCGAGAAACACTTCTCCGCGTTCCCCGTTTCGACGTCAACGTTCAAGATTTCTACTGGCTTGCCAGTCCCAAGGATCTCGGGGAAGGGTCACGGCTGGTCGTCACGGGCTGGTGGGACAACTCCCAGAACAACTTGAACAACCCGAATGCGAAAGCCACGATCAAATTGGGGCCGGCGTCCGTCCATGAATCCCTTTCGATCTTCCTTTTTCTGGAAAAGGAAACTCCCTGAGGACGTCCATGCGTTCCCTTCATGTGCGCGCCGCGATTGGACCATTTCCCAAGGTCAACGTTGCGACCGCGCCGGTTCATAAAGCGGTTTTCCGCGGATGGTATTCAGCCGTTGCAATTCTCGCTGCCGCGACTGGCCGCTAACTTTCCGCTGGAACAGCTGGTCCTTTGCCGTCGCGCGCACTTCTGGTGTTTGTTAAACGGTTTAGTTATGGCCTAGTCCAGGGTGGGTGAGGGCGTGGGTTCCGAGGGTTCCGTCGGTGATATGGAACATGGTGGGGAAGCGGTCGCTCCAGCCGAGGTTGCCGGCGGGGCAATACTGCCTGCCGTTTCCTTCGATGGCGGCGACACCGGGAATCCGCGCGGAAAGTTCCGCGGAATGAAGGAAGGAAGCACCCGGGCAGGTGAGATCCTGGACGCAGAGGAACATGCCGAACTTTTGTGCCGCCGCCGCCATGAGAAGCGCCTCGGTGTGCCCCTTGCAAGCCTTGAGTGCGACGCCGGAATAGCCACGTTCGCGAGCCAGCAGCAGGCTTTCGTAATCGACGAGGGATTCGTCGATCACCACGGGCTTGATCTTGGCCGCCTCGTGCATGTTGTGATCGGGATGCCCCTTGAGATCGCGGTGAGTAGGTTGCTCGATGTACTGCACGCGATCGAGTGCCGCGGGGGATCGTTCCTTGACCCTCGCCAGGAACTCGAGGACGTAATCGACACTGGCGCACCGTTCATTGAAGTCGAGGGAATAGTGCCAGGTCCTTCGTTCCAATTTCGCCTGCGTTTCCGCGGCCACGCGTTCAATTCTTACGACCCGTTCGACATCCCAGGGGAGGTCGTCACCGTTCAACTTGATCTTCAGGTGCGTCAGGCCGTTGTAACTGATCCATTCGGGGAGTGTTTCGGGCAAGCCGTCGCCAATTCGTTTGGCGATGTCTTCGTCGGTCAAGGGGTCGAGCGCGCCGATCAGGTGGTAAAGGGGCATGCGGGGTTTCGGCTCGCGAAGCGTGTAGCGATCGAGGTATTCCCCTTGGAACTGGTCGTCTAGGTAATGGGCCAGATCGTGGGCACAAAACTCGGCGGAGAGCCCGTTGAAGCTATTGATTCCGTTTGCCTTGCCGAAGGCGTCATGCAGGGCGGCGTCGATGGGACTGGCGGCCACCAGGACGGCCAAGGTGGGCATGGGCTCGTCCAGTCGCATGGCGCGCGTGACGGCGTCCGCGAGGGGACGATAATTCTGGGACAGAGTGTGCACATGGTCGAGGGGATGGGCAAAGCCTGCGAGTTCGTTCGCCGCCGCCGTCAGGTCTTGGGCGAGGCGGCGCATGGCTTTGGCGGATTGCGCGGCATCGACCTTTTGGCTTGGCCAAGCCCAGATGTTTCCCAGGGGCATGGATCCCAGTCCGACCGCTTCCTTGCCGGAATTCGTTTTGACGCGGGCCTCGACGTTAACGATGTCCGCCTCGCTCATGATGCGCCCGCCGAACTTCAGAGGAGCTCGGAAAGGAAGCGGATCAATCGTGACGGTGACTTCGCGAACGACGATATCGGTCGGCTTTGGCATCGCATCCCTACCGTGTTAAGTCAGACTTAGGACATTGCCGCGAGGCGAAGGTACTTATTCCGCCCGGAGGCGGAATCGCGCGTGCGAATGGCGGAAAACCATTTGCCGAGAAAATGCTGGTCCCAACGCATCGCGTCCTGTTCTTCCAGGATGGAACGCGACACAGCCTTTGTCGGATCATGGCCTCGTCAGGGGCGCGCCGCAAACACGCCCTTTCTCGGACAATTGTAATGAAGGTGGGACGAAAAAAGAATGCTCCGACATTCGAATCGGAAAAGGGGCGTTCACGATCAAACAACAAGGCAAGAATCGCGAGTGGATTTCAAGCGAGATCGTGCAGTTTCCAGTCGAGTTGGCGGACCTCGGCCAGCGCGGAAAGGCGGGTCAGCGCTTCGTCCAAGCCGATCGCGTCGATGTAATCGCGTAGCGATCGCTTGAGGTCTTGGATCGCGTCCGCGGTCGTGTTTCCCTCACCCGTTGCCGGGATGTCGGGCAAGGTGGCGACGAAGCGACCGTTCTCTGTCCCGGTAACGAATTGGATTGCGACATTCATGACGGGTAATCCTCACGGTAGTGCCAACGTTCACCCAAGGACGGCCGGTGACTCCCGTGGAAGTCGACGCGTGGAAATCCAGAAGGTGGACGAATCAAAGGGGGTCGTAAAAGCTTAGCATGGTCCTAAGGCAGCGTAAAAAATTGCGTCCGCTTTCCGACTTCTGGCCGCTTGATCTTCTTCTCCCCCCCAGGTAGGCTCAACCTCACTGCGATCCGCCTAGCCTATGGTGTGCCACCGATGGGATCTCGCTTGGAACCTGGGTTCCAGGTGAGTGGCGTCGCTGGAATTGCCCTCGCGAGTTCTTCGAGGACCTTGAGGGAATGGCTGATTTTCCAAAGTCATGGAGTCGAATTTCAATGAACCTACGTCTGATTCGTGGTTTAGGCGCTCTCGGCGTGCTGGCGGTTTTCTGCGCGGCGTCCGCGAAAGCCGAGAACAAGAAAGTCTTGATGTTCACTAAGTCGCAGGGCTTCCAGCATTCCGTGGTGAAGCGGGGAGACAACGGTGAATTGAGCATGGCGGAGAAGATCGTCACCGAACTCGGCAAGAAGAACGGCTTTGACGTGACGGCGACGAAGGACGGTTCGCTGATCAATGCCGAGAACCTCAAGAAGTACGACGCCGTCTATTTCTTCACGCAAGGGGAGATTGATCAGGTTGGCCTCGACAAGCAGCCTCCGATCAAGCAAGAGGAAAAGGAAGCGATTCTGGAGTACGTGAAGAACGGCGGCGGATTCGTCGGGACGCATTGTGGGGGAGCGGACACTTACCATGCATGGGTCGTGGATGGAAAGCGGCCGTTTCTGGAAATGGTGGGTGGGGAGTTCATCGGTCATGGGATTCAGCAAGAAAGCCGCGTCGACGTCGTCGATCCCAACTTTCCCGCGATGAAGGGTTGGCCGAAGTCGCTGACCATCACCGACGAATGGTATGCGTATCGGGATTTCCACGCGAACATGCATATTCTCATGTTGCTCGAGACGGAAGGAATGGCGGGACCGCTGTACAAGCGGCAGCCGTATCCGATTGCGTGGTGCAGCAACTACGGCAAGGGTCGGGTCTTTTACACCGGCATGGGACATCGCGAGGACGTCTGGGAGCACCCGCTCTATCAGAGCATGGTTCTCAACGGGATTCTTTGGGCCGCGGGAGCGATTCCCGGCGATGCCACGCCAAATCTCAAGCAGATTTATGGCGACGAAAAGCAGGCGCTCGAGCGGATCAATCCCACCACGGGCGGGAAGTAATCCCCTGCGGAGGTGGAGCGATGGGGACGGAACCATGGGGCGCCGAAGTACTTACCGGCGCCAGAAACGTGTTTCGCAATCATAAAGACTGGGCGGACAAAGCGATCGCCCAACTCTCCGACGACAAGCTGCACCTTTCCCTCGATCCGAACACGAACAGCGTTGCCGTCATCATGAAGCATGTTGCCGGCAACCTGCTGTCGCGTTGGACCGAATTTTTGACGACCGACGGTGAGAAAAGTTGGCGCGATCGGGACGACGAGTTCATCGATTCTTTCACCAGTCGAGTCGAAGTGATCGACTATTGGGAGAAGGGTTGGAGTTGCCTATTCGCGACCCTGAGCACGTTGGACGCGGGGGATCTTGCCAAAACGGTGACGATACGGGGCGAACCTCATTCCGTGCCGTTGGCACTCGAGCGTTCCGTAGCTCATTGCGCCTATCACGTGGGTCAGATTATTTTGATCGCGCGGATTCTTTCGGGTCCTCATTGGCAAGTCATCACGATTCCCCGAGGAGGTTCGGGGAGTTACAACGCCAAAGTTTGGGGCCAG
>JAXMAQ010000096.1:0-6483 GCA_046350335.1 Planctomycetota bacterium
GAGCGCGATGTCGGTGGCGATCTTGTAGGGAACCAGGTCCGACGCGAACTTCACGCTCGACGTGGCCGGGTCGCCGAAAAACTGGTCTTCGTGGATTAGGGGATCTTGTTCTTCGGCGTCTTGAAGAGAGCCGTTGCGGATTTCGAAGGTCCCGCGAAGCGCGACGGCGAAAAATAGTCGCCCCTTCGCGTCCTGTGCCGGGAATAGTTCGCCGGGAAAATCGGATTTGTTGTCGAGTACAGCCATGTCCGCCCGCAAATTTCCGGCCGCTTGGCCGGGTCAGTGTTTTACCCTTGTTCGGCAGCTTCTTCCGCGATGATCGCTTCCAAGTCCCTTGCCGTCTGTTCGAGGAGTTCGAGGAAATCCGCGTAGCGGGCGATCTCCCGCTGCGACCAGTTGACGATTTCCATTTCCCCGCGGTCATCTCGCTTTCGCGTATCGAGCACCAGTCCCCGCGACGCCCCAAGACGCGCGCCGATCACCGCTCCCTCGAGGATGACGGCGTCCCCCTCGTCCCAAGCCGAAAGCTTCCAGTCTCGGATCCACTCGGCGTAGGGGCCAACTTGCTGCTCCGCGACGGAAAGGAGATGCATGTCCCCCTCCCAATGTTTCCACCCGTCATGGAACGAAAGAAAAAGTCGATACGAAGGGGGCAAACGCCCGCCGAGTGTTCTTTCCAGTTCCTCGATCTGGACGGCGTCGGCCGGGGGGGCAAGCGCGTGGGGCAGGCCCGCGTCGATCAGATCGTAATATCGCTGATTGAGCGCAAAAACGCGTTCGATGGCTCGCTTAAGATCGTCCGCGTCGACGGCTGCCAAGGACAGTCACTCCTTCCGCGATGCTCTTTAGTCGCAACCCTTGAGGGCGAACTCCGATGGCTCGTCGTCCTCCACCTTTGCCATTTGTGAACCGATGGACCGATTGACGGAGGCGTCGAGAAATTGGAAAGGCCCTTTCGCGTTGCCCACCGAAGGAGTGGCGCCCCCCCATTGGCAATCGATGACGTGGTCCGCGTCCAGCGGCTTTCCGTTCGTTTGGGCGCATGGATGTGCATAGCTTGGCGTCGGGCTCGAGAACGAGGGCCAGGCTCCAGGCGTTCCCCGCCGATACTTTGCTTGCCACGACTCCTTGACGCGCGCGAGCGCGGGGGTGATCGGCCGCCTTTTGAGGTTACCCTTCTTCGCCTCGGCGTTCAATGACGCCACCTTCGACTTCATTTGCTTCTTCTGGCAATCGTCCCAATTCGGATCACATTGAAGTTCCGGAATCATGAATTGTGCTTGCGCCATAATCGAACCTGCTCCCTTACGCGATCCCGCGAACATTCCGAGGAACTAGAGTAACGGAGAAGGGGGCGTGTTATACGAGCCGCCACCATTCTGAATCATTGGGTCGAGTTTTCGCGGAACGTTTTGTCCCTCGGCTTTTACGTCGAAGGAATAGTTGACGAACTTCGCCTTGCCGCGATTGACGCTGGAGACGACGCCGCCGGCGGTTCCCGGCTCGTCGCCAGAGCTCTTGCTGAAAACGGATGTTTTGATGGCGATCTTCTGCCCGTCCGCCAAGACGGTCGTGGCGGTGTCAGTGACGTCCGCGGACTGCGCGATGTTGGGGTAAGGGATGGGCACCGGCCCAGCGGGCGACGGCGTCTTGCAGACGTCGGGAAAGACGATCACCATGCCATTGCTTGATTTGTGCACGACGGTCATGGGGGCATTGACGGCAACCGTTACGGGCATGCGGGACTCCTTAATTGATTCGAACCGAGCCGCCTTTAATCCGATGCGTCTGCGTGGCGCGGGACGTGATGTTGGTTCCGCGGATCAAGAGTTTGCCATCGCGCGATAAACTCACCAGCGAGTCACCGCATTGAAGCACGATCTCCTCCTCCGCCCGGAGGACAATCGTGGTGGGCAAGGAGACTGCCTCTCCGGCACTGTCCGGGTCTGATGGGACCGTAGTCGAAGCCGCGGGGGACGCCAAGGCTCCGACGATGAACGGCTTTTCGGGATCGCCGTTTTCGAAGACGAGCACCACGGGAGGAAGTTCCGCCGCCAATCGAATCGATCCCTGGGGATCGAAACTTGCGTAGCGAGCGATCGCGGGTCCAAACGGATTACCGTCGAAATCCACGAGATACCGGTTCTCGGGAAGAATCTCGAGAATCTTGCCCAGTCGCGCTCCGTCGATTCGCAGAGCCTTCGCCGCGTTTCTGGTTTCGAGTTCCATGGTTGCCTCGCGATGCCTGTCTCAGCGGGACCAGGTCGTTTGGTGACGTTAGTTTTCCTTGATTTTTGAACCCTTGATGGTGACGTCGCCACTTCCCTTGATTTGAATCTTTTTACCGTTAATGAGGATGTCGCCGTTTTTCTTGAGAACGATGTTCGCACTGCCGCATTTCAAGGTGAGGGAGTCTCCCGCTTCGATCATGATGTTCTTGCCCGCCTTGAGACCGCAATCCTTGGCGACGGTGGTCTTTTGTCCCTTGCTGACGTCCGTTTGGTGATCCCCACCGATCGTGACGTTTTGGCCGGCGCCGACCGTGATTGCCTGCGACGCGCCCACGATGACGGATTGAAGTCCGCCGATCGTGACCTCCTGGGCAGCGCCGATGGTGATTGCTTCGTTGACCCCTACGGTATGGGTGCGTGAAAGACCAACCGTCACCGCTTCGTTCTTGCCGACGAAACGTGTGCGATTGCTCGCGACGGTGATCGACTCGTTGGCCCCGACGGTTTCCGTTCGATTTACGCCGATCGTGATGGTTTCGTTGTTGTCGACCGTTTCGGTCCGGTCGTGCTTGACTCGCGTGGTCTCGTCGTGGTCGATCGTTTTCTTTCGATCGTGGCCGACCCAATGCGTTTCGTCGTTCTCGACCTCGATGTCCTGGTTTTTCTCCGCGTGAATGAACAGTTGCTCGGATCCCTTTTTATCTTCGAAGCGGATCTCGTTGAAATTCGCCGGCGTTCCACCTTTGGAACTCCGTGTCTTGATGGTGCTCTTGGTCGGTTGCGCGGGGAGTTCGTAGGGGGGCATTTGTTCCGCGTTGTAGACGCGGCCAATGATGATCGGGCGGTCCGGATCTCCTTCGAGGAAATCGACGATCACCTCCTGGCCGATGCGAGGGTTGAAGACAATCCCCCAATTCTTGCCGGCCCAATTCTGCGAAACCCGGATCCAGCAGGAACTCTTCTCGTCCTTCTTTCCTTCGCGGTCCCAGAAGAACTGGACTTTGACTCGGCCGTAGGAGTCGGTGTAGATCTCCTCTCCCGCCGGCCCCACGACGACGGCGGTCTGCGACCCTTGCACCGTCGGTTTGGGCGTGATTCGCGCCGGCCGATACGTGACCTCTTCAGGAATGCAGGTGAATTGATTTTCGTAGGTCGTCGGGCGGGCCCCCCGGGCCGTGAAGTCCGCCGGTTCATTTGCATGGTGACTGACGGACGTCAGGACGTACGTTTTGTCGTTCTCCGCGGGCACGTAATGATTGGTGAGCTTGAATTTGCCTCCCGGGAACATCGATTTCGCGTGACTATTGCCCATCGCGACGTTGTAGGGAACCTCTTCCGCCTCCATGCGAACCTTGATCAGCGACGTTCCCTCGTCTTTCTTTTCATACGTGCCAGGAAAATCATAAATCTCGAACTTGTCGACTCCGGGGAGGCCCGTGATGGTGTTTGAATTTGACATCAAATTCGTGGACGGAGTCTCGAAATTGTAGTCGGTGTGCGCCCATTTACCGACGTGAAATTCGTACTCGTGCTCCCAGCGCGTGATGCGGCCCGTCGTCGTCTGCGGCGTGTAGGCGTGCTCGAACTCGATTTCCCGATCCGGGCACCATTCGTACGCGCCCTTGTGATCCGCGACGACGAGCGTGTGTTTGCCATCTTCGTGTTTGAAGAAGTAGAAGATCCCTTCTTCCTCCATCAGCCGCGAGACGAAATTGAAGTCGGTCTCACGGTACTGCACGCAGTATTCGCGCTGGCGGTAGCTTCCCTTCAAACGAAATTCAAAGTCGGTGAATCCGAGGTCCGAGAAAATGGCGTTGATGATATCGGGAACCTTTTTCTTCTGGAAAATCCTGCAGTCCGCGGTGCGCGTGAGAAACCAGAGCCAGGGAACGACTTCGGCGGAGTATTGGCGAAATCCGGAGGCCATGGAGCCGGCTCGAAACCGGCGGACGAAGCCGTTGAAAAATCGGAAATCATCGTCTCGCTTGATGGTGACGGTGACGTTCTTGCCAACAATATCCTTGGCTTCGATCGCGTCCTGTTCGGAAAACATTTCGAGGTTGAAGTGAAAGAGTCGCGACATCTCCTCCTTGCCGGAAAAGCCCGTGAGGAGAAGAACGTCCTTTCCGAGGGGCGACTTTACCGCGAGCAACCGCGTCTCTTGCTGAACGGATGCCATTCCCTTCCTCCCCGAAATCCCGCGATTTTGGCAAGGTATGCACGCGAGAACGTGCGCCCCCTCGGCGACGTCATTCATTGTAGCAGCCGGCTACAGGGACACGGAAGTGACACTCGGGGAAAATGCCGACCCGCCGGACAATGATGGAAGGGATCGGAAGGACCAGCGCAAGGATCGATTCTCGGTCCAGCGGGATCGAGGCCCCGCCGTCGCGGACGCGTCGGACAATGTCTTCGGGTGGACGGAGAGTCGGATTTATGGTGCGTTCGATCGACGGTCAGGCGGATTTTCTCAACGCCGGACGAATCTCCGATTCTTGGAGGAGCATTTCGATGCGATGGGCCAGTTCAACGGCGGCGCAGCCGTGACGACCGGCGACTTTCGGACTCTCGCCATGACGTTGACAGTGAACGAAATCTTCGAGTTCCAGGCGAATAGGCTCGACTTTCGCGTCGTGTTGAACGGTCTCCACCGCGAACATGTCGCGGAGCATTGCTTCTCGTTCCTCCACCGTGAGCGATGGCGAGAAATGTCGGCTGCTGGCGGCGCGAACGGATGAGTGGGCTTGCATCGTCGTGCTCGTGCGACGCATGAAGTCGATTTCCAAGTGACCAGCGGAACTCCAAAGACGCATTTGCCGAACCGGTTCGTGATGGACGCGGCTGGCGACCAGATCGGCGCGAGCACCGTTCGAGAAGCGCAGATGCGTTTCGACCCGATCGGCAGTCTGGCTGAGCATGGACATGCCCGTGACGTCCACCGACTCAACCTGGCATTCCGCCAGCGAGAGAACGAGTTCCAAATCATGGATCATGACGTCGAAAACTACGCTGACGTCCAGGCCGCGAAACGGAAACTTGCTAAGGCGAAGGGCCTGCATGTAAGTTGGCCGAGGCGCGTACCGTTCCGCGGCGACCCAGGCGGGATTGTAGCGTTCGATGTGACCCACCTGCAGAACCGCTTGATGCCGGTCGGCGAGCCGAACCATCTCCTTGGCCTCGTCCACGCGAAACGCCAGCGGTTTCTCCACGAAGGTGGCGATGCCTCGTCGAAGAAACGGGATGGCGACCGGGTGATGGGCGACGGTGGGAACGACGACGCAAACGGCGTCCACCTTGTCGAGTAAATCCCCGGGGTCCGCATAGGCCTTCGTGTGGTAAAGGTCCGCGATGGCCTTGGCGTTCGATTCGGAGGCGTCGACGACGCCTACGAGTTCGACATCGGTCATGGCCGCGAGATTGCGCGCGTGATGCCGGCCGTGGTGGCCGACGCCGATGACGCCAACTTTGGTTTTGCTCATGCCGCTCGGCGCCTTTCCCTGCCGCGACCATGGCGGCCCAGACGTTGATGGTCGAGGAACTCAAAAAGTCTTTGGACCGGGGCGGACATTTCCCCGCTATTTTCGAGCATGTTGCGCGCCTGGCTGACCCCCATTTTCATCCGATAGAGGAGCCGGTGCGCGTGCGTAAGGTGCTGGATTTCGTCCGGTTTGAGTCCGCGGCGTTTGAGACCGACGAGATTGACGCAGCGGACTTCCGCCGGATTTCCCTCGACGAGCATGTAGGGTGGTACGTCGGTCACGATCCGCGACAAGCCACCGACGAACGCGTAACTGCCCACGGTCACGAAATGATGCACCCCGATCATGCCGGAGAGGGCCGCGAAGTCCTGGACGTGGACGTGGCCGCTGAGCATGGTGTTGTTCGCCATGGTGACATTGTTGCCGACGAAGACGTCGTGGGCGATGTGCGAACCGGCCATGATGAAGTTATCGCTGCCGACGCGAGTGATTCCTTGTTCCTTTTGCGTGGCGCGGTGGATGGTGACCATCTCGCGGAGAATGTTTCGGTCGCCGATCACCACCCAAGTGGGGGCTCCCTTGTAGCTTGTGTCCTGAGGCTCGGCGCCGATGATGCATTGCGGATAAATCACGTTGTCATGTCCGATGCGCACCTGCCCGAGAATGCTGACGTGGCTGAGTAGTTTGGTTCCCGAGCCGATGAACGCTCCTTCTTCGACGATGCAGAACGGGCCGATGCTCACGTTCTCATCGAGGACGGCATTGGGATGGAC
>JAXMAQ010000097.1:0-5204 GCA_046350335.1 Planctomycetota bacterium
GAAGACTGCTCATGGTCAAGGTTGACAATGGCGAACTTCTCGGCGAGTTCGTTTTTCCACAACCGCTCGCTGCTTCGCCCGCGTTTGATTTGGATCGAAATGTCGCCTTGGCGCTGGGAGAACAGGCCTCCCTCTATGTCGTCAGTCCACAAACCCGCGTCTGCGAAAGGGTCATTGCCACAGACCACGACCGAGACGCGATTCGTTGTTCACCGGTGATGGCGGGGCGTTTTCTCTTCGTGCCAGAGGCCGTTGGACTGGAAAGCTCGATCCTGCGATGTTTCGTGCTCGATCCGAAGGATGGCGCTCCCAAACAATCTCAAAAGATTTCACTGAAGGGTTGGGTTTGGCATTCGCCGTTCCCACTAGGAGGCCGACTATTCCTCACCACCGACCGTAACGCGCACGCCGTTTTTGACCTCGCGGACGAATCCGACGCCAACCCCGTCACGGAGATTCTGAGTGCCCTCGACGTGCCGCAAAGCCGAACCGAACAACCTTACCCCTTCGCGACGAGTGAACGGGACTTTTGGACCTTCGGCGACCGGCTGTTGCACTACGAAGTGAAGGTGGACAACAAACATTCTCCCGCCGACTGGGAACGCAAACTCGCTGGCTCTCCCGTCCTGGAACCGAGATTGGATTCCGGCCTGCTGATCTGCGTTTCGCAGAATCCAGATACCGGCGTCGTCACCGCGGTCGCCATTGACGCTAGAACGAAGGAGGAGCGTTGGCAGACGGAATTGGGGGCACTACCACACGCATTGCGAATCCATCCCAATCAGCCGGGCCAGATCCTCGCAAACCACGGCTCCGACGTCGTCCCCATACCCATGGACGCGAACGGCGGCTCCGGTATTCTAGACCGCCCCTTGAACGCCTCCACCGCCACGAGGAAAAGAACGCGGTCTCCGTTTCGAGCCTTGCGCGACTGGAACCAGGGAGTTGTCGAATGGAGCGGTATGGGGGGTGATGAGTTGATGTTCGCAGAAACCGATCGTCCACCGCGAACCGTAACGCTTCCCGCGCCGATGTCCGCGCGACCTGCCACCTTTGGCGAGGGACTCCTGATCCCGTGTGCGAATGGTCTCCTCTATTGGATTGATCCGCGTACTGGAAAAGAACTCGCAGACCCCTACGTCGGCCCGTATGTTCAGGGTAAACCAGTTCCCATCGGCTCGGCCCTCCCGATTGGGAAAAGAGAAGTCGCCGTTGTCGTGGGCTCGATTCTTTTAAAACTTGCCGTCGATGACAACTCCTTCCCCCATTTTGTGGAAGTTGCCCGATGTGATTTCGGCGAAAAATCCGTGGGGAACGTGGCGATAGCCGGCAAACGTCTGTTCCTCAACCTCGGCGACGATTTGATAACCTTGCCCGTGGATGAGTTCAGGCTTGAACGCCCGATCGCGGATTTACTTGCCAATGCGTTCCGGGTCCCGGGAGCGAGCAGACGGGGATTGACGGCGATGAATGACGGTGTTGTCGTCCTCGATGATGCAGAGACCATGGAAACCGTCGTGCAGACGGATGGAAAGCTAACGTCGAAGTGGAAACTGAAATTACCGGCAACACCCACCGATGACCCCTTCGTCCATGACGGCATGATTTGGCTGACATTTCCTGATGGATACGCGCGCGCCTATTCGTCCAAGGACGGGCAGCCTGTCAAGGAACTGTCGGCGGGCCGCGCCATTCTTGACGGACCCTGGTTACTCGGCGATCGCTGGATCGTCCTCACTCCCGATGGGAGCATCGCGACCCTTTTCCCCTCTACCAAGGCGAATCCTTAGATGCGCGGAATTCTGTCCATTCAAAGCTCGCTCGTCCTTCTCTGCGTGACGGTCAGCACGCACTCGCGTGCTCAGTCGCCGCCTGCCGCGGACATTCCGCTTTGGCAGCTCCCCCCTTTTGATCGCGTGGAACTGATCAATAACGAAGTCCATGACGTGGAAGCCGTTCGGATCCCTGCGGGGGAGCTGACGGAACCGACCGCCGACATCTACGTGGGTCGGCCAGGCCTGCCCCCACTCAAGGAGATCTATCGCCCCGCCTATTACCGCATCCGACTGCAAGACGACGGCTTGGAGTACGACGTCCAGGGAAAATCGATTCGGAAGATCACTTATTACGAAGACTTGCTCCTTGCGGAATCAAAGCGTTTGATCGCCGCGGGCAAGTTCGACGAGGCGTTCGACTATCTTGTCGCACTTCTGCAGCTCGCACCCCAATGGCCGGGTCTGCTGGCGGCGCGGATCGACTATTACCGGGAAGAATCGACTCGATTCGCGGTAACCGGAAATTGGGAATCCGCCTTCTGGTCGCTCGTTGAAGAGAATCGGCTTCGCGCGGAGTTCGCCGCATTGCCGGAGGACGCGCGCGGGCCGGAGAGTTTCGGCGCGGGAACGTTTCACGAGCGTTTCGAGAGCGTTGGTCGGCGCTGGATCGAACGACTCGTCGCGGACAGACGTTATGACGAAACACGGCGCGCCATCGCGAGAATCGAAAGCGTGGAACCAGCGAGCGAATCCGCGCGGCGCGGACGGCAAACCTTGGACGATCTGACGGAACAGCTGTTGGCGTCCGCCCGAAACAAACAATCGGCAGGAGATTTTCGCGGAGCGCTTGTCGATCTCGATTATGCCATCACGGTTCAACCCGATTCCCCCTGCAAGCCTGTTCCGCGAAGGAATCGCTCCACGCCATCTACCCAGTGCGTTGCGCGTCGCCGTCGATCGCCTCCCTCGTTTCGTGGGAGATTGCCCATTGGAATCGAGCTGACGAACGTGCTGCCTAGCTACTCCATGTTCCCCTCATGCGGCTCGAAAGCATGGAGAATGAAGGGACCTTCCAAAGCGAGGTCATTGACTTCTCTGGAGAAGCTCAACATCAACAAGCAGGCCGTCGTGCGACTCAAGAGCGGCCTGGTCGGCCTGGAGATAATAAACCGGTAACCGCCATCGACCTGCAACGGCTCCTCGCCGATTCCTGCAGGCCAGGAAGCCTTCATCACCCGCCTTGGCTCGCCTGGTCGTGGAACTCCAGCCGGTATCCTCGACGTGGTGAAGATCGTGTTTGACCGTCCCCGTTCCAACCCGCTGCGTGGCTGCAAATCCCATCTTTAGCATCGGCCATGATCCCTCGTCCTCCGAGGCCCTCCATGGAAGGCCAACTCGGCTTCTCCGGCCTGGCCCTTTCGCATGGCGGAGATTCGCGACGGTCGATCGATCTATGTCGACAATCCACGTTTCCTGCAGCCTGGCCGACCGGTCATCAAGCAAGTGGTCGAACAGGTCGTGCCAACGACCGCCGACCGCCTGCGCGCCCTGCAGAACGGGGACGTGGACATGATCGCGGTGATTCCGCCCACGCATCAGCAACTCGCCCAATCGATTCCCAACGTCCGCCTGGTTAGCCAATCCCTTCCCCGAATGCACGTTATCCAGTTCAATCTCGAACGTCGCGAATTGCGTCATCGCGCGCTGCGTCGCGCCATGGACTACGCCATCGATCGCGCGGCGATCTGTTCTGGAGTTGGTATTGTGCTTGACGAACGGAACCGCTTGGTGACCGGGCCACTTCCTTTTGGAAGCTTTGGTTACAACGCCAAGGTCGATCCAAGACCTTACGATCCCTATCTAGCCGCGTCGCTGGTAAAGGGAGTTCGGAAGGAAATGCAGACGCTCCCGCCGCTCAAAATCGCTCATTCGGGGGACGAAACTTCCCGAGCCGCCTGCGAACGGGTGGTCGCGAGTTGGAAACGAGTGGGCCTCAATGTTTCCATGGTCGACCTCGACAATGACCCGACGCAAAGCCCCTTTGACGCTGACCTGCTCTACCAAAGTTACACGGTAAGCGATCCGATTTACGACACCAACACGCTGCTGACGCGTGACAATCCCACGCTGGCCGAACAAGGGACCCCCTGGTTTCGCCAACGTCTCGTGGAATTGATCGATATCCCTAATCTGGCCGCGGCGAGCACGCTGCTGCCGGAAATCCATCGCTTGATTCACGAAGACGCCGTACTCCTGCCTCTCGGGCAGTGGACGGAACACTTCGCCGTGGGACCCACGGTCACCGGCGTCGAACCGTCCCCGCCGTCGATCTATCACGGGATCGTTCAATGGAACGTCTCGCTCCGGTTTCCGGAGAGCCACTGGTCCAGCAAAGTTGCCACCTCTCGTTGACCTACGTCGATCGCAGCTAGTCATTCAGTCCCGCACACATGCGCGCCGCATAACGTTTTCCCAGCGATTCGCCGTGAAAATTTCCTATTTTTTGTTTTTCCCACCCCCTAGGCGCCTCTGCAGACCGTGTTACGTTACGCCCGACGTAGGGTAGCGAACTGCCCTAGAGAAATCGTCACCCGCTGAACGCGAACCCACGGGAACGCACCACTCCCATGCATAACGCATGGCACGTGCCAGCTTCCAGTTCATCGGGTGTACGGCGAACGTTGCAGATTTGACGTCGATATTAAGCGCGGGGGGGTCGCCGCGCATGCACGCGGCCAAGTCCACGGTGAGAGGAGTGCCAGAGATGCTTAGTTGCTTATTGAGACGCGGAGCACTGTTGTCCGCATTGTTGTTTGGGCTCGCTTCGTCGGCCCAGGCTGGAATTGCGTTTGATCCCGATGGTTCGGGAGGCGGCGGTTCCTATGTCGTCGATTCCTTCGACATTCTGCCTGGAAACCTGCTATCCACGAACGTGGTCCCCGCCGTCACCGGCGATTCCTTCATCTCGTACTATCAGGCCAAGCTGGGGTCGCTGATCCAAGGGGATTCTCCCATTCTCAGCACCGGCCTGAACATCGATTTCGAAATCACCGTCGTGGCGGGATTTGAGTTTGACTTCGCCGCCGCTGGACCAGGCTATTCGATCTACACGAACTCTCAAACGCCGACGTTGAACTACCTTGAAGTCTGGTACGACACCGGCTTGAACAGCAATAGCCTCACGGGTGAAGGCTTCAATGACGGCCAACTCATTCTCACCGCGTCGATGATTGCCGGCGGGGGATCGTTCTTCGGTACTTACCTCGGCGACAACTTCGACCAATACCAGACCAACAACTATCCAGGAGTGAAGAGCATCACCGGCGCAGGTGGAACGACGATTATCGCGACGGTCGATTCGTTCGATCCAAACTTCTTCAAGGTGGCTCCGTTGACCTTGGAGTTCGCGTTCTTCAACACGTCGAACAT
>JAXMAQ010000098.1:0-5103 GCA_046350335.1 Planctomycetota bacterium
GGTGGCGGGTTTCGAGCCTTCGTATCTCACGATTCCCTTGCCGGAGGACGATGAGGGAAGAATTACCTCCGATTCTCTTCAGACAATTCTCGATCATCAAAAATACGTCATCGCCGTCTGACCTGGACTGGGGCAAAGCCCCGGTGTCAAGGCCGTCGTTAACGGTTTGTTGCAGGAATGGAGTGGTCCACTCGTCGTCGACGCGGATGGTCTGAACGCCATCGTTGGCGATCTGGAACGGTTCTCGAAGCGTCCATCGCCTACCGTGATTTCCCCGCATCCAGGAGAGTTTTCCCGCTTGTGCGGATTGTCCATTGCCGATATCCAGGCCCACCGAGAGGAGGTCGCGGTCGAGTTTGCCCGTAGGCATCGCGTGGTCGTGATTCTCAAAGGGCATCAGTCGGTGATCACCGACGGCGCACGCGTTGGAATCAATGAAACGGGGAATCCTGGAATGGCAACGGGAGGCTCGGGTGACGTCCTTACCGGCCTGCTGGCAGCCTTGTTGGCCCAGGAAATGGAAGCGTTCGATGCCGCGCGCCTCGCGGCTCACCTGCATGGCCTAGCAGGGGACATCGGCGCGGATCGATACAGTCCGGTGTCACTCATTGCAAGCGATCTGCTACAAGCGATTCCCGAGGCGTGGATGCGATTGGAGAGTCAGTGGCGGACTGCCACCCACGAGCGGAGAGGACGGTTAAACCCACCTCGATGAGCGATACCCCAGCATCCGATCCTGGAGAGTCCAAGGGAGCCGCCGCGAACGAACCGGTTTCGATTCGCCGGTTCATCGGCGAAACCGCGGTTTTCGGGCTCGTGGATGCGTTCGGCAAGTTTCTCGGCTTCGTCTTGCTTCCCATCACGGCCGCTTTGTTGACTCCCGCGGACTTCGGCATCCTGGGATTGTTCGGCACGACGTCGTCCATCGTCTTCATCTTCTGTTCGCTTGGCTTGCCAACGACGTTCTTCCGATTCTACAGCGAAGCGAGCGATGAGCCCTCGCGTCGAAAAATCATCGGCACCGCGATCTGGAGCCTTACCGCCTACTCCGCCGTGACACTTTCCGCGTTGCTTATCTTCGGCCATTCACTGAATCAGTTTCTCTTTCAGTCCAATAGCGCGTTGTTCGTGCTCGCGATCTTGGCCTATTTGAGTTGCTTCGATTCGTTGGGCACTTGCAAACTGCAGGCGGACGGCAAGGCGTGGACCTTCTTCTGGATCAGCATCACGGGAATCCTGGTGCACCGTGGGCTTGGCCTCTATCTCATTTTCCAAAACTGGGGCGCCTGGGGATGGATCTACGCCGAGGTTCTCTCCATGTTCATCATGTTCCTGCTCATGCTCGGTCTGACGTTCCGCAATCTCCGATTTACCTACAGCGTCGATGCCGCGCACGAGATGCTCCCCTATGGCGCGACTTTGGTGCCGGTGTTCATTTCTTCCTGGGTGATGGCGGGATGTGACAAGTACATGATTCGCCTGTTAATGGATGATCCATTCGCACAGATTGGATTCTATTCGTTCGGCGAGAATCAGTTCGATCATGCGACCATGATCATCCAGGCCTTCAGCCTGGGTTGGCGTCGCTACGCCTTTCAGAACATGCACCACGAGGAGGGCCCGCGGCTTTTGGGCAAGGGTATCTCGTTTTTCGTTCTGACGACGGCTTACGCGGCCATGGGGCTCGCGCTGCTCGGCGACGACCTGATCCATTGGGCGATTTCGGCCGATTATCGTCCCGGGTCCGTTGTCATTCCCTCGCTGACGCTCGCGAGCCTCTTTTGGGGATGGGGGGAGATCGCGGGCATCGGATTCCACAAGGCGAAACGGACGATCAACCTCGCGGGATATAATGTCCTCGCGGCGTTTCTGAACGTTGCGCTCAATTTTGTCGCGATACCCCTGTTCGGGATTCTCGGGGCCGCCACCGCGACGTTTCTTTGCCAGGCGACCAAGACCTTTTTGATCTGGCGAAAAGCGCAGCGGGCGTTTTTCATCCCTCTCGACTATCCGAGGCTCGCGGGGGTCGGCGGCGTGTTGATCGCGGTTTACGCGATCGCCTTTACCCTTGGACGCGTTGCGATCGCCCGGCTTCCTGATCCCTATGGCTGGCTCACTGCCAGTTCCGTCGAAACCGTTCTCTCACTTCTCGTCCTCCCCCTTCTCTGGTTCTCCGGCATACTTCGCCCAGAGGAGAAAACGCTCATCGTTACGTGGGTGTCCAAAGCCATGAACCGCGTCCGCGGCAGGTGACGTACGCACCTGTTGGTCCCACGCAGGTCCAAGACGATTGACCGCTTCCCCCCATATCCCACACATGTATCGAACCCATGGCAGTTCAGACGCATTGCTGGACATTCGAGCCTTCAATGCACGCCTCGGCAGCACCGGCGCATCGATTTTTTCCGGCGTTGTTTCGATCGTTTGTCCCCCGCTGGGATTGCGTGCCGGGAACCGATTCGTTAGTCTTGTTTCATCGCCGCCCCTTGCGAACCTGCCGATGGACTTCCTGTTAACCCTCGCCGCCAAGAGGAAAATCCGAGATGAAAATACTGCTTTTCGCGGTTGCGTGCCTGACGGCCAGTCATGAACCATTTCCCGTCTGGGTCGCCGAACGAGTCGAAGAGAGTCAGTTACCTGAGAGCATCGGCGAGCGGCTTGGGGTGGCGGAGTTGCTTTCCTTGCCTCAAGAAAAACCGACGCTGCCGTTCGCCGAGTTGACGGCTGGCGTTCGTTTGCCCAATCGAGACCTCTGGGTCGGTTCTCCTCGTGGGCTCATGTACTTGGAGAAAGGAGCACCTCGATGGCGCTTGTTTCATTCCCGCCGTTGGCTCCCAGATGATCATGTCCAAGCAATCTCGGTCAATGCGGAAGGGGAGGTATTCGTCAAGACCCCTTCGGGCGTCGGGAAGATTTATCAGCGTACAATCACCTGTGATCAGAAGATGGCGGAAATCAACGACGTCCTGCAAAAACAACATGTCCGGGAAGGACTGATCGCTTCCACGAATCTCAAGTCGGCAGGGGACCTGATGAACGCGGCCGTCCAGTCGTCGAACGACAATGACGGCCTTTGGACGAGTCTGTACATCGCCGCCGAAGCTTTTCGATACGCGGTGACGGGCGATCTCCAAGCGAAAAAGAACGCGCGCCGTTCGCTCGACGCGCTCATGTTCCTGGAGAAAGTTACCGAGATCCCCGGATTCGCGGCGCGGAGCATCATTCCCTATGCCGAAGACCCCAAACGTCATGATGGCCAGTGGCATCCTTCGTCGGACAAGAAGTGGTGGTGGAAGGGAGATACCTCCAGTGACGAAGTCGTGGGGCATTATTTCGCGTATTCGATCTACTACAACGTGGCGGCGGACGAGGCGGAACGAGCGGAAATCCGGCCCTATGTCGAACGAATCACCGATCATATCATCGCCAACGGCTTCAATTACGTCGGACCGAGCGGCAAGCCGACGACCTGGGGCGTGTGGGCTCCGGACAAGCTCAATGGCGATCTTCGACGCGTGGGAGATCGCGGACTCAATTCCCTGCAACTCCTATCGTTTCTCAAAGTCGCCGAACACATCGTCGGCAAACCGGTTTACGCCGAGAAGTCCAAGGAGTTGATTGAAAAGCACGCCTATCACATCAACACGGTCGAGCAGAAAAAGAATTGGCCGCCGGGCTTTGTCAATCACAGCGATGATGAACTCGCGTTCCTCGCGTACTACCCGCTATTGATTCACGAAAAAGATCCCGAGCTTCGCAAGATCTACCTCGCGAGCATTCGTCGCTCCTGGATGATCGAACGGCCGGAGCGAAGCCCGCTGTTCAACTACATCTATGGCGCCGCATTGCAAGCAAGCCACTGGACCGAGCCGTCTCGCAGACCGGATGGCCGGATGGTGCAGCCCCATGAATATGACGCGGAGGAATGCGTCGAGTGGTTCCGCGACGTTCCCCTCGATTTGGTTTGCTGGACCATCAACAATAGCAGCCGTCAAGACGTCACCGTGCAAGGAACCAACCGTTTTCGGAAACTCAAAAGTCAATCCGTGCTGCCGATCTCCGAACGGCACGTGATGCGCTGGAACGGCGATCCTTACACTCTGGACGGTGGCTCCGACGGCCGTCAGCGCGACGACGGCACCTTCATTCTCCTCCCCTACTGGATGGGCCGTTACCACCGCCTCATCGATTGAACGCCGGCCTTGACTCATTGCTTGCGATCAACCGCCTTGCGGAATCACAGTGAGCCAGTCGTCCGGTTCGCGATCAGGGTGGAGGTCGAGAGCAGGATCGAGCAATAGCCAATCCGTACCCTCCGCGCCGAAAAGTTGGTCGATCGCGCCTTCGTCCTCCACCAGCGAACTGGTTTCAAGGAGATAGTGGGCGTTCATGCGATCCTCGTGGTCGGCGAGTCCCTGGAGGTTTCCGATCCGATGGTTCATGTTGGATTCGTGATCCGTGCGCTTCCATTCCTCCAAAAGGTGCACTGCCGCGGATCGGTCATTCGCTTGAAGGAAGGATGCCGCGAGGAGAAGGTCGTTCCCGCCGCCCCCCATGATCGTATCGGCACCCATGCCCCCCACGAGTAGATCGCGACCATTTCCTCCTTCGAGTCGATCGTTTTCACCGTTCCCCTCGAGCCAATCGCTTCCTTCCCCTCCAATCAACCAATCCGCGAGCGAACCTCCCTTGAGCATGTCGTCACCATCGTCGCCGTGGAGTTCGACGGCCAAGCGAGTTATTCCGGTGGCGTCCATGACATCGTTACCCGCTTGTGCAAAAACGATGATTTTGCCCGTAACGCCGGTGATAACCGACTCTTGACGGACCGCGTGATTATTTAGGAACCATTCACGGACTACGACGGCGCCATCCTCTCGCGTGGAGAAATCCACGCCATCGATTCCCAACGAGCCGCCATAAACGAGATGGGTCACGCCGGGAGATTTCACATCCTCCTGAAGTTCCCATTTCTTCACGGAAAGTCGATGCGATGCGCGCTGGCTGCTGTTGCCAAAGGAGTCAGTTGCCGTCACCACCACGCGAAAGGATCTGGTCGTGGCGTTCGTCGCGAAAACATGCTCGATGATCGTGCCATTGGGC
>JAXMAQ010000099.1:0-4836 GCA_046350335.1 Planctomycetota bacterium
ATCATTGTCGGTTGCCGAGGTTGAAGCCATCTTTGAGCACAGCCCCGATTATCTCCGGCCGGCGCTACGCATGTTCGTTACCAGCGGCGTTCGGCGTGACGAGTTAGTGAACATGAAGTTCGCGGACGTGGACCTTGAGGCGCGCACGGTGACGGTTCGCGCCGAGTATTCGAAGAACCACAAGGCCAGGGAGATCCCGCTTGACGACGAAATGGTCGGCATCATCGAGGCATTGAAAGCACGGGCGAAGGACCGTCAACCGGTTGCAGGCAACACAAAGCGATTCACTGAACGGCAGGCCGCGAACTTTTCCCGCGACCACGTGTTCGTGACGAAGGCCAACACCCCTTGGCGGAACAACCTGCTCACGAGGTTCTATGCGGTGTGCAAGAAAGCGGGCATCGCAGACGCCATCCCCGGGGGGCCCGTGGATCTGCATTCGCTTCGGGTCACGTTCACGACGCTGTCCATCGACCACGGAGCTAGCCCACGGGCCGTTCAAAGCATCCTGGGGCATAGTTCCTTGAACTTGACGATGAGCATCTACGCCAAGGCGACAGAGCGTTCTAAACGGGACGCGGTGGGCGCCCTTCCATTCGCGAAAACATCCGGCCCGAACCATGTCATCCCGTTGGTACGTACTGATAGCGGCATGTCAAACCATGGCGACGTTTCCGACGCCAAATCGCACGTATCGCGCACAATCGTTTCCGTCTCAACTCAAGCTGATGGCATCAAAAGCGTTACAGCTTAAACCGTTGGCCTCCGGAGCCAAAGGTTACAGGTTCGACTCCTGTCGGGGATAATCACCACGTCAAAAGGTAACAATTCCACGCCTATCTCGGCGGAAACGCAAACGTGCGCATCGTGATCGAAGCGTCGTCTCGCCGAGATTCATCCACCAAACCACTTGGATTGGCAAATATTCAGTTTCGAGGAGCACTCTTCGCCTCGGCGTGACGGAGAGAGTAATTGCCGCTCAGAAAAATAAGGCCGGGGCCGGAAAGCCACGAGGCCTCCTGCCGTCGAACTTTCCGGCCCGCACCTGGAGTTGCAGTCGGGACCAGCCATGCAACGAAACCTCGGGCCTTTTCACGGGGGAAAGAGTGGGACCCATCTGCATTTTTCTGGACAACGCAGACGGCAGAAGACAAAATCGCCATTACGGAAAAAGCGGTAGCAAGACGGCCAAGGCAGTAGTCCGCGAAAACCCTTCTCATTCATGACTGATGCCTGTCTTCGAGCGGTCGGTATGCCGAGGTTCATGCGGGGATTTCTCGCGACAGAGTCCGCGGACTCCGTCGGCAATTCAGTGGAACAAGGAGTGCATCATGTGTTGCGAGGAATCCGAACCCTTCCGCCTGACGACGTTACTTTCGGCGATCATCGCCGTGCTCGCCGGCGGGACTGCGGCCCACGCGCAGAAACCCAAGCCCAATATTCTGTTCATCGTTTCCGACGATACGGGATATGGTGATCTCGGGCCGTACGGCGGTGGCGAGGGGCGTGGCATGCCGACCCCCAATATCGACCGACTCTCCGCGGAGGGAATGACCTTTTTTTCCTTCTACGCGCAGCCGAGTTGCACGCCGGGACGCGCCGCCATGCAAACGGGGCGCATTCCCAACCGTAGCGGCATGACGACCGTGGCCTTCCAAGGGCAAGGGGGCGGCTTGCCCGCCGCCGAATGGACCTTGGGATCCGTTCTCAAAACCGCGGGATACAGAACCTATTTCACCGGCAAATGGCATCTCGGCGAATCCGACTACGCCTTGCCCAACGCTCAAGGTTACGACGTGATGGAGCACTGTTTTCTCTATCACTGCAATGCCTACACGTACGGGGATCCCACGTGGTTTCCCGATATGGACCCGAAGCTGCGCGAGATGTTCGACAGGGTCACCAAGGGATCCCTATCGGGACGTGCGGGGCAACCCGCGAAGCAAGATTGGAAAGTCAATGGTCAGTATGTTGACACTCCCGAGAAAGGGATCGTCGGCATCCCCTATTTGGACAAGTATGTCGAGGCATCCGGTATCAAGTTCCTGGAGGACGCCGCCAAGCATCCGGACCAACCCTTCTTCATCAACATCAACTTCATGAAGGTTCATCAACCCAACCTGCCGGCGCCGGAGTACCAACACAAATCCCTCTCGAAATCGAAGTATGCCGATTCGGTCGTGGAGTTGGATGCGCGCATCGGTCGGGTCATGGACAAGTTACGCGAACTTGGCTTGGACAAGAACACGCTCGTCTTCTACACGACGGACAATGGCGCTTGGCAAGACGTCTATCCAGACGCTGGCTATACGCCCTTCCGCGGAACGAAGGGCACGGTACGCGAAGGGGGAAGTCGCGTCCCGGCCATTGCCTGGTTTCCCGAGAAGATCAAGGCTGGCAAACGCAATCACGACATCGTTGGGGGCCTCGATCTGATGGCGACTTTCGCTTCCGTCGCCGGCGTGGCGCTTCCTGAAAAAGATCGCGAAGGGCAACCCATTTATTTCGATAGCATCGATATGTCTCCCATTCTACTAGGCACGGGAAAAGGCTCGCGCAATTCCTGGTTTTTCTTCACGGAAAACGAATTGACGCCGGGAGCCGCTCGCGTGGGAAATTACAAAGCCGTCTTCAACCTTCGCGGCGACAATGGACAAGCGACGGGCGGACTGGCCGTCGATTCCAACCTTGGATGGAAGGGACCCGACAAGTATGTCGCAACCGTTCCCCAGATCTTCGACTTGTGGCAAGATCCCCAGGAACGCTACGACATCTTCATGAATAACTACACGGAACGTACTTGGACGTTGGTCGCGTTCAATGCTTCGATCCAGGAACTCATGAAGACGTACGTTAAGTTCCCGCCGCGAAAGCTGCAAAGCGAGGTCTATACGGGTCCCATCACGATCTCCGACTATCAAAAGTTCCAGTTTCTTCGCGACGCACTAAAGCAAGAGGGCATCGAACTTCCGTTGCCGACAGGCAACTGAACCGTCGGCGAATTCCAATCGTCGCAGGCCGTCGGCAGACGGCCCGCGAGCTTTTCCCAGTGCATTCGAAGTCTTCCTCTCCGAAAGTCCTAGCCGATGTACGCCGATCGAAAGATACCTCTATTAACCGTGACTCTTGTCGTTTTTTGCGTCCACATCGACCCGTCATTGAAGGCGGAGGCCCCCCTCCCCTCATGGAACGACACTTCCGCCAAGCAAGCGATCGTCAACTTTGTCGAGCTCGTTACCAGGGAGGGCTCGGCGGACTTCGTGCCCGCCGACCAACGAATCGCCACCTTTGACAATGATGGCACTCTCTGGGCCGAACAGCCGATGTATTTTCAGCTCCTCTTTGCCCTCGATCGCGTCAAGACGCTGGCGCCCCAGCATCCGGAATGGACCACCACCGAACCGTTTGCCTCCGTCCTCCGCGGGGACCTAAAGAACGTGGTCGCCTCGGGAGAAAAGGGGATCGCGACATTGGTGGCGGCAACCCACGCGGGAATGAGCACCGTGGAGTTTGAATCGATTGTTTCGGACTGGATCGCCACCGCCCGGCATCCCGTGACCGGCAGGCCCTATACCGAGATGGTCTATCAGCCGATGCTCGAGTTGCTTGCCTACCTGCGCGCCCACGGTTTTAAAACCTTCATCGTCTCGGGTGGCGGCATCGAATTCATGCGGCCATGGACGGAACGGGTCTACGGCATTCCTCCCGAACAAGTCGTAGGCAGCAGCATTAAAACCGTCTTCCAACTTCGCGAGGGAAAACCGGTTCTCTTTCGCCTTCCGGAAATCAACTTCGTGGACGACAAAGCGGGAAAGCCCGTCGGCATTATTTCCCACATCGGCCGCCGGCCCCTATTCGCCGCCGGAAACTCCGACGGCGATCTGCAAATGCTCCAATACACCACGATCCCGCAAAACTCCGACGACTCGAAGCCCAGATTCGGATTGATCGTTCACCATACGGACGCCAGACGTGAGTGGGCATACGACCGCGATTCCGCGATCGGCCGACTTGACGAAGCGCTCGACCAAGCTCCTAATCGCCATTGGCTTGTCGTCGACATGAAGAACGATTGGAAAACCGTCTTTCCTCCTGAAAACCAGTGATTCCCAAAGAGTGTTGGATTGACAGTGCTCGTTATCGCGGTTAACCAGATTCGGTGTACGACGATTTCGACCATGTTCAAAGGGAGTTGACCATGCAGCCGCGCGGAACCCTGCTACTAGTTTGCATCGTCATCTCGGCGTTGGTTTTGCCTTTTCATTCGCCTGCGCGAAGCGAGCAGTTGGCCGACGCGGGGGTGGATGCCCAGTGGGACATATTGGCTCGATTTCATTGTGCCGAGGCGAAACAAGCGGCGGTCGCCGACGAACAGTTTTTCTATGCCGTCACGAACCGGAGCGTCGCCAAGTACGATCGATCCACGGGACAACATATCGCGACCAGCAAAGGGCCGGCGATCCACCTCAACAGCGGCGTGCTGCGATTCGGCAAAATCTACCTCGCGCACTCGAACTATCCCGCCAAGCCCGACCGCAGCGACATCAAGCTCTTGGATCCCTCATCGATGGAACTATCCCTTTTCCATGATTTCGGACCCTCGGAAGGAAGTTTGACGTGGGCATTCCCAGAAGAGGACGGCTGGTGGTGCCATTTCGCCTATTACGGAGCGGAGAACCAACGGTCCTATCTCGCCCATTTCGACAAGGATTGGCGGGAAACGAAACGCTACACATTCCCCGAGGAAGCACTGCAAGCATTCGGCAAGTACAGTGCTTCGGGCGGCCTAAGGCGAAACGGGACATGGATCGTGACCGGCCATGATCGGAAGGAATT
>JAXMAQ010000100.1:0-4687 GCA_046350335.1 Planctomycetota bacterium
CGAGGTGTCAAGGTCCGCGGAGGTCGACCCGGACCAGTTCTTGCTCATCGCGGGCGTAAAGTTGGCCATCGGCGAACGCGGGTTGCGGACGACTAGGGCCCGCGAGCAGTGTCGCCCTCGCTCGTTCCCTGTAGGCTTTGGGGTCAGCGTCCGCGAGAACAAGTTCCCCCTTGTGGGTGAGCATGAGCAACTGGTTCGCGACGAGCATGAGGGAAGCGCAGCCAAACCCTTCCCGTCGCCAAAGCTGTTTTCCCGTCTTCCACTCGACGCAAACAAGTCGGGCGACGTCGCCATCTTCGCGGCCGTCGATGCCGAAGAGAACGTTGTCCTTGAAGACCGGCGTGTTGTACTGGCTGGACATCACTTTCTGACTGGTCCAAGCTTTCTCGGCCGAGCCGTCGGGTTTGATGTTCAGCAGGGCGGCGCCGGTGCCATAGGAACTGGTGATAAAGACACTGTCGCCGACGACGATGGGGGTGGCGGCGTTAACCGAAGCGTTAATCCTTGCTCGCCAAGGGAAGAAGAATCGTTCGTTGCCGGTGTTTGGATCGACACCATGCAGCCCGGAGCGCGCGAAGAAAAAGACGAACGGCTTTCCTTGCATCGTCGCGGCGACCGGGGAGGAGTAGCTGGCGGTATCGTTCGTTTGTGTCCATAGTGTTTTGCCGGTGTTCGCATCGAAGGCGGCAAGCCCGGCACCCTCGGGAGCACCGACATTGACGTAGACCCTTCCATCGGCGACGAGGGGGGACGACCCGATGCCAAAGAAGTTCTCGGGAATCTGATAGTCTTTCGCGAGTTCTCGCCGCCAAAGCAGTTTGCCATTCTCCAAGGAGACGGCTTGCAAGACGCCGGCGGCACCATAAGTGAAGGCTCGATCACCGACGATGCTGGGGGTCGCACGCGGTCCTGGACCAGTTCCGTAGCCTCCTTGATAGTCACAGGGATAACCGAGCGACCAGATCGGCTTTCCGGTCTCGACATCGAGGCATTCAAGGAGTTCATCTGCATTCGGCTGATGGAAGAGGAGAAGCCGATCGCGCGCAACGACGGGACCACTGTAGCCCGAGCCGACCGGTCGACGCCAAACGACTTTCGGGCCGGACGTCGGCCAAGTCATTGCCAACCCGGTTTCGGGGGAATGGCCATCCCGGTTCGGGCCTAAGAATTGCGGCCAATCATTGGCGTACGCCGCTCCACTTAGGGTTATGGTACAAATGATGGCAAAATGGGTAGATTGGTGGCACATGGTCATGTCCGGTTTACGGGCCCGATGTTGATCTTGTTGTCGGTAGGGTCATTCCCATCCGTCCCAGGGTAGCGTGATTGATGCTCCATTCGCCGATGACGACGAGTCGATCGACACGACGGATTCTGGAGAGTCAGGCGGCGTTATTCTACTCCCCCGTACGAGAAATGCTCCGGGATTTCCACGCGGTTCGGGCGTGGAGGCGAGCGGGAGTTCGCGGGACGCGGTAGGCAAGGGTGGTGGTGAATGTGCGTTGCAAACGGAAGACTTCTGTTCGATAATTGTTTCAGGGCCATGACTTGAGGACCGGCCGCCCCGAGGAGCCCAAGGGAATGTTCATTGCCGTAAGCGGGCCCATGGAGTTGTTGACGCGACGTTCTGCCACTTCCACGCGCGATCGTCGTTGCAAGTATTTCTGGCGCTTGATGCAACGGTGAAGCCTTGTTTAGGTGAGGACCCATCCCAGGGACGGCGATTGGTCAGGGACGCGATTGGTCAGACGTGAAACGGCGTCGATTCGAACAGGTACGCCGCGCGGTTGATGTCGAGGGGCGTTTATCCCCCATCACGGGCTGCCCGCACCATGGAGAGAAGAAAGTTGTCGGACGATCAACAAGATAATTTCCGAACCTTGTTTCCGGATCCGAACGAGAAGGCGCAGCAGACGCTTCGTCCGGAATTCACGTCTCCCGAGAAACTTCCCACGGGCGAACCGAAGCCTGCCGAGCCGGCTCCAGTGTCAAAAACGCTGGCCTGGAGCGGGCCCCTGTTCGAAGTGGGAAACGTCGACGAGACCGGTAGGCGAATCATCGATCTGTTGATCGTGCGGAAGGAGCAATGGGACGCCGCGGTTCAGAAGGTGGGTGGAAGCGCGGACCTGCATGCGGTTCTGCGAGCCTTGGCGGACATGCCCTCAGGTCGCTTCATCCCCGGTGAAAACGAACTTCCCGCACTCACGGAATTTCAGATCCAACAGATCATGAATGGGAACGCCGATCGGTTGCGTATCGGTTATCACCTGATCCTGGATCGGATCGGGGCGGGGGGCATGGGAGAAGTGTTCAAGGTCTGGAACACCAATCTTCAGCGTCCCGAAGCGATCAAAACGGTATTGAGCGAACACACCGTGGGTGCCACGGCGAGTTCCACACACGCGCGCGACCGATTCGAGCGCGAAGCACGCGTGCTCGCGCAGCTCGATCATCCGTACATCACGACGATCTATCAGTTCGGACGGGACCACGACGTCGATTTTCTCGCGATGGAGTACGTCCACGGCCAGGACATGAAGGCGATCGTCGAGGAGGCGAGACTCGCGGGGGATCAGGTGCCGGTGTGGTGGGCCTGCGAACGAATTTCCGCGACCGCCGAGGCTTTGCAACACGCGCATGAAAAGGGTGTCATTCACCGGGACATCAAGCCCAGCAACATCATGATCACGGACAACGACGAGCTGAAGGTCCTCGACATGGGGATCGCTCGTTTGACCTCGCCGAGGGGCGGCGACCATGGCATGACGCGTTTGACGCAGGCCGCCGTCGGCCTCGGGACGCCGGAGGTGATGTCTCCGGAACAGTGGGCCGACGCGACGGCGGTGACCCCGGAATCGGACATCTACAGCCTGGGTTGCACGTTCTTCTACGTGCTCACGGGTCAGATGCCGTTCAAGGCGGACAACCTCAACGCGTTGATGTTTGCGCACGTGAACGATCCTCCCCCCGCCGCTTCGAGCCTTCGGCCGGATATTCCCAAAGAGCTGGATTCCATCATTTGCAAAATGTTGGCGAAAGAGCCGGCGGACCGTTACCGGTCCTGTTCCGAACTGATCGCGGCGTTAGCGCCATTCGTTCAACACGAACCAGAGGGGGGCAATGCCGGGCGTTCAGGTAGTTCGAAATGGATTGCCGCCGTGGCCGGTTTGGTGGGCGTTCTGACGGTGCTAGCCGTACTCGTCTTGAAGCCAGATCTATTGCAGAAAGAGAAGCCGGTCACGAAGCCGAAGGTGGATTGGCTGCAGCGAAGCAAGGATTGGCTCACGACGCACCAGTTCGAACACAAGGATGTTTGGCCGACCGCGACGGCCATCGATCATTGGCTGGTCGGAGCCGCGAGAACGCTGGAGTCGGAAGCGGAATTTGAATCACTCAAGGCAAAGGTAAGTACCGAAACGCGTGCTCGTTTGGAACAGAAGAAGAAGAACGAGGCGTTGACTGCAAGTCTTCGAGAGACGAATGCAATGGTTTGGCCGGATGCCAAGTCGCTGGAGAGCGCGCTAGCCTCGGCCGTTACCCCGGACGAGTTCTGCGATCCGAGCAAAGCGGACGTGTTTGCCTCCAAATTGAAAGAGCTGACGAACAAACGTTGGCAGGCAAAAGCGGAAGAACAACTCGCCGATTTCCAGTCCAAACACACTAATACCTGGGCCAGCCGGGACATGCTCATCGAATACGCGGCGGACCAGAAGATGCCGGTCACGTCGATCGACAGTGACGCCAAGCTCCGCGAGCTTTTGGATACGATCAACCGAAAGACATGGGAAAGGACGACGCAGGACTGGGTCCGGGAATACCAGGGGAATCACCAGAAGATTTGGACGCAAAGCGACTTGTTGGCGTTCATTCACGAGCAAACGAGCGGTCGAGGAGTTCTGAATGACGCCGAAAATGAAAAAATGCAAAATGCCGTCCGGACGGAGAGCAAGAAACTGATCCAAGACTGGGTGGACAACTGGCTGACAACGTATCAAAGCGAAGCCAAAACGGTCTGGCCCGACGCCGAGGAGTTTCACAAGCAGGCGGAGATTTTGCGTGGAAACGATCGCCTGGACGATGATGAATCGTTGAACCGCTACACGGGGAAAGTGGTCGAATTGACGCAGGCGTTGGAGAACCCGTTCGCCCATTTGAAGTTGCCCAATACGGGGGATCCGGTGACGGACGCAAGCATCGCCACATTGCTCAAGACTTACGAACTGTTGCTTGCGGCTCAATCGGGAGGCGTGGAAGAAGGGTCGAAATTCCAATTCGACGTCATCCTCCGTGACACGGGCGAAGTGGTGGAGGAAGTGGAGGTGAAAACTCCCTTTCAATATCAGGTAAGTTCCAGCGAGCCTGGTTACGTTACGAGCTTGATCTTTCAAGAGGGTCAGCAGAACCTGGTGCTTTGGCCCGTCGCGTTGGAACCCGGACAACCAACCAAGGCATTCACGGGGGTTGCGAACACGCCCGGGTCGGACCGGATCATCACTTTCCTGACGGATAAGTCGATTGCGGACCAACTCGACATGCTGCCGGAGGGAATCATCAAACGCAAGGCGCCCGGGAATCTGAAGGAACTTTGGTTGTTCATTTTTGCCGACCCCTCATTGATGCCGGCGAGCCCCGTGGCGAACCTGGACCTCGTGAAGCATGCGTTTTCGCATCCGCAGGTTTACGAACG
>JAXMAQ010000101.1:0-3879 GCA_046350335.1 Planctomycetota bacterium
TGCAAAGCTCCTTAACTGCGAGTTGTCGTAAGTGATCCTTCCGGTATTGTCAACGTCAATTGACGCTACCCCATTGCTTGACGACGTTATCCATTTAAATTCACCATATTCCAAAGCCAATGCAAGAAGTAGTTCAAAGTGAATCGATGGCATTGTTCCATAGCGAAATATGATCTCGCGTCCATCAATCTCCACCACGGATTTATCCATCCCATCTAATAGACTTTTTGTAACCGTTCACGGCCTCGGAATTGACCTTTTCGCGTTTTGCGGAGGGACGTACCTTCGTTGCCATGAGCGAGACGAAGGATCGACCGCCGTGTCCCCGATGCATCGAGCTGGAAGCCCGCATTGCGGAGCTGGAAAAAATCGTCGCGGAACAAAAGAAGCTTATCGCGGAGCTCTTTGAGCGACTGAATAAGAACTCCAAGAACTCTTCCAAGCCGCCATCGACCAATCCGCTTCATTTTAAGCCAGCTCCTCCGAAGAAGCCCACAGGAAAGAAGCGTGGCGGCCAAAAGGGGCATCGCCGGGCCGTTCGCCCGCTGGTGCCGCCCGAGAAGGTCTCGCAAGTCGTCGATCACTTCCCGGATTGTTGCCAGCATTGCGACCGCAGGTTGTTGGATCAATCCAGGGATGCTCGTGAGCCAACGCGGCATCAAGTCGCTGAGATTCCTCCCATCGAACCGACGGTAACCGAGCATCGCTTGCACTGGAAGGAATGCGCGATTTGCGGCAAGCTGACTCGCGCCAAGCTTCCTCAAGACGTGCCACGGGGGCAGTTTGGCCCGAGGTTGACGGCCATCTTGTCCTTGCTCAGCGGCGGCTATCGCATCGGGAAACGCGGCGTTCGCCAGCTGGCCCAAGATTTGTTCGGGCTGACGATCTCCACGGGAATGGTGTGCAAGCTGCAACGCCGTGCTGCTGAGGCCCTCGAAATCCCCGTCGGCGAAGTGGCGGACCATGTGAAATCTCAAAATGACCATGTCGATGAGACTGGCTGGTGTGAGGGAAAAAAGAAAGCTTGGCTCTGGGTCGTGGTCGCTCCGATGGCGACCCTCTTTCGTATCGCTCGTCGGCGAACGGCTGCCGTCGCGCAAGACTTGCTCGGCGAGGACTACAGGAACATTGCCATCTGTGATCGCTTCCGCTCCTACCTCTGGATTGGCAAGGTGCAGTTGTGCTGGGCTCATCTTCGCCGCGACTTTCAAGCCATGAAAGATCGAGGCGGAACCAGTCAGCCCATCGGGGAAGAGTTGCTGCAGATCTCCGATGCACTGTTCGAGTGGTGGCATCGAGTGCGTGAAGGAACGCTGGCCCGCTCGACATTCCAAAACCATGTCGCGACCCTGCGCGCCGAATGCCGTGATGTGCTCGACCGCGGCGCCGCTTGCGATGCGGCGCGGACGGCGGCCACCTGCCGGGAACTATTGACGGACGAGAAATACCTTTGGACATTCGTGCGCACGCCCGGGATCGAGCCAACGAACAACGCTGCCGAGCGCGCCCTCAGGCATGCCGTCCTCTGGCGCAAATGCAGCTATGGCACCGACAGCGAAACCGGAAGCCGATTCGTTGAACGAATCCTCACACTGTCCGCGACCTGTCGACAACAGGGACGAGACGTCCTTGAAACGCTGACCGAATGCATCGCGGCTCATCAGGCCGCCCACATCCCTCCCTCGCTTCTCCCACAAAAACAACGAAACCGACTAAAAGCCGCTTAAAGCCCCGTGAACGGTTACATTTCATATATTGAGGTGTTCCATATTTTCCCGTTTTTGCTTATGCGAATTGTGCAATGATACTGTTCTCCGCCTGAAGGGCACGCGGAACGTTTTGCAAAACCAATTCTTGGGTTAGGGCATGGTGGTGGTTCTTTATCTTTGCATGCAGAAGTCCGAACAATCAGGACAATCGAAATTGGGGTAGTCACCCAAGTAGCCGATAAACGAGACGCATTTCCAATACTGATTGTTACAGTCTTGGTTGAATTTGTCACTAGAACGCTTTCTGCATGGCAGCTTTGGGAAGTCTGGGTTCTGGTTTGTTGCGGCACATTTGATACCACATTTCGCCAAGCCAATGGATGAGCAAATCTCCGCCGCATCCGAAAGCCTTTACTAGACATTTGTAGTAGTCTTCTTCGCAACGATAGTGCCTCAATGTACCGCCGCCAATCGCAGCGCCGCGGCCCCAGCGACTGCGGCGACAGTGACGGCAGTTAAAGATATTCCTGTCGCAACGCTTCACCTTCAGCGGCGGCGCGCAGCACCAGCAGCCGCCAAACCCGGCAGAAGGCATTGCCCGCCCGCTTGCTCGCCGGTGGGATCGGCTAACTGCACTGGACGGTTAAACACATAACGATAGCGGTGGTTGTCGGCGAATGGCAACGATCGAATCAACCACGGCGCATAAACGAAATCTTCAAGAGAAGCTGATCTTCGGATTGCCAAATAATTATTGTCGGTTGATACCACCGTTGTCTAATATACGTTTCAGGGCAATGCCGGTGTAGTAGCCGAGGCGGGCTACGAAGGTGTAGAGCTGGTCGAGGGTGGCGAGGGAGGAGCCGGGGCGGGCTCGCCGTACGCTTGTATTCGTAGCCATGAGAACGCCGGCCGCGTCGGTGAGTTGGCGCGTCGAGCCGGGCGCGTCGAAGTGATAATAACGCGAATTGCCGGAGTACCGCTGACTGATTAAGTTGCCGAGCGAAGGCTGGGCGATGTAGGCGATCTGGATGACGTTCGAGCCGTCGGTTTCGTACAGTACGTTTTCCTGGTCCCAGACGTGTTTGCGCGTGTATTGCACGGCGGCGAATATCCGTTGTTCGCGGAAGCGGCGTCCGTCACCAGTCGTGGTGGTCCTCATGGATGAGCGGCCCTGTTCGTGTTTGGTCCGCCGATTCTCAAAATCCCAGGTCATGGTGGTTCGCGAACTGGCGGTTTCGACCGTCTCTTGGTTGCCGGCGCCGTCGAAGGTATACGTCGTCCGGTTGCCGCCGGTCACTTCGGTGACCATCTGGTTGCCGGCGTTATGGGTGTAATCGGTGACGACGCCGTCTTCGGTCTTCTTCGTCCGATTTCCGACCGGGTCATAGGCATGCGTGATGTGGAAGCCGTTGGTTCCCGGGCGACGTTCGTTCGTCAGCCGGTAAGCGTTGTCGTAAGTCCAAGTGACGCGGGTCCCGTCCTCCCAGATTTCCGCGATGCGACTTTCCCCCGCGTTGTAGGAATAGAGGTAACTAGAGATGGTGGTGTTGTTCGCGCGGAGGTTTACCACCCGCTGGATGCTGCCGACCGAATTATAGGTGACCGATTCACGGGTTCCGTTGGCCAAGCGCGTCGAGGTTCGCTGGCCCGCGTTGTCGTAAGTGAACGTCGTCCGCTCCCCCTCGGGATTGACGAGGGACGTCATTCGCCCGGCGGAGTCGTGGACGTAGGTGAATCGTCCCGCAGCGCTTTCCAATCCGATCCGTTGATTGGCCGAGTCGTAAGAGTAAGTCATGATCCCGCCCCCGGCGAAAGTCGGCGCCTCCGCCGACTTCAGGCGATTGAGTTCGTCAGCCTCCCACACGTTGGTGCCATACATATGACATTTCCAGAATGTCCCTTTATCCTTCCGCTAAATCGTTTCCCTCATCGATCACTCGATAACGAACAATTCACTACCATTCTGTTTTAATAGCGCGTTGAGCGATACTCGTGCAGCTCTCCTTGATTCGTCCGTGTGCTCAAAAGTTAATACTACATGTTCAGTAGTGTCATCCCGATCTTTTTTAATGCGGACATGTACGGTTGAACGACATCGATCAAACTTAACTGCAAACGATCCGTCGATCTCCTCGTCATGAATTTCCGCTAACTCCTTTATTTCTTT
>JAXMAQ010000102.1:0-3858 GCA_046350335.1 Planctomycetota bacterium
GCGTCCTGGGAAGGAGTACGGGATTGCTTCACCTTCGGTAACGCCTGTCCGCAGCGAATTCCGGCGGCAATGCGCGCCATTCCACAAATGGCGATCAACGCACCTTACAGTGAAGACTGCCTCTACCTTAACATCTGGTGTCCCGCGAATGCAGGAGGGAAAAAACTCCCCGTTCTGTATTGGATCCATGGCGGCGGCTACACCATGGGGGCTGCCTCCCAACCTCTCTATGACGGCGAAGCACTTGCGCGGCGGGGAACGATTGTCGTTTCCGTCAATTATCGACTTGGTCCGTTTGGATTCCTCTCCCATCCAGCCCTGTCCGCGGAGTCGCCAACGAAAACGTCGGGCAACTATGGCATCATGGATCAGATCGAAGGTCTCCGTTGGGTGAAGCGAAACATCGCTGCCTTTGGTGGTGATCCCGACCGCGTGACGATCTTCGGCGAATCGGCGGGAGGGGGAAGCGTTCTCTGCCTGCTGGTTTCTCCTGACGCCAAGGGACTCTTTCACCGCGCTGCCGCCATGAGCGCTCCCGAAATGACGCTGGCACTGTTGCGTGACTCCACGGAAAACCAACCCGCTGCGGAAGTGTTCGGAACCGGTATCTTCGAAAAGTGCGGCGTGAAATCGGGGAATCTCGCCGACATGCGTGCACTCGACGCGGATCTCCTTGTTAAAAATACGCCCTCCCTGGAGATCGATCAGGACATCGAATTGACGCTCCGGGGAAAGCCACTTCCCGTCGCTCCCGTCGTTGACGGAAAACTCATTCCGAAGCAACCCAACGACATACTGGCGGCGGGCAAGGCGAACCCCGTTCCGCTGATCGTGGGAAACACGCGCGACGAAATGACCATGTTTTTCATGCGGGTCGTGACGCCGCGGGAGGTCTCCGCGTACACCGATCAGATCGACAAGGATTTTGGCTCCCTGGCCGAAGTCATCGCGGCCGCCTATCCCGCCAAGGATGCCAAGTCCGTGCGTGATTCCATCATCCATCTGGTGGGAGATATCGTCTTCAGCGCCCAGGCGCGCTACACGGCCCGGCAACACGTAGCGGCGGGGCAACCGACCTATCGTTACATCTTCTCGCGCGGATCGACGGAATTTCCGATGTCCGCAATGGGAGCCCACCACGGATGCGAATTGGCCTACCTTTTTGGTCGAAATAATCGTCCTAACGAAACCGATCAACTCGTGACGGATACGATTCAAGGTTATTTCGTCAACTTTGCCGCGACAGGAGATCCCAATGGCAGTGGTCTCCCTCAATGGCCCAAGTTCTCGCTCGAAAATGATGCACTCATCGAAATCGCCGACGACGTGACCGTGCGGGAACACCATCGCAAAGAGCAACTCGACGCGGTCGATCAGTTTCTCCGCCCGATGAGATGAAAGAGTGGCAAAGGCTAACGAGCCGTCGCCGGCGCGTCTACCGCGCTGGCGGCAGTTCGGCCCCGAGCGGTTCGGTCTCAACTGGTTCGACCTCGTAAAGCACGAAGAGATAAAAATGCCGAGCCGTGAACCGCCGGCCTCGGCTGATGAGTTGATTGGCGATCGTGTCCATGGTTTGAAAACAGAGAAAGAAGACGCGATCCTTGGGCAGATCCTGGGGAACGTTCTGTTCTCCACGCGGAATGAGCTTCATGGGCCATCCCTTGTAGCCATAGTACATGGCTCCGAACTCGTCGGGGTGAACATATCCTGCGCCGTAGTTCCAATCGACAAGGTAAAAGGTGTATAGATCCGTTCGATGCTCGAGCACGTTCCGCACGCATTCGCGCATGCTTGGCCGGGGGGTCTGCTGGCTCACGCAGTTTGACCAATTAATCGTCAGGACCGCGACGACAATCAACCATTCCAGAACTGCATTCATGCGATGCAATGTAAAGACCCCGAGAATCGTCAACGGCACGGCAACCGGCAGCGAGTAGCGCAAAACGATCATCGGAACGACTGCCAACGAGATGACGATAAACGACCACAATCCAAAGAATATCCAGGTCACGCACAAAAGCCGTTCCCGTCGTTCAACCCACGTGGCTTGCCTTTCTTCCGACGTGAACCAACCACATCTTGATTCTTGATCCAGCGGAGTCGCCCGGTACCAAAAGGCAGCGGCGATGGGAACGAGAAAGAGTGCCCCGTATCCGTCCAATCCAACAAGTTCTCCCATCATCGATACAAACGCGGTGGAATCGATCGGTGGAACCCACCCTGAATTGAAACTGACGACGTTTCGAACCGTTCGCGAGATGAGTAAGAAGGCAGGAAGCGAACCAATGGACGCCAGAACCAAGCCGGTTAACGGACCGCGAGCGCGTGGACGTGACGGATTCCAAAGCCAATCCGCGCCCCAAAAAAGCCACTGTAACGCGATGGTCGCGAAACCGAAGTAATGCGCATGGACCATCAGAACCGTGGCCACCACGTAACCGACAATGCTCAGAACGCGTCCTCGGATCATCATGCGATAAAAGAAAAAGATCGACAGAGTCGCCAAGAGGAGGTGGAGCGAGTGCGTGCGTGCCTCCCGCGAGTGGTAGACGAGCCAAGGATTAAAAGCGATCAAAAGAACGACGGGTGCGGCAATCGCTCGGCCAAAGAGTGCGCGTGCCAGCAACCAGCCCGCCGGAATGCTCAGGAACCCGAAAATCGCCGCCGGCGCCCGCAGTTGCCACTCCGTCAAATAGGCATTGCCAACGAACGGCCGCAGGAGCAACTGATAAAGGGGAGCGGATTGATCTTCGAATTGCAGTAGACTTTCTTTGAGCGGTCGGTGCACGGTCAAGAGCGTGTAGAACTCGTCCGTCCAAAATGACGCCGCACCAAGATCGGCAAAACGAAACCAAAAACCAATTCCCAAGGCGACGGCCAGGCAGATCAGTTCAAGGATCGTCGGACGTTCGTAAAGGCGGGACGAGATTTCACGTTGGCGACACTCCTCCAACGATGCCCCTGTTGCGGTCATGCGACTAAAACCCTTCCCATCACAAATCCGAATCGAGGAATACTATCACTCTCCAGCAACAACCACAATACATCGGAAGCAATCCAACTCACGGTCACGGGCACCATGGTCCCCGGCTCCGCTCACGCGAGGAAATCACGGTGATGATTCCCCTTCTTTCAGAACAACCGTTCGCGAAAAGGTTCAGAAATCAAGGTGTGTCAAGATATCCGAGGGAAACGAGAAAAGCGTCCACGCGATCCAAGGTCGTCTGCTTCCACGGCTGACGATTGAAGAAACCATGGGGCTTTCCCTCCGCCGTGAACATCTCGCATCGACAACCTGCTTCCTCCGCACGTTTCAAGTAATCTTGCCCTTGGGCATAGAGTGGATCCCCGGTGCCATAGAGCAACAGCGTTGGGGGCGTCTGCTTGGAAAGATGCTCGGTCGGCGAAATCGTTTTGCCCAATTCCGCGTCGTTGGCAATCAGGAACATTAAACGGGGCGAGTCGACGAACGAAAGAGCCGGATTGAATAGAACCAAAGCATTGGGCTTGGAAGACACCTTGAGATTTTCATTCTCCGCTTCGAGTCCGTCGGTAAGGCTGGTGCAGGCGGCTATATGCCCTCCTGCCGATCCCCCCGCCGCGACAATTCGATTGGGATCGATTCCCAATACCGCCGCATGTTGGCGGAGGTAACGAACGGCGCTCTTGGCATCCTCGACGCACCGATCTGGGGTCACGTTATGCCGCATGCGGACGCGATAGTCCGCCCGAGCCGCCACCATTCCTCGCCGAGCCAGATGGGCCGCTTGTTCTTCGAATTGGCGAACGCTCCCCGTCGCCCAGCCT
This sequence comes from Planctomycetota bacterium, assembly GCA_046350335.1. GTDB lineage: Bacteria > Planctomycetota > Planctomycetia > Kolteriales > Kolteriaceae > JAXMAQ01. The sequence goes on from JAXMAQ010000102.1 coordinate 3,808, forward strand.
CCACCGAAAAAGAACACGATTGCCGGCCGCTTGTCCTCCGGCTTCCACGCT
>JAXMAQ010000103.1:0-3825 GCA_046350335.1 Planctomycetota bacterium
TGGGAACGTTGGCGATCTACTTTTACGCGCATTACGCGTTCGCGAGCATCACGGCCCACGTGCTTTCGATGTTTGCGCCATTCCTGCTTATTTTGCTTGGCGCCGGCTGTCCACCGGCGGTGGCCGTTCTCGCGTTCGCCTATTTTTCGAACCTCTCCGCGGGGCTGACGCATTATGGAACGACGCACGGCCCGATTCTCTTCAGCACGGGATACGTTCCCGTCGGCACGTGGTGGCGCGTGGGGCTCTACCTGTCGTTCGTGAATGGCGTGCTATGGTTGATACTTGGACTTGCGTGGTGGAGATTTTTGGGGCTCTGGTGACGAGGAGATAGGAATCGTGGAGATAGGCTTGGCCATCTTTGGCTCCCTCGCCGTGTTGACGATCGTCCTGGCCATCATCTACTTCTCGTGGCGTTACGAGAAAAAGCGGACGGAGCAAATTCGCCTGTTTGCCGAGCAGATCGGCATTCCATTCTTTCCCAAGACGGACTCGGCAGAGGTGTCTCAATTGCCGAACCTCGAGCTGTTTACCCAAGGAAGATCTCGGCAAGTCCTAAACCTTCTCCGCGGCGAAACGCGAAGCGTACAGCTTTCGCTGTTCGACTATCAATACGTGACCGGGAGCGGCAAGAACGCGACCACGCACAAGACCACCGCGTTGTTGATTCGTTCGCCTTCGTTAATGTTGCCGCGATTTACTCTAAAACCCGAAAACTTTTTTCACCGGATTGGAACGTTTTTTGGACTTAAGGACATCAATTTCGAGGAACACCCGGAGTTTTCGCGAAAGTATCTATTGAAGGGAAAAAATGAAGAGGCGGTCCGAGCTCTTTTCGTTCCGTCTCGCCTCGAGTTCTTCGAGGGGACGAACGGCACGTATGTCGAAGGAGATGGGGACCAGTTGGTTTTTTGTCGGCCCGGAGAGCGCGTCGACCCGGACAAACTCCGGTCTTTCCTGGAAGAGGGATTCGCGATCTATTCACAGCTTAGCGGCTAGCAACCGTAATAGCCTCGTGTCCGCCCGCAACGGACAACGCGTTCGATGCTTGGCCGCGCCATTGCTCGATTCATTCGCGAATCATTCGTGCATTGGGGGACGTTGTTTGTCCCCTGCGCGCGTGGAATGTTCGGCAAGGAATCGCGCGAGTTCGTCCCGAAACTCCGGACGCCCGTACGCCGTCATATGATTGGCGCCTGGTATAACGACGAGTTTTACTTTCGGCATCAACGTCGTCATGATGCGAACCTTTTCATGAATGGGATCTTCCTCTCCCACGAGTGCCAGGACCGGAACCCGGTTGCTCTTGATTTCATCCGTGGTGACGGCGAGCGTGACGCCACCCCTGACGACGGCGGCGAGTGCCTTGCTACGGATGCGCAGGTACACGTTGCTGACGATTTGAGTTTTTGCGGCGTAGGCATCGGCCGGCCGCGCGGATTCAACTCGCGGAGCAAGGGTCCAATGCCTTCTCCTCTCTCCAGGGAGTTGGCCAATTCCTCCTGATAAGGGAGCAGGACGAATTCTTCCCCCGTCACGCCCATGCCGGCAATCGTTCCCGACAACGCACGTTCGGGATGGCGGATGATCACGCGGGCGGCGACCCGGCCACCCATCGAGTAACCGACGACGTGCGCTTTCTTCACGCCTAGGTGATCGAGAAGCCGGATCGCGTCCTCGGCTAAATTCGCGCCGTACATCGACGGATCGTGGGGCTTGTCGCTTTTGCCATGGCCTCGACAGTCGAAGGCTATTACTTGATGATTCGAAGCCAGCCGATCGAGGATGCCGGGAACTCCCCACTGCATCAGGATACTCGCGGAGAAGCCGTGGATCAGCAGGACCGGTTCCCCTTCCCCTTTTACCAGGTAGTGAATCTTGACTCCCTTGGAATCAAAGAACGTCGGCATGGAAGCCTTCTCCTCGGCTGCAACCCGGCTTGTCCCGATCCCCACGAAGACAGCGGCCAACAGGAAGTTAAATCCAACGACTATCAGAGTAGAGGCCTCGGAAACGCGACGGCGATAGGCGAGGCACTGGTCTAATCCCGGCCGGCCCCGCAAAAAACTGCTCGCTAGGTTCAATCGTTTCACGTGGTGCATTCCTTCCGACCGACATGCTTGTCTCTTGCCGCTCGCGCGATTCGCCGGTGCACGAATATCGGCGGTACCGACGCAACGAGAGAGACAGCGCCATAATACAGCACGACGAATAGCACGCCATCCGCAAGTGGATGAATGTTTCCCGCATCGGGGGAAGCTGATGGGAACAGGATGACTTGAAGCAACAACGCTAAATTCACGTTGCGAATGGTAATCTCGATGCCGACCGCGAAGCGGTCGGGCGTTGGCCAACGAAGGAGTCGAAACGGCAACATCGCGATTTGTTGAGACAGGACGCAAAAGAGGATGATCGCGATCGGAACCCGCCAGCCGAGACTCGTGGGATCGATACGACCGCTGGTCAAGGATCCGACCACGACCAACGCCAGCACCGCGAGTCCACCACGAACGCACCATTTCGATAATTCCAGGCTTTGCACTGGCCACGTCCTGCAAAAGATCATTCCGACGGCGAGCGGCGCGAGAAGGAATAGTCCGATGTCCCGAAGTATTTCGTCGACCGGCATCTGGAAATCGGCGGGCAAGGTTTCGAAGGCCAATAGTTCGAGCAAAAGAGGCACCGTGACGATGGATCCAACCGTCGCCAACGCCGTCATGGCGATCGAAAGGGGGACGTTCCCACGACCCAAAAATGTGAATACGTTGGAAACCGAACCCCCGGGCATGATGGAAACCAGAATCAAGCCCATCGCGGGACCGGCGTCCAAACCGAAGAGATGATTGAGGCCGATCGCCAAAAGGGGGGCGCCGAGAAACATGGCGGCAAAACCAACCAGTAGGCCCCGAGGCTCGCGAACAATCTCAAGGAAGTCCTTGACCTGCAGCGTCGCTCCCATCCCGATCATCATCAGGACGAGCTGCGTGCTAACAAGAAAATACTCATAGTCGCGGTATTCGAAGGGCACGCTGCTCTGCCATCCTGGATCGTGTTTTCCGAGTCGCGTTTTCCCCGTGGTTGCTCACGCCACGATCGCTCGGAGGAAGCCTCGCCAATCGGACTCGAATTCGCGCCAGCGATAGCGGCCATCGTATCGATTTCCTTGATCCGGGCCTACTCCCCTCCCTTGAGTGTCTGTTCATTCTCCTCGAAGACTTGAATGAGAACGCCGAAGGTGTCGGCGGGATGGAGGTAGCAATGCCTCCAAAGCGGGTTGGAGTCATTTTCCGCGAGCACGCGGACGCCTTGGGATTGGAAATAGGCGATCGCGGAGGATAAGTTGTCGACGCTGATGGAAAGGTGATGCATTCCCTCGCCGTATTTTTCGAGGTATTTGCCGACGCCTGGGGCGCCTGGCTCGGTGGGAGAGACGAGTTCGACTTTCTTTCCGCCAAGCTTGAAGGTGGACCAACGGAAGCATTCGCCCGGCGAGACGCCGGCGTCTCCCATTCGTTCTCCGCCAAAAATGTCGATGAAAAGGCGTTCGGCTTTTTCGTGGTCCTTGACGCCAATCGAGACGTGATCTAGACGGCGGAAAATACTCATGAATGCTCCCTTTCAGGCAGCGGACCGTCCCCTCCCCCCCGATCGATCAGAGGACGGCCCGTGCCCCAAAGGTAGACCCGCCCGATCCCGCGCGTCAATCCTTCTCGACGCGGAATCTTTTTGGCGGACCTTCGGCCCTAGAGATTCGAATTATCCCACTCAGACAGAATCGCTGAAAAACGCGTCGATTTCCTCCAGGTTCGCGGTGACCAGAGTCGG
>JAXMAQ010000104.1:0-3305 GCA_046350335.1 Planctomycetota bacterium
GAGCAAGCTGTAATCCACCGGGGCTGGCTGCGTCAGTATGCGGTAGATGAACTCGAGCCCGCCCCGACGGTTCAACTCCTCGACAACCAGGGTATATTCGCCGTCCTCGGGAGCCGTGAACGTGAACTTTGCGTCCTCCGTGCCAGCATCGTCCATGACGGCGACTTCTCCTCCCTGCCGATTCAACACCCGAAGGTAGAGGTCCACCGGAGAGGAAATCCGCTTGGTATCCGCGGCAAAAAGGATCGCCTGTCCTTTCGTTGCCGTGAACCGGAAATAATCCACGTCGCCGCGCGCCTGCAATCGGCCATTCAAGGTTCGGCCTGGAATGAATGCATTGGCAAGCGGCAGGTCATCATTCGGCTCGAGTTCTAGCTGTTGATCCTGATCGTCGAGCACGAACGGAACCCAGGCGGAGGAATTCCCACCCTTGGCGGGGATCTGCAAGACTTCTTCGATCGGGTTGGCGGTGACTTGCGTGTTCATCGGGACGACATCGGTCGCCGTCCGGCCAGGAAACGCGATGCTCACCCATCGGCCACGGGTCCCCCCCGCGGGATACGCCACCCGCGCGATTGGGAAGTCTCCCATCCGCAGATGGTACGTCCAATTTCCACCCCCCTGGTAGCGGGTATCGCGGACCTCAAGGTAGTGCGTGCCGGCGTCCTTGAAGACATGTTCAAAGCGGACGTCGAACCCCAGCCCCTCGTCATTGTCGTGACTGACGATCTCGCGTTTATCCGGCCCGAGAATCCGCACCAAGGGATCCAAACCCGCGCCGAGTCGATTTCCCACGACTTCGAACGCCAGGCGCTGGCCGGCGACGACGTTGAAGGAGTAATAGTCGCTCGTCTCGCCCGCTATGACGCCATCCACCGCGACCGGCAGGTTGACCGCTTGCGCCTGATCGATCGAAACGTTGTTCCCAGCCTCGACCACGATGGGCAGATCGTCCACCACCCAAGGCCTGCCGTCGCTAATGCCGCTGTCCGTTACCACCCGTACGCCGAACATCCCGACGGCGGCGTCCGCGGGGACGGTGACCTGGAAGGCCGCCTGTGTATCCGTCGGCGTCGTCCCTGGCGCCAGTGTCACGGTCGCGGGAAAAGTGGTCCAAAGCGTCTTGGCATTCGCGAGCCCCGCTCCGTAAACGTTGATTACACTGGTGGTTCCGGGCTGAACGCTCGTCGGCAAGGCATGGGAAAACGTTTGCGCCGTCGCCGAGCTGGCCGAAGCCATCCATAGCCAAACGAACACCAAGGAGGGTGAGAACTTCCAGATCATTCCGAGGCACCTAGGTTGCAGCGTTGTTGGCGTGAGATCCCCTGGCGGGAACCCCGATCAAGCAAGGCATTGAGCGTTCGTGTTCAAACGTTTGAAAAGCGATGTCGCGTCGCCGAAGTCATTGACCTCTGAGCGTTGTCGTCGCGCCGATTCGGCACGGCACCGGTCCCTTCAGGTCCGAATCGGAACATCGCTCTTTCGAGCATCCTTAAATCCTACCCAATCTCCGTTTCCATCCGCAAGCATGTTTTTCCGGAACTACCCGTCCAACTTTGCCAATCGTCACTCCCAACCGGCTTTGCCGGATTCCCCCGCGACCTCCCTCGGCATCCATCACCCCTGTCCCGCTTGCCTTGAGCGAAGCCCCGCTGAATGCGAGTCCCCAGCCTATTTCGAAGTCCTCACCCGTCATTTATGAAAGGCAAAAGCCGATGGATACGCATTTATAGATTGCTTTCACGAATCCAGAAATCGGACGCGGCCGGTCTTCAGGTCATAAACGGCACCGACGATTCGAACGGGACCAGGGACGATCGGAGGTTTCGCCCACGTTTGCTTTGCCAGTTGCCCCGTGGACCAGCGGACGTTCGCCTCCACCGCGAGTGGTATCCGTTCATTGGCCGGCTTGGCCAAAAGGCCTTCGGGCAGGCCGGGCTCAATCAGCCGAGCGAGTGCGTTGACGCTTGCAAGCGCGTCCATCTTTCCCGCCAAGGCGTTGACGGCGGCAGTGACCGCTCCACAATTCTCGTGACCGACCACAACGACCAAGGGGGTCATCAAGTGCGCGACGGCGTACGCGAGACTTCCCACCACGTCGGGCGCGACGACGTTTCCCGCCACGCGGACGACGAATAAATCGCCAAACCCCTGATCAAAAACCAACTCCACGGGAACCCGGGAATCGGAGCAGCCCAGAATCGTGGCGAACGGCTTTTGACCACCGACGAGATGCTCGCGCCAATTCGCGCTTTGGTGCGCGTGAAGCGTCTTGCCCGCGGCAAAGCGGACATTCCCCTCCTTGAGCGCCAGGAGCGCGTCCTCCGCGTTTTCTGGCAGAAGCTCCGCCCGTTCCGTTGCCATACAGAGACTTGAGACCGACGCGGTTCCCGCAATTGCCATGACCCGCCGGCGCGTGACTCGACGATGCTTCATGTGCCCCCCGATATTTCCGGTTCCGTTGCCACCCTGACTAGCTGAGTCCAAGCGACCGAAATCATCGGCCGCCGAGACGGGAATGTCAATCGTGGCATGCCAGATCCGAGGAAGATGGGGACGAGGCTTGAAAGCAGGCGAACCGTCGAATCCGTGCCGGAAAAGTGTGACGAACCCGGGAGCTTGGCCTTACGACGCGGATCCATGTCGGTGTTTGCCGTCGAGGAGGATGGCCATCGCGCCGTCGCCGATCTCGGTGCCGGAGGGTGGATGTCGAGAACATGCCCACGCAAGCGTGGAGCAGGCCACCCGGCAGGGCGAATATGCGGTAATTCCGTCCCTCCGCGAAGACAGTGGGCTTAAGTCGCGGGGGATAGGGAGAACCAGGAGTGGAGGAGTTGCCGATGGGCGTCCCGGTCCTCGTCGGTCGCGGCTTCGTCGAATAACCCGATCCGGATCGAGATGGTGACGCCGTTCCCCCAAGGCCACCAGCCGCAGAAGAGAATCGGTCCTTGGCCTGGATCACATGCAAAAAGGATCTGGCCCCGATCGAGCCCTCCCAGATACTCCACCAATTTCTGAATCCGTGGCGGGGCATGCGGCAAATCTTCGCGCGCCCGCGCGGAACCCAGCGTCCGCAATAACATGGTAAGAACGGAGTCCAATCGCTCGGCACCGAATTGCGTGAGAACCGCGGTGTACCGGTCGTCCTCTTTCCACGCAAACGTCCCCTGGCCGAAGGAGACGACTTGGTCACATTTCGCCCGCATTTGTTCCAGAGCGGGCCACTGCAGCAATGCGCTCACGCGAACACCCCCTCCACCGATTCCGAATGAAACACGACCAGGTGGCGGCCAGCGTCGGCCGTG
>JAXMAQ010000105.1:0-3165 GCA_046350335.1 Planctomycetota bacterium
TCACTTCGCCAAACGCGCTGTACTGGATGTGCCCCTGCGACGCGCCGGCGTTGTTCACCATGTCGCGGACACCGCCTTGACGGTCCGCGAGTCCCCAGGCACGGTCGCCGCCAAGAGAATCGTCCACAAGAATGCTTTAGATTGCCAAAGAACATCCCCAAGTCCGGCGACGCGGCCATTGTACACCGTAAGTTCCCAACGGCAGAAGAAAAAAGGCAGAGCAATAGGTCATGAGGCCCTATCACCCTTCCGGAACTCTTACGGAAATCGTTTTTAAACGTATGTATCTGCCGCCTAGCTCGCTTTACGGGATTGTAATGTTCCCCGTCGCTTCCCCATTGTTTTCGGCCTGCAACTCACGATATTTGTTGAGCCACCGCCCCCAGTATTCAGGAAAAAACTTCTTGCCACCTCGATTTATTGTTTCTTCATAAACGACCTCACCTTTTTCAACGTCACAGACTTCCATATCGAGACGATAACGAAACACATGATTCGGACCGAGCGAATCATCGAAACCCTGTCCCGACATCATGGTCAAGAACAGTCCCGCGAAGTTGCCAATCGCAGATTCGACGAGGCGGAGCGCTATGATTCTGTCTTTCACGGGTAAGTTTGCAGCATCCTCAAATACGTCTCGAAACAATGTTCCAAGCTTATTGCGTTCCTCCTCCGATTCAACTAATCGCCGGATCCTTGATATTGCCTGTTCGCGGACCCAAAGAACGTACTCACCGAAGAGATCAACCAGCGCTTCGTGGCGCTCCTTTGGATCGGATGGTAACTCCTCGAAGGACACACTAAATTTGGGATGTCGCACGGTTTTAATTCCTTACTACTGACGAATGCGGTGTAGCGGCTCATAATCGTACCGATGGATGGCCTTGCTCAAACTAATTAACTCCTGCAAAGCCGAATTCGGTGCATTCGTATTATTACGCAAAATTCGAATCTCGTCAGCAAGCAGTTCTCGCGCACTTGCCGGGAGGGAGAAAGGGGGACAGGCGCGAATGGCACTAAGTTAGCGAGCGGGAATTTCGCCCAAAAGTCGGGCTTTGAGTATTTCGCGCGATTCCCTCATGAGTCGATAGTTCTTCGACCTTCGTTTTCGGACGCGCGGTTCGACGCGGTCGGGACGGATCGGAAGGACCACTAAGTTACCGAGGCGTTTTCCTGGCTTGGCGTGACTGAGCCAACGGACGGCATCAATGAAACTAATGCGCTCGACGGGCACGCCTTGGCGACCGGCTGCCGTCAACATGACGACCCGGACGAGATTGTAAACCAAGGCGAAAACGGCCAGCTCCTTTTGCACGCCTTCCACCGTCTTGCAATGCAAGATGTCCATGTTCATGGTTTGCTTGAGATTTTTCAGCTCCACTTCGATGCGCCAGCGGGTTCGATAAAGGTTCGCCAACTCCTCGGCGGGATACATCTGTGCGTCCAGCAGAGTCGTTGCCAGCGTGACTTCCTTCGTGCGGAAGCCGGGACGATTCACGGTGTAGCGCAATTCACGCACGACGATCGACTCTGGGAGTATCGCGAAATGTTCCGCGGTCATCCATTTGGGCCTTTGCTCGGGCTTGAACCATTCGACCAATTGATCGGTGACACCTAGCTGTCGCAACCAACGCGAGGTTGGAATCCCTTTTGTCCCTCGCCCGTGCGGACGACCCGGAGTGAAATCGACGAACATGCGATGATGGATGCGAAAAACGGCGTGCAACAAGCGATCGCGCAGGATCGCCAAGTGGGTAAAAGAGCAGAAGCCTCGATCCGCCACCAACAGATCGCCGGGCTCTAGCCGTGGATGAAGCAAGGGCATCTGCGAGAGATCGTGTGTCGTCATGGGGGCGGCAATCGCCTCGATCAACATGCCCGTGCCGACATGAAACATGGCCAATAAATGCGCCACGGGAAAGCCACAGCCGGACTTTTGCTCGCTCGGCTGGCCGAAGTAGCCGCGCAATTCCGACGTATCCGACATCGAGAAGCTCGAACCGTCCACCAGGAACGTTCGATGCCCATGCCAGCTATCCCCCGTGTCCGCGCCCGGGCGAACGGCATGGATCATTTTTGCCAACAATTTGCCCAGAATCGCCAGCGGGAGACGCTTTCTCGCTTGGCAATAGGCCGAGGAGGTAAAGGACAAGTCCGACAGATGCGGCAAATGCGTGCAAGCCGTATTGCGATGCAGCACTTGCAGAATGAAGAGATGCAAGGTCGTCACTGGGTCGAAAAGCCGATCCCGCCAAGTATGGCCAACCTCGCGGCAGCACTCCAGAATCGTCTCGCGCTCGAGGAGTTCCGCCAGATTACGCTTGATCCGTCCCAACGCTTCGCTGAGATGAAAGACCACGTCCGTGACCTCCGTGCCATAACCATGTCACGGACGAATTGTTGGTCTCACGCTCGACCGGTCAACTTTAGTCTTTCTTGCGAGATTATTCGAACCCCTTCGCGTTGACGCAAACCCAATAAGCTACAGCATCTCCATCACTAACTTAGTGCCATTCGCGCCTGTCCCCCTTTTCTTTCGGCCGAATCAAGGTTTCGATCACCGGCTCCAATCTAAACGCCGACATCCGGCCAAACATTCGCCTCTTCGAAAGTCTCTCCCGCCACCGCGTCACCTGGATCAAGGACAGTTCCCGGCGGGACTCGATGCAGGCCCGCGAGGGAGTTCTGGTCATCGATGACATCAGGATCAACGAGTGATCGCGTTACGGCGCCGCCTAGCAGATAATGTAAGCGCGGCGGCGCTCGCCGCGCCGAGCATCACCAGCGAGCCGGCTTCGGGGACGCTGGCGATGTACACGCCTTGTCTGCCATTGGCTAGGTCCGCGTAGAAGGCGATTTGGCCGCGATCATTGAAGCCCGATCCTTGGAATGCGATATGGGTGACAGTGGACCCATCCAGGGCGTCGCCGATGCCGATAACCTTGTCAAGTACCGGATCGGTTCCGGTAAAAATCCCCGAAATGCCTGAGTCGAGCAATGCGGCGAAGGCGTAGTCCCCTTTATTGTTGATGGCGACGCTCCCAAAGGAGCGGAACGGATCTACCACGCTCGCAATCAAATGGAGCCCGTGGATGTCGCCCAGCCATAGCGAATTGTTGGCGGCATCGCGAATGACGGCGATGACCTCGCCTTGATTGTTGATGT
>JAXMAQ010000106.1:0-3144 GCA_046350335.1 Planctomycetota bacterium
CTGCGCCAAGAGGTAGCAAAGCAAATCGTTGAACTCCGCCTCGTTAAGCGCCGTGGCGAAATTCGTTGGCATGAGAGAGAGTCGAGACTTTCGTTCCTCCACGATCGATTCCCGGGGGAAGGAAATCTCTTGTCCCTTGTTGTCGGCGATCACCACGCTTTGCCCCTCGCGCCGGCGCAATAGCCCCGTGAGCACCCTGCCGTCGTCCAATTCGTAGATGGTTACATGAAACGCCGGGTCGACATTCCGGTTGGGATCGAGGACGTCTTCGAGCACGCGCTCCAGGCCGCGACTGCCTATGCCGTCAAGTTGCGGCGCAAGTACCGCGCCCTTGCCGGCAATTTGATGACAGCCGGAACAGTTCTTGACGAAAAGTTCTTTTCCCTTTTCGACAGACGGATTGGCGGCCTGGTAGCCGTCTCGACGAGTGGACAATAACTTCTCCGTCTCTTGATCGAGGGGTGGAAGCGATGCCAGCAGGTTCTTCATTTCCTTAAGCTTTTCTTTGGTCAAAAGGGACTCGAGGCGTTCGCGAACCGCGGGCAATTGTAACAAACGGGGGGCAAGATCCCCCGCTTGGACAGAGGTCAAGAACTGCTCGGCACCCGCTTGGGTTTCGGAGAGCCGCTCCGCGGCCAGGACTTGGGCGCGGTTCGGCGCCGATCGCATCGCGGCGGAAAAGAACTTAGCGAAATCCTGGTTCTCCCCTGAAGCCACCACCTCGGCAATTTGACGCTTCAACGCGGGATCCATGGATGCCTCGCGAAGTAATTCCGCGAGCGCGGCGAGCCGGGGGTTAGGTTGAAATGTTCTTAATGCTTTCGAGGCCGCCAATCGCGCTTCGATTTCCGCATAGTCGGCGCGAACGATCGCCGCCAGGGAGGACTGCAGATCGCTTAATCCTAGACTTTCCGCAATCATGGCGGCGTAGCGCTGCCGCCGAGCCACGACCTCGGGGCTGATGTCCGGCACGGAAACCACGGGGGGCTCGATCCCCGAAATGGCTAGCCATGCGTAACCGTTTACATTCAGGCCGTCAACGATCTCCAAATAACCACGCTTTCCAGCCAGTTCGCCCAGATCCCACGTCACCCGTCGAGCCGTGTCGTTGCGCGGCGCCTCCACTTCACGCGCGACTTCCCCGGTGTCCGACATACGTAGACGCACGACGTTTTCCTTCTGTGGCGGTTGGTCCGGAAAACCGAGATGGCCGCAGAGATAGAATTGAAGTTGCTTCGGAATGTCAAACTCTCGGGAGCGTAACGTACCCCTATATCCTTCCCCCAAAGGGAGACTGCTCAAGAAGGGAACGGCCGTCTTGCCATCCTCCGTGTTCCGGGGCTCCAATTTCCAATCCGGCCCCGGCGCGCCGGTTTGCGTCATGCTCTTCCAGTCGTTCGCGCCGGCCCCCACCGATTGCAATAGGCGATGCGCCAATGACTTCCCCCAGACGCGAACCTCCTCGGGCTCCGGCTTACCTCTCTGCTGCAGCCCGTTTCGCACCGCCAACAAGAGATCAAGTTGTAGATCGAGATCCTGAGGGATATTGTTTTGCACGAGTTCGGGAAGCGAAGTCACTTCGGAATCGGAGGGAAGATGCTTGGCAACATGCGTGAAAATCGCTTTGAGATCTAGCGAGGACGATGCATGCCGGCGAAGAGTGTCCAAAAGAAACGCTGCGGCTTCTTCATTCTGAACGGCCAATGCGATGGCGGACATTCGTATCCGGTCATTTTCGTCCGAATTCCTTCGGCTCCAATCCGACAGGGTTCCCGGCTGCCGAACTTCCTCCAATAGCGTCATTCGAATGGCATGGATCAAGTGGACATCGTCGGGAGGCGTACGATTCCAGAGCGCGAACAGAGGCCCCAGATGGCTATTCCTCGGATGCCGCCCAAGGGCATCGACCGCCGACCGGCGGACAAAGGGATCGGCATCGGTTAGCCCCTGGATGGCCAACGAATCCAACTCGTCGGACCAGGGAAACGTTTCCGACAAGACGCGCATCGCGTGCGTCTGCACGACCGGGTCTTTGTCGCTCGCCGCTTGAATCACGTCCTCGTTAGACAAATCTCCCAGCCGATGCAGGCCCCAAAGCGAGTGCACTCGAACATTGGCATTTGCGTGGTCACGAAGCGCGTCTCTGAGCGGCTTGGAAGCCAGCGAACGATCGACCCATTCGTCCGTGGCGCGCATGCGAACCCCGAGATTGGGATCCTCGAAGGCTCGGAGCAATTCCTTTTCCTCCGCGGCCCGGAGATTCCTGACGGCTCGCTTGGCTGACCCTTGCGAAGGACCAGCGTAAGAGATTCGCCAGATACGCGCGCGAGCCTTATCCCGTCCGGGATGATTGAGTGGTACCTCCACGTGTGCGATGATCCGATTGTAAAAGTCCGCCACGTAGAGCGCGCCATCGGGCCCGACCTGAAGATCCACGGGACGAAACCAGGGATCGTCACTGATCAAGAAGTCCGGCTGTTCGACCGCCTGGATCGTGGAACCCACAAAGCGGAGGGTATCCCGATTGACGCGGCTGGTCATGACATTGCCGCAAAACATGTTCTCGCGAAACTCCGGCGGGAAGTTATCCCCCGTGTAACAGGTGGTCCCCGCGATTGCGGTCGAACCGTGCAGGTGTTCCATGACCGCCGGGACGTAGCCGAGTCCGTTATGCGGTTTGCCGAATGAGTCATAGTAGCCGTTGCGAAGGAGCAGCATGATCGGCTTGGTGTGACAGTCAGCGCTGAACAGATCTCCGCGCGGATCAAAGGTGAGTCCGAAAGGGTTCACCTGCCCCCAGGCAAACGGCTCGACGCGAGTGCCGTCCGGTCGGATCCGGTATGTATTCCCACTTTGGATATCGAGGACGCTTCCATCCTTCCCTTGAAACTTCGAGTGATTCGCATGGCCGTGGCAGACGTAGACCCAGCCATCGAATCCGCGTCGAAACGCGTTGTTGAGGCCGTGGGTGTCGCGGTCGAATCCCATTGGGCCATACAGAATCTCCCGCTTGTCCGCGCGGTCGTCGCCGTCGGTGTCTTCAAGGAAATAAATGTAGGGAATGCTGAAGGCGATCACGCCCTTCTTGTAGGGCAAGAGCCCGATCGGAATATTGAGGTCGTCGGCAAACAGGGTTACCTTGTC
>JAXMAQ010000107.1:0-2835 GCA_046350335.1 Planctomycetota bacterium
GTCCGAGGCGTTCCTCCTCCAAACGCTGCTGGATTTCGACAAAACCCTTGGAGAGTTCGAAAAACTTTTCGTCGAGTTTCGGCGGTTCCTCCGGCCACCGGCGGTGCAAGCCAGCGAAGAGTTGCGCGACGTAGCGCTCCCTTGGCGTACCTTTGAGGGAATGGACGACTTCTTCGAACGTCGAACTCGCGACGTGATACCCCAGCGCGCGGTAGCTTTCGAATTGGGACTCGTCGAAGAACTGATCCGCTGTCGATTCGTGCGGGAAAGCGGCATGCATTTTCGAGTAATGCCGGACGTCCGCGGGTTCATCGCCGGTGAGCGACGGTTTAAGGTAGAGGAGAACGCCATCCGGCATCCCTTCGTCGATGTCGGCGTAGCGGATCTTGCCGATAGCGCAATGAACGGAACTTTTCCCCGTCTCCCGGTCCGGCGCGATTCCCGTCGTCGAGATGTCGATGCGGATGCCAAAATCCGTGCGTACCTTGCGCACCAGATTACCCAAGTCCGCGAATTGGAAGTCTCCATCCTGACCGCTGTCAATCGCGACGATATATCTGCAACGCCGACGAATCAGCTCATACACCGCCAGATTCTCGAAATGGCCGCCATCGGAAAGGTGGACGTATTTACTTCGAAAATCGGTTCGACCCATGAGTTCCTTGGCAAGGTAGAGGGCTCCCGTCCTCGGCCCGGAATTCCTCCATTGCCCGGACCGCTTGGGGTTCCCCAGCCAAGCGCCGAGCCTGACGTTAAACATGGTGAGCAAGGCAGTGACCGCTGGCGAGGAGTGATACCCCATGTTGGGATCGACGGCGGCGCCGGAGATCGCGACCGCCTGCCCCACCGTGATTCCCTCGGCATATTCGGTTGTCGGCCGATAGCCGGTTACTTCGCTGCCACAATAGTACGGGGAGAGAAGAAACGAGGCGGCCTTGCGTTCTTGCCAGGCGAGTTCATCCCCCTGAGTCAGATTCAACGCGGTGTTGATCAAGTGTAGTGGGCCAGGATGACAATACGCGCGCGGCGGATCATTCGCTTGATATTCCATGCGGAGTCGAACCAAATCGAAATTGTCGTTCCGATCAAATCCGGTGAACGGATCGGCCAGTCGGGGTATCCCTTGGGAGTTTGACGGAGCACCACTATGCCGATCCATCGCTTTTCGCGACTTCGGTCGCGAAGCACCGAGATAGCAACGGGTCAATCGATTGGCGTACATCGCCTGAAGGGAAAAGAGATTCACGTCAACGAACCATCCCAATACATAGGCGATGCTGACAGCCGCGACAAAGATCAACGGTAGCGCGTATCCTTCATGATTCGCCGAGAGCTGGGCGAGAAATGCCTTGGGTGCATTGGAGTTTGAATTGATTTCGAAGGATTGGACGATTGCTCCCGTCGAAAGTGATAGGAAGATGAATCCCCCAATGATGGCGAGGTGAGGCGCGACGAGCGCCAGTGCGTCGAGAAACCAATGCTTCATGGAACCGTCCGTTTTTTTGCTTTGACCGCTCCAAACTCCCGCGAGGACGGTCCCTAGCCAGCCCGAGGCTAATAGCGACGCAAGCAGTGCTCCCTTTTGTTCCCATAAGACCAGTACCCCCCAGGAGGCATAGACGGCAACCGTGAAGCTCGCTAGCCAAACCGCGGCAAAAATGCCGATCCACGCGGCCAAACTCGCCAGCCATTCACGAGTTTCCTCCCGTTGCCTCCTCCCCAATGCTCCACTCCAGATGAATGAAATGAGGCAAAAGGAAGCAAGCACCAGCGGGGGACCGAAGGTGGCGGCTGCATACACCGTTTCGACGTGTCGGGAAAAAAGAGACAGACTGCCAAACAACACCGAGCCGGCAATAGCGCCCGCGACGGTCGCACGCAAGAGCGTAAAGCAAATCTGCTTCCCACTCGCGGCGTCGGCCGCTCGGGTGGTTGTGTTGAACTTCCTCAGATTATGGATGATGACCTGGGCGAAACCGGCGAAAAGGAAAAACGCCCCTCCCATTGCCACGGTCGAGGTGAGATGCCACTGCCAAGGACTAACGCGGAGGAGACTACCCTCGGCCGCATCTGTCACAGGTTCATTGGTCTGCATGCGCGTCCAAAGTGCGTGCACTGGCACCGCGAGCTCCTTGACGATCGGCTGGTTCGCGATTCGGGAGACGGAGTTTTCCGGCTCAAAGGCGAGCCAGGCGAGCATCGCGGAAAGGAGGACCAAGGGAATGAGAATGGCGATTTTCAAGAGATTCCCCGATTGGGTCTTCGTGACGATTTCGCTCAGCCAGGAAGGCGCCTTGCCGTTCCCCTGTCCACGACCAAGCGTCGCCATCCACGCAGTCAGGGTACCCATGCAAACGACAAAAAGTATGCACGTGACCACCAAGGAGAAAATGCCAAACCCCTCACCGCGCACGCTGAAAAAATAGATGACATACCGAATGAGCACCAATGCCGCGATGCCAGCGGTAACAAGCACGAGTTGGTTCAAAAGCGCGTTGCGGACATAGATGGCGGCGATCGACCAACTGTCGGCGGAGAAGAGCCCCACGCGCGGCGTGAGGTAATTGCTGTACTGGCGAAGATGATAGATCGGCTCCGGCTCCAGAGGGCAGACGAAATTGCCCACTTTCCCATCCGTCAAACTGGGGCGATCCGCGTCCTGATGATCCTGTCGATTCGGCTTGAGTTGAATTTCGACGTTCGAAAGGCTCCCCTCCCGATTCACCCAGGCCGAGAACCAGCTTCCGATATATCCGCCCCCCGACACCGTCGACAGATAGTCGAAGTATTTCAGCAGAGTGCATTGCGCGAGCGCCTGCAGCACGCCCAGGCCAA
>JAXMAQ010000108.1:0-1956 GCA_046350335.1 Planctomycetota bacterium
TCAATCCGCAAGTGATGGCCGAGTTTAAGGAGCTGAGCACTCGTTATCCGGAGCAGTTCAAGAAGTACGTCGGCGAGCCGACCGAAGAGAATTGCGCGAAAATGCTCCGCTTGGGACTCCATGTCTACACGGGCGAAGCGTGCTGGCACTGCCATAGCCAATTCGTTCGGCCCGTCTCCCGCGAGAGCGAACGCTGGGGACCGGTGGCGCAGACCTGGGAGTACCAAAATGAGATGCAGCGTCCGGTGCTTTTCGGTACTCGCCGCGTAGGACCGGATCTATCTCGGGAAGGGGCGCGCCATTCCAATGATTGGCACGCGGCTCATTTCTTTCAGCCCAAGAGCACCTCGTCCTATTCCGTGATGCCGAATTACCCTTGGCTCTTTGACGGTAGCCCAGACAAGCCGAATGAGCGAGGGTTGGCGTTGATCACCTACATGCAATGGTTGGGTAGCTGGCTGGAAACGTATCCTTATTACGAAGCGTTTGACAAGAGCTTGGACCGCCCGCTTCCGGGAACCGGCCCCAAGGGAGTCGCCGCGGTCCAAGGCGTTTCAAAAGAGACGGAGGCGCCATGAGCGAATCGATGCCATCACGCACGACCTCGCGAGCGGTCCGGCGTTGGACCGCGGTACTGGGTGTCATCATCCTGGTTCCCTGCGCGTTCGGTTTCACGACGAAGTTTGCCGAGTTCGTTGCCACCTACCGCAAAGACGAATTGGGTGTTTTCGCGATCATGCCCATCTTCAACTATCTGCTCGCGAGCGTCGGTTTTGGGCTCCTATTCTTTTGGTCCATTTCCCGCGGCATGTTCAAGGATTTAGAAAGTCCCAAGTACGCGATGCTCGAACGCGAGCGTTGGTTGGATGAAGAGAACGAGGATGAGGATAATGGTCCTGACGATCGGGGGCCCGACGACGATTCCCCATCGGGTGGACCTGGGGGAGACTGGAACGAGTCGTCAACCCACTCGAAGGAAGAAGCCTCGCGGAATCGTAGCGCCAAGGAGTTGGTCTATCATGGCTGAGTTGGAAATCGATTCCCCCGAAGCGGAGCATCGTTACCACACGTATCGCGGGCATCAAATCCCATTTATCGTCCGTTTGATTTGGGTGGGATTCTATTCGCTGGCGATTTTTTACGTGATACGGTACATGTTCCCGAGCATCCAACAGGAGTTCCGTTCTCGGATATCGAGACCGGCCGCCGTTTCGAAAGAGAAGAGCGCGGAGCCAGCCAAGGAGGCTGCAAAGCCGGCGATGCCATGAGCGACGTTCCGCGCCAGCCCCGTGCGTGCCACTTCTGCGGTTTACCCTTGGCCACGCCGCGGGGAAGTGGAACGTCGTCAAAGGATCCCCAACCGGAGTACTGCTGTTACGGTTGCCAGCTTGCCGAGGAGATCACGGGCGCGACCGGCGACGAAGGGCTGGCGAAAGGAACGTTAGCCAGGCTCGGCACGGCGATTTTCTTCACCATGAACGTCATGGTGTTCAGCATGGCGCTCTGGGGTCAGGAGACCTCCGCCGGGGCCGATCTTCCGGAAGCACTTTCGGGGTTGTTTCGTTATCTGAGTCTGCTTTTCTCCATTCCCGTTTTCGTGTTGCTGGCTGCACCACTTGCGGAATCGGCGTGGCATAACCACCGCCGGGGCATGTGGGGCGTGGACCTGCTTCTCGTTCTCGGAGTGGCCGCCTCCTTCGTCACTTCGGCAGTCGCGGTCTTTCAAGACGATGGCCCCATCTATTTCGAAGTCGGGTGCATGATTCTCGTCCTGGTCACGCTGGGCCGTTGGCTCGAAGCCACGGGGAAATGGCGGACGACGGAAGCGGTGCGCGCTCTGTCCAAACTACTTCCCGAAAAGGCACGCCGCATCGCGAATGGTCAAGCCGAGTTAGTTCCTCTTTCCGCGCTGTGCGTGGGAGACCGGGTGCAAGTGCTTCCCGGCGAGTCCATTCC
>JAXMAQ010000109.1:0-1614 GCA_046350335.1 Planctomycetota bacterium
GCGATTAAGGCTGCATGACGACGACGACCTTTGTCTGCCGGGCAATCCTCTTAGCGATGGCGTTGTTCGTCGTCTATCCGTACACGATTTATCCGCTCTGTCTGTGGATTCTCTGCAGATTTCGCCGACATCCCTGGAAGAAAGCCGACTCCCATCCTCGGCTTTCCATCATTATCGCGGCGCACAACGAAGAAGAGATTATCGAGTCGAAGATCGCCAACACGCTCGCCTTGGACTACCCGCGGCACCGTTTGGAGATCCTCGTCGCCTCCGATTGTTCGACCGACCGGACGGACGAAATCGTCCGCAATCATGGCTATCCGGTTCGTCTGATTCGGTTGGAGAACCGATCCGGGAAACAGGTGGCATTGAACCGCGCGGTTGAAGAGGCGACCGGAGAAATCCTTCTCTTCACGGACGCCGCCGTCTTCGTCGAACCTTGGTGCGCGAAACGGCTCACGCGAAACTTCGCCGATCCGAGGGTTGGCGCGGTCAGCAGCGTGATTCACATTTCCGCGCCGAAGGCCACCAACGGATCGCCACAAGACGCGGGAGTCGCCTTCTTCAAATCCGAACGGGAAGCGGAAGGCGCGTACCTGGATCTGGACCTCGCCATTCGCAAGATGGAAGCAGACCTGGGGAGCGCGGTCGGACTTTGCGGCTCGTGCTACGCGATCCGGCGCAAGTGCTTCATTCCATTCGACCCGGGTGCATGCAACGACTTTTTATCCGCCCTCGACGCCGTCAAACTCGGTTACCGCGCAGTGGTGGACGAAGAGGCGATCGGGTACATGCTGCCGGCGAAGAATCACGCCGGGGAGTTTCGCCGCAAGGCGCGCACCATCGCTGGCGGTATCGACACTCTATGGCGCTCGGGCGCGCTCAGGAGCGGCCATGGCCATCCCATTTACTGGTGGGAATTGATCAGTCACAAGGTCGCGCGCTGGATGGGACCACCCGCTTTATTGCCCGCGGCGATCGTCTCCGTCGTTGGCGCGCTGGACCGGGATCCACTACTATCGGTTTTTGCGGCCTTGGGATTCCTGGGACTATCGCTCGCCGCCGTCGGTTTCCTGGCCCCCGCTGCGGGAAAAATATTCCTGCCGTTCCGGCTGGCATCCTTCGCCTTGATCGCCTGGCTCGCGTGCTTTTGGGGATGGGTGCAATTTCTCGGGGGCGCGCGTCAAGTAGTCTGGACTCCCACGACTCGCTGAGTTCGACTTCAGCCGGTATCGGCGAAGTGCCTCCCAGGCTCGCTCATGAATAACCATTATGGAAGAGGTCTAATCAGAATGCTGCATTCTCGGCACGTCCGCGCTAGAATGAAACGTGATGTTTTGGCGCGGGAGGACGCGCGGTGCCTTGCCCCGCAAGCGGCGATTTCGCCACGAGAAGGGAGCTGCTCGCTCGATGGCCGCGGACGAACTCGATTTACCGGACGAAGTACCACTGCTAAAGGCCCGGGAACGGTTCTTTCGTAGCGCCTTTGAATATGCTGCCATTGGAATGGCACTCGTCTCCCCCGAAGGACGGTTTCTCGCCGTCAATCGATCCCTCTGCGAACTCTCGGGCTATACCCGAACCGAACTGCTCGCCATCGACTTCCAAACCATC